>JAGHUA010000040.1 GCA_018065085.1 Candidatus Liminaster caballi | reverse complement strand
AAGGCTACAGTAGGTTCTGTTGGTAACTCTGATCACGCACTCGAGAAGAGTGGTAAGGCTGGTCGCTCTCGCTGGTTAGGTCGTCGTCCACACAACCGTGGCGTTGTTATGAACCCAGTCGATCACCCAATGGGTGGTGGTGAAGGACGTCAGTCTGGTGGTCACCCACGTTCTCGTAAGGGCTTGTATGCAAAGGGTCTCAAGACACGTGCACCAAAGAAGCAGTTTAACAAGTATATTATCGAGAGAGCTAATAAGAAGTAATTTTGAAGTAACACATTATTTAATTTAAATAATATGAGTCGTTCCTTAAAAAAAGGCCCGTTTATTAGCGTTAAGCTCGAGAAGAAGATTCTTGCTATGAATGAATCTGGCAAGAAGTCTGTAATCAAGACTTGGTCTCGTGCTTCTATGATCTCTCCTGATTTCGTAGGTCACACTATCGCTGTTCACAACGGTAACAAGTTCGTTCCAGTTTATGTAACTGAGAATATGGTTGGTCACAAGCTCGGTGAGTTCTCTATGACTCGTACATTCCGCGGCCACCATGGTAATGGCAAATAATTTAGGGTCTTACTAAAATAATTCAAGAAAAATGGCTAATAGAAAACAAAACTCTGCCAATAAGCTGAAGGAAGTTCGTAAGAATACCTATTTTGCTAAGTACAACAATATTCCTACGTCTCCTCGCAAGATGCGCCTCGTTGCCGATATGGTTCGTGGCATGGAAGTAACCAAGGCTCTTGGTGTGCTCCACTTCTCTAATAAGGAGGCTGCTGCTCGTGTAGAACTCCTGCTTAAGTCTGCTATCGCTAACTACGAGCAGAAGACTGAGCACAAGATCGAAGCTGGTGAACTCAAGATCTCTATGATCGTTGTTGATGAGGGCGCTACTATCAAGCGTCTCCGTCCTGCTCCACAGGGTCGTGCATACCGCGTTCGCAAGCGCAGCAATCATGTGACTTTGTATGTTGATACTATTAACAAAGAATCTAAATAATCACCACAATGGGACAGAAAATTTCTCCAATTAGTAACCGTTTGGGTATCATCCGTGGTTGGGATTCAAACTGGTTTGCAACCAATAATTGTGGTGATACTATCGTTGAGGACGCTAAGATCCGTAAGTATCTGAACGCCCGTCTGGCTAAGGCAATGCTCAGCCGTATCGTCATTGAGCGTACTCTTAAGCTCGTGACTATCACTATCTGCACTGCTCGTCCAGGTATTATCATCGGTAAGGCTGGTTCTGAGGTTGATAAGCTCAAGGAAGAGCTTAAGTCAATTACAGACAAAGAGGTACAGATCAATATCTATGAGGTTAAGAAGCCTGAGATCGATGCTCACATCGTAGCAGAGAACATCGCTCGTCAGCTCGAAGGTAAAGTTGCATATCGTCGTGCATGCAAGATGGCTATCCAGTCAGCTATGCGCGCAGGTGCTGAAGGTATCAAGATTCAGTTCAGCGGTCGTCTCAATGGCGCTGAAATGTCTCGTAAGGAGCTCTATAAGGAGGGTCGTACTCCACTCCATACTTTCCGTGCTGATATCGACTATTCTCTTGCTGAGGCTCTGACCAAGGTTGGTTTGATTGGTATCAAGGTTTGGATCTGCCGTGGTGAGGTTTATGGCAAGAAGGATCTTGCTCCTAACTTCGCTAAGCAGAAGGAAACTGGTCACCAGGGTGACAACCGCGGCGAGCGTCGCGAGGGTCGCGGCCAGCGTCGTGGCGGTTTCCGTAACAACAAAAAATAAGTATTAACGATTTAGAAGCTTTAAAACAATGTTACAGCCGAAAAGAACAAAGTTCCGCAGACAACAGCGTAACAACCTCAAGGGTAACGCCCAGCGTGGTAACCAGCTTGCCTTCGGTTCATTCGGAATCAAGACGCTTGATAACAAGTGGATCAATTCGCGTCAGCTTGAAGCCGCTCGTATCGCAATCACCCGTTATATGCAGCGTGAAGGCCAGCTCTGGTGCCGTGTCTTCCCTGATAAGCCTTACACTCGTAAGCCTGCCGATGTCCGAATGGGTAAAGGTAAGGGTGATCCAGAAGGCTGGGTAGCTGATTGCAACCCAGGTCGTATCCTGTTTGAGATTGAAGGTGTTTCTTATGAGATCGCTAAGGAGGCTCTCCGCCTCGGCGCTCAGAAGCTCCCAGTTCAGACTAAGTTCGTCGTTCGTCGCGACTATGATCCAGAACTTATCGTTCTCTAATTAGTAAAAAGACCAATAAAATGAAAGCTCAAGAAATTAAGAATCTTACAGTCGAGGAATTGAAGGGTCGCATTGCTGAAGAGAAGGCATCTTTGGAATCTTTGCAGTTTAACCATGCTGTTAGTCCACTCGACAACCCAATGGTTATCCGTGCTACCCGTCGCAACATCGCCCGTCTTTTGACCGAGCTTAAGTCTCGTGAGGTTGAGGCTGCACTTTAATCAATTCAACAAATTTTCACAACAGATTTTTTCATGGAAACAAGAAATCTCAGAAAAACAAGAATCGGAATCGTCTCCAGCGATAAGATGGAAAAGACCATCACCGTTACTGTAAAGTATAAGGAGAAACACCCGATCTATGGTAAGTTTGTCAACAAGACAAAGAAATACCACGCTCATGACGAAAAGAATGAGGCTCAGGTAGGCGATCGCGTCCTCCTGATGGAGACTCGTCCGCTGAGCAAATCAAAGCGTTGGCGTTTAGTAGAAATCATCGAAAAAGCTAAGTAAATATTATGATACAGACAGAATCAAGACTTAAGATTGCCGATAACTCAGGCGGCAAGGAGTGCCTTTGCATCCGTGTACTGGGTGGTACAGGTCGTCGATATGCATCTGTAGGTGATATTATCGTAGTGACCGTTAAGAGTGTAATCCCTTCATCTGACATGAAGAAGGGTACCGTCAGCAAGGCTATCATCGTTCGTACAAAGAAGGAAGTTCGCCGTCCAGATGGTTCTTACATTCGATTTGATGATAATGCTTGCGTCCTTTTGAACAACGCAGGTGATATGCGTGGTTCACGTATCTTCGGCCCTGTGGCTCGTGAGTTGCGTGCTGCCAACATGAAGATTGTTTCATTGGCACCAGAAGTGCTCTAAATAATGTATAAAGATTATGAATACGTTACACATTAAGAAGGGCGATACCGTTTATGTAAACTCTGGCAAGAACAAGGGTGTGACTGCTAAGGTCCTCTCTGTTGATGTTGAGAACAAGCGTGCTATCGTTGAAGGCGTTAACATCGTCAAGAAGAGCACTAAGCCAAATGCAAAGAATCCTCAGGGTGGTATCATCGAGAAGGAGGCTCCTATTCATGTTTCTAAGCTCAATCCAGTTAACGCCGAGGGTAAGCCTTGCCGTTCAAATGGTAAAGCTATGAAGGTAACCGTTAAATAATAAAGGAGACAACACATGGCAAATACTGCATCACTTAAGCAATATTATAAGGACTCGATTGTTCCTGCACTTACCAAGCAGTTCGGTTATACCACTGTAATGCAGGTTCCAGTCCTCGAGAAGATTGTGATCAATGAAGGTCTCGGCTTGGCTGTTGCTGATAAGAAGATTATCGAGACAGCTATCAACGAGCTCACTGCTATCACTGGCCAGAAGGCTGTTCAGACCGTATCTAAGAAGGATATCGCTCAGTTCAAGGTTCGTAAGCAGATGCCTATCGGTGTTCGTGTGACTCTTCGTCATCAGATGATGTACGAGTTCCTCGAGCGTCTTATCCGCGTGGCTCTTCCTCGTATCCGCGACTTCGGCGGCATCGAGTCTAAGTTCGACGGCCGTGGTAACTACACCCTCGGCATCACCGAGCAGATCATCTTCCCAGAGATCAACATTGACAGCATTCAGCGCATCCTTGGTATGAATATCACTTTTGTGACTTCTGCCAAGACTGATGAGGAGGGCTTTGCCCTGCTGAAGGAGTTCGGTCTTCCATTCAAGAACGCTAAAAAGTAAGAATAGACTATGGCAAAGATTTCAATGGTAGCCCGTGAGGTTAAGCGTCAGGCTCTCGTTGCAAAGTACGCTGCAAAGCGTGCTGAGCTCAAGAAGGCTGCAAATGCAGGTGACTACGAGGCAGCTCAGGCTCTCCAGGCTCTCCCAAAGAACGCATCTCCAGTTCGTCTTCACAACCGTTGCAAGATTACTGGTCGTCCAAAGGGTTATATCCGTCAGTTCGGTCTTTCACGTATTCAGTTCCGTGAGATGGCTTCTGCCGGTCTTATCCCAGGTGTTCACAAGGCAAGCTGGTAATTCCGCTCCATCCCTAGAAATTATATATCGGCAGGAGCTCGTCTCCTGCGGATATAGAATTATATGTAATTATTAAATATTGTCCGGGTGTCCGGATTAATTTAAAAACTAAACAAATGACTGATCCAATCGCAGATTATTTGACCCGTCTTCGCAACGCAATCGGTGCTAACCACCGCGTTGTTGAAGTTCCTGCGTCAAATTTGAAGAAGGAGATCACCAAGATCCTCTTCGAGAAGGGTTACATCAAGAACTACAAGTTCGTTGAAGATGGCCCTCAGGGAACTATCAAGATCGCTCTTAAGTACGACCTCGCTAACAAGGTTTGCGCTATTAAGAGCCTCACTCGTGTTTCTACTCCAGGTCTTCGTAAGTACGTTGGCTATAAGGATATGCCACGTGTCCTTAACGGACTCGGTATTGCTATCCTTTCTACCTCTCGCGGTGTAATGACCGACAAGGAGGCTGCCGTACAGAAGGTTGGCGGTGAAGTTTTGTGTTACATCTATTAATTATAGGAGGTATTAATTATGTCAAGAATTGGTAAATTGCCTATTAATATTCCTGCAGGTGTAACTGTCACTGTTAAGGATAATGTAGTTTCTGTCAAGGGTAAGAATGGCGAGATGAGCCAGGCTCTCACAGGCGGTATCACCGTTTCTATTGATGGCGCTGTCCTCACCGTTACTCGTCCAAATGACGAAAAGGAAACACGTGCTCTTCATGGCCTCTATCGTTCACTCATCAATAATATGGTTATTGGTTGTGGCGAGGGCTATAAGAAGGAGCTTGAGTTGGTCGGCGTTGGCTACCGTGCTAGCAACAATGGTAACGTTCTCGAGTTGTCTCTTGGTTATTCACATGCTATCTATATCGCACTTCCTAAGGAGGTCAAGCTGACAACCAAGACCGAGCGTAATGCGAACCCACTTATCACTCTCGAGTCTTGCGATAAGGCTCTCCTTGGTTTGATTTGCAATAAGATTCGTTCTTTCCGCAAGCCAGAGCCATATAAGGGTAAGGGTGTTCTCTTCGTTGGTGAACAGATTCGTCGTAAGTCTGGCAAGTCTGCCGGTGCTAAGTAATTAACTTTTTAAATTCAGACGATTATGATTACTAAGAAAGAAAGAAGAATAAAGATTAAGCACCGTATCCGCAAGCATGTCAATGGCACTGCTAGCCGTCCTCGTTTGACTGTTTTCCGCAGCAACAAGGCAATCTATGTACAGGCTGTTAACGATCTTGAGGGTAAGACTGTTGCTTCTGCTTCATCTAAGGGTATCACTGAGGGCAACAAGACTGAGGTTGCTACCAAGGTAGGCGAGGCTATTGCTAAGAAGTGTCTTGAGGCTGGCATCACTGAGGTTGTATTCGATCGTAACGGTTATCTTTTCCACGGTCGTGTAAAGGCTTTGGCTGATGGCGCTCGTAATGGTGGTCTCAAATTTTAAATTGAATGGCTGTTATGAATAATAAAGTAAAGAATGTCAATGTTGACGAGCTCAAGGATCGTCTCGTTGCTATTAACCGTGTTACTAAGGTCACCAAGGGTGGTCGTACTTTTACTTTCGCTGCTATCGTTGTAGTAGGTGATGGTAACGGTATCATCGGTCTCGGTCTTGGTAAGGCAGGTGAAGTTCAGGCTGCCATTGCAAAGGGTGTTGAGGCTGCTAAGAAGAACCTCGTTAAGGTTCCAGTTATCAATGGTACAATTCCTCACGAGCAGTATGCTAAGTTCGGCGGCTCTAAGGTTCTCCTTATCCCTGCTTCTGCCGGTACTGGTCTTAAGGCCGGTGGTGCTATGCGTGCCGTTCTTGAGAGCGTAGGCGTTAAGGATGTGCTTGCTAAGTCTAAGGGTTCATCTAACCCACATAACTTGGTTAAGGCTACTATCGCTGCTCTTGCAGAGCTCCGTGATGCCAAGCAGGTAGCTGAGAACCGTGGTGTTTCACTCGATGTTGTATTCAAAGGTTAAAACATTATCTAATTATGGCAACTATTAAAGTTAAGCAGGTACGCAGTCGTATCAACTGCCCTAAGACAGAGAAGCTCACCCTTGATGCACTTGGACTCACACGTATCGGTCTCGTTCGTGAACTTCCTGATAATGAGTGTACACGTGGTCAGATCCGCAAGGTAAGCCACCTCGTAGCACTTGTTGACTAATAACCCACAGGCAGATTTGGCGATTACAGGGAAACCAAGTCAAATCTTGCCTTATTAATAACAATTAAATAAGTTTCAGAATATGAACTTAAGTAATTTGAAGCCAGCCGCAGGTTCAACAAAGACTCGCAAGCGCGTAGGTCGTGGTGCTGGTTCTGGCCTTGGCGGCACTTCTACCCGTGGTAACAAGGGTGCTATGCAGCATTCGGGCTATAAGAAGAAGATTGGTTTTGAGGGCGGTCAGATGCCTATTCAGCGTCGTATGCCTAAGTACGGTTTCAAGAACATTAACCGTGTTGAGTATAAGGCCATCAACCTTTCTGCAATCGATGCTCTCGCTACTAGCAAGTCTCTTCAGGTTGTTGGTGTTGAGGAACTTCATGCTGCTGGTCTCGTTTCAAAGAATCAGCTCGTTAAGGTTCTTGCCAATGGTGCTGTCAGTGTAGCAATCAAGGTTTCTGCTCATGCTTTCTCTAAGAAGGCTGAGGAGGCTATCGTTGCAGCTGGTGGTTCAGTAGTTAAGATTGGAGCATCTGCTCCTGAAAATGCATAATTCCCATGAGAATTTTTGAGACATTCAAAAACATTTGGAAGATTGAAGAGCTGCGCAACCGTATCCTTTGGACAATCGGTCTTTGCGCTGTCTATCGTCTTGGTTCCTTCATTGTTTTGCCTGGCATTGATGCTCAATTGTTAGCAAGCAATAAGGCGGCTGCTGGCGAAGGCTTGTTGGCATTGCTTGATATGTTCTCTGGCGGTGCTTTCTCGAATGCCTCAATCTTCGCTTTGGGTATTATGCCCTATATCTCTGCCTCAATTGTGATTCAGCTTCTCACGATGGTTGTTCCTTCGTTCCAGAAGTTGTCTCGTGATGGCGAGAGTGGTCACAACAAGATCAATCAGTATACACGTCAGTTGACCGTGCTGATTCTGATTTTCCAGAGTTGGGCTTACATTTCAAGTATCAATTCACAGTACGCAGGTCTGGGAACATCTTCTCCATTCGTATCTTACGGTGCGTGGTTTGTTCTCTCAAGCATTGTTATCCTCACTGCAGGCAGCATGTTTGTAATGTGGCTTGGTGAGCGTATTACTGACAAGGGTATTGGCAATGGTATCTCATTCCTTATCATGATCGGTATTATTGCCCGTCTTCCACAGGCGCTCTCTATCGAGTGCGCTGACCGAAACAATGGTGCTGGTGGTCTTGTGATGTTCCTCCTCGAGATTTTCTTCCTTCTCGTTGTTATTGCTTTCTCAATTATGCTCGTTCAGGGTACTCGCAAGGTGCCTGTACAGTATGCTAAGCAGATCCGTGGCAACCGTCAGTATGGCGGTGTTCGTCAGTACATCCCTCTCAAGGTAAATGCTGCTGGTGTTATGCCAATCATCTTCGCCCAGGCTATCATGTTCGTTCCAATGGTTCTCTCTGGTTTCACCTCGTCTAACGATGGTTTCTGGAGTGCATTCACCCGTCCAGATAGCTTCGCATACAATGCTGTTCTTGCAGTGCTTATCATTGTCTTCACTTATTTCTATACAGCGATTACAATGAACCCTGTTCAGATGGCTGAAGCAATGAAGTCACAGAACGGTTTTATCCCAGGCATCAAGCCAGGTAAGGCTACTGCTGACTTCCTTGATACAATCATGACCCGCATCACCTTCCCAGGTTCTGTGTTCCTGGCAGTTGTTGCTATTCTTCCTTGCATCGCACGTCTTTTCGGCGTCAGCACAAGCTTCGCTCAGTTCTTCGGTGGTACATCACTCTTGATTCTCGTTGGTGTAGTATTGGATACTCTCCAGCAGATCGAGTCACATCTTATGATGCATCACTATGATGGTCTGATGAAGTCAGGTCGAATCAAGGGTCGTACCGGTTCTGTCGCTGCTTATTAATTTTTGAGCAATGATATTTCTGAAAACTGACGAGGAAATCGAATTGATGCGTCAGGCTAATATATTGGTTGGACAAACACTTGGCGAACTTGCCAAGTGGGTTCAGCCAGGTATTACGACCAAGCGTCTCGATGAGATTGCCGAACAATTCATAAGAGATAACGGAGGTGTTCCTGGTTTCAAAGGCTACGAAGGTTTTCCTGGTACGCTTTGTATTGAGGTTAACGATGAAGTAGTTCACGGATTCCCTTCTGACTACGTCCTGAAAGATGGCGACATTGTCGGTCTCGACTGCGGTGCCGTTCTCAATGGTTTCAATGGCGATAGTTGCTACACCTATATGGTTGGCGAGGTTGAAGAGTCCGTTGTCCGTTTGCTCAAGACTACCAAGCAGTCTTTGATGATTGGCATTGAGCAGGCAAAGCCCGGTAACAGAGTTGGCCACATTGGTTGGGCCGTACAGGATTTCTGTGAGAAACGCGGATATTCTGTGGTTCGAGAACTTACCGGCCACGGAATTGGAAAGAAGCTCCATGAAGATCCGGATGTTCCAAACTATGGACGACGTGGAGTTGGTCCGCTGCTCAGACCGGGTATGTGCATCTGCATTGAACCGATGATCAATAAAGGTTCAAAGAATGTGGTGATCGACCGTAATGGTTGGACAGTCCGTACTCGTGATCATTCAGTGTCGGCTCATTATGAGCATTGCCTGGCAATCGGTCAGGATGGTGCACAGATTCTTTCGACATTCGACTATATCGAGGAAGTTCTCGGTGACAGATTTATCTAAACTTAAAAAAGCAATAAGTAATGGCAAAACAGACAGCAATCGAACAAGACGGAACCATTGTAGAAGCTTTGTCTAATGCAATGTTCCGAGTTGAGCTCGAGAATGGTCATGAGATTACAGCTCATATTTCTGGCAAGATGCGTATGCACTACATCAAAATTTTGCCAGGCGACAAGGTAAGGGTTGAGATGTCTCCATATGATCTGACTAAGGGCAGAATCGCATTCCGATACAAATAAATAATCTTACACGATATGAAAGTAAAAGCATCGCTTAAAAAGCGCACTCCAGATTGCAAAATCGTCCGTCGCCACGGCGTTTTGTACGTAATTAATAAGAAAAATCCTAAATTTAAGCTTCGTCAGGGATAAATTTCTTATATTTGCAGGCAATTTTTCGCAAAAAACACATTTTTAAAATAATATGGCAATAAGAATTGTAGGCGTAGATCTTCCGCAGAACAAGCGTGGAGAAATCGCGTTAACTTACATCTATGGTATCGGTCGCAGTGCCGCAAATACCATTTTAACGAATGCTGGTGTCGATAAAGACATCAAGGTAAAAGATTGGACTGATGAACAGGCCGCCGCTATTCGTGAGTATATCGGTGCCAACTACAAGGTAGAAGGCGATCTTCGTTCTGAAGTTCAGTTGAACATTAAGCGTCTCATGGATATCGGTTGCTACCGTGGTATCCGTCATCGTCTTGGTCTTCCTTGCCGTGGCCAGAGCACTAAGAACAATGCTCGTACACGTAAGGGTAAGAAGAAGACTGTTGCTAACAAGAAGAAGGCTACAAAGTAATCTGTTAAAGTAGAAGAAAACTATGGCAAAGAAAACAGTTGCAGCTAAAAAGCGTAACGTCAAGGTTGATGCTAATGGTCAGCTCCATGTTCATTCATCTTTCAACAACGTTATCGTTTCTCTCGCAAACAGCGAGGGTCAGGTGATCTCATGGTCATCTGCAGGTAAGATGGGCTTCAGAGGTTCGAAGAAAAATACTCCATACGCTGCTCAGATGGCAGCTCAGGATTGCGCTAAAATCGCCTACGATCTCGGCCTTCGCAAAGTGAAGGCTTATGTTAAGGGTCCAGGTAATGGTCGTGAATCTGCTATCCGTACTCCCCATGGTGCTGGTATTGAGGTAACAGAAATCATTGACGTAACTCCACTTCCACATAACGGTTGTCGCCCTCCAAAGCGTCGTCGTGTATAATGTGTCTGAAGTCGGTTTTTAATTAATTTATTCTTTTAAATTGTAAAAAACAATGGCAAGATATACTGGACCAGAAACTCGTATTGCCCGTAAG
>JAGHUA010000028.1 GCA_018065085.1 Candidatus Liminaster caballi | reverse complement strand
AGTGACAGAACCTCTGACAATAGATGCCAAGGTCTTCTACGGAATGCAGCTCGGCAACGTCAAGCTGACCGTGCCTGCCGGAAGCAAGAGCCTGTATGAGCAGGCAGAGGTGTGGAAGAACTTCGGCAGTATCGTCGAGTCATCTACTGACATCACTCTGACCGAGGCGGATGTGGACAAGGCTTCGGATGTGATGTTCGGCCTCTCGGGAGCAATCATTGAGACGCGTCCGGAAAGCGGAATATTCATCCAGGGCAGGAAAAAGATGATAATCACGAAATAACAAACAGGATCGTTTTAAAGGAGTTAAGGAAGATAAGGAAGTTAATGGAGTTAGAGACGAATGTTTTTTGATTCGCCATCAGACAGTATAGTCCTTATCTTCTTTAGAATTATCGTGCTTTCGTCCTTCAGAATAGGAGGAATGAATTGAAATATCGGATTTACTTACGCTCGAGTTCCTGAAGGTTCTCGAGCTTTTTCTTTTCGAGGAACTCATATACACCGCAGAGGTGTTCGCGCACACGGCCGTTAGTGAACTCGAAGACCTTTTCGACAAGGCCGTCGAGGAAGTCACGGTCATGGCTGACCACGATGAGTGTGCCGTCGTAGTTCTTGAGAGCCTGCTTGAGAATGTCTTTGGTCTTCATGTCAAGGTGGTTGGTAGGCTCGTCGAGAATCAGGAGGTTGTAAGGTTCGAGCAGGAGCTTGACCATGCAGAGACGCACACGTTCACCGCCTGACAGCACCTTGACTTTCTTCTGTGTGTCCTCGCCTCCGAACATGAATGCACCGAGCAGGTCGCTGATCTTCTTCCTGATCTCGCCCACGGCAATGTCGTCGATGGTCTGGAACACAGTGAGGTTCTCGTCGAGCAGCGAGGCTGAGTTTTGGGCAAAATAGCCAATCTGGACATTATGGCCAACGGTGAGTTCGCCAACGTGCTGGATCTCGTTCATGATGGCCTTCACCATGGTCGATTTACCCTCGCCGTTCTTGCCCACAAAGGCGATCTTCTGACCGCGCTCGATCATGAAAGTGGCATCGCGGAAGATGCAGTCGTCAGCAGTGAGAGGCGAAGTGTAACCGGCACCGCAGCCGTCGGCAATGATCGGATAGTTGCCCGAACGCGGAGCAGGTGGGAACTTCAGGCGCAGGGCGCTGGTGTCCTCCTCATCCACCTCCACAATCTCAAGTTTCTCAAGCCACTTGACCTTCGACTGCACCTGGAACGTCTTGCTGTATGTGCCCTTGAATCGCTCGATGAACTCCTTAGCCTCGGCAATCTGCTTCTGCTGATCCTCATACTGCTTCTGCTGCTGTGCGCGGCGTTCCTTACGCAGTTCGAGGTAGTGTGAATACTTGGCCTTATAGTCATAGATGCGGCCAAGGGTCACCTCGATGGTACGTGTGGTGATGGTATCGACAAACTTACGGTCGTGGCTGATCAGCACTACAGCCATAGGCGAATTGGCAATAAACTCCTCAAGCCATCCGATCGACTCGATGTCGAGGTGGTTGGTAGGCTCGTCGAGAAGCAGTACGTCAGGACTCTGCAGCAACAGTTTGGCAAGCTCGATGCGCATACGCCAACCGCCCGAGAACTCACTGGTCTGACGGTTGAAGTCCTCACGCTTGAAACCCAGGCCGAGCAGGGCTTTCTCCACATCCTCCTCAAAATGGGTCATATCGATGGCATAGAATTTCTCCGACATCGAAGTCACCTTCTCAATCAGCTGCATGTAGTCATCGCTCTCGTAGTCGGTGCGAGTGGCAAGCTGGTTGTTCAGTTCCTCAATCTCGGCCTCCATCTTATGAAGGTGGGCGAAAGCCTGACAAGCCTCCTCGAACACCGTACGACCGTCCTCGGTCATCAGATGCTGAGGCAGATAGCAGATGGTGCAGTCCTTAGGCACGCTCACCGATCCGCGTGTGGCTGTACGGACGCCTGCCAGAATCTTGAGCAGAGTGCTCTTGCCGGCGCCGTTCTTGCCCATCAGGGCGATGCGGTCTTTCTCATTGATGACAAACGAAACATCCTTAAACAGGGTTGTTCCGCCAAATTCTACTGTAAGTCCGTCGATTGAAACCATAATATCATTTACGATTTACGAATTCTGAATTGTGAATTCTGAATTGAGAATTTAATCATTAGGGCACCGGATCATATCCGCTTCCTCCCCAAGGGTGACAGCGCGATATGCGCTTGATGGCCAGCCAGCAGCCTTTCACGGGTCCGTATTTCTGGATGGCTTCCAATGCGTATTGCGAACACGTCGGAGTGTAACGGCAGGCAGGAGGAGTGAGTGGCGAAATGCTCGTCTGATAGAAACGGATGAGCCAGATCATTAACTTCTTCATGACATCTTCAAGGGCTTGATTATGACATCTTCAAGGGCTTGTTCAAGGCTTAGGCGTCTCGGTAGATGGGGCAGTCACGGAATTCTGCAGCTTGCGTATGATCTTGCCAACGCACTTCTGCGTATCGGCAAACGAGATGAAACGGCTGTCGCAATAGAGCATGGCGAATGCCAGACGGCAATGCTGTTGCTCGCATGTCTCGATCAGTGGCAGTTTGGCCGTGCGATAAGCCTCGCGTGTCAGTCGTTTCACGTGGTTGCGATCCACAGCGTGCTTGAATCTTTTCTTGGGAGCCACGGTCATAATGGCAACACGTGCCACCTGGCTGTCATCGTCAGGGAGCACGCGATAGACCACTCTGTAAGGGAAAACCATGAAACTGCTGCCCTTAGCATAGAGTTGGCTAATGGCGTCGCGCAGGTAGAGGCGCTCGGTCTTGGGCAGCGTGTAGGTTTTCAATGTGCGGTGCGGTTATTTGTTGTTGTTCAACAGCCAGGTGTGGAGTGCAGCCGGCATCGATGGGCATTCCATGGTCGGTGCCGAAATGTCGATGCGCAGTTCCTTGGCCTGTGCTGCCGCCTGAGCAGCCGGACCGAAGATGGCCAGCAACTGTTCGCCCTGCTGGTAGCTTGGGTCGTTGTCATAGAGCGACTGTATGCCCATCGGAGTGAAGAGGCAGAGCATGTCATAGCTCTTGATCTCCTCAGGGGTGATGTCTGCGCTCACGGTGCGATACATCACAGCCAGAGTCACCTTAACCTTGGCCTTGGTGAAGACGGTGACATCGGTCTTGCTGATGTCGGCCACAGGCATGAGGAACTTCTCGGTGTTGTGTTTCTTCATCACCAGAGCCATGTCCTCGATCTTGCCCACCTTCGAGAAGTGGACCTTGCGCTTGCGGTATGTGATATATTTCTGCAGGTAGAGGGCGATGGTCTCGTTCAGGCAGAAATACTGCAGCTCGTCGTGGATCGGAGCACGCAGTTCGGTGCAGAGACTGAAGAAATGATCGACTGCGGTGCGCGATGTGAAGACTATGGCAGTATAGTCAGGGACGAATATCTTTTGAGCACGGAACTCCTTGGCCGAAAGAGACTCGATGCGTATGAATTGCTTGAATGTGAGAGTTACGCCAAACTTCTTTTCCAGTTCGTAATAAGGCGACTTCTCAGGAGGTGCCGGTTGCGACACAAGGATAGATTTTACTTTCATTAAGAACAGATATCAGTTTATCATTTGATGCCAAATAACCAACAAAGGTGCGATTTTTAGCGCACAAAGGTACAAAATAATAATAAATAATGAGAGAATTCCGTCATAAAAAATCTTAAAACCACTGAAAATGAAAACAATTTGTGCGCAAATGAAAATCAGCGAGAGCAAAATAATGCCATGCCATGGGTCAATCCATCCAGTCACCTGCATCACGAACGCAAGGAATGCCAGCGGTCCTGCCAGCACATAGACGGCCTTGTAGATACGTTCGAGGATGACGATGCGGCGTCCCAGGTTGAAGATGTATCCCCACCATCTGAACAGCATCCATTGGGCGACGAACCATGCCACTGGCATCATCATGTAGCCTGTCAGACGTACGACGGTATCGAGGTCGGGCGAGGCCAGTCGTGCGGCGGCGTCATTCTCCGCATACAGGTAGATGAGTATGCCTGCGAAGACGAACCACTGGACGAGCATCAGCATACGCGAAATGCTGAATCGTCCCTCGCCGCCGTCAAAAGAGCGTTCGTTCTTCGTATTGCCCAGACAGAGCAGCTGTTCGCGCATGATTCCCTGCGGCATCCAGGTCAGGATGTTGCAAACCAAGCCCAAAAGGGCGATGATGAGGATGTAGGTCGTAAAGCTGAGCATGGCGGTAGTAGTGTGGCTTTAATTGTTGTCGGGCAGGAGTTGCAGGGTCACCATCACAGGATAATGGTCGGAATATTCGATTTCGCGCATCACCCTTGCGTCGAGCGTGCGGAAGTGGCTTGAATGGAACACATGGTCGATGCGGAACCAGAACGGAGCGTCGCGGAACGAGATGCCAGGGCCGAATCCGGCTTCTGTCCAAGAGTCTGACATGGTGCCGCGCATCGAACGGTAGGTGTAAGACGTAGGTGTGTCGTTCATATCGCCGCAGATGATCATCGGCATGTTGCCGGCATCCTTCCTGTCGGCCAGGAAGCGGTTGATAATGCCCGTCTGGGTGGCGCGGCGTCTGAATGCCGGACCTATGTGTCGCAGGCCGTCCTCCATGCGCATCAGGCTGTCTTTCTCAAAGTGCTCGATCTGCTGGCGATAGAGCTTACGGTCGGCTTTCGATATTGTGTTGCTATGCAGGTGGCAGTTCACCAGGCCTATACAACGTCCGCGCACGTCTAATTCATAATATGTGGCCCAGCAGTAGTTTTTCGCAGCCTTGTCGATCTTTTCTTTCTTCCTGATAGGCCATTTTGAGAAGATTGTGATGCCCATGTCCTTACGGCCGCTGTTCAGGAGGTGGTGATAGTACGGATAGACGTCCTTCACCATGTCGCGCAGTTTCTGTTCGGTGTAGCCCGTGGTCAGCGAGTAGTGGTACTCCTGCAGGCATACGACGTCGGCATCTGACTGGCGCACCAGATCCATCAGCGGGATGTGTTCCTTGATGTCGCGCACATGGGCATCGCCTGTGGCACGGGTGTTGAACGTCAGCACGCGGAACGTATCCACCTCAATGGCTTGCGACACCGAGTCGTTCACCTTGATACTCGTCACCGGGCTTGGATCGAAGGCGTGGAGAGGCATGTAGCGCCACAGTCGCGTGTAGCAGCAGGTGATGGCGAGCAACATCAGCACGGCAGGTCGCCATCGGCGTGTGACCATCATCAGCACCGTCCAGATTACGGCTAGGATGAGGATGATCGGGAAGGCGAGGCCCAGATACGCAGCCAGAATCCATACCGTAGGGCTTATCAGGTCGCTGAAGGCAGATGCCAGCAGGACGAAGGCCGTCAGAACGGTTATGGCACGCGTGAATGTTCGAAGCACCCATTTGAGAGCCTCGAAAAAGAAATTGGCAGCACGACGCCAGAAGGGAAGTGCTGCCAAAGAACTTTGTTTGCTTGTTTTAGTCAAGATTACTTGGTTGCTACGCGCTTCTCACGGATGCGAGCTGCCTTGCCGGTGAGGTTGCGCAGGTAATACAACTTAGCGCGACGAACGCGACCCTTCTTGTTGACTTCTACCTTCTCAATGAATGGTGACTCCATTGGGAAAATACGCTCTACGCCTACGCCGTCAGAAATCTTGCGTACGGTAAAACGCTTCTTTGTACCATGACCCGAAATACGGATAACTACGCCTCGGTACTGCTGGATACGCTCCTTGTTGCCCTCCTTGATCTTGTAAGAAACGGTAATTGTGTCGCCGCTCTCGAAATCATAGGCCTCTTTGCCGGTAGCGAATGCCTCTTCAGCGATTTTCATCAAATCTGCCATAATTGTGATTTGTTGATTTTGTGTGTTAATAATTATTGTTAACTAAGTTTATGAAGCATTCACAAGTAGCGTTCCATGCCATAGGCTTCATAAAGCGGGTGCAAAGATAGCATTTTTCTGAGTTATGAACAACTTTTTCCGCTTTTTTTTCTTCCTTTCCCCTCGTTTTTCCTGTTTTTCCGTCAAAATAAGCAAGTTTGTTTGGCAAAAAACGTTTAGAAATGCACTTTACATCGGACAAAAACGGCGATAATCTGTGCGGTTTAGCAAAAAAGCGGAAACAATTTGCACATTATTAATAAAAAAACATTATCTTTGCGCCCAAACGCATTTAATGTGAGTTGTAAATCATTAAATCGTAAATTGTAAACCGTAAACTGTTAAACCGTAAATCATAAGATGAATTTCGTTGATGAACTTAAATGGCGTGGCATGATCCAGGACATGATGCCAGGCACAAAAGAGCAGCTTGAGAAAGAGATGACAGCTGCATATCTTGGTATTGACCCAACTGCCGACTCGCTGCATATCGGCCACCTTGTAGGCGTGATGATGCTGCGTCACTTCCAGCGCTGCGGCCACAAGCCTTACGCCCTGATCGGAGGTGCCACAGGCATGATCGGCGACCCATCGGGCAAGAGCAAGGAGCGTGTACTTATCGATGAGCCAATGCTCCGTCATAACCAGGAGTGCATCCGCAAGCAGTTGGCCAAGTTCCTCGACTTCGACAGCGATGCGCCTAACCACGCTGAACTCGTCAACAACTACGACTGGATGAAGGAATTTACCTTCCTCGATTTCATCCGTAATATCGGCAAGCTCATCACCGTCAACTATATGATGTCGAAGGACTCAGTTAAGCGTCGTTTCACCGGTGAGAACGGTGCTGAGGGTATGTCGTTCACCGAGTTCACCTATCAGCTGCTTCAGGGCTACGACTTTCTCTACCTCAACGAGCACTGTAACTGCAAGCTCCAGCTTGGCGGTGCCGATCAGTGGGGCAACATCACCACAGGTACGGAGTTGATCCGCAAGGTGACAGGCAACGAGGCATTCGCCCTCACTTGTCCGCTCATCACCAAGGCCGACGGCAAGAAGTTCGGTAAGACCGAGAGTGGCAATGTCTGGCTCGACCCTAAGCGCACCAGCCCATATAAGTTCTACCAGTTCTGGCTCAACGTGACCGACGATGACGCCAAGCGTTACATCCGTATCTTCACAAGCCTTACTCGCGAAGAGATTGAGGGTCTTGAGAAGGAACAGGAGGAGGCTCCACACCTGCGTGCCCTTCAGAAGCGTCTCGCTCAGGAACTTACAGTCATGGTTCACTCACAGGCCGACTACGAGGTGGCTGTCAAGGCTTCGAACCTGCTGTTCTCGAATGGCGGCACCGACGAACTCCGTGCCTTCGACGAGACCACATTGCTCCAGATCTTTGAGTCTGTTCCTGCATTCCAGGTAAGCCGTGCCGACTTCGATGCCAATGGCAAGGCTGTGGATATGCTTGCTGAGGGTATCGGCATCTCGAAGGGCGAGTTCCGCAAGCTGGCTCAGGGCGGCGGCATCAGCGTGAACAAGCAGAAGCTCACTGCCTTCGACCAGCAGCTGACAGCCGATGATCTTATCTACGGCAAGTACCTCATCGTACAGAAGGGCAAGAAGAACTACTTCCTCGTAACCGTGGCATGATGAAGCGCCTTGCACTGATATTTACACTTCTCTGTGCCTTCTGTGGCGCTTATGCCCAGCAGACATTGCCCGATCCATCCAAAAGGGGAAAATGAAGCATCTGCTTGCACTCATAGCACTTTTGATGATGATGTGGGCGACACCGTCGGCGGCGCAGCACATCCATTATCATAATGAGGCAGGAGAGGAGGTTTTTCCTGTGCAGATTGACCCGGTGACTGGCGACAGCATACCTGTGGTGATGCTCAAGAACCTATATTGTTTCAACAAGAAACGGTTTAAGGGCAGCAAGTATGAACAGAACTACTGGCGCATGGTGGCCGATGTAAAGAAGACATTGCCCATTGCAAAGGAGGCACGTCGCCTGTTGGTACATGCCTATGACACATGCCAGGTGATGTCCGACAAGCAGCAGCGAAAATATTTCAAACAGCTCGAAAAAGATCTGTGGACGCAATATAAGCCCGTGCTGAAGAAATTCAACTACCGACAGGGCAAGCTGCTCATACGACTCATCGACCGTGAGTGCTCAAAGCCGTCATATTCGCTGGTCAAGGAATTTCTCGGCACCACGCGAGCCTTCTTCTGGCAGAGTTTCGCCAAACTCTTTGGCTGTAGCCTCAAGGCAGAATGGGAACCCGACGGCAAGGATAAGGAACTTGAAGACATCTGCATCCAGGTGGAGCAGGGAATGTTATGACAGAAAGGCAGACACGTCACTTGTCTGTCTTTCCGTGTTTCCTGATGTATTCCTGAGGCGTCACACCGAACAGTTTCTTGAACGCACGGGCGAAATGTGTCGGATTGGACATTCCAACAAACATTGTTCCGTCAGGCGAACTGCCATAGACGCCGCGCAGGTAGCTGTTCTGACTGAGTCCGTTGTCGCCTTTACATTCCATGAGGTCAATGTAATGGAAGTCATTCTCCTCGTTTGGAAGGAAGATTATGAAGTAATTTTTGTTAAGTTTATAGATTTAAAACTGGTATAGGGCAGTCGACTGTGAAGTTGGCTGCTCTTTTTTTGTGCTAAAAATTTGGTAATTCAAAATAACTTAGTAACTTTGCCCCCAAAATATTAAAAAATTAGACAATGGCAAATCATCTCGTAATCATGGCGGGTGGCATTGGAAGCCGATTCTGGCCAATGTCCACACCAGAGTGCCCAAAGCAGTTCCTCGACATTATGGGCACGGGTCGTACAATGATCCAGCAGACATTCGATCGTTTCCGTGGCATCATCGATATTGATCATGTGTGGGTTGTGACATCAAAGAATTTCCGTGACCTCGTGGCTCAGCAGCTCAGCGGCATCAATCCGCAGCATATTCTCCTTGAACCATGTATGCGCAACACTGCGCCGTGTGTGGCATACGTTTCGTGGAAAATCAATGCCGAAGATCCTAATGCTACTATCGTGGTGGCAGCTTCTGATCATATTGTGACCAATGTGAAGGAGTTCGGACGTGTCGTACGTCAGGGCGTCGAGTTCGTGAAGGGCGGTGACCGCATTATCACACTCGGTATGCAGCCTACACGTCCGGAGACTGGTTACGGATATATCGAACAGGGCGTTTCGGCTGCCGACGGCATCTACCAGCTTGCCTCATTCCGCGAGAAACCAGATCTGCAGACTGCCGAGAAATATCTTGCCAGCGGTAAGTTTACATGGAACTCAGGTATGTTTATCTGGCAGGTCAAGACCATCGTCTCAGAGATACGCCAGCATGAACCTGCCATCGCTCAGATCATGGACAGCATTGCGCCATCGTTCTTCACCGTAGGCGAACAGGCAACCGTCGATCGTCTGTTTCCTGATTGTCCGAAAATCTCGGTTGACTATGCCGTGATGGAACGCACCAAGCTGGCCTATGTTATGCCAGCCGAATTCGGATGGAGCGATCTTGGCACATGGGGTTCATTGCACACTCTCACGCCTCACGATGATGCCGACAATGCCGTGATTGGCGATGGTGTCAGAATGATTGAGAGCAAGGGCTGCATGGTGCGTGTCCCGAAGGGCAAGCAGGTTGTCATTCAGGGCCTTGAGAATGTGATTGTGTCTGAACATAACGGAACCCTTCTTATTTGCAAACTTCAGGATGAGCAGCGAATTAAAGAGTGGCACTAAGTTGCCATTGACCCTTGTCAAGGTGGGCGGAGGAATTGTCGAGGACGAGGCTTCGCTCGCACGACTGTTGGACAAGTTCTCACACATCGATGGACTGAAGGCATTGGTGCACGGTGGCGGACGCAGTGCCACGAAGATTGCCGAACGTCTTGGCATCGAACAGACCATGGTCAGCGGACGTCGCATCACCGATGCCGAGACACTCAAGGTAGTGACTATGGTCTATGCCGGACTTGTCAACAAGAATATCGTCTGCCAGTTGCAGGCAAGGGACGTCAATGCCCTGGGTCTGACCGGTGCCGACATGAATGTGATACAGAGCCACAGACGTCCGGTGAAGCGTGTGAAGATGGACGATGGCACCACACAGGATGTCGATTATGGATTTGTGGGCGATGTCGATCAGGTCAATGCTGACCTGCTTGCCGATCTCATAGCCAAAGGTGTAGTGCCTGTGCTTTCGCCTATCGGGCATGACTGCAAGGGTTCGTTGCTCAATACCAATGCCGACACCATTGCTGCCGAGACAGCCATAGCCCTGAGCAGGAATTTCGATGTGACTCTGATGTACTGCTTCGAGAAGAAAGGCGTGTTGCTCAATGCCGACGATGATGATTCGGTCATCCCATCCATCACCTCAGCCGAGTTTCCGCAGCTTGTGACCGATGGAGTGGTGTCGGGCGGTATGCTGCCTAAGCTTGAGAATTCGTTCGATGCCATCCGTCGCGGAGTCAGCCAGGTGGTCATTACTCATGCCGACAATATCGATGTGCCAGGAGCTGGTACAACATTGAAGGAATAAAGGCTTGCATATTGCAGGAAGGCTGACGCATCGACTGAAAAGCCTGAAAAACGGTGCAAAGAGTGCCAAATGCAGTCAAAATTGATGAATATTGGCAATAAATAGAAAAAAAATACGAATTTTCTTGCACATTATATATAATATATGTATCTTTGCAGCGGAAATGAGATAAAGAGAGACGCCTGAACAAGCGTTTCTCTTTGTTTTATAGATACAGATTGCCTATTGCGCAAAACAACAGGCACAACATAAGACAAGAGTTATGATCAACAAACAGGAAATCATCGATTTGGTGGACCAGTATCTATTGGCCAGTGAGAGCGAAAGCTTTCTGGTCGATGTCACCGTGAGCCGAGACAACAAAATCGTCGTAGAGATTGACAATGACGAGGCCGTTGACATCGACGAGTGTGTAAGCATTTCGCAGTACATTGACGAACACATGGATCGCGACAAGGAGGATTTCGAACTTGAGGTGGGCAGTGCCGGTCTTACGTCGCCGCTCAAGACATTGCGCCAGTATGCCAAGTTCGAAGGCGAGACCATGGAAGTGCTGATGCGCGATGGCCGCAAGCTCAAGGGAACGCTTGGCGCAGCCGATGAGGAGGGTTTTGACCTCACGTGGGTGACCATGGAGAAAGTCACAGACCCAGCCACCGGCAAACAGAGTAAAAAGAAACAGGAGGTGACACACAGCGAGCACCTCAAACATACAGAAGTAAATCAAATATATTATAATTTCTAGACTAAACAATCATGGCAACAAGACAGAAAGAGGAAGTGATCTCGATGATCGACACTTTCCAGGAATTCAAGGATCTTAAGAACATTGACCGCCCAACAATGATCAATGTGCTGGAGGATTCATTCCGTTCAGTACTCGCAAAGATGTTCGAGACCGACGAGAACTTCGACATCATTATCAATCCAGACAAGGGCGACTTTGAGATCTGGAAGAACCGCACCGTTGTGGCAGACGACGAGTTGCAGAACAGCAACAACCAGGTGTCTCTCACAGAGGCTCGCAAGTCAGTTGCTGACGTCGAGATCGGTGAGGATTTCTCCGAGCAGGTTAATTTCGAGAACTTTGGCCGTCGTGCCATTCTTAACCTTCGTCAGACTCTGGCTGCCAAGATTCTTGAGCTCCAGAAGGACGAACTCTACAACAAGTATAAGGATCTGGTGGGCAAGATCACCACAGCCGAGGTATATCAGATCTGGAAGCGTGAGATGATGCTTGTCGATGAGGACGGCAACGAACTTTCCCTTCCACGCACGGAGCAGATTGCTACCGACAGTTTCCGCAAGAACGACCAGGTGCGTGCCGTCGTCCTGCGTGTCGATAATGCTAACAATAATCCTAAGATCATCCTGAGCCGTACAGCTCCAATCTTCCTTCAGCGTCTCATGGAACGCGAGATTCCTGAGATTGCCGATGGCACAATCCGTATCGTCAAGATCGTACGTCTCCCAGGCGAGCGTGCCAAGATTGCAGTCGAGACATCGGATGACCGCATCGATCCTGTAGGCGCATGCGTCGGCGTAAAGGGTGGTCGTATCCGCGGCATCGTACACGAGCTTCGTGGCGAGAACCTCGACGTTATTCCTTACACCACCAACGTCAAACTCTTGATCCAGCGTGCTCTTTCTCCAGCTGCAATCTCACAGATCAACGTATATGAGGAGAGCAAGACCGCCGAGGTCTTCATGCGTCCTGAGGAGGTAAGCCTCGCCATCGGTAAGAACGGTGCCAACATCAAGCTCGCATGTCTGCTCACTGACTATCAGATCGACGTCTATCGTGAGGGCGATAGCGACGATGTGTTCCTTGACAACTTCTCAGATGCCATCGATCCATGGGTTATCCAGGCTCTCAAGGGCATTGGTCTTGCCACAGCCAAGTCTGTGCTCGAAGCCGATCCTGCTGTCATTGCCGACAGGGCAGACCTTGAGGACGAGACAGTCGAGGAGGTTCGTAGCGTCCTGGCAAAGGAGTTTGAGTTATAATTACACCAAAACCTATTAGAAGCATGCGATTAAACAAGATAGCAAAAGATTTCAACGTCGGAGTGCAGACGCTCATGGAGTTTCTTGAGAAGAAAGCCGGAGTGACTGTCGATGGTCCAATGGCCAATATCTCTGACGAACATTATAACATGCTGCGCAAGGAGTTCAACAAGGATAAGTCTGTCAAGGAGGAGTCTGAGCGTGAACGCCAGGAGCGTCAGCAGACACGAGACAAGATTAAGGAGGAGACCCGAGTTGTTAATTCCACACCTTCGATGGCTCACACACCGAGCGAGGAAGCACTCAATGCTCGTCCTAAGGTTCTTGGTGTGATCGACCTTGATCATAAACCAGCCGCACCTGCCGAGAAGCCTGCTCCTGTGGTTGAGAAACCAGTCGAGAAACCAGTTGAGAAAACTGCCGAAAAGCCAGTTCAGAAGCCAGCCGAGAAACCGGTTGCCGAAAAACCTGCCGAAAAGCAGCAGCCTGCTCCAAAGCCTGCCGAGAAGCCTGTACAGAAACCGGCAGCTCAAAAGCAGGAAACCGAACAGAAGCGTCCTAACCAGACCGCCATGGGCGAGCGCAGCCGCGATCGTATCAACAACGATCCAATCCCTGAGTCAGCCCGCAACGGTGAGGTGTTCCGTCTCAATACCCCACAGGGTCCGCAGCTTAATGTGATAGGCAGCATCGACCTCGATTCGCTCAACCAGAGCACCCGTCCGAAGAAGAAGTCTAAGGAAGAGCGCAAGAAGGAGCGCGAGCAGAAGAACCAGAGCAATCAGGAAGCTCGCAGCGGACGTCATCAGCATGGCGCACAGAAGGTCGATATCAACGCTGAGATCCAGAAGAGCAAGAACCAGGGCAATGGCGGCGGTGGCCGTGACAAGAAGAGCCATGGCGACGAGCGTCGTCAGGATCGTGACGAATTGCGTCACAGTAAGGGTGGCAAGAACAAGGGCGGCAAGAACCAGCGTATAGAGGTGACCGAGGAGGACGTACAGCGTCAGGTCAAGGACACTCTCTCACGTCTCAACAATAAGCTCGACAAGAAGGGCGTCAAGTATCGTAAGGACAAGCGTAATGCTGCAGCTCAGGCTGCTGCCGAGGCTGAAGAGGCAGAAGCAGCACAGAGCAAGATCCTTAAGCTCACCGAGTTTGTGACTGCCAACGACCTTGCCACGATGATGAATATCTCTGTCATTCAGGTAATCCAGACCTGTATGAGCATCGGCATGATGGTATCAATCAACCAGCGTCTTGATGCTGAGACCATCAACCTTGTGGCTGAAGAGTTCGGCTATGAGACACAGTATGTGAGCGAGGAGGTGGAACAGGAACTCGAGCAGGAGGCTGACAACGAAGATCAGCTCCAGAGCCGTCCGCCTGTAATCACCGTCATGGGTCACGTCGATCATGGTAAGACCAAACTTCTCGACTATATCCGTAGCGCTAACGTCGTTGCTGGTGAGGCCGGCGGTATCACCCAGCACATCGGTGCCTATTCCGTTGAGCTTTCAGACGGTCGTCGTGTGACATTCCTTGATACTCCAGGTCACGAGGCCTTTACCGCCATGCGTGCACGTGGTGCCAAGATGACTGATATTGCCATCATCATAGTGGCTGCCGACGACGGCATCATGCCACAGACCAAGGAGGCCATCAACCATGCTGCTGCAGCCGGTGTGCCTATTGTTTTTGCCATCAACAAGATCGATAAGCCTACTGCTAATCCAAACCGCGTCAAGGAGCAGCTCGCAGCAATGAACTACCTCGTTGAGGAGTGGGGCGGCAAGTATCAGAGCCAGGACATCTCGGCCCGCGACGGACTTCATGTCGATGAACTCCTTGAGAAGGTGCTTCTTGAGGCTGATCTTCTCGACCTCAAGGCCAATCCAGACCGTGAGGCAACCGGTTCTGTCATCGAATCTACACTCGATAAGGGCCGCGGCTACACTGCCACCGTGCTTGTTCAGAACGGCACTCTCCATGTGGGCGATGTGATGCTCTGCGGTAAGTACTATGGCCGTGTCAAGGCATTGTATAACGAACGCGGACAGAAGGTCGAAGAGGCAGGACCAGCCACACCTGTTCAGGTGCTTGGTCTCAACGGTTCGCCATCAGCCGGCGATCAGCTCCGTGTGCTTTCAACCGAACAGGAGGCACGCGAGATTGCCAACAAGCGTGACCGTCTGCAGCGCGAACAGTCATTGCGCACACAGAAGACTCTCACACTCGATGAGATCGGTCGTCGTCTCAAGCTCGGCGACTTCCAGGAGATGAATCTCATCGTCAAGGGCGACGTCGATGGTTCTGTCGAGGCTCTTACCGATTCACTCATCAAGCTCTCGACCGAGAACATCCAGATCAACGTCATCCATAAGGCTGTCGGTCAGATCTCAGAGAGCGATGTCGTGCTTGCCGCTGCTTCAAAGGCCATCATTATCGGCTTCAACGTACGTCCTTCAGCCGGTGCTCGCAAACTCGCCGATCAGGATGGTGTCGAGGTTCGTACCTATTCGATCATCTACGATGCCATCGAGGAGGTCAAGGAGGCCATGGAGGGTATGCTCAAGCCTGTTGTCAAGGAAGAGATCTGTGGCAATGCCGAGGTTCGTTCGGTGTTCAAGATTTCGAAGGTTGGCGCTGTTGCCGGATGTATTGTGCGTGACGGTAAGATCCATCGCACCGACAAGGCACGTGTCATCCGTGACGGTATCGTAGTCTTCACTGGCGAACTGGCTGGTCTCAAGCGATTCAAGGATGATGTCAAGGAAGTCGGCACCAACTTCGAGTGCGGTCTTTCAATCAACGGCTACGACGATATCCGCGAGGGTGACCTCATTGAGGCATTCACCGAGATTGAGGTTAAGGCCAAACTTTGATTGCAAGTATGAATGTAGTTGACATTATCATATTGATAGTTCTTATAGCAGGATTCTGCAGCGGACTGTACCGCGGGTTCTTCAAGGAACTCGCGGGTACGGTCGGCTTGTTTGTTGCTGCCGTCTTGACCAACATCCTGTCGCCTCATGTCAAGCCTCTTCTTTCGGGACTTATCTCTGAGCCTACGGTGCTTTCTGTCACGGTCTGGATTCTGCTGTTCCTGGCCCTGATGATACTGATGGGCTGGATTGCCACACTGCTGAGCAAGCTGTTCAGTGCTGTGATGCTCGGCTGGCTCAACCGTCTGATGGGCGGTTTCCTTGCCCTGATCAAGTATGCACTTATTTCGGCTTTGGTCGTTTGGATTGTCGGCTTCATCGTCAAGCATCTCACCATCCCTGATCTCGCCGCGCAGTTGGCTGCCAGCAAGCTTGTGCCCGTGCTCAATCAGGTGGTCGATATGTGCTGTTCGCTGATTTCCTGAGTTATCCTTACGGTTAGGTCGTCTAAATCTCCTACATACACTATGCTTCTCCCTTACCTTCATGCCGGTGTGATCGAGGCTGGGTGTGATGAGGTAGGGCGCGGATGTCTGGCAGGGCCTGTCTATGCTGCCGCCGTCATATTGCCGCCCGACTTCACTAACGCTCTGCTCAATGACTCTAAGCAGCTGACTGAACGCCAGCGCTATGAGTTGCGTCCCATCATCGAACGTGAGGCTATTGCATGGGCAGTCGGTGTGTGTGACAATCATGAGATCGACCGTATGAACATCCTGCGATGCAGCATCGAGGCAATGCATCGTGCCATACGTGGGCTTAAGGTCCGTCCGGAGGCGCTTCTCATCGATGGCAACAGGTTCTACAGGTTCGAAGATCTGCCTCACACCACCATCGTCAAGGGCGACGGTAAGATGATGTCCATAGCTGCGGCATCAGTCTTGGCAAAAACCTACCGCGATGATTATATGAAGCAGATTGATCAGGAGTTCCCTCAGTACAACTGGAAGGTCAACAAAGGCTATCCTACACGCGACCATCGTGCTGCCATTGCAGCCTCTGGTCCCTGCCACTATCACCGCATGAGTTTCAGGCTCCTGCCCGAGGCTGATATGCAGCTGACACTTGATATGTGATGAGAGTTGAGAATTCATAATTCAAGATTCATAATTGTTAATTCATAATTGATAATTGGGGCGATTCCTCATTATTAATATATACGCATGCGCGAAGAAAACAAATCAGAGGATGTCTTGAAGGACATAACCTCGGGTGAATATAAATATGGTTTTACCACCGATGTTGAGACTGAGGTCATTCCTACGGGTCTCAACGAGGATGTTGTACGCCTGATTTCACGCAAGAAAGGCGAACCTGACTGGATGCTTCAGTTCAGGCTCGATGCCTACAATTGGTGGAAGGAGCAGAAACGTCCTGAATGGGGTCATGTCAAGGTTGAGCCTGTCGATTATGACAAGATCTCGTTCTATGCCGCTCCGAAGAAAAAGAGCGAGAACAAGGAAGTCGATCCTGAGATCCTTAAGACATTTGACAAGCTGGGCATTCCGCTTCATGAGCGTGACATGCTTCTTGGCAATATGCCGTCACAGGGTTCGGGCGAGAGTATGATGGCTGTCGATGCCATCGTCGATTCCGAGTCGCAGAAGACCACCTATCGTGATAAGCTTGCCGAACTCGGCATCATCTTCTGTTCGTTTGGCGAGGCTGTGCGCGAGTATCCTGACCTTGTACGCCAATATCTCGGTAAGGTCGTGCCTACGCGCGACAACTATTATTCGGCACTCAATTCCGCTGTCTTTTCTGACGGATCGTTCGTCTATATCCCAAAGGGCGTACGCTGTCCGATGGAACTTGCCTCTTATTTCCGCATCAACTCCAGCGGCACAGGTCAGTTCGAGCGCACACTCATCATAGCCGACGAAGAGTCATACGTGTCCTATCTTGAGGGTTGCACGGCTCCTATGCGCGATGAGAATCAGCTCCATGCGGCTGTGGTCGAGATCTATGTGCATGAACGTGCAGAGGTCAAGTACAGTACCGTCCAGAACTGGTACCCGGGCGATAAGAACGGCCGAGGCGGTGTCTATAACCTCGTCACCAAGCGAGCGCTTTGTGCCGGCGACTACTCCAAGATCTCATGGACGCAGGTCGAGACCGGATCGGCCATCACATGGAAGTATCCGTCATGCGTGCTCAAGGGCGAAGGTTCGAGCGGTGAGTTCTATAGCGTTGCCGTCACCAACAACTATCAGGAGGCCGATACAGGCACCAAGATGATCCACATTGGTAAGAACTCATCCTCTCGCATCATCTCCAAGGGCATCAGTGCCGGTCATTCGCAGAACTCCTACCGAGGTCTTGTCAAGGTTCTGCCCGGAGCCGATGGCGTCCGCAACTACACTCAGTGCGACTCGCTCCTGCTCAGCAACACCTGTGGCGCCCACACCTTCCCGATCATGGACATCCAGAATCCGACGGCAGTCATCGAGCATGAAGCCACCACATCCAAGATCAATCAGGATCAGCTGTTCTACTGTCAGCAGCGAGGCATCAAGGAGGAGGATGCCGTGTCGCTCATCGTTGGCGGCTATGCACGTGAGGTGGTTCAGAAGCTGCCGATGGAGTTTGCTGTCGAGGCGCAGAAGCTCCTCAGCCTTTCCATTGAAAATTCAGTCGGCTGATACCGGCGAAACATCATTATTCCAAGATATGAGCAATCCATTATTAGAAATTAAGAACCTCCACGCGAGTGTGGCAGGCAAAGAGATATTGAGAGGCATAAACCTTACCATCAACCAAGGCGAGGTACATGCTATCATGGGACCTAACGGTGCAGGCAAATCCACCCTTTCGGCCATCCTGACGGGCAATCCTGCCTACGAGGTCACCGAGGGCGAGATTCTCTACAAGGGTAAGGACCTTCTTGCGATGAAGCCTGAACAGCGTGCATGGGAGGGCATCTTCCTCTCGTTCCAGTATCCTGTCGAGATTCCTGGTGTGTCGATGGTCAACTTCATGCGAGCTGCGGTCAATGCACAGCGTGAATATCGCGGACTGCAGCCACTCACTGCCACTGAGTTCCTCAAGCTTATGCGCGAGAAGCGTGCCGTGGTGCAGCTCGACAATAAGCTTGCCAACCGTTCGGTCAACGAAGGATTCTCGGGCGGCGAGAAGAAGCGTAACGAAATCTTCCAGATGGCCATGCTCGAACCTACGCTCTCCATCCTCGATGAGACCGACTCAGGCCTCGATGTCGATGCCCTCCGCATCGTGAGCGATGGCGTTAACCGTCTGAAGTCGGCCGAGCGTTCCAGCATCGTCATCACTCACTATCAGAAACTGCTCGAATATGTCCAGCCACAGTTCGTTCACATCGTCTATAAGGGACGCATCGTCAAGGACGGCGGACCTGAGCTTGGCGACCGTATCTTTGCTGAGGGCTTCGACTGGATCAGGCAGGAAGTGGAGTTATAAATCGTAAATTAGTAAATCGTAAATCGCAAATTAGTATAATGTCTGCTGAAAAGCAATACATCGAACTATATAACTCTCAGAGACCACTGATCGATGCCAATGCGGCACCGGTGCTCAATGCGTGCCGTGAGTCTGCAGCGCGTGTGCTGGCAGAGGTGGGACTTCAGAAAGCCAAGGATCAGACACATACCGATCCGTCAGAGATGCTGGCAGCCGATTATGCCATCAACCTCGCACGTCATGAGGTTCCAACCTCGCGCGAGGATCTCTTCACCTGTGCCGTGCCGGAGATGAGCACCAGCGTACACTTCCTTGTCAACGAACAGTATGTGGGCGGCAAGCATCGCGACAATGGTTATTTTGCCGGTTCCCTGCGCGAGTTCGCCACACAGTATCCTGACATCGCCAGCCAGTATTACAATCGTCTGGCGTCACAGCCCACAGATACGGGTGACCCTCGTTCGCGCCGTTATGAGGCGTGTTCGTTTGGCGAGTCTGCGCTCAACACCATGCTCTGTCAGGACGGTTTCGTGCTCTATGTGCCATCCGGTTTTGAGGTCAGCAAGCCGCTTCAGCTTATCTCCCTGCTGCGTGCTGTCGATGACCTGATGTCCGTCCAGCGTCTGCTCATTATCATTGAGGATCATGCCACGGCCAGTCTTCTTGTGTGCGAACATGCTTCGCGACTCAACGACCTCTCGCATCTCCTCTCGCTCCAAGTCACAGAGATCTTCGTGGGCAATGCTGCCACCTTCGACTTCTATTCGCTCGAAGAACATCATGACCTCTGTCAGCGTCTCGGACAGATCTATGTCCATCAGAAAGCCGCGTCCAACGTTGCCATCGGACTCTATGCCCTTACAGCCGGACAGACTCGCAACCGTGTGCATGTATGTCTTGCCGAACCGGAAGCCAGCATTCAGCTCTACGGCATGGCTACGCTCGATGCCTCGCAGCAGGTCGATAACCTTACGTTCATCGATCATCAGGCTCCGTCATGTCAGAGCAATGAGCTCTTCAAGTATGTGCTCGACCAGAAGTCTCGCGGTTCGTTCCTCGGACGTATCCTCGTACGTAAGGGTTCTGACAAGACCGATGCACATCAGACCGACCGCAATCTCTGCCTTACGCCCGATACGCGCATGATTGCCCGTCCTGAACTCGAAATCTATGCCGACGATGTCAAGTGTTCGCATGGCGCCACCGTCGGTCAGCTCGATCAGAATGCCCTGTTCTATATGTGCACACGCGGCATTCCCGAGTCTGAGGCTCGCATGCTCCTTATGTTCGCCTTTATGTCTGACGTTATCGACGGCATCCGCATCGAACCTCTAAAGGATCGTCTCCGCCACCTTATCGAGAAGCGTTTCCGTGGCGAGCTAACCCAGTGCAAGGGCTGTGCGGTGAAATAATTACCCCTGCGACCACAGAACTATGAAAGGCGCGTCTTCCACTCTCATCTGCAAAATACTCTCCTTCCTCCTGCTGCCGGTGCTTTGCTCATCGTGCAGCGAAGAGGAAGGAGAGAAGGGTTTTGATATCCGTGGCGTATGGGAGTTGCAGCAGATGCTGACACCAACCGGACACACATACGCCTATCCCGAGCAAGGCAGTACATGGATGCGCATATACACAGACACATGTTGCTATATATGCCAGATTGCCTCAGCGCCAAACGGCACAATGGTGACGCCTGCTGGAGTCTGTGAATACACCTTTATCGAGAAAGGGCAGAACGAGGTTCTTTATCTGCAGGGCAATGACGTTCATCCACTCACGATTATCAATGATTCAACAATGGTAATCCAGGATACAGGATGCAAATATACGTGGGCTCTTTGCCGTGATTTCGATCAGCAAAGATGCAATGATATTGAGCATATTGTCAGGTTTGATGCCGAAAATCCAGATCTGTCATCTCATCGATACGTGTTTTCCAAGGCCGAACGACAGCTGCAGAGAGCCAACGACTGGCTTTCCTTCATGCTTCTGTCCTTTATTGTTGCGTTTATTCTGTTCATCAACTTTGTCTATCATCTATATCAGAACAAGAAACGAGTGGAACAGGAACTCCGACGCATCGAACAGGAGCGTAAATCCATTCCTGAACCTGTACGTCAGGCTATGGACTCTGTGGAGGCAGAATTTCACAAGAGCGAATTTTATCTCTCGCTGCGTCGTCGCATTGCCAACGGCGAACGGTTGAAGAAAGACGATTGGGATGCCGTAGATGCTCATTTCAAGAGTGTGTATCCACGATTCACGGGCAGCCTGATGTCGCTCCATAATATGTCGCAGGTTGAATATCAGGTATGCCTGCTTCTCAAACTGAATGTTACGCCATCCGAGATTGCCAGCGTGCTGTGTAAAGACGCAAGTAGCATCAGCACCACTAGAAGCCGCCTTTATCAGAAGGTTTTCGGCAAGAAGGGCAGCAGCAAGGATTGGGATGAGTTTATACATTCATTATAAGCCGTTTATCTCCTGTTTGCAAACATTTTGCAAACAGGAGATAAGTCTATGTGGAGACTTGCAAATAAAGTGCAAACCAAAACTTTTGGACACTCGGAATAAACTGCATACCTTTGCCGCCGAAATCCTTCAGACAGGAAATGCCTGACATGGAAATCGAGGTACAAACAACAAAATCAATTACATTATGAAAAGTTTTAGTGTTAAGCAGATTGCTGTGATGGTTTCGGTAATGCTGTGTGCAATGTTCTCTTCGGCTAACCTCAAGGCGCAGGTTAAGGTCGATGACAAAGAAATCGTAGGTGTATGGATCATGTCGTCAATGAAGTTCGAGGGTGAGAACAAGGAGCTTATCAGCGACAGTTACAATCAGGTAAAGGTTTATCGTGCCGACGGTGAATATGCCTGTGCAGAGATCGTTCGCCTGAGTAACGGCACATATCATATTCAGCCTCATGAGTATGGAACGTACTCGCTCAAGGACGGACTGTACAGCGAGATGGGCCGTAAGCCTATCAAGTATGAATGGGTGGACAAGACCACGAGCAAGGGTCGCTGGATGAACCGCGTTGACATTTGGAAGAAAGTCGTCGATTTCCCTGAAGGCCTTGCCCAGCATATCGTCGATAAATGTAAGGTCACCACAACGTCCGATGACATGCAGCAGAAGTTGAAGCAATACATCTTCACACGATAAAGATCTATCAAAGGTTAAAACAAGGTTATTATTATGACGTCAAACCCTCGCACTGTCAGTGATGATCGTGCGAGGGATGCATTAGTCTTGCCTTCTCTTAAGGTGTAAGTATGAATAGTATGTTAATTATTGCTTTCCGAAAAAACTTTGAAACAGGGATCATTTCCTACACTAACAAAAAAGATTTCCCAAGTAAAAGTGCCATGAAACCCTTGTTTTATCGCATAAACATTAGAAAATCTAAACAAAATTTGGTCAGTTCGAATTAATTAAGTATTTTTGCGGCCTATATATTACAGATAAATATGGCAGAACTTGATATAAAAGAAATATATAGCGCTACTTATGCGCTCAAGAACATTATCCGTAACACCGACTTGATTGCCTCGCCACTGATGCGTCTGGGGTGTGATATTTGGATAAAGCCTGAGAATCTACAGGTAACAGGTTCGTTTAAGGTGCGCGGCGCCAGCTATATGATCTCGCAGCTATCGGACGACGAGAAGCAACGCGGCGTAATTGCATGCTCGGCTGGCAATCATGCTCAAGGTGTAGCCCTCGCGGCCAAGAAGTATGGCATAAAGTGTACCATCTGCCTGCCTCAGGGAGCACCAATCAGCAAAGTTGAAGCCACACGCAGCTATGGCGCAGAGATTTGCCTGGTGCCAGGCGTTTACGATGATGCCTATCAGCGTGCATTGCAGTTGCAGAAAGAGAATAATCAGACCTTTGTTCATCCGTTCGACGATCTTCAGGTTATAGCAGGTCAGGGTACCATCGGCCTTGAGATTATGAACGAATTGCCCGAGGCTGACGTTATCATTGTGCCTGTGGGCGGCGGCGGCCTTATCAGTGGTGTGGCCTTTGCAGCCAAGCACATCAATCCGAACGTCAGGATTATTGGCGTTCAGGCAGAGGGCGCTCCGAGCATGTTCAATAGCGTTCGTGATAAGCACATTGAGCGTCTCTCCTCGGTGTCAACCATTGCCGACGGCATTGCTGTCAAGGAACCGGGCATACATACATTCGACCTTGTGAGCCGCTACGTTGATGAGATTGTTACCGTAACGGACGATGAGATCTGTGCCGCAATCCTCTACCTTTTGGAGCGCCACAAGCTTATTGCCGAAGGCGCGGGTGCCGTATCGGTAGCTGCGGCTATGTTCTGCAATATCCCATTGGCTGGTAAAAAGACGGTTTGTCTGGTGAGCGGTGGTAATGTCGATGTTACTAACCTCAACCGATTTATCAATCGAGGCCTGCAGAAGAATGGACGTCTTTGCACGCTCGCTCTTGCAATTAACGACCGTCCGGGTCAGTTGGTTCAGATATCGAAGATAATTGCCGACCTCGGAGCCAATGTTACGGCTGTGATGCACGAACGTACCAATACGTTTATCGACGTGAATAGTTGCGTGCTTCGTGTAAGCATGGAGACGCGCGACCAGTTGCATATCGATGCCATCTGCAAGGCCATATCCGACCATGGCTTTACTATTTTGCCCGAGTAAATTTGCCTATGCGTATAGTCATACGCACGCATACGTGCAAGAATTGTTCCGTTACTTCTTAGGTTCGATGACACGGTAGTTGCCGCTTAGGTGCATAAATGCAAAGAGGCGGAGAATGCCCTCGTAGTATGCATCCTTATATCCTGAAGGTGTTGGGTCGTGACGGTTGTTCCAGAAGCGGTCGATGAACTCGCGACTCTTGCTGTGGCTGCAGACGAGCGAGAGGGCTGCACTTGTGGCAATGAAGCCAGGAGTGTGACGCAACTCTTTGAATCCGCCTGCCGAGAGAGTATCGGTAACCGTAGTACCGTCCACGTTATATTGGTCAAGGAAAGTGTCGATGCCCTGACTATAGAGGAAGTTCTGCAGGCGGTTGCCGTAGGCTGTCTGCCACTCGGCATCGGCATGCGACCAAGAGAAATCGAGCGCCATATTCATCGGCACGCGCCATGAGTCGTAGCGGAACGCATCGCCAAGAGTCTGTCCGGTGTGCATGAGCGAGCCGTCGAAGTTATTGTAGTCGGGATTGAGACCGGTGACAGGATGTACCGAACGGTGAAGATATTCGCGCGCAGCCTTGGCACATTCGAGCCAGTAATCGCTGCGTCCGTCGTTGGCGTATTTGGCCCAGACCTCATAGAAGGCAGGGATATGATACGATGGGTCGGTGAAGTCCGAACCAGGCACAAAGGCAATGAGATTGGTCTTGCGGTCGAAGAGACGTGGCTGACCGTCCTTGCCGAGACAGGTGTCGAGGATGTGCTGAGCCTCAGTGAGATAGTCAATGCCAGTATCGTTGCCCCAGCGGTTGGAGGCAAAGATGAGGCTGGTGACGAAATAGAGTTCACCGTCGGCAGCTGCTCCGCGTGCTGGAGACGATCCGTCGGGCTTGACGCTCCATGCGAAGTAGCCTTTCTGGCGGCCATCCTTCATCTGCATGTAAGTCTTTGCCCAGCGGAAGAGGCGGTCGAAGATGTCCTTGCGATCGAGCTGCACGGCAATCATCATGCCGTATGACATACCCTCGGTACGGGCATCGTGGTTCTTGACGTCGCTGATAATCGACATATCGGCCGAGACATCGAAATAGATGCGGTCGGGACCGGTGAACAGGGCGTCGAAAAGATCCTGCAGTTTGTGGTCGATCTGCTGCTGAGTGTAGCCGAGTTCGGCAAAGAGGTTGCGATATTGATGGGTCTCCATGCCGCCTTTGTCCCAAGGCACGAGCGGAGTGTCGTGGAGGAGGGCAGGATGCAGGTCAGGCTGGAGGTCGAAGCCGAACCAATCGACAGAGAGTTCCCTGCCGTCGCGGCTTTCAATCTTGATATCGACCACACCGACAGGATGGTTGTTGATAGGCAGGGTGATAAGTGTGTAGTCAGACGAAGCAGGGACGTCGATGGTGGCGACTATGCCCCAGCCTTGGCGCATCTGATCGAGGAACTCCTTGGGTATCGGACGCTTGCCCCAATGCGTTGGCATCGGTGTGGTGAGGTCGCGCATCTCGAGCACGGCTCCCTGTGGGGCCTTGACACGTGCGGAGATGAGGTTGACCTGTTTCTGACTGAAGTCAACATCGTGGAGCAACAGTGTGTTGTCATTTCCTGAAAGGTTGTGACTCACGCTCACCGGACGGCGTGCATCGGTGGGTTGTCCGAATGTGCACAATGCTACCGAAAACAGGAGGCCGGTCAGTATCGAGCATATACAGTTTCTTCTCATAATCATAATTTATTTAGCAAGTTGCTCTATGGTCTGGACATCGAGGATAAAGTCGCTCACGATGACGGGCATAACAGATGCGGCACCTGTATCGTCGAATGGGAGAGCAGCGGGGACGATAAGCATAATGTTTTACTGTTGTTATCCCTGTCCCCACGAATTTCTATCCAGATTCCTGTACGAAATTGCCTCAGCGATGTGTGCGGAAGTGATGCCAGCGCTGCCCTCATAGTCGGCGATGGTGCGGGCGACGCGGAGGATGCGGTCGTATGCACGGGCAGAGAGATCGAGTTTTGTCATGGCATTCTGGAGCATTTTGAGCGAACGGTCGTCAAGAACGCAATGCTGACGGAGCAGGGCAGGAGTCATCTGTGCGTTGCAGTGGATGCCTGATACGTCGCGATATCGTTCCTCCTGAATCTGCCGTGCGCGAACCACACGCTCACGGATGGCAGACGACGGTTCGGCCACACGTGTGCGGCTCAGTTCCTCGAACGACAGCGGACGTATCTCAACCTGAAGGTCGATACGGTCAAGCAGAGGTCCGGAAATGCGACCCAGATACTTGCGCACCTGCGATTCATTGCACGTACACTCGTGCGTCGGATGGTTATAATAACCGCACGGACATGGGTTCATCGAAGCCACAAGCATCATCGACGAAGGGTAGGTAACAGTATTCTTGGCACGGGCAATGGTGATCTGGCGGTCTTCAAGCGGTTGGCGCAACACTTCGAGCACTGTGCGATTGAACTCAGGGAGCTCGTCGAGATAGAGTACGCCGTTGTGACTCAGCGACACCTCGCCAGGCATCGGATTGACGCCGCCGCCGATAAGTGCAACACCCGAAATAGTGTGGTGAGGGGCGCGGAACGGACGCTGTGTGATGAGTCCGTGTTCGCTGCGAAGTCCTGCCACAGAGTGGATCTTGGTAGTTTCAAGAGCCTCGCTGAGCGACAGTGGCGGAAGGATTGAAGGCAGACATTTTGCCATCATCGACTTGCCGGCGCCTGGAGGACCAACCATGATCAGATTGTGGCCACCACTTGCGGCAATGGCAAAGGCTCGCTTGACGGATTCCTGTCCCTTGACGTCGCTGAAATCGCCCGAGAACGTGCGTTCGGCATTGGCAAACATCTCGCGTGTGTTGATTTCGACCTTCTCCAGATCGCCCTTGCCGCACAGAAAGTCGATGATCTGCTTGAGGTGATCGGCAACAAGCACGTCGAGGTTATTGACCACAGCCGCTTCACGGGCATTCTCGCGCGGCACGATGATTCCCTTCAGTCCCATCTGCCTTGCAAGGATAGAGTATGGCAGACAGCCACGCACGGGTTTGACACGGCCATCGAGCGACAGTTCGCCGACGAGCATGTAGTCATTGAGCATGTCGGTTGGGATGAGTTCGCCGGCAGCGAGCACGGCGACGGCGATAGGCACGTCATAGAGCGAACCCTCCTTGCGCACATCGGCAGGGGCGAGGTTGATGATGATCTGTTTGCGCGGCACACGCATTCCAACCTCACGCAGGGCGCTCTCCATGCGGTCGCGGCTTTCCTTGACGGCGGCATCAGGCAGACCGATGATCATGATGCGACAGCCCGGCGATATGGCGGTCTCACAATAGACCGGTGTGGCATCGATGCCAAGCAGGGCGGCTGAGATTGTCTTGACAACCATGGCTTTGCGGTGTGGTTTGGGGTTATTTGCTTTTGCTTTCCTTCACAGAACTGTTGATGTTGGCGCGGTCGAGAATGCTATACAGATCCTTGTTCCATTTGCCGTGGTTCTGATAGTTGCTGAAACGGTCAAAGCAATAGATGACTGGAAGTTCCGATACCAGACATGATGTAGGCAGCATGTGGGCGAAACCGCCCTGAAGCCAAGCGTGGCGGCCAGGCATCTTGCCGAGCGTGCTGAGCCACGAGGCACTGTCAGACGCATGCAGACAAACGGTCATAATCTCGATGCGACGAGGATGGCGGCTCTTCTTGGCCGATTTCTCCTTGTAGTAGGTGTTGGCATATTCATAGAGACCGTAGTCGCGTGCAATCTCGCGCAGCACCTTCATCGAATCGATAGAAGCCGAGTCATAGTCGGCCCAGAAATAGAGCACCAGAGCCTCGCTGCGTGATGCCTGCAGGGAGAATACTGAGTCGGCTGTCGGTATGTCGAGCTTAGGCAGACGGAAGTTGCGGTCGAGTTTATGCGACATGATGTCAAAGCGCTCGTTGATATCCTGCATGAGCCAGCCTGGTTTGGCCGCGGCGTCGATCTTGCCTAACATACGGCGCATGAAGATCGAGTCATTGACATCGGTCATCATCTCGCGCAGCAGGAGGGCGGCGCGTATCTCTGTACGGTGAACCTGACAGAGCGAGTCGATGCTGCGGCGTTTCAAGTCTTTGTCCATGTCGAGAAGCTGGCTGCGATGAAGGCTGATCCAGTGGTTGAGCGTGTCGGATTCGCTGAATGATGCCTGACGGTTGCCTGTGACCTCAATCTGGATGTCGCTGCCCGATTCGGCAAAGAGGCTGATTGATCCGAGTCCTTGTCCAGACAGGGTCAGTTCGTCCACATCGACAGGCACATTGCCGGCATAGGAGAATGAACCGTTGACCACAGGCAGCTCCACTGCCTCGAACGCCTCGACAGAGTCACCGCCGGCAGTCACATAGTTGCTGTGGCGATCGACGAAAAGAGTCAGGCACGAATCTGTGGTGATTGAGTCACCCACAATCCTGCCTGACAGATGATATGGCTTGCCGTCGGCTGCGTGGCGGTCGGTATCATTGCATGAGAGCATACACACCGCGCAAAGCAGCATACAGAGATTATAAAGTCGATATGTTTTCATGCGTGCATAATTTGTGCACAAATGTACGCTTTTTTGTTTCGGTTCTTCGATCCGAAAAATCTAATCGTACGGATAGTGGGACTCGAACCCACACGCCTCACGGCACCAGATCCTAAGTCTGGCTTGGCTACCAATTACAACATATCCGCATCCTGTGCCCACACGTTCTGCTTCCTGTGTGCACGGTGTAAAAGGTGATGGTTTACGGGCGCAAAGATACGCACTTTTTGCGAAACCTCCAAACTTTTACTCGTTTTTTTTCTTTGGATTCTATTCTTCGGTTTCTTTCTTTGGATAGGTCATGCGTGTATTTATATTAATGTACGCGCGAGCCGAATCGATGATGTCATCCACATGCTGCTCGAACATTCTGATGCTGTCCATCGATACCTTCATGTCGGGTTCGATGCCATCTTCGGTCTGCCGTTTCCTGTGGTCGAGTATCGGACATGCCGAGAATCTCACCACCCAGCCGTTGGGCAATACGCTCTCGAACGGCATTCCGCCACCGCCGCCTGTGCGGTCGCCAAGGGTCTTGATCATCTTCGGATGCTTTTGTCCGGTTGAGTCGATGGTCATCGTGCCGTCGAGCGAACGCATGGCAGCCACGAAGTTGTTTGTAGCGCTGTAGCATTGGCGATTGGTAAGCACCACGACAGGTTGAACCGATGCGTCCCAGTTGTAGCTGTATGGATCAGGTTCGAGATAAAGCGGCTGAGGGTCAGAGAAATCGGAATGTCCCTTGCCGGTCTTGTGCATCATGTAGCTGTATGCCCTGCGTTCGGTGCAGAAACGGCTTGCCAGCACAGGCACGTTGGTCAATGCGCCGCCGCCATTGTTTCTCACGTCGATGATCAATCCCTTTGCCTGGCGAAGAGCAGCCAATACGTAGTCGAGGTTGGCCTCGCCGATGGTGTTCGAGAATGATGAATAGCGCATGTATGCCACCGAATCTTTCAGCATCGTGTATGAGATGCCCGACGTGATCCAGTAGTCTGTGCCAAGGTAGTAGCGTTCCACAAGGTTAGGGTCGAAGTTCAGGTCATAGTCCTCATACCATGCCCAATATCTTGCGGTGTTGAACGAGCTGTAGAGGTTCACGTGTCCGTCCCTTACCTCGGCGAGCATGTCGGCAAGAAGGAAGAACTCATCGCCAACGTTATCCACCGAGTCGCGGAAGTATGGAGCATAGACGGCATAGACAGAATCCCAATCTACGTTCTTCTGGTCGAAGAAGCAATAGTGTTCGTCCATGGCACGCCAACATGCCTCGAAGTTGCCCATGTGGCTGTCGTCCATTCCCAGCGTCTCATCGTCGAGACACGAAGTCAGCGAGCAGCATGCAGTTGCCGCCGCGATAGTCATAGTCAGCAGTAATCGATCAGTATGCATAGACGGGTTCCTTGATTATTGAGTTCACCTTGCGTCGGCTGCTCAGCGGCAGGTAGTGGTAGGTCCAGCCGATGACGAAATGAGCCGAGTTCATGCGTGTCACAATGTTATTGATGTCCATTGTCTCGATGTGATAGCTGAGGCCCAGGCGCATGGTCATGTCCAGGCGACGCAGGAATCGGATCACCGACAGCGGGATGTCGGTGGTGAGGCGGATGTCGAGATCCTGCTGGTTGTGGAGTGATGTGAAATGCACAGTGTTCTCCGTGTTGTCGAGATAGAAAGTCTCATAGTACGATGCTCCGTATTCAGGCACGAAGGCAACACCCATCATAGGAGCCTTGACGTGCAGCATCACTTCGCAAGGCTGTTTGCGAATGCTGTATTTCCAGTTGGCCATCACCGACAATCCTGCCTGTTCGGCCAATCGTGCCGTTGCCGGGTTGTTGGCATTGGCCAGCTTCAGGTTATAGTTGAATCCCATTTCCGTGGCAAGATAAGGACCCACGCAAACGGTGTTAGGCACAAACCAGCGCATGCCATTGCCGTGTTCAATCCTCCATACCTTGTGTGCGGCGAAATGGTAACGCAAGCGACCTGCCCAAGTGCTCGATATTGCATCGTTGCTGTCGGCATTTAGGAAACTGAGCTCGGTCATCTGCTGTGTGTTCCATTTCAGGTTCGACATCATCTGCCAGCGTTCATAGTTGACGGCTGTCGAACGGCCGCCGTAGAGCAGAGGTGTCAGATATGTGTCGCGCACGGCACCCTGTCCTGTCTGCAGGCTTATGGTCGATGTCACCGGTCGCGCCTTATCCTGAGCCACGGCCGACGTCGGCAGACAGCACATCAGCAGCAGTTCAGAACAGAGACTCAGGGTCAGCAGGAGTTTCCGCCTCATCATTGTTATCGTTTTCGTTCGCGTTTTCGTTGTTGTTCGTGTTCTCTTCAGGCACACGCACAGGTTCCAGTTCTTCGATCGTTGCCACCTTCCAGTTGGCCACCTTCTTGCCCTTGGTAGCCACGCTCTTCACCTGTATGAACTGTTCGGCATCGATCTCGATCGGTTCGCGGAAGTCATCCGGCTTGGCAAAGGTCACCTTGATGCGAGGGAAAGGCGTGTCGGTGAGATATTCCATGCTGAAACGCTTGCTGTCGCCCAGCATGTTCTGTCGTGTAGCCTTGGCTTCGAGTGTCGAGCGCTTGAGGTTGTGCAGCTGAGTCTCCCAGTCGCGCATCACCATGGTCCACACCTTGTTAGGATCATATTTCTCGATGCGCAGGATGTTTGGTTCATAGTGGTTTGTCTCGTCGAAGGTCGAGAGATAGTACTCGTAGTTGTCGAGCACCACCAGGATCTTGTCGTCGCCCAGGAACTCGCCCAGATACTTGCCCTGCTTGTCGTAGTTGATTCGATGCACATCGCCGTCCCACCATACCGGACGTCCGCCGAGGGTCGAACCGCCGCGTTCCTTCACGGTGATCTTCTGAACGTCTGCGCGTGTCAGCAGCAGGCCCTTGGTGCCTCGTCCGCGGATAGGAATCTCGGCGAAATCGCGTTCGAAGCTCTTTGTCCTTGCCTCTTTGTTAAGGCTCTTGATGGTGATGCGCAATACCTCTGCCTCGCCATTCAGGTTGGCCGACATGTAGGCGATGCGACTGCCCGGATTGCCCAGGGTCAGGTCATAGACCTTGTCACGCTGCACCGACGTGATGTTGAAGCGCTTGATGTAGTATGGCGCCATCGAGCCCTTGCCGTCGCGATACACCACGTTGTATATTGTGCGCTGGTCGCTCTTGCGGTAGATGTTGATATAGATGACGTCCTTATCGACAAAGATCTTGTCGGCCACCTTCACCACCTTATACTGTCCGCTGCGATAGATGATAAGTATTTCGTCGATCTCCGAACAGTTGCAGATGAATGTCGATTCCGACGGCTTGAGTCCTGTGCCGATAAATCCGTCGTCCGGGTTGTGATAGAGCTTCAGGTTCGATTCGATGACTTTCGATGCGTCCACCGAGTCGAAGCTTCTGATCTCGGTCATGCGCTTCTTGTCTTTGCCGAACTTCTCCTTGAGGTGTTCGTACCATCTGATGGTGTAGTCGGTCAGGTGCTTGAGGTTCTTCTCGATCTCCTTGATCTTCTTCTTCGTTGCGGCGATGTCCTCCTCGGCCTTCTGGCTGCTGAACTTATGGATTCGTGCCATCTTGATGTCCTCAAGGTGGAGCAGGTCGTCGCGAGTCACTTCGCGCACGAAGGTCGGCTTATATGGTTCCAGACGTCTGTCGATGTGGCTGAGGGCTGTGTCAATGTCCTTGGCCTCCTCATATTCCTTATCTTTATAAATGCGTTCCTCGATGAAGATTTTTTCGAGCGAGCAGGTCATAAGGTGTTCGAGCAGCTCGTTGCGGTTGATTTCCAGTTCGGCTCTGAGCACGTCTTTAGTGCTGTCCACCGAGCGGCGCAGCACCTCGCTCACGGTGAGGAACAGAGGCTTGCGATCGCTGATCACGCAGCAGTTTGGCGACACCGACACCTCGCAGTCGGTGAATGCATAGAGGGCGTCGATGGTCTTGTCGCTCGATACGCCAGGCATCAGATGCACCACAATCTCTGCGTGGTCGGCTGTGAAGTCCTCAAACTTGCGTATCTTGATCTTACCCTTGTCGTTGGCCTTCTTTATTGATTCGAGCAGCGAGTCGGTGGTCTTGCCGAACGGAACGTCGAGGATGCGCAAGGTCTTCTGATCGATCTTTTCGATGCGGCTGCGAATCTTGATCTGGCCGCCGCGCTGTCCGTCGTGATAGCGGCTCACGTCGATGAGTCCGCCTGTCGGGAAGTCAGGGTAGAGCTGGAATTCCTCGTTTCTCAGATATGCGATGGCGGCGTCGATGATCTCGTTGAAGTTGTGCGGCAGTATCTTGCTCGAAAGGCCTACGGCGATGCCTTCCACGCCCTGAGCCAGGAGCAATGGGAACTTGACAGGCAGGTTGATAGGTTCCTTCTTGCGGCCGTCATACGACATCTGCCACTTCGTGATCTTGTTGTTGAACAATACTTCGAGCGCGAATTTCGAGAGTCTTGCCTCAATGTAACGTGGAGCGGCTGCCGAGTCGCCCGTCAGGATGTTGCCCCAGTTACCCTGAGTGTCGATGAGAAGGTCTTTCTGGCCCATCTGTACGAGAGCATCACCGATCGAGGCATCGCCGTGAGGGTGATACTGCATTGTCTGACCCACGATGTTGGCCACCTTGTTGAAGCGTCCGTCGTCGATGACGTTCATGGCATGCAGGATACGGCGCTGCACGGGTTTCAAACCGTCCAGCACATGCGGCACTGCTCGTTCAAGGATTACGTACGAAGCGTAGTCAAGAAACCAGTTCTGGTACATTCCGCCCAGATGGTGCACCTTATCGTCGCTCACATCATCGTCGTTGTGTGGCTTGTATCCGTTGCCGTCTTCCAGCACCTCCTCGTTGTCGTTCACGTTTTCGATATCGTTGTCATTGTCATTGTTGTCATTTCCATTTGTGTTTTCGATATCGTTTCCGTTCAGTTCAAGTTCTTCGTCTTCGCGCATCAATATAATTGTAAATCGTAAAATTCTGAAATCGTAAATCATAAAATGCCTCTGCCTGACACGGCAGAAGCATTTTTATGTGTGCAGAGATATGATTAGTAGGTAACAACAGCTTCGAGCACCTTAGCCTGCTCCACCCACTTCACAACTTCCTTAACGGCAGGAGTGCGGTTGCAGAGGTTCTTGGCAGCGTTCACCTCCTCCATCTTAGCCTGAAGGTTGGCAGGTACGCGGTGCTTCAGTTCCTTTACAGTGTCAACGCCTGCAGCCTCAAGGAGCTCTGCAAACTGGCCGGCGATGCCCTTGATGCGCATCAGGTCAGCGTGGTTGGTCCACTTCAGGATGTAAGCCGAGCCGATACCGGTCTCCTCAGCGAGAGCCTCGCGGCCTTTAGGAGTAGCGCACTTTGCGAGCAGCTGCTCAACTGTCTTAACGCCTGCAGCGTTCAACTTCTCTGCATAGACTGCACCTACGCCTTCGATCTGTTCTACTTTGTAAGCCATTTTTGTAATGTTTTTAATTGTTTGTATTAGAATTGGTTTTCTGTTTGTACCTTTTACGCCGCAAATATACATATTTTCGTTCAATTAACAAAATTTTGGTGATATTTATTTGTCAAAACGGCCAAATTTGCAGACAAAATGTGTTGTTGAACATAAAAATCGGTCATTTTTTGCCGAAATTCGCGATTATTCATTATCTTTGCAACGATAATTATGCAAATGCTGACTGATATCCACACCCACACGCCAGGTCGCAGCGATGCGATGCTGTCGGTCGAGCCGCCTGCCGTCCTGAGTCGCGATCCCATGGTGGGCGACACTCCGTTTTCGCTCTCACTCCATCCGTGGCACATCACTGAGAGTTCCATTTCGGAGTTCGATGAGGCACTTGCCCTGTGTTCGGGTTCTCCGATGCTGATGGGCATAGGCGAATGCGGGTTGGATAGCCATTGCACCACTCCTCTTCGCCTTCAGGTCGAAGCGTTCGTTTATTCGCTTGCTGTTGCCCAAAGGCTAAAACTGATGACAATCATCCATTGCGTGGGCCATTGGGCTGAATTACAGCAATGTGTGCGTCAGGTGTGGAAGAATGGCGGAGCGTGCGAAGCATACGTTCAGGGCTGTCCGCTGGTTATTCACGGATTTCGCAAAGGACCTGTTCTTGCACGCCAGTTGGTCGCTCAGGGCTTCTGTCTCTCCCTTGGCGAACATTTCAACCCCGAAGTGCCCGGAATTGTGCCTCCCGACAGGCTTTTCCGCGAGAGCGACTGACGTTAGCGGTCGTTTGGCAATCCGGGCGACGAGACAAAAACAAATAACACCAAACATCCTAAATGACATTCAACGAACTTGACCTCGATGAGGGCGTGATGCAGGCCCTTGAGTTTATGCATTACAACGAATGCACACCCGTACAGGAACAGGCCATTCCGCCCGTCTTGGCTGGCGATGACGTAATCGCTGTGGCTCAGACAGGTACGGGCAAAACTGCCGCATATCTGCTGCCTATCCTCAGCAACCTCAACCGCTATCGTTATCCCACCGATGCCATCAATTGTGTGATCATGGCTCCGACACGCGAACTGGCACAGCAGATCGACCAGCAGATGCAGGGTTTCTCCTACTATGTCGATGCCAGCAGCGTGGCTGTGTATGGCGGCGGTGAGGGACGCGATTTTGCCGAACAGAAACAGGGCCTGCAGCGTGGCGCTGATGTGGTCATTGCCACGCCTGGACGTCTTCTGAGCCACATTAACCTCGGTTACGTCGATCTCAGCCAGGTGGCTTTCTTCGTGCTCGACGAAGCCGACCGTATGCTCGATATGGGTTTCTACGACGACATCATGCAGATTGCCAAACTCCTGCCTTCCGATTGCCAGAAGATTCTCTATTCCGCCACCATGCCGCCCAAGACGCAGCGCCTCGCTGAAGCCATCATGTGGCAGCCGACGATGGTCAAGATTGCCGTGTCGAAGCCTGCCGACAAAATCCATCAGCAGGTGTGTATCTGCTACGAGCCGCAGAAGGTTGATATGGTCATTCGTGTGTTGCGTCAGTTCTTCAGCGGCAAACCCGACGGATTTGTGCGCGACGAACTGCTTCACAATCCCGATAAGCGCGTTGTGGTCTTTGTGTCGAAAAAACTGAAAGTCAAGGATGTGCTGCTTTCGCTGCGCAAGAAAGGATTTGCGGTTGCGGCGATGCATAGTGACCTCGAACAGCGAGAGCGCGAAGACGTTATGAATGCTTTCAAGGCGGGTCGTATCAACGTCCTTGTTGCCACCGATATCGTCAGCCGAGGCATCGACATCAGCGGCATTCAGCTGGTCATCAATTTCGATATGACTCACGACCCTGAGGATTATGTGCATCGTGTCGGACGAACTGCCCGTGCCGATGCCGATGGCGAGTCGGTCACTTTCGTGTCGGCCAACGATCGTCGCGAGATGCAGAAATACGCTCAGTTGGAGCATTTCCTTGAGAAGAAACTTGATCGTATTGCCGTCCCAGAGGAACTTGGCGGCTGCAATGTCGAAGTTCCTGCTTTACAGGCTCGTAGGGAAGGTCAGCGAAAGCCTCATGGCCGTTCGCAGGGTCGCAAACGTACCTCTGCTAAAGCAAAAAGCTCTTCCAAGTCTTAAGAAATGCCGGAAACAATGTTCTGGCGACTTCCCAAGTCTTAGGAAATGCTGAGAATAATGTTCTGGCGACTTCCCAAGTCTTAGGAAATGCCTGGAACAATGTTCTGGCGACTTCCCAAGTCTTAGGAAATGCCGGGAACAATGTTCTGGCGACTTCCCAAGTCTTAGGAAATGCTGGGAACAATGTTCTGACGACTCCCCAACTCTTAGGAAATGCCTGGAACAATGTTCTAACGACTTCCCAAGTCTTAGGAAATGCTGGGAACAATGTTCTGAGTATTTCCCAACTCTTAGGAAATGGTTTTGCTATACTCAAATGTCAATAAGTATATTCTTAATATAATTTGTGGTAGTTTTATAAGATTTTATATCCGTTAGTAGCGAGATTTTTCGTATCTTTGCGCACATCTTATACCACGCGTATATACACTTGCACGAAAGATACCTAACTAAACGAACGATTATTAACGGAATGAAATCAAACACCAGCATACAGATCTTTACTATGTATGCCGTGGCATTTGCCATTCGGGCGCTGACATCGTGCAGCACCGGCTCTGATGATGCACCTACATATTCAGATGTGGAACGTGATTTCATCATCAGCCTTCAGACAGACGGCAGCGTCAGCGGATCTGTGGCATTGATGGGTGCAGGTCCGGAACTTCCCGTTCAGCTTCTTCCCAATTCCGCCGATTCCTCTCTCTACGAAGGCAGCATGACCTCTGTCATTGCCAATGGTGCCGAGGTGCTCATGGCAGCGTTCGCTCCGTACGAATATGTTAGCAAAGATACCTCCAACACCGAAGCCGTGCTTCTCGATTACTCCGGACAGGACGGAACTCTCAGCCGCATAGCCGAGAAGTTCGATTATCGCCATGCCTCTTTCATGGCAAATAGCATTTCACAAAGTTTTCAGGGTAGGATAGTGGCAAGCGACGAGCCTGTTGTGCTCCGTCCTTGCTATTCACTTCTCCGATTGGTGATGACCGATTCGGAGGGCTGCATGTCATTGCGCGAGAAGTTCGCACAGATCAGTTTCGCATACGGTCGTCCGTACAGCATCACCAGCATCGTCATCTCAGAATATGCCGACGAGGGTCAGGTCTTCGATGCTGTTGTGCTCAATCCTGCCAACAGAATGTTCTCGCGTTCGTATGAAGCCCATCGTTATGTCAAGCTTGCCGAGGACGACGGTTACGATATGAGCCGCAAACTGCTCATCGACGAACCCGGCGTAGGATCGTCGTGTGATGTGGCTCTGCCTTTCATCTGTTCGGCCGATACTGCCCGTCTGTCACTGCGTGTCACGGTGTCAGGCACCATCGGCACCGAGCCTTATATGCTCTATGGTCGTCTGCAGCCCACCGTCATGCGTCTTGGCGGCAGCTATGTCACCGAACCTGTGCGATGCTATTTCGATGAAAATGATATTCCTGCCTCATCAGTGGCAGGCATTGCTGAATTATGAAATGATAAATAATGCCCTATGAATACAAAAGATTGTTTAATCCTCGTCCTGAGCCTGCTGATGCTCTCCTCGTGCCATTTCGGTAGCATTGAGGATGTGATGCCAAAGAAGCATGGCGACCATCCGCGCAACTTCGATGTCCGGATGGGTGTGATCACTCCGTCAGGTGATGATGGTACACGTACGTCATTCAAAGACCGTGCTTTGGATGGACTCAAGGTTTGCTGGTCGGCTGGCGATCAGTTGGCACTCTATGGACCTATGGGCGTTGTGAAAAACGGACAGCAGACATTTAAAGATCGCACATTGGGCGACGGTCCGCTGCAACTGTATTGTCTCTCGGCTGACGGTATGTCGAATGTCTGCTTTGGCGAGTTTGGATATGAGACGGAACTCCAGTGGGCAGACGGTGATGAAGCAGATTTTGCCGTTCTTTATCCTGGCGATAGGTTCGGCTACGACCCAAAGAATCCAGACACACAGACGCTCACATTCACAGATCAGAACGGAACGCTCGCAACATTGGGCAACTTCCAGTATGCATGGGGTTATGCTCATGGCAAGGTAACTCCTGTGGATGATAATGCCGAGAAGAATGCCAAGCTTGTGCTGAGTGACAATATGCCTAAGCCGTCGTGCAATGCCAATGACAGAGGTTATACCTATAATGATAATGACGGTTTGGTTCCATTCGACCATCCACATGGAGAAGATGAGTATGTGGTGCTCGACAATAAAGAGGCCATCGTGCGCATCTCATTGGTCAATGCTGATGCCACAAAGACCCTGACCGACGAACTCGATGGCGGCATCATCACAAGTATTAAGATTACTGATGTCCATGTCAAAGACAATGGCAAGCATAATGACCTTACCAAATCATATCTCAATGTGCAGACGGGCGTGGTCACCACTCTCGAAACTGATGACCCCAAATATTATGTCATAACCCTCACGGGTGATCCTATCAAGACAGTCAATATCACAAAGTCCGTAGCCGATTACGACCTCTCTGCCAACGGACGTTCATGGGGTTCGGCATTCTATCTGGCTGTGCCTACTGATCTTAAGGGCATCACATCAAGCTTTGAGATGGTGATAACCACCAAAAAAAATGGCGTGCCAACTACATACTATGCTTTCCTCGAAGAGAACCACACCTTGCGCGAGGCCCTCTATTATCTCACGGCTCCTGTGCGTTGCTGCCTGACCGTCGAGGAGGCAAAGCAGGCACGTGCCCGTGTCTATCTATACTATAAGGCATCAATTGTCTATGACATCGATGAATTCTAAATCCATTGAGCAATGAAACTATCGTTCCAACATATCATTTTCTGCCTGTCGGCCATCATTGGTCTTACAGCATGTTCTGACGATCATGATCCGATTGTCAACGAGGATAGCCAGCAGTCACGGATGGTGTTCCATCTCTCATGCGAGGCGGACAATGACCTTGACACACGTCTTGTTGGCGATCCTGGTGTTGCCGAGGAGTTTTTGGTTCCGCAGTACGTGTATGCCATAGTGGCAATGGATGTCATTAATAAAAGCGATGTCACCGAGTCGAAGATCTATGTACTCCAGAACTCTGAATCCAAATGGCGTCGCAATGGCCGCTATTTCGATGGAGATGTTATTTTCAATAAGACAAATATCTACTACGACGGCATGAATTCTGTCGAGAGTGCGCGCGCTTATATCATTGTTGCACCGGTTGCCCTGAGCTTTACCAACCTTTCGGATTGTGGATTCACACAGTTCTCAACCGATGGTCAGCGCGAGGATAATGCTACAGAGGAAAAGATCAAGAATCTTATCGTTGCTGCTCATAACGACGGTGTAGATTTGTCAGGCAAGAACACTCTCAATCTGCGCGACCTCTACAGCACTCCATTCAACCTTGCAGAAGACGGTTCGGAGATCACAGTCGAATCTGACTTCAAGACTAAGTATTACGCCAAGGCAACGAAAATAGACTCAGATTTTGACAGCAATCCAATCAAGATCTCTATCGAGTTCGGTTCGCTTGAGAAACCAATCATCCTTTACCACACAGCCGCTAAGGTCGATTTCATGTGGGAGGCAGAAAACCCTACCCAGGACAATGTGATGAAGAGCATCACCGTCAATAACTCACCTGTCTCTGGCTATGCCTTCAAGCCTGTGGCTAATGTCTACGGCACATCGTACAATAGCAAATACAGCACACAGGTTGTGGGTGGCACAGGCAGTGGAACACCAATCCAGGTGACTTGGCCGACTAATCCTGTTGATGTAACAGGTGCCACAGAAGTCGTGTTAAATGATTTCTTCCATGTAGTGGGAAATAATAGCAGTGCAACGCTTACAAGTAGTGGTTTCCATCCTGGTGGCACTACTCAATCTAAACAACGTTATATCTATTTTACTCCATCAAGAAATGGTAGGTTGACGGTTATAGGACGGCCAAACATTGATGCTGAAAGGTATCTGATTGTCTCAACTCAGCCAATTGGAAACCATGATAATCATCAGTATGTATTGAAATATGAATTGGCTCGATATAAAACTATGAATTACACGTTGGAAATAGACCTTCGAGCAGGTGTGAAATACTATGTTTGTGTCGAACAAGATTGTTGGATCACTGATCTCAAGTTCACACCCGAGCCCACAGTTTCTCTCGCCCCCGAGCAGAAATGGAATGGTCGTGCCTACAGCTATGTGCTCCAACCACAGAACTATACGTTGAACTATACCATAACGACAACAGGCGCGGCTGATGAAGGCGATCGTGTGCTGGAAAAAGACACCAATGAACAGGACATGGTTTTGAACCATATCTATGCCTCATGGTATCTGCTTCGTTATAAACTCAAGACCTCAAAGAACTAAATCATGGCAATGATGACCTCAATGAAATATAATTGTCTCACAGCTGCGCGCCTGATCATGGTGGCAGCAATCGTCATATTTACGGCAATCACAGGATTGTTCGCACAGGGTATTCCTGCCCCATTGTCTGACCTGTACGAAATCCGATACGTAAAGACCGATGGTAATTACGAGAACAACGGTAAGTCATGGACTGCGGCAAAGAGCCAGATTCAGGACGCCATCAACGACCTTGTCAACAACGGACTTATGGGTGAGGTGTGGGTAGCCGCAGGTACATACTATCCGACAGAGTCAACCGAGTCAGACGGCGGCGAGATCCAGAACCTTTCGTTCAAGATTCCTGCCGGCATCAAGGTCTATGGCGGCTTTGGGGGGGGGTGAAACTAAACTCAGCGAACGCGCCACAGAACAGACAACGTTCGGCACAGTCTTCACCAAGGAAACCATACTCTCGGGTTCTGTGCAGAAGAATGCGGAGGCAAAATATACATGGAACAGCAATCGTGAGCACTATAATACCGTCTATGCCAAGAACTCTTATCATGTCGTGTGGTTTGCCATGAACGGCTGGAACGACATCGTGGGTGAGGAAGGCAAACATGCTGCTGCGCTCAATGGCGAGGCATTGCTCGACGGCTGTGTCATCGAGGATGGCTATGCCTATGACAAGATTCTCACCGGTCGCAATCATATTGCATACGGTGCAGGTGCATACATGGTGGAGGGTGCAAAGATCACCAACTGTGAGTTCCGCCGGTGTGAGGCATCACGCGACGGCGGTGCCATCTATATGGACGGCGGCGGTGTGGTTGAGAACTGCTACATTCACGATTGTCAGGCTCTTGGTCTTGGCATCACATACGGCTATGGCGGTGGCGTGGCTGCGTTCGGCAAAGGCATCGTCAACAACTCGGCCATTGTGCGTTGCGTGGGTCGTATGGGCGGCGGCATGGCATTTATCTACAATCCGCAGGTTTCTGCCAATAAGTATCAGCTGGCATCGAGCGCCACGGTCATTGCCAACAACACCGCATCGACCGAGGGCGGCGGTCTTTATCTCAATGGCGCCGGTTTGGTCAATGGCCTTACCATCGTGCGCAACAAATGTAACGGTACGGGTGTGTCGCTTGGCGGTATGCTGACGGGTCAGAGTGCCGGCATCTATGTACGCGATCACGCGCGTATATATAATTGTGTGTTGTGGGGCGGTCAATGCGATCAGAACCGTGATGTGCAGTTCGCTGCCAGCCGCAGTGCAAACGACGAGTCGCTCAAGCCTCGGGTGTCATACGTCTCAATTTCGAATTCCGACTATGCCGACTGGTCGGGCACTGTGAAAGTGTCTGTTCAGAAGCTTTCAGAGTATAACGATGTCGATGCAGCAAGTGGTAAGCATGTGTCATCGCTCGAAGGCTTCCCACTCTTTAGCAATCCTACATCGATGGCAGGACGTGAGGTGTCGGGTAACACATTGGTCGCTGACGACTACAACTCTTCTGACTATTGCTATTGGCGCACATTGGCTGGTTCGGCTATTGCCAATAAGGGCATCCAGCTCAAGGACCTTAATATTGACAACGCTTTCGACGTGGCTCTGCTTGTAACTGATATCGAGGGCTCTGAGTATTCTCCTCGTTGTGCGCTCGGTGCATATACATCGGCTGCCTTACAGTTCAAAACGGATATAACCGAGTTCTTCGTCGATCCGGAATACCATGGCACCAATGCCGAAAATGTGGGTGAGAGTTGGACAACTCCAGCCACCAATATTGCCGATCTCCTGGCTTTCATCAAGGCCAACAATATCAACAGCAGCGCCGTGACCATCCACGTCAAGCAGGGAACGCTGACCACCACCGAGTCGAAGGCAGGTCGTGTGCGCACCATGCCTCTCGAACTTATCTCGAACGTCACCATCAAGGGCGGTTATCCATCGTCGCTCAAAGGTAAGGACACCAGTACACGCAATCCTATCAAGTATCCGACCGTGCTGACGGGTAATGTGCTCAAGGATCAGTATGACTTCAACGTGGCTCATCTTGTAGAGATTGATGGAGTGAGTGACGTCACCATCGACGGCGTTCAGATCCGATATGGCAATGCTTCGAACACAGCTCTTGCCGATCCTGACACTAAGTATTACAATGACCGCAATGGTGCCGGCATCTATCTGCGCGGCAATGCATCGAACATCCAGATTAAGAACACTCTTGTGGCTGGCTGTACCGCCGATCAGGGTGCTGCCGTCTATGCTCAGGACGCTGCTCAGGCTTCGTTCGAGAACTGCATCTTCCACAACAACTCTTCATCGCTCTTTGTGGCTAACCGCAACTGGCAGTCAGACAATGGCGGCATCATCTATGCTCAGGGCACTGCCGACCTTACTTTCAATCATTGCGACATCCTGCGTAACGTCGGTTACGGCATGGAGATCAACAGTACGTCATCAGCCAAAATCCAACTTGACAACTCTATTGTCTATGGTTCTGTCCGCCGTCCGTTGGAGGATACTAATGCCGATTTTAATGTCGGCGATGGCGAAGGTAAATATAAAACCAAGGACGATTACTACAAAAACTGCATCCTTCTTGCTGTCAACGGCAAAACCGACGCTTTCACTGGTGATCATAACCTCTTTGACGTGATGATGAGGCCTGTGCTTGAGAGCATTCCGCTCGATGGCGGATATGGTCTGCTCTATGGTTTCGAGGAGGGCAATGGACGCATGTATCCGCGTTTTGTCAACCCAACCAAGAATGCCGGCATCTCGCCTCATGGCGATGTGACATACTATGGCCGTGCCACTTCGTTCGAGCCTGCCAACAGCAACCCGATGGTCAATGCCGCAAAGGTTACTGACCCTCACAGTGAGGTGACCAATGCCTATGGCTATGTGCTGAGCGACAATTCGTGGGGCACTGATATGAGCACACAGGTCAACCGCGACTATGGCGGACGTCCTGACATCGGTGCTGTCGAGAATCATGACAACCTGAAGTCTGTTGACGGTGAGTTGGCCAATACCAACGGTATGTATCCTTACGGTACGGTCTTCTATGTGCGTGACTACCGTAACGACGATGGTACTATCGACTACTCACTCTATGAGGACGGAGTCTATCGCGATGGCTATTCTTGGTCATCGGCCATCAACGGCAATGCCCTGTATGAAGGCATCAACGGTCTGCAATATGCCGTAGATAAGGCATCTCAGATTATGGTGCAGAACTCTGTGCGCCGCGAAGAAACTGGTCTCGAATTTTATGCTGGCGGTAAGAAGTCTGTCACTACCACACGTACACATTATGATTTCACACCATCCGAAAACAGACCTGAGATTCAGGTTTGGGTGGCTCAGGGTGAATATACCAAGAGCAATGGCTTTGAGATGCGCAATCATGTGAAAGTCCTTGGTGGTTTCCCAGACATCAAGCGTATGGGCACGTTCTGCAATCCTGGCGAAAACGAACGTCACCCACAGCTCACCAGTGATGTGGCTATGTCTGCTGAGAACCAAAATCTTAAACTCGACTATCGTAAGTACGAGACCATTCTCCAGACAAAACCAGAGAACGGCTTTGACAATCCATACTTCTATGAGGAGGCAGTATGGAATTCTGATAGGCTTGATGGTCACACCTTTATCATAGGCGAGGCTTCAGCTCAGGAGATGCGTATCCGTCCTGGTGGTTTCGTCACTCCAGAATACGGCATTGGTTCTATCGGACGCGTCGTAAACTTCAATTATAATAATAATGTGGCTTCTGCTGAGACATGGGGAGGCATTGCTGATAAGAAAGGCAATTATTATTGCATGAAGTTTGAACGAGTAGGCGATAGTGGAAGTCAATATAAGATTTTGCTTGTCAATAAGGATGGCTCTTCGGTTACTCCATTTTTGAGGAATGCTTTGACAACAGATATGTTCTATAGCTGGACTGTTGGTGATGGTTCAGCTGAGAGGGGCGATAATTCTGGCTGTGCCTATGTCCTTAATAATAGTACAGATATGCCATACGGTGATGTTACTGTTAATTTTCAGAAGTTTGCAGATTTGTCAGCGTATAGCAAGCTTGTGCTGGTTGTTTCTGAAGGTGCTCCACGTTTCCTTCTCAATAGAGATGTTCATGAAGGCAAAGCTCCAGATAATTTAATTGCGATTCCTGATCATCTAGACCAGACAGGTGCCTATCAGACGGTAGTTGACAATGGCAATGGCACTAAGACCTATACCATTGACCTCGCAAAGATTAAGAAAGAGAAGGGATTTGTGCGTCTTCATGCCATTAAGGGTGCTAACTCGGCAAATGTTACAGTTAAAGATATGTTCCTTTTGTCTGATTCTCAGACAGGAAGTAGCAGCTACCTGCAGATGCAGGATGGCAGACTTGTCTATGGCGATGGTAATACCAATGCGACCTGGAATGTGACAAGAGTCGATGCTACTGGAGGATACACCATTCAGAATGCATCAACAAATGATTACATTCGTATTCCAAGTACTATTGATCAGGCCAACTATCAAGATCTTGTTGCCGATGGAGAAACCGTACAGTATATCTATAACATTGCCACCAAGTCTTATATCGCTGGTGCAAACGAATGGAAAACACGCGCTTCTGTTTCTGAATATGGTTATAAATTTAAGGTAACTGATAACCAGAATGGTACTTATACTTTAAAGGATTATGTGGTGACTCAATCAGATTGGAAGTCTATGTTTACACCTGATGCTAATGGCGTTTGGGTGGATAACAATGACGGTGCGAATGCAAATAATTGGGTAGTCACTCCAACTGGAAACAACACTTATCAGATTTCTAATAAAGGTGTGCCTGACGGTAATCTTGCAGCTAAACAAGATCCACATTTAGATTCGCGTTTGTATTTAGGTAATGGCGCGACTGCAGCAGAATGGGCATTTATCAGTGAAGATGATTATAATATTGATAAAGTAGTCCGCCTCTTTGAGAAGACCATTAATGTTGGTTACAGTGTTCTGTCTCAGCCACAGGAATGCCGTCCGACAATTCATGATCATAACAATGAACCTCGTAGTCGTGTCTTGTATTCCGGTTCTGAATGGGATGGTTTCACCATTCGCAATGGATATAAGGTAGGTGTGGATGTTCGTGGAGGTAATGGTGGTCGTCGTAATGGCGGTTCTGGCGTTTGTCTCTATGAAAATAGCATCTTGCGCAACTGTGTTGTTCGTGACAATTATGCGGGAGACGAATTGATGTTTGACAATAATATCGACATTAAAGATAATCGCCGACGTTGCGGGCGTGCGGCTGGCATTTATTGCGACGGTTCTTCAGTTATAAACTGTTACATTCTCCACAATATGTCTAACTGTTCGTATGACAATGAGAATTTCGGTGGAGGTGTGTATATGATCAAGGGTACGCTTTATAACTCTGTTATTGCTCACAACCAGATTAGAGTAAATCAAGCTAAAGGTCTTGCTTCTGGCATTTTTATTGAGAGCGCCGATTTCTATAACAATACGATTGTAGGCAATATTGGCGGTCCAGCCATCGGTGTATATGGTGCTTCCAAGGAAGAAGCCCACCTTACCGTTTACAATACTATTGTCATGGCAGGCAAGGAACAGCTTATAAATATTGAATCTGGGTCTCATGTAAATTTCGATCACTGTTTCCTGCAGAGTGAACAGGAATGTAACTCTGGTAAGAATGATGTATTGACAAATCCTGACTGCACGATTGCCAATTCAAAGACTCATATCGCTGAGACCGCTGATGTTGCCAATCCGTTCGTTAAGACATACTCTGATGCTAACACCCAATATGATTACCGTATTAAGGCTAACTTCACCAATCAGGATCTCAACTGCGTCAACGCAGGTACTGAAAACCTTGGTAAAGACGAGAATGGTAATCCAATCGTGCTCCCTGACGATGATATGGACTACACAGACCGTATTCAGGACTGCGTAGTCGATATCGGCGCATACGAGTACAACGGATCGCAGGATATCCGTCCGCTCTTCCTTGATGAAAATAACAAATATAAAGCAGATGCCACAGGAGCCGTCTCTGCCACATACTTCGTCAGCGAGCTCGGCCATGGCAGTTCCACGGCCTACAATGCCGAGAATGCAGCATGTATGCAGAAGCTTCAGAAGGTACTCGATGCTGCCGGTCGTCTGAAGTATTCTAATCCTGATCTTCAGATCATCGTCAAGCTTGCTGGTAACTATGATGCTTCGAAGGACGATGAGTTCTGCAAGCATTCGCAGAGCATGGACGAAAACTATGCCTTCAAGTATCAGGCTTGCCGCACAACTGACGAGAATGATCAGAATGTGCGTGTCTGGTCAATCATTGTGCCTCGCGGTGTGGAGGTTTGGGGCGGTTACACCGATATGTTTGTCAGTGAGGACTTGAATGGTTTCTATCGCCGTGATGACAATGGGATTTACTCTGATGCACAGACACGCGACATCGTCAATCATCCAACCTACTTCGACTCATATTATTTCAATAGAAAAGAGGACAACGACGTTTATACATATCACGTCGTGACCTTCACCGACAAGGTGTTTGATGAGTTTGGTAAGGCTATCAATGGCCAGTTGCTCAGCGACGATATAACACCGGATCGTGCAGTGCTCGACGGCATCTTCATCACCAATGGCCGTGCCGACGGTGAAGACTTCGGTGACAATAATGCATCGGTCAACCAAAACCGTTATGGCGGTGCTGCCATCGTGACTGACTATGCCCATGTCCGCAACTGTATCATCAAGAACAACTCTGCCATCTACGGCGGTGCTCTTGCCCTTACCGACAATGCTCTCGTCTCTGGTTGCCTTATCAAGGACAATACGGCCAACTACGGCGGTGGTCTCTACATCATCGAGCCAGGCAAGACATTGTCGAACGATACCAATCGAAAGATTCCTGACAATGGCAAGGCTCTTGTCTATACATCAACCATCGTGCGCAATACTGCCGAAGATCAGGGTGGTGGCGTTTGGTTCAGCTCTGATATCGACAACATCCGTGCCAACTCTGTGGTAGTCTGGGCGAACGAGTCATCCGATCAGGCTAACGTGTCGGGTTTGACCACTCCGAGCCGTACGGACGAAGAGATCCGCAACAACAAGACTGTCGATCTCTATCCGTTCGCTTATTCGGCTGTTCAGAACCGCCGTCTGTCGGGTGCAAGTAACCTTGACGTGGCTACACTCAACCTTAACGGCACACGTTTCAGCCACGAAGTATTCAAACCGGAGACAAAACAATATGAGTTTGATGACACGCATTATGCCAACGAGGATGCCAAAAACGATGTTTACTCAGACTTCCTCCTCTATGGCCTGACATCATATTCTGCTCTTGTCCGCACTGGTATGCCTCGCATCGAGTATGACAATCTGGTCCGCACACTCAAACTGGCGCCTGCCGACTTCATGACCTCTCATCGCAGTGAGTTGCCTTCCGGTCAGACGCGTAACTATATTGACATCGGTGCCCGCGCGCTTCATTACGACCTGCTCGGCGAACAGCTCATGCTCCGTCTCTATGTTGCTAAGCCTGAGAATGTCGATATCGAAGCTGCCATGGTCATGATGACTCAGGATCAGTCTGTGCTCTATCGTCAGATGGGCTCTTCTATGGCCTACCCGTTCCAGAGTCTTGACGATGCACTCGAATACATCAACCTTGCTCGTACGGATTCACACTACAAGGGTATTGCCAACAACCTGCCTTTCGAGATTATTCTCTCACAGGGTTCATACTATCCTACACGCGATCTTAACAAGCGTTTCGGCTATTCCATTGCCAATACGTTCGTTATCCCAGAGGGTGTAAGCGTCATCGGTGGTTTCAACAGCTTCGGCGAGAATCCGCTTTCAGGTGGCGATAACTTCTTCTATGCTCAGTATAATAAACCGCGTTATGACGATGCTCTCGACTTCCCTGATTATGTCGATATTGAGAACAACAAGGTGCGAATCAGCAATGTCGAGGAACTGAGTTTTTCAAGCACAGATCCTTATGCTACGAATAAGGTTGTCAAACTCCATCAGACATCGACATTCGATATGAGCAACAACCGAGTTCATGCCGACATTAACGGTAATGAGCTTATGGAACCATGGGAGTTCCGCTATCAGTCTGTGCTCTCTGGCGCTACTACAAACGTTGTTGAGCAGGGTGTCTATCACGTCGTCACAGCCATTGCCGATGAGAATCATGTCGGTCAGTTGCCTAAAGACCGCCAGACTTGTCCTACTTCATTCGATCCCGGTCGTACCTTCCATGAGTACGGACAGTTCATCACTATCGATGGCGTTCACATCACCGGTGGTTATGCACGTAAGTATGTCAACGGTTCGCTTGATGATCTCAGTACCAATTACTATTATGACGGTGCTGGTATTGTGGTAGAAGGTAACCGATATGCCAACTCAGGTGAATCATTCAATCCTGCAAATTGTGCCACTGCAGAATATAAGAATAAAGATATCACCAACCCTGTTGGCTACCGCGACATTCAGCTTAAGATTTCTAACTGCCGTTTTAATAACAACCACGCTGGCTACGGTGGTGCAATCTCAAGCAACGGTCAGCTTCATGTGTTCAACTCGGCTTTCGAGAACAATGAGGCTACTTATACCAAGGACGTTGACTTTGAGCTCTCAACAGGAACTCTTAAATCGGGTGTAGAGTCACCTGGTCAGGGCGGTGCGATATTCGCTTCGTCGCAGCTCACTGCCATGAATGTCCTCTTTGCCAACAATGAGGCAATCGACCCGGACGCTCAGTCTTCTGCGATGTTCCACCATTCTGTTGCCGTTCAGGCTTCAAGTGACAAGACATTCAACGTAGTCCGTGGTGCCGGTGGTGCAGTGTATGGCGGTAAGCAGAGTAACCTACACCTTATAAACTGTGACTTTGTCAAGAACCGTGCGTACGCCTATCCTGCTGTCTTTACTGTAAGTCCAAACAGAAGCCTTATCAGCGATACGGAATGGAATAAGGTAAAATCTACATCAAACTACAACCAGATTATCAACTGCGCTTTCTGGCAGAATGAAGTTAACAAGAACAGTAAGCACACAGGATTTGCTCCAGGGCTCAATATCAACTATGCAGAAGCCAATCGTACTCGTGAAACTCTTCTCGACCAGAACTCGTTCCTTTCTTATCCAAGCAATCAAGCCGATCTCGATACCGAAGGTAAGTATGGCGAACAGACATGGTTCTCGGCTTACGAGGATGGCACAGATGTAACCCCTGTCAATAAGGCAGACCTTCGTCTTGCCGTCTATCTGCCTACTGTATATATTCCATCGCTCATCAAAAACTATAACAACGGAACATACCAGAACTGCAATAACCTGCTTGTTGCCAGAAACGATGATCCTGATGGTCCTAACTTCGGTAATCCGTCACTCCATGCAGGTGCCGATGGCTATATGGAGTCGGCCGACTGGAGTCCTGCCCGTCTCAGCATTCTCGTTGATAACGGTTCTGGATGGCTCGAACAGGATGCAGAACCGGATATCGATCGTCCAGTTCCTGCTTCAGATGACGGTTCGTCCGACTTCTCGCCTGTCAAGGTTAATTTCCGAACTTTCGCTTCACAGAGCGAAGCTGAGATGACTGGTATGCCTGCAAACAACCACATGCTCCGTTCTGATGAGAAGGGTGGAGGTGTTTACTACGTCACCCATTTCGATGACCGTTATCGTAACTATACTCAGATTGGCGAACTTGCCTATATGCATGACGATGCCTTCGATCCTTCAGATCCTGAATACAACTATCTGCGTATTGCCAAGGATCCTGTCATTGGCAGACAGTACGCATACGTCGATATCGGTGTATATGAGTACCGTCACTCCCAGCTCAACATTACTCCTGAGGGCGATGAACTCGACGTGCTTTGGGTGAGCGACACAGAGAAGGACGGCGGCATTGCCGACGGTTCGTCATGGGAACATCCTACCACTGACCTTCAGCGTGCCATAGAGACTCTTGTGTCGAGCCGTAACGGTCACCGCAAGGAAATACGTATCATGAACGGTGAGTATAAGCCTGTCAACTTCGTAAACGGCAACCTGTCATTCTATATCGACACCAAGTATCTCAACGATCAGGCTTATCTGCCAGCAAAAGCATATTCGGATCTTGCTGCGAATAAATTCAATTCAGCTGACTTTTATGTCAAGTCACTTACTATCAAGGGTGGCTACAGCAAGGATATCGAGGGTGAGTATGATGTGGACGATTACCCAGCCGTGCTGCGCGGAGAGGTGCGTGATAACGAAAATTCTGACGCCTACAACCACCTTATCTACATCAAGGATGCCACTCAACGATATGGTGATCTCCGATATACTCTGAATAGTGAAGGCAATAAGAATGGTTACGAATCAGTTTATGATGAGGGGTCGAATTTCGGCGCATGTAAGTCTGGCGATGGTCATACTGTCGCTGTCATTCCTATCCAGATTAGCGGCATCACGGTCATTAACCCATACGCCAAGCCTGGTACAATGGGTGCTGCTATCTATTATGCCGATCAGGATCGCAATGCGCAGGGTACAACTTCTGCGGCTTTGACCCAGACAATCTCTAACGACAAGAAAACTACCCAGACCATAGACAAGGACAATCCTGCCAAGCTCATCCTGAGCCAGAACAAGATTGTGGCTTCGGGCACTCACTACAAAGGCCACCTTGCCGACCGCAGTTCTTCGGCTGTCTATATCGGTGAGAATGGCGGACACTCTCTATTATATAATAATGTGTTCCACTCGAACTATGGTGATCCGCTCGTTTCGCCTGATCCGACGATCTTCATCAACAATACCGTGGCGCTCAATATGGGTAAGGTCATTCTTAGCCGTGCTGGTCTGCCGGAGGTCGATGGTGGACATAATGGCAGTGGTGATGGCGATCAGCTCGCTCCTCAGCAGCGCATGGATGCACCGAGTGTACAGTCTGTCATCAAGAACTCTATCCTCTGGCGCAATAATCCTACAGGCAATAGCCAGAATCCTTATGGCGATCAGTTCGATCTCAACGGTTATCAGAGCATCACAGCTTCGGGAGCCATTTTTGCTCGCAACGCCTTTACGCTCGATGGCAAGACGACAACCGCTGCTACGGATTACTCTGATATTGCTCTAGCATCTCTTGATGAGAAGACACTTGCTGGACTTAACTTCAACGTCTATCTTGTCGATAAGAACAATGACCTCGTCAACGGTCCTAACTTCGTCAATCCAATCCCTGAACTCGTGGCAGAGGGCAATGACGCTGCTACATCTGATGAACTTGAGAAGCGCGACTTCCGCATCAAGCCATCTCTGCGTATCGTGAACCGTGGTGATGACGCATACTATGTGCAGTATCGTCGTACTGGTACTGAAAACAAGCATGACAATATCTATGATTATAATATATATGAGTATGCATGGTGGCCAACCACCGAGACGGATGCTGCCAGCGAACAGCGTTTCCAATCGACACACATTGACCTCGGTGCATACGAGTACAGCGGTGCATTGAACCGTGTGTTCTACGTCGATCCTAACAAACCTGCCAACCAGAATGGCGACGGTCTGTCGTGGGGTACTGCCATGTCTATAGGCCATCTGCAGGATGCCATTGACAATGCCGGTATCTATGTAGTGGCTGAACGAAAGGAAGAGGCTTACGTATTCATCAAGGGCGCAAGTGCTACAAACCGTGGCCTCCACCTCGGCGAAGGTATCACGCTTCGTGACGGTGTCAGCATCTATGGCGGCATCAACCCATCGCGCATCAAGTCGTGCAAGGTACATCATTTCGATAAGCAGAACAACGACATCCGTCGCTATCTCGATTCTGATATTGCTGACTATATCCGTGTGGTAACCAACGAGCGTTCAGGTGTGGCTTCGCCTACCGGCAATAAGACCACAGTCAGCTATATCAAGAACTACTCAGAGACTGGCTTTGCAGCAAACACAGTCACATACGCCAAAGATTTCTGGCGTGATCAGAATGAATCTAACAAGACCCCACTTCCGCTCCTTGCCCTTGCTGATGGTTTTGACGTCACAGCAACTACAGCAACCAACCCAACAGGCGCAATAACCGAGCCTGTACTCAATCTTCATCCAAAGGATAAGGATCGACGTATTGCAGTCCGCAACGTCATCGTCCATGACAATGATGCCTCGGCAACCTCAGGCCTGAATGTTGCTCACGTTGAGGATGCCCTTCTCTATGAGGCTTTGATTCGCGACAACAAGACTAATGGCAATACTCCTGTGCTTAATGTAGCTGCCGATGGCTATGTTGTCAACGTCACTGCCGATGGCAAGACTCAGGGCGCTGACGGAAAGCAGACCTACAACGGTGTCGGTAAGACTGATCATATCTTCTATTCGATCGTCAATTATGCCGGTAAGCCTGAGACTGAGGGCACGCTCTCAAGTGCCCACTACAAGGTGAGTGATCCTAACCTCAACTATCAGCTTGAGGAAATGTCTCAGCATATCGATGAACTGGAGGCTGAGATGCCAGCCATCCCTGACTATCTTCAGTGCTTTATCGACTATGCCAACGACCGTGACCTTCTCGGTAACCCACGTCTCCTCAACGACGTCACTGGCAGCAGTAAGCTCGACCGCGGTGCCTTCGAGACCTGGAAGGTTGCCACCGTTCCTTCTGCATCTACAGAAGCAGTCACCACACAGCGCTTCATGAATGGCGAGCCCGAACTTTTCACCTCTTACGATTGGGCAAAGGATGAGCACTTCTATCCACATGATGGCTCTGTTGTCTATATCACTCCTAGCAATAAACTTGTGCTTGGCAAGGATGACGATGCTGTGAATATGCCTTCGTTTGAGTTCAAGCCATCTTACCTGCTCGTGCAGGAAGGCGGTTCGCTCTATGGCGAGAACCACAATGTCTTCGTTTCGTTTGTGGCTGTAGAACGAACCATGCACCAGAAGGGTGATGTCATCTCTGTGCCATACGTCATGGATTATGCTTCGAGCGATGCACTCAAGGCGCTTCCTGCCGGTATTGAAAATCTTGGTTCGGCTGCTCCTTCATACAATGACGAGACTGGCGAGCTCATCCTCACCAAGAATGCCGATGACCTCATCTATTCTTACAACGGTACGATGCGCGCAGATGCTTTCTATACCATCTCTGACATGTACGGAAGTTGGAACTCGCTCCATGCTGCCGACGGCATAATCATGCCAGCCAATCAGGGCGTCCTCTACGAAGCCGCAGCTGTTACTGCTCCCGAAGCTTCTATGTCTGATATCACCTACCGCTTTACGATGCAGGCCGAGACCGACTACTCATCAGTCCCTGACGGTTATATCTATGTTGAGACTCATGAGGATGAGAATCCGCATAAGACTGTAACCCTCACACAGTATAACCACCTGACCGATGCCAATGGCACAATCACCAATGGTGAGCTGACCAGCAAGGAGAACATGGGTTGGAACTGCTTTGGCATTCCTTACCTCGTGAGCGATTATAAGCCATATCTCCAGAGCAGTGCCAACAGTTACGTTGCAACGAGTGCCTTCCAGATGCATCTGCCAAAGGAACTCTGGCTCTTCTACAACGGTTCAGCCGAAGCTCCTACAGTTGCCAACGTTGCTGGTTTCTATCCTGTCAACTCTACCGCCGCTGACAATGCCGGTTGGCATGTGTCATCAGATGCCGAGCGTGCACTTTGGGTGGGCGAGGGTATGTTTGCACAGACCTCGACCATTTACGACACAGAGGCTCTGATCTTCCACCTGCCTCATCACGATCGTTCAAGCTATGGTGCTCCTGCTTTCCGCCTGACACGTACATATATCGGCGATGACTTCAATGATTCTGATGCGGCTCCTGCTGCCGATAACATTATCTACGACCTGCAGGGTCGTCGCGTGCAGCATCCGGGTCATGGCATGTATATCATCAACGGTAAGAAAGTATGGTTATAATTATTATGAGCTATATGGAAATGATAAATAATATGATGTGCAAGATGAAAACAACAGTTCTTAATATGAGTCTTCACAAATTATATATATGTATGGCAGCCCTGATGTTGCTGGTGTGTGGTGTTACCGCTGCCGATGCACAGGTCACACCGAACTATGGCGATCAGTTGAGTCTGTATAAAGTGACGCAAATCAATAAATGGCGTAATACGAATATTAAGTCATTGCCATTTGACAGATGGATTCTTTTGAATTATAGTGTAGGCGACAAATATTTGGTATATGATAATGGTTGGGGTGCAGTTGGTGGCGGCACTTTAAACCAGGATACGTATGCCAATGCCAATGATATCAACAAATATCTTGTCCGTTTTACAACCGATGACTCAGGAAAGATATATCTGCAATCATATAGCGGAAAGTATTTGGCACTGGCTCCAAATAGCATTTCTGCATCAGATACACCAGTGGAGATGGAAATCAGTATTTCTGCGGGTGCAATTAGAATATTGTGTACAGAAGAAACTGCATACAGAAGTTTTTACATAAATGGTAACGTTAATTTGGCATGGACTAATGACGTGACTCATAACTATTGGCATATTCATGAAGTGTTTTTCGACTATGCCGACAACATCTTCAAGCCGGGCAACTATTACATACAGACAAATGGCGGAAACTATCTAACCCGTGGTCAGACACAAGGACGTGAGATTATCACAGGCCCATACGGTTTGCCATGGCGTGTGGAACTCAACAGCAACGACGGTACTTATACATTTAAGATGATCGATATCTACCGTTCAGCTGGCAACGAGAAAGTGGGCTGGGGCATAAACTGGTCAGGCACTAAGGTTGACAATGAGTATCATATCAGTCCTACTCTTGGTGAGCCCGCTGCAAATGGCAAGTGGGATGCAGGGTCCAATACATATTCATGGAAAGGAAGCACTAACAACCTTATGAATCTCTTTAGCTTTGATAATAATAATAAATTGTCAAAGTACAAGAGCATACGCATGGTGACCTCTAATCTGAAGGAGGGCACTGCCTATCGTCTTAGTTTCATGAAGGATTCGGAAGTGGCAGCTGAGATTCATTTCTATTCTGCCGGTGAAAAGAATATAGAATTAACTCCGGGCTTGATTAGATGGGGTGCCAGCGAAGATCAAAAGAAGGAAGTTGATTTGAATGTTGTTACATCTATCCGGTTTGGAGGACGAGTACCGGAAGAAGGATATGTCTCGCTCGATCTCAGCCAGACTTATCTGGTGGAGATACGTCAAGAGGACGTCAATACGGTCTATTCTTCATGTGTGGCTTCAACTCCATTGCATTTCGGAATCACAGACAATGGTGGCGACGGAACATATAGCATCCGATATGGCAACGACCCACTTGTGCTCAATGGCGTGAAGGTTGTTAATGGTTCGTCACCTGATGCCAATGATATCTTCAAATTCCTGACAGCAGACGAATATAAAACAGCCATTGCAGAACGAGAGGGTCAGCAGAAGGAAACAGTATTGGATGGTAAAACTAATATTCAGTTGCAGCTCAATTATAATGAGAATATTATAGTCTCTGCCGATCAGCCAAAGACGAATAACACCAATGGCTGGACTTTTACCGATATCGCAGGTCGTGGCAACAAAAACAATGGTGACTATGGCTCGGAACTCTTTGAGGCTGGCGGTAAATACTCCAAGACATACAACGGACTGACCAATGGTCTTTATAAGGTACGCATCAAGGCGCTGTTCCGTTCTACTAATTTCACTACATGTAGCAATGTGGGTGGAGCCGGCTATCCGTTGACATCGGCATATATGAATGCTAATGGCAGTATCATGCAGGTTAAGGATTGGTTCAGTGGACATACGGGCGAGAGCAATCCTAACTCAACCGCAGAGTTTGTACAGAAGGCCAATGACTATGTATCTGAGGTATATACAAAAGTGACTAATGGTACGCTCCAGCTCGACATAGTTTCGGAGGCTGCATTCGGTGCCAGCTGGTTTATAGTCAACAGTGTCGATGTGATCGAGTTGAAGAATGAGGCTGCCACGGCCTTCTACATTCAGGATGTGGAGACAGGCAGGTTCCTGACACGTGGCCAGAACTGGGGTACACGTGCAGTGGAGGATGAGTATGGTTTGCCATGGATGATCAAGGAGCACAACACTGGTTATCGTCTTTTGATGTACGATATTTATCTGAAGGAAACGACTGAGTCAAAGTGGCTGAATAATGACTATACAGATAATGGCGTAGATGTCACATGGCATCTTGATACAGATGGCGACACGTGGACTATAAAACAGGGTGAAAACTATCTTGATGTGAATGATGATAACACCATTTCTATGGATTCACCAAATCCAAGACGCTGGCGCATCCTTTCACCGAGAGAGTATTCTGAGTTCCTGCTTGGTCGCTTCCAGAGTGACAAAAGGGGCATCAGTGTGGCTCTTGGCGGAAATGGCAGCGTGACTGGTCTTATTACGTCGCAGAACCTGCTCGAACAGAACCTTAACACCACCACCTTGTCTGCTGATCTCGATGTGAAAACGTGGACCTTCTTAGATCCTGCTAATCCACGTGGCGGTAATGATAACCAAGGTGATTATGGCCGAGAACTTTACATAAAACCAGGTTCTCTTAATAAAACGATTAATGTGCCTGGTCCTGGTCTGTATAAAATCAAAGTCAAGGCTCTGTTCCGTTCGACCTCGTCTGATAAGTGCAAAGATGCCGGCGATAGGCTAATACCTGGTGTGACCAACGAGTTTAAGGACTACTTGCTCAGTTCGGCATATTTCAGTGCCAACGGCTATACCGTGCCTATCAAAGACTGGTACAGCGGATATAGTGATACAGACAATCCGAATAACACAGCTCAGTTCGTTGCCAAACTTGCCGAAGGAAAGTATGCTACCGAGGAACTCTACACCATCGTCGGTGAGGATTGTAAGCTGCATCTTTCGGCCGTTGCTCCTGCCTATTGGACAGACAGTTGGTTCATCATCAACAGCGTTGAGCTTACTTGGTATGAGAAGGTCGTAAAGCGTGCTCCATATATTGAGGTTACGGCTGATGGCGACAAAACAACTTTGCCTATTGGCGATGAGGTTCAGCTTCGTGTGCTGAGTGATAACAGCGAGGCTGGACTTGAGGTGACATACGTGTCGAGCGATCCGGATATTGCAACAGTTGACAATAATGGTCTGGTTACGGGTGTCGCTCCGGGTGAAGTTACTATCACCGTAAAGTATGGTGCCACAACGCATTTCTATGAAGGTTCTGCCACTATATCTATCAGTGTTGGCAAGAAGACTCAAGAAATCAGATGGGGTGAAAATCTCCGACCTAAGAATATCTGCGTAGGCGAAGAGATTCAAATTGGAGCAACGGCAGAAACCGATGTTACATACCGTGTGGTGGATGGAACTGGTTCGGCTACTATTGTCGGAGGCAATACTCTGCGCGGCTTGAAGAGCGGAACCGTCACCGTATGGGCAGAAGCTGCATTGACCAACGTGTTTGAGGCAGCGTCTCGTTATGTGATTATTACCGTCAGTCTCAACAATCAGAAACTGGCATGGACTGTCGAAAATCCTGAAAATTATACACCTCATGATCTTAAGGTGTCTGAGTCTATGACCGCCAAGGCTCATACGACCGTTGATATTACATCTGGTAACAATAGCACTCACATCCCAGACGATGTGACAGGTATCTCATATACTAATGCCAAAGAGATTAAGTTCACCGCCGGCGAGACTCCTGGTACATGGAGCAGTGACGGCTTTGTGATGACGACAACCAACACTAGCAACGAGATGAGTGTAGATGCAAAGTCAACTACCTTCGGCGACAGCCACTATCAGGTGACATACGATGCAATGCTGAATACCGGCGAAGAACTTAAGTTCTGGTATATGGTAACAGGACGTGTGGCAAAAGATAAAGCCCACAATACCACAGGTGGTTCTATCACATTCGGTGCTGATAAGTTCGAGTCTTCTACCATTGCAGCTGGCGGTTGGGGCTATAAGCTCGATGGTGATCCTAGCGATAATAATACAAAATATGTCATCAAGGTCAATCTCGACAAAGCACTTGCAGCAGGCGATATTATCAATTTGAGGGGCTACGTGACCAGTAAACCTACCAGTGATTATGCTTATGCTTTCCGTATCTCACCTTATAGAAATGGCAACACTCCAAATATTCTTGTTCGCTACACAAAGAAGAATACAGAGGAGACATTATCATATACCATTCCTGAAGGTTCCCCTTATATTGGAACAACAGAATTCTACATCACACGCAATGTGAAGTCTGTCTATTTCACAGGCATCGAGATTGCTCATCCCGGCGCATCTTCAGATGGCAATAATTTCTCTCTCACCTTCCCATCAGACGGCTATATTTTCCTCTATGCCCGCACGGGTAACGAGAAGATGCCGGCGCAGGCTGTGCTGAGTAAGAAAGTGTTTGACGAAGAACCGTTGACTGCTGATATGTTCAAGCCTTGGACCGCCGCAGATGAGACAGGTGAGGAGGATGACACGCGTCCTGCTGGCTGCGCTTATGATTTGAATGTTTCTACCGGCATGCCTTATGGCGATGGAAATGTTTATTACCTAAACTATGCCGACCTTTCGGATTACAAGCAACTGAAGGTCACTGCAAGTGCAGGTCAGCCACGTTTCCTTCTCAATAGAGATGTTGATAAGGGCAGTGCTCCAGATCATTTAATTGCGATTCCTGATAATCAAGACCAGACCGCTGCCTATCAGACCGTGGTCGATAATGGCGATGGAACGAAGACATATATCATCGACCTTGAAACGATTGTCGCAGACAAGGGCTATGCTCATCTGCATGCTATCAAGGAAAAAACCTGGCAGGCAAAGGTCACAGTCACAAAAATGACTTTGGTGAAAAAGACATACAGTTCGGTCGATCAAATCATCTCATCCACACTCACTGACTCAGACGAACCGAACCACGTCTATTCTCCAGCTTGGTGTTATGTGAAGGCTGGCGAATATCTGGTGACATATCCGACTGTGGGTATCAACCTGTATGCGTTCAGATTTGTTCCAGAGGAAGATTCTCATCTTGATGCAACAACGGCAATCCGCTACACATCGAGCGATCCGTCAGTTGCCACTATCGATGAGACTACAGGCATAATCAATGCCCTCAAGACTGGTTTTACTGTAATATCGGCTGTATCGGAAGAGACTTCTGTCTATTCTTCAGCTGTTATCTCTCAGCTTATACATGTATATAATGAGACAGTGGATAACGGTGTGTTCATCCGAATCAAGAATAAGGCTACAGGCAACTATATCGCCTATAATGGTGAAACTGTAACCACTGTTTCTTCGGCATCTCCTGAAAGCCTCAGTAATATCCTCTACTATGAGAAGTCGGATGTCAATGCTGCGGGTCCGCTGCTATTCTATGGCAATGGCCGCTATTTGAGTTTCGATGGTACGAACAAGGCGCTGGCTGATGCTAACTACCTCACTGCTCTGACCGATGATAAATATAAGTTCAAGTTCACGGCACAGAACACTACTGAGGAATCACCATATTACATTGCCAATGCTGGCGAAACAAAGATGGCTGACGGCGGTCAGGCAGATGACAATCAGCTCTGGTATGTCGAGCAACTTCCAGTGCTGCCTGTAACCATCGGAGAAACTCGCTATGCAACACTCTATAGCCCTGTGGCTCTGTCTGTGCCAGCCGGTGTCAAGGCTTATATCATCACCAGCCGTCGCACTGATACGGCTCCAGTTGGCAACAGTCCATCAGCAGGTAATTGCTGGCTCATGCTCCGTCAGGTGATGACCATCACGCCAAACACTCCTGTCGTGATTATCGGCGATGCTGGTACAACATATCAGTTCCCAATCACAGCCTCTGATCTCGACTATCGCACTGACTGCTACGAAAACGTGACTGGCACTATCTGTTCGCTTGATCAAACTAATTACAGCAGCCATACTCACAATGTCTACACACTTCAGAAGGCAGCAGGCAATGCTGCATCATCTGGCAATCTCAATCAGGATGGCGTTGGCTTCTATCCATACTCTGGCCAGCTCAAGGGCTTCAGGATCTTCATCGACGAGCGACAACCGTCTGCTGCCGGTTATTTCCGCATCGGCTTTGAGGATGAGGAAGGCACGCTTATCGATGCTCCTGTTGATGCCGACACGCTCAATGTTATCATTTACGATCTTCTCGGACGTCCTGCACAAGAGATCCGTCCTGGTCAGATTTACATTGTGAACGGCAAGAGAATGATCGGAAAAGGATTAACCAAGGTCCAGAAATACTGAAAAAACTTTCGGCAGCATTTCCCAACTCTTAGGAAACGCTGCCGAAAGTTTTATTTGGACTTCCCGGGTCTTAGGAAATGCCGGCGAAAGTTTTTGACTTGTACTGATATTGGTTGACACTATAAAAAGAGAAAAACCAATGAAATCAGAAAGAAAAGTAGGTGCATTTTACACCGAGGAATTCAAGCTAG
>JAGHUA010000085.1 GCA_018065085.1 Candidatus Liminaster caballi | reverse complement strand
GTTCATGATAGAGATTGGCAAAGCTCCTCTTCTGACTCCTGAACAAGAATCACTCTACATAAATCGTGCTCAGCAGGGAAGCCAAAAAGCTATGCAGGCAAAATCCGATCCGTATATGCGATTTGTAGTTTCTGTTGCCAACGTAAACAAAGGTGATCTTGATATCATTTCCGCAATTCATATTGCAGAACCCGGATTTACCTATGCGGTGAAAACATACGACACTGCATCTGAGAAGAAATTTCTTGCGTATGCCGTAGAGTGCATGAAAGAATGCTTCAAAAAGAGCTCAAGCGAGTTGAAGATAACGAAGACTATTACCGAGCACAATACTGCCGAATCTGAGAATATGAACGACGAAGGTGAGATCACTATGCCTCACATGAGTTTGGAGGATTTTGATAGGGCACTGAAGAAAATAAATTCGCCTAAAAATTGAATTTTGGACGCAACGTGACTATAATGTATGCGTAATTAAAAACTGAAACGATATGAATAAAGAATTTGACTTTGAGAAAGTTTATGACGAGATCCGCGACATCGATGCCAACAGTCGTGTCATCCGAACCTGGACCGAAGACTTCGAAGACGAAGACACGCACGAAGTCGTGACCATCGAACGAATGGAAGTTGTCCGCGTACGCGAATACAATGCCGTAAATGCCGCTCGCATCGCAGAGCTCGAGAAGAGCATCTTCCTTCACATTAACGATCTGACTGACGATCAGCTCCGCACGATGTACTACCGCAATCTCCAACTCGCGTATCTGCTCGAAGCGATGAAGCGTCAGCTTGACTGGGCAACAGAGATTGATCATGATGATATCAACAACGTGACGTACACCATTACCAGCGAACACCCCGAATCGCTCGATGCCATCGAGACACTCATCGATGATGTGTGCCAGAAAGAAGGCATACCAGAGAACGTCGCCGACGGCCTGCCGATGTGCGTCCCCTACAGTACGCTCATGCAAGTGCTCGTCAGCGAGAACCGTTTCGTGGGGTTAGTTGAGACGAAAGAGCGTACAGCCAATGCTCTCGTCCTGCATTGCGAATGTCCCGACATCAGTATCCATGCCCTTGCCGAAGCCCTCACCGAGCACTTCTCCGTGAAAGTTGAAGTGAGCATGTAAGTAAAAAAAAAGGCAATGATATACTTATTGACTCCTTGATAAATATCCAAAAATAAATGGATAAATATTTGAATTTTTAGAAAAGTTTACTATATTAATATTGTGAGGTTATTCCCCTCATAAGATTGATATGGTAAACTTTTCCCATTTTGATAGCGTGTTCGCCCTTACAAGTCACTTCACTTCAAATGAGATTTGTAAGGATTTTCTCGCGCAACAAAGATGGGGCGATGATGTTGTTTGTCCATATTGCGGTGAGCATCATTGTTATCGTTGTGTCGATGGTCGCTTCCTTTGTCCTAATCGTGATTGTCATAAGAAGTTCAATTCAACGGTTGGTACAATATTTGAAGCAAGTAGAATCCCTTTGGCTAAATGGTTTCTTGCCATCTATCTTATTTCCTCTCATAAAAAGGGTATTTCAAGTCACCAACTTGGGCGAGATATTTCGGTTACTCAAAAGACCGCCTGGTTTATGCTCCAAAAGGTTCGTTCTTGCTTCGCTCAAGATGATAGTGTTGCCCTTGAAGGTGAGGTTGAGATTGACGAGGCATACGTTGGTGGTGATAACAAGTGGAGACACGAATGGAAGAAGAAAAAGCACGGACAAGGTGGTGCTAACAAGTCCGCTATCTTTGGTATGATACAAAGAGATAACGGACACGTTGTTGCTATTCACGTTCCTAACACAACGAGAGATACCATTATTCCTATAATCAATCAATTTGTTGAGGTTAAATAATGAAAAATATAAATGAATATATTAATGACAACAAGAATCAAGAAATGATTCTTGAAATGGCGAGAGTTGGTTTTATATCAAAAAATCCACCACTTGAAATTTATATACATACGGACGACCCAGGAAATATTCCACATTTTCATATTAGGGATTATGTAAGAAGTGGAAGGTCGGGAAACGAATTTCATACTTGTATTCAATTTAATTCTAATAAGTACTTTCATCACGATGGGAAAGAAGATGTTTTAAATTCGTCACAAAGAAAAGAACTTGTTGAGTTTTTAAGAAGTAATTATCGAGGAAGAAAGGGTTATACCAATTGGAACAAACTTGTTGATGATTGGAATGATAATAACTCCAATATGAATCTTGAAGAAGATATTAATATGCCCGATTATACCACTATTGATAATAATTAACTATCATTGCATAAAAAAATATGATGACCGAAGCACAAATTCAAAGATTCAAGCACCTGATGGCGCTGATGCAGGCAGATATTGCCGAGTACGAGCAGAAGTACAATGGACAGTTCGCCGAGAAACCCCATATCGGCTTGGGCAATAAGAAAACTCGCGCAGTAAACGAGGCTACCTTGCCTGTAATCACTTGCGCCAAGGCATGCATCAATCGATGCATGAATACTTGCTATGTGATCAACATCATGACCTTGCCACGCCCTAGCTGCCGCCGTTGCCAGGCTCGTAACACCGTGCTCAGACGGATTGATCCACTGGCATACTACGAATACTTCTTTGCCGAGGCCGAGCGCATGGGTTTGCCCATCCGCCTCAGCGATGGTGGTGACTTCGAGAACGCTGAGCAGGTGAGAGCCTGCATTAAGGCTGCAAGCCAGCACCCTTTGGTTCAGGCCATTGGATACACCAAAAGGGCAGAGTTACTCGAGGCGTTGACCAATGCTCCAGAGAACCTGCACATCCGCTATTCAGCTTGGATCGGTGATGAGGCGAATACGGCGAAGGCTCGAAGCCTGGGATTCGACATCACCCATGTGGTGACTGACGGAACAGGCAACTGCCCTTACCAGAACAGCCTGGCCCGTTTCCTTGAGCGCAAGAAGGCGGTGGCCCGTCAGCTGCGAGCCAATGGCATGGAGACCAAGGCTGCGAACAAGGAGGCTGAGCGGCTGACTGAAGCAGAAATCACAGTTCATCATTGCCGCGACTGCGCCCGCCTGCAATGCGGTTGCTGCACCAAGGGAGTGGATATCCGCTTTAATGAGGTGAAAAGCCACTGAGGTCGTTTAATCTTGATATTTTTGACCAGGAAAAGAAAAAGATCGGAACCGGTCGGCTGAATGTTGAGAACCAGGGAACGGAAGCCTATGAGGAAGTTCTTGAGGCATATCGTAAAGCATAGTTAGATACATATGACTATATTATATATATAATGCGACCTTTAGAAAAGATGGTCAGTTCTGCAACATGTAGGGCTGACTCTCTTTTTTTGCGTCTTGTGTATCTGTCAGATTCTGGCAAGGGTTGCTGAAAACAAATGAAAAGAAATAATGTTCGTACCTTTGACCCGTGAAAATAAAAAAAAAATTCCCAAATCTTTGAATTTTTTTTAAAAGATACTATATTAGAAACGTAAGCTTTGACAACAACACATTTTTAATATTATATACGACATGGAAAGAATTAAGACAAACAAGACAGCAGTATCGAAGATGAGTGTGATTGAACTTGCAGAAACGATTGTGAATATGACCGACAACAGTGAATCGGTCAGTGTTGACTGCGATGCCAAGTCGTACATAAAGGAACTGGCAAAGCGTTTGGATCTGACACCAATGCAGGCTTTGCTGCTGTCGGTGTTCTTGAACCAGTATGATGATACCCGTATCTGCTACAAGGATATTGCCCGTCATTTCGACGTGCGACCAATCTCGATTATTGCCATTGCCGATGTTATCGATTCAATTGTGGCGCGTGGTGTGCTGATTAAGCGCATCGATAAGGATGGCGATGTGACTTTCCGTATGCCTAACAAGACTTTGAACAGCCTTCGTCGAGACACCCTTCCCGAACCTGAGGCTAAGACCGGCTTGGATGCCCATACTTTTATGGATCGGATTACAAACTATCTGGAGCTGCGCGATAATGAAGAGATTGAGGACGATGAACTCCATCTTTCCATCAATGAGCTTCTGGCTGGAAATGCCGACCTGCCTATCTGCAAGAATATCTCCGAGCTGAAACTCTCGGACTCTGACCTTGTACTGTTATTTGTCATGACCATGCTTTTCCGCGACAATCATGATGACAATATCGGCCGTAGTGATATTGACGATTATTTCTATAAAAGCGAGTTGGCATGTCATATAGAAGGCCTTTCATCGGGCAATCACAAACTGATGGAGCATCATCTGGTGGAACATCGCTGTGAGGATGGACAGGTCAACACGGAGCGCTGGAAGCTGACCGAGTATGCCAAGGGCGAGGTGCTGGTGGGTTTGAATTTTGCCGTGAAGAAGGATAACCGTTCGAATCTGACCAGGCATGAGGATATAGCCGAGAAGGATATGTTTTATAATGAGCGTGTTACGAAGCAGGTGGACAAACTGAAAGAACTGCTGGAAGGCAACAAGATGAAGCGTGTGATGCAGCGTCTGAAGGATAAGGGTATGCGCCAGGGTTTCCCATGTCTGTTCTATGGAGCTCCGGGCACAGGCAAGACCGAAACCGTGCTGCAGCTGGCGCGTATGACCGGCCGCGACATCATGCTCGTGGATGTGCCAAGCATCCGCTCGAAGTGGGTGGGCGAAACCGAACAGAACATCAAGGCGGTGTTCGATCGTTATGCACGTCTGGCTCGCAACAACGAGAAGGCTCCGATTCTTCTCTTTAACGAAGCCGATGCTTTGCTCAACAAGCGTGCTGAGGGTGCCACTGGCAGTGTGGATAAGATGGAGAATGCCATGCAGAACATCATCCTGCAAGAGATGGAGAATCTCGAAGGCATCATGATTGCCACAACCAATCTGACCGGTTCGCTTGATGCCGCCTTCGAGCGTCGCTTCCTCTTCAAGATTGAGTTCGACAAGCCGACTCCGAAGGAAAGCCTCCATATCTGGAAGGCAATGCTTCCTGACCTGACTGATGAACAGGCTCTCAATCTGGCGGAAACCTATCAGTTCAGCGGTGGACAGATTGAGAACATTGCGCGCAAGCATACTATCGACACAATCCTGGATGATGCAGACGAGCTTTCGATTGCTGCAATCAAGGAGGCTTGCCGTCAGGAAACCCTTAACAAGCAGGGTAAGCGCCTGATTGGTTTTGCATGAGAAACTTTCGTTTGGACTTCCCAAGTCTTGGGAAATGCCGGAGAAACTTTCGTTTGGACTTCCCAGGTCTTGGGAAATGCCGGAGAAACTTTTTGACTTGTACTGATATTGGTTGACACTATAAAAAGAGAAAAACCAATGAAATCAGAAAGAAAAGTAGGTGCATTTTACACCGAGGAATTCAAGCTAG
>JAGHUA010000063.1 GCA_018065085.1 Candidatus Liminaster caballi | reverse complement strand
TTGGCTTTCCTTCCGCAGGAGAAGTGGCATCAGTGTCCGTTGCGCAAGATTGGACTCCAGTATGCCTATATCGACGAGTCCATAGCCTATTCCCGTCCTGTCCATCAGAGCAAGTATGCCATGGAATATCTTCGTCACAAGGCCGTGGTCAATGCCGAGTGTCGTCTGTTCAGTCATCTCAATCTGTCAGCCTCATGGCGTTGGCAGGATCGTGTTGGCAAAGGCAATGAGCCCTATGCCCTGCTCGATGCCCGTCTGTCGTGGGACGCTCCGAGCTGGAGCTGCTATGTTGACTGCACCAACCTCCTCGACAAGACCTATTTTGACTATTCCTTCATCCCACAGCCAGGCCGTTGGGCCAAACTTGGTGTGATGTATAGGTTCTGAACCATCAGGCAATAATAAAATGACCCTGGAGAACCAATCTCCGGGGTTTAATTGTATGTTGTATCTAAGATAGACATACTTTGATCGAATTTACCACAAATAGTCGGATGCTGATTGTGAGGAATTTGGTTTGCCCACGATGAAACATTTGCGCTAACAAAATTGTAAAAAAACAGAGAACTCGGAATAAAAAACTCTACACCCAGGTTGCTTATTTCTAAATTCTCATCATGCAGTTACTTGCTCTATGGTGCCATCCTCCATCAACAAGAAAGCCTTACGGCAATCCAGGTTAGCATAGTCATTGGCAATGATGGGTCGATAGTCCTGTCGCGTGTGGCCGAATACCTGGTAAACATTAGGCAACCGATGTTTCTCCAACTGATGGTCCTCGACATCTGCCCAGACAATAGACGGGTATTCAGCCGTGCCCCAACGTGAAGCAGATACATCCATCAAGGCAGAGGTTACAAACACCTTGAACTTTTTCAGGTCAGCAAGTTGTTCATTGAGCAAGTCTGCCAAGCGTTTGGTGTCAGATAAGTCAATGACTTCGAAATGCCGTTCTATCCAGCCGGGGATGATTCCAGCGTGGGAGAGTAGAAATTGTTTGCCACCCGCATTGATTAGCTTTGTCAGCTGGAAGTGCGAAAGATTCCTAGAAAACAGTTGTGCAATCTTTTCGTGATTCTGCCAATCCTTGCGACTACTGTTAATCTTGTAATCAAAGTAATGAATGTCATGATTGCCTAGAAGCAGTGTAACACGGTCGGGGTTTTCGTTCTTGTACTGGAGTATGTCCTGAAATTCAAAGAGTGCATCAGATGGAAGAATACCCTCAATCGATGTATAGGGATCGAGATAATCTCCAAGAAAGACCGTCGGCAATTCCGGGTATTGCATTATTGCCCTCTTCCAGAACGTACGTCCATGTACGTCGGGTATAATGAGCAGAATGGGGTTCTTGTTGGGTTGTTCCATGATGATAATCTTCTTTGTTATTGTGTTTTCACACGTAGCGGAAACTGTTATAATTAAAATCATTCAACTGCGAACCTCCGGGGTTGAGACTTCTCATTATTTGAGGTATCTCATGCAGAGGTGTGCGTTTGTCAATCAGTTCTCTCAACAAACCGAACATCTTGACTAACTCTGTATCTATCTCATCCTGTGTAGAGGTGATGCCATATTCTTGACATTCCTCCAACGAGGAGATTACCATCGAGGTACATAAGCCATGAAGTCCCAGCGCTTTCATCCAAAGCTCGGCATAGCAGAAGATGGCAATAATGGTATCCCATTTTTGGAGGTAGAATCTATGCCGGTGATCAACGATTGTGCCATCGAACAGCGGCTGTTTGTCATCTTGTCTCCAGAACAGACCCTGGTCGGAACCATGTCCCAAGAGATACAGAGGTACATACTTAGGCAAACTGTTGAGGGTATGCTTCATCTGGCTGTTAGGCACATAGTCTCTGATAAGATGTATGATCTCCATTCCGTCATACAGACAGCAGAGCATTTGAGTTGTCCTGTCAGTTGGATGTATTACAGCGGCTTTCATAGCTTTTCGTTTAATAAAAGGAAGGTTTTAGTTCTGTTGGTCAATTGGAACTGGTGGATTCTCTGCCCATTTGTTCACGATGTTTCGGCAACCTTCGACTATGTGGTTCGCAACACGCTCATATACGGCCTTGGACATATCGCGAGGATCTTCTACATCTGTCTTCTCTCCGAATGCGAGTTCATCGAAAAGAATAATACGATTCCAATGGCCAAAAGGAACGATGCTCGTCAGTTCATCCCTAAGGTATTTTGTGAATGTCACGATGCAGTCAGCTTTTGCAATATCATCCCTGTGTATGTGTCGTGTTTCGCCCTTCATAGTGATTCCGAGAGCTTCGGCTGCCTCACACATCAGTGGATCTCTGGGATTCGTTCCCCAGTCCAATGTGCCGCATGACCACACCTCAATGTCGAGTTCCGGATGTTCTTCCAACATCTTCTTGAGGGCATACTCTACCAGAGGAGAACGGCATGCATTCCCTTTGCATACTGCAACGATGTTATACTTTCCCATTACATATTCGTATTATTGATTAGATCGAACGTGTGCAAATGGCTGTGATGGTTAGACCCTCTGCGGGATTGGTGTTGATGACATTCCACATTGCATCAACCTCAGAAGGCAACTCGCCTAAGAAATCATTAACGATGTCAAGGGCCGTCATGGTCAAAGGGTCGGACTCAATATTTCCAATAGACAGCAAAATGCATTCGCAGTTTTTAACTTGTTCCTTGGCGAGAATCTCCTTGAAGAAATTCTGTACGAACGACTCATAGCCGACACTCAGATCTTCTTGTCCCTGATACATAATACCAGTCTTGCCGTCTAGGGCTCTATTCACGTCACTCGAATCTATAGAGATGAACGATTCAGTCTGAATCAACAGCTTTTCTACTTCCTCTGCCTGAGCCTCTGTCACAAGTGTTTCTTTAATCTTCATAGTTGTATGCCCTTCATTCGTGTCGGGCGAACTTTTAATTAGTGGTCCATTCAATAATATTGAGGGCAAATATAGTGTATTTCTGTCTCATAATACTGGATTTTAACAAACATTAACTTGATTACATGATATGCATACTAATTTCAATGGGAACGTTCAAGATTAGGATAAAATCGAAATGTCTGCGCTTATCTGATTTTCTCGCCCTTGCCATCGACAATCTTATTTCCGATTATTTGCAGCAATATGTTGATTTTTCACTTTCTGCACTCAAACATGCCATTATAGGAATTGATAATCTCCATCAAATCATAAGAAATCAAAGATTGGGATCAAAATTTCTTTTGTTGGAGAATATACCAACTTTTCGAGAAAGCCATTGCTGATCCTGAGACCAGAATGGACCTCGAATGTATCCTCAGATATAATCAAGATTTCAAAGATCGTGCCTAGGTTTACACTTTTTAAGCAGAAAGAGCGTAAATGCCTATTGGTTTTGGTTTAACTCGATAAAATTTGAAGTTATATCCCAATCTCAGCTGCTTCTGGGAGTGTGGGAAACTTCAGTTATGTTCAAAACGGAAAAACATCAGATAACATGTGTGATTATTCAGGGTTTATATAGGTTAAAATAGGTTCATTTAGGTTCATTCTTTGTCTGTTTAGAATTAAATAAAGCCTAATAATGATATATATCATCATATACAATTATTAGTTTTGTAAATATGGAATATTTCCTTAACTTTGCAAAGCGAATCGTAACAGATACACTCTTTGACTTCTATATTATATCAACCATTTATACTTTTAATATGAAAAAAATATTATTTTTGTTAATGCTATGCGGTGTTATCTGCAGTAGTTGTACTACGGGGCGTTATGTTTCAAATGTCTCAAATAATTTTGGTATTCAGACCCAGGTTGTTCTTGATCATGCAAACTATCGAGTTGTGCGTAATATTGAAACCTATGCAAAAATTGATGGAGCATTTGTTTCAAAATCAACGGTCGAGAACAGTGCAATCAGTAAGCTTTTTAAGGAGAATCCACTTGTGGGATGCCAAGCTTATATAAACGTGACTGTCGAAGAGGCTAATACTCAAACTACAAACATTTTTGTAAGAATGTTGGGTGGTTACCCAACTTCAACGCAATTTGTTGTGGCCCGAGCAACCATTATTGAGTTTATTGATGGGAATGGATGTCTTTCAACATCAATAGATTCAAATCTAGTCGCAAATACTACCGCAAGTACTTACACAAATACTAACGCAACAACTGTCGCAAATCCAGTCGCTTTGCCAGTAGTCAATGAAGCTGAGCCTTCTGTAGTCAAAGAAGAGCCTGTAACCACTGAGGTTAATGCCGAAGATAACCAAGTTGCAGTGGCAAATCAAACGGAAGCGGATCCAGGCAGAATTGGTTATTTGAAGACGCAAATTAAGAAATGTGATGATTATATGTATTACAATAGTTTTTCTAAAGCGTATAAAGATACCTACAAAGCTTACATCACTAAAGTTCTGGACAATCTCACAGAAGAGAATGTAGATCAGGCATTGAAAATAATAGATTTTACCATTAATTCACCTCATACTTATAAGTGCGGAAAAACTATTGATAATATTAGGAAAGCAAATCTTCCTAACGAGGCAGAACAAAGAGAATATATCTTGATAACTTCTGCCAACAAGTACGCAAATAAGTAGAATTTGTATTTGTCGAATCAGGATATTATCATAGGGCTGACTCCGCCAAAGGAATCAGCCCAATGATTTATATTCGATCGAAAAGTTTTATCGGACAGTATTACAAGAAAAACTTTTTTTTTATGCTGATACCTATTTTGACAAATTGAGGGTCATAGCGTCCTGTCTCCACTTTACTGAACTGCGTTACATTCAGCGGTTCTGTTTTTACGAGATGAGGATCTATAGCAACAATAAGATAGCGGTCATATCCCAAGTACTTGCGTCTGACCATATCGTCATCAATCATAGACTTATCTGCAACTTCAATGACGCTTTTCTATATGTAGTGCTCAGCAGTTTTATGCCATGATGAGCGTGGGCGTATTATCATATGGCCAATCAAATGGCTATGAAGTTCGAATGTTGACGGAATAAAATGTATTGATTATTTGCTCTAAATACGCGCGACAAATATATAGATAATTTGTCCTCCTATTGGCATGATGGCCAAACTTCGTGTAATACATCTGCTTTATATATTGCCAATTCTTATGCATCTTTAGTCAGATTTGGCTCTATATTCACTCGTTTTATAATTTTTTCGATTGATTTATTAACCAAAAAGACTTAACTTTGGAAAATATCTATTATATTTGCACCATAAAAATATTAACAGGCAGAAAAAGAAAAGGCGAGTTGCCCCGCCTTAATGTTTTCACAACGGAATAATCCTTATTGTGATTTGCTTGATTTAGTATCTGGGCGCAAAGATAGAGTATATTTCTGAAATAACCAAATTTTTTTCAAAAAAATTATATGAAAAACATTTTAGGTCTTGATTTAGGTACAAACAGTATTGGTTGGGCCGTTGTTCAGCAGGATAACGATGGTAACTACCAGCATGAAATCAAACTTGGCACTCGAATTATCCCGATGCAACAAGATGTCATCAGTAAGTTCGAAGGAGGATCAACAATTGTAACACAGACAGCAGCAAGAACACAGAAACGAGGCATGCGCCATCTCAACGAACGGCGCATCCTACGTCGCGAACGCCTTTTGCGTGTACTTCATGTTCTTGGGTTCCTTCCTATACATTTTGACCATAGCATTGGTTGGGACAGAAATAATACCAAAACATTTGGCAAGTTCATCAATCCATCCAAGGAACCCAAGATAGCTTGGTGCAAAGACTCTAACGGAAAGGCATCATTTCTCTTTCAGAGTTCTTTTGAAGAGATGCTTGCTGATTTCCAGAAGCATCAGCCTCTGCTTGTATCTGATCAGAAGAAGATTCCGTATGACTGGACTCTATATTATTTGCGACAGAAAGCACTTTCTGCTAAAATTACCAAAGAAGAACTTGCTTGGATACTCCTTAGTTTTAACCAGAAACGAGGATATTATCAACTTCGAGGTAAGGACGACGAACTGATGCAGGACGATGATAAAACAAAACGTGTAGAGTATATAGAACAACTTGTCGTGGCTGTAGATACAGATGAGAAAGAATCGCCTAAAGGACGTTGGTATAATGTGCATCTCCAGAATGGGATGGTTTATCGCCGTCAGAGTACGGTAAGCCTTGCTGATTGGATTGGCAAGACTCGTGCCTTTGTTGTAACAACTCAACTAGAAGCCGACGGATCGGAAAAACTTGACAAAGACGGAAATGTAAAGCGTTCTTTCCGTTCTCCAGGTCCTGATGACTGGACACTCCGCAAACTTCGCAGTGAACAGACATTGGCAGAGAGTGGTCTTACAGTTGGAGCATATATTTACAATCATCTGCTCACCGATCCGTCTGATAAGATTATTGGAGGTTTCATTGAAACCATTGACCGACATTATTATAAGGAAGAACTTTATGCCATTCTTCGTCATCAGGCTCAGTATCATTCAGAGCTGATTGATCCAGCCATATTACAGGCTTGCAGTCAGGAATTATATTCTCGCAATGAGGCACATCAAGCTAATCTCTTGCAGAAAGACTTGATTTATATGCTCGTTGAGGATGTGCTTTTTTATCAGCGTCCGCTCAAAAGCAAGAAGTCTCTTATCAGCGAATGCCCATATGAGAGTCATGAATATGTGAACAAGGATAGCGGTGAGGTCAAGACTAAGCATGTCAAGTGTATCGCCAAAAGCAATCCGTATTTTCAGGAATTTCGCATACGTCAGTTCATTCAAAATCTGAAGATTTATGATACAACAGGACTCAGGGAACAGGATGTTACGTCTCAGTATATTAATGCTACTTCAGATCTCTATCAATGGTTGTCTGAACGCAAGTCCGTCACCGAAGAATCACTTATTAAAGATTTTCTAAAAATCAAGAAACCAAAGGGCAAGGACAGCAAATATCCTATTCGATGGAACTACGTGCAGGATAAGGAATATCCAATGGGTGAGACTCGTTCCGCAATTCTTAAGGCATTTGACAAGGCAGGCATTTCTTCCACATTAATCAGTGATGCAGCTGTTGAATATCGCCTTTGGCATTTGCTTTATTCCATAAGTGATGTCAAGGAGTTAGAAGGTGCTTTATATAAATTTGCACAGGTATATGGTATAGAAGAGGCGGAGTCTTTCGTAGAATCATTCAAAACGCTCAAGCCATTTGAAAAGGATTATGGTTCATACTCAGAAAAAGCCATAAAGCGCTTGCTGCCTTTCATTCGGCAAGGCAAGTCGCTTCATGAAGCATGCTATGAGGTTTACGGGCGTTATTCAGAAGGCCTAGACACGCGCAGATGGACATCCCCATCTGACATATATTCATATATACAATCTTTTCAGCAGCATTCTTTGCGAAATCCCATTGTTGAGCAGTGTATTCTCGAGACTCTTCGCACTGTAGCTGCCATCTGGGAGCAGGAAGGACACATCGACGAGATACATCTGGAACTTGGGCGTGAGATGAAGAATCCTGCAGACAAGCGGCGTCGCATCAGTGACCAGAACCAGCGTAATGAGGCTACTAATCTCCGCATCAAGTCTTTGCTTATCGAACTTTTAAATGATCCGACTATTCAGGATGTTCGTCCAAACAGTCCGATGCAGCAGGATATACTACGCCTTTATGAAGAAGGAGCGCTGCTTGAACTTCGTCCTGAGGATCCTGATTACAAGGATATTCTTGCTATTTCGCAGGCCGCACAGCCAACCAGCACACAGCTCACTCGCTATAAACTTTGGCTCGAACAGCGTTATCGTTCACCATATACAGGACATGTCATTCCACTGGCAAAACTCTTCACTCCTGCATATCAGATTGAGCACGTCATACCTCGTGCACGATATTATGACGACTCACTCATGAACAAGGTAATCTGTGAGGCAGCGGTCAATAAGGATAAGACCAATCTCCTTGCTCATGAGTATATTTCCAAAAATGGTGGCAAGATGGTTCAAACTGCTGATGGTCCAGTCAAAGTATTCACTCTTGCCGAATATGAGCAGTTTGTCAAAGATCATTATGGTCAGATTAAACCTAAGCATAACCGTCTTATGATGGATGATGTACCAGAGGAATTCATACAGCGTCAGATGAATGATAGTCGCTATATCAGCAAAGTAGTCAAGTCTCTGCTCTCCAACATAGTTCGCGAAGAGGACGAACCTGAAGATATGTCAAAGCACGTTATAGTCTGCACAGGCAGCGTCACTGACCGTCTGAAGAAAGATTGGGGTATGCATGATGTATGGAATAATCTTGTTTATCCACGATACGAGCGCCTTAACCGTCTCACAGGTACAAGTCTTTTCGGACATTGGGACAACAAGAACGGACATCAGGTATTCCAAACAGAGATGCCTCTTGAACTTCAGAAAGGCTATAGCAAGAAGCGTATCGACCATCGCCATCATGCTATGGATGCACTCGTCATAGCGTGTGCACATCGTAATGTGGTCAATCTGCTTTCTAACATAAATGCACATGATAGCGCAACCCGTTTTGACCTTAAACAGCTTTATTCGGGCAAGGGAGGAGTTATCAATAAACCATGGCCTACGTTTACTCATGATGCTGAGCTTGCTCTTTCTTCCATCGTTGTAAGCTTCCGCAATAAGGTTCGCGTGTTGGCGCGTGCCACTAATAAGTATGAGCATTATGATAAGAGTGGACATAAGATTATGAATAAGCAGGATTCTAAGCAATATGTTGTGCGTCAATCTTTGCATGATGAATTTGTATTTGCTCATGTAAACCTTCGTAGAACTAAAATTGTATCATTAAGTCAAGCAATTAAGGCTCCAGATTCTATTATAGAGCGAAAACTTAGGCATAAGATTTATGAACTAAGAGATAAAGGTCTGAAAAGCAAGCAAATTGAAGCTCTAATTTTGTTAGAGAAGGATTCGTACAAGTTTGATGCTAATGGAATGGTTCTAGTTTCTTATATGACAGATGAAACTTCAAAACCATTATCAGCAATTAGGCGTTCATTAGATACAACATTTGATCTAAAGAAAATTGAGAACATTACAGATACAGGAATACAATTTATACTAAGATCATATTTGAATGCTAAGAATAATGATCCTACAAAAGCTTTTTCTTTTGAAGGAATCGAGGAACTTAATGCAAACATTAGCATTTATAACAATGGAAAACCACATCAGCCGATTCACAAGGTTCGAGTATGTGAGTCTCTTGGTGCAAAGTATCCTGTTGGTCACACTATCAATAAATTTTCTAAATTTGTTCAAGGTGCAGCACATTTGTTCTTTGCTATTTACGAACAGGAAGGAATTCGTTCTTATTATACAGCACCATTGGAAGATGTTGTTGTCAGGTTAAAAGAAGGCCTACTTCCTGTGCCTGATAGGGATAAAAATGGATTCCATTTGAAATTTTATTTATCGCCTAATGATTTAGTATATGTTCCAACAGAAGATGAACTATTAGAGAAAGAAATTAAAATTGATAAATCTAGAATCTTTAAATTTATTTCTTCTGATGGTTCTACTGCATATTTCTTGCCTATGACTGTAGCTTCGTTATTAAAGAAAAAGGCAGAGTTTGAGTCTCTTGACAAATCTGAAAAAGCGATTGACATATATGGAACATATAGAGAAGAGGTTCCTATTAAATCTGTTTGTTGGAAACTTGAAGTTGACCGACTAGGTAATATTACAAAGATAATACGTTAAACTGCAAAGCCTGAGGGAAACCTCGGGCTTTTTAATACCTTCATCACCATGATCAAACGAACACTATTTTTCAGCAACCCTGCTTATCTGAGCCTCAGCAATGCTCAGCTTGTTATAAAAATGCCAGAAGTAGAAGGCTGCAAAAGCCTCACAAGTGAAATAAAACAGGAATTTGTCCGCACCATTCCTATTGAAGATATTGGTATGATTGTTATCGACAACAATCGTATCACATTAACATCTGGACTTATATCCGCTTTGCTCGACAACAACAGTTCTATAGTTACTTGCGACAATCATTCAATGCCTACAGGTCTGATGCTGCCACTATCATGTAACACTATCCAGAACGAACGATTTCGAGCACAGCTTAATTCTTCGCTTCCTTTAAAGAAACAGCTTTGGCAGCAAACCATAATGCAAAAGATTGCCAACCAGACAGCAGTCTTGATTCACAACACTACAACGGAATGCGGATGCATGAAGGCTTGGAGTAAAGAAGTGCGCAGTGGCGATCCTGACAACCTTGAGGCACGTGCTGCTGCTTATTATTGGAAGAATCTGTTTCCTTCTGAACCTTATTTTACTCGCAACCGAGACGGAGACTATCCCAACAATTTGCTAAACTACGGTTATGCTATTCTCCGTGCAGTCGTGGCGCGTTCTCTTGTTGGAAGTGGGTTATTACCCACATTAGGAATTCATCATCAGAACCGATATAATGCCTACTGCCTCGCTGACGATATCATGGAGCCATATCGTCCTATTGTCGATAAGTTGGTTATTGACATTATGAGAAAATATCCAAATCAAAGAGAATTGAACAAGCAAATTAAAGCTGAGTTTCTCACTATTCCAACTCTCGATGTTATCATCAAGGGCAAACGCAGCCCTCTGATGATTGCAGCAAGTCAGACCTCTGCATCACTTGCTAAGTGTTTTGAAGGGGAACTCCGAAAGATAGATTATCCAGAGCTATGATGCCATGAACAGTTTACGCCTTAATGAATACCGTCTTATGTGGTTACTTGTTTTCTTTGACCTTCCCACCGACACAAAGCAAGACCGACGAGCTTATGCAGACTTCCGTAAAGGGCTGATTCGTGATGGTTTTACCATGTTTCAGTTCTCTATCTATGTTCGCAATTGTGCCAGCATGGAAAATGCGGAAGTCCATAAGAAAAGAGTTCGCAGTATTGTGCCTGATAAAGGGCAGGTAGGCATGATGTGTGTCACCGACAAACAGTTCGAAGGCATAGAAGTGTTTTATGGAGCGAAAATATCCAAACCAAAGAATAGTGATATATCTCTCCAATTAGAACTTTTTTAATAAAGTTTAACAGTGTGTGCTATCTTAAAATTGCATTTATGATGTAGATAACACGAATCCGTAAACGGCTTTTGAGTCTGTTTCCGGATTCGTATTTGCATCATTTTTTTAATTTCTAACATTGCCTACAACGCATTGTTATTCAAATGTTTCTATACAATGAGTTGTTGTTGCTAATGCAAAGATACTATTTTTCAAGCAAATCACAACTATAGTACTATTTTGAAAAGAACCTTCATCGTTGTTGTTGCTAATGCAAAGATACTATTTTTCAAGCAAATCACAACAGCTTCACCCTGCACAGTAGCCAGACGGGGTTGTTGTTGCTAATGCAAAGATACTATTTTTCAAGCAAATCACAACCTCATTAAGGTTGCTAATTTAGGAAATTCGTTGTTGTTGCTAATGCAAAGATACTATTTTTCAAGCAAATCACAACAAATTGCGGAAGGGACAAAAAAATCCCCAGTTGTTGTTGCTAATGCAAAGATACTATTTTTCAAGCAAATCACAACCAGATTGAGAAGAATGGTCATGAGAATAATGTTGTTGTTGCTAATGCAAAGATACTATTTTTCAAGCAAATCACAACATTTCAAGGTTGTTTCTCAGGCGCCAATGAGTTGTTGTTGCTAATG
>JAGHUA010000058.1 GCA_018065085.1 Candidatus Liminaster caballi | reverse complement strand
TTCTTTTATTTGGGGAAAAATGTGTACCTTTGCATTCAGTTAGATGTGAGTTCTAACACTTTCACTTGATTTAATTTTGCCCACAAAACCAGAACCAAATTTAGGGCATCATTTTTAGTTCTTTGAATACGCGTTTTTGAACGCTAACTACCTCCAACGGACGTTAAAAAACTAAATTCCGTTAACGTCAAAATATCGGGAACACGTTGGGAACATCAGCATTTTTTCTCATTTACGTTTAGCTGATTATCAATACGTTAAATAGTACCCAAGTCCCACGTTCCGAGCATTTCCTAAGACTTGGGAAGTCGCCAGAACATTGTTCCAAGCATTTCCAGAAACTTGGAAGTCCTCAGAACATTGTTCCCAGCATTTCCAGAAACCAGGAAGTCGCCAGAACATTGTTCCCAGCATTTCCAGAAAGCTGGAAGTCGCCAGAACATTGTTCCCAGCATTTCCTAAAACCGTGGAAGTCGCCAGAACATTGTTCTCGGCATTTCCTAAAACCTTGGAAGTCGTCAGAACAATGTTCCCAGCATATCCAGAAAGCTGGAAGTCGTCAGAACATTGTTCCCAGCATTTCCTAAGAGTTGGGAAGTCCAAATGAAACTTTCGCCAGCACTTCCTAAGAGTCGGGAAGTCCAAATGAAAGTTTTGTCAGCATTTCCTAAGACTTGGGAAGTCCAAACAAAACTTTCTCCAGCATTTCCTAAGACCTTGGAAGTCCAAATAAAACTTTCTCCAGCACTTCCTAAAACCTGGGAAGTCCAAATGAAACTTTTGTTAGCATTTCCTAAGACCTGGGAAGTCTAAATGAAAGTTTCCGTGGCATTTCCTAAGACCTAGGAAGTCCAAATGAAAGTTTGCGCTTGAACGGATCATGACGAACGTACGTCCTATAACTGGTTGATGTTCGTTTTCATAATCGTTTATTTATCGGTCATCACAAAGTGAAGGACACCTCCGTCCATGATGTCGCTATGCGTGATGAACGGTTTGGTCAATGGCTGTCCATTGAGGGTCACTGACTCAACAAAGATATTCTGAGGCGAGGCATTGTCGGCAATGATAGTGAACGTCTTGCCGTTTTCGAGGTTGATGTCAACCTTTGGGAACACAGGAGAACCGAGAGCATAGTCGGTCGAACCCGGACAAACCGGATAGAACCCCATTGCAGAAAAGATATACCATGCCGACATCTGACCGGCATCGTCATTGCCTGACAATCCACCCGGACGGTTCATATACTCAGTGGCAAGGATGTGGCGTACGGCTCTCTGTGTCTTCTTGGGCTCATCTATATAATTATATAAGTACGCAATCTGATGACAAGGTTCGTTGCCATGCCAGTAAAGACCATCAGCAAACATTTCGTCAAGTTTTGAGTCGAACGAACTCTTTCCGCCCATTGCCTCGACCAATCCTGCCACATCATGAGGCACATACCAGGTATAGTGACACGGTGTTCCTTCGGTGATGAATGTGGAAAAAGTGTATGGAGTAAGTGAATGAGCCTCAGGATGCTTCTCGGGTTCCTTTATATACTGTGTGTCGGCAGGCACGACAAAGCTGCCATCGGCATGACGTCCATTTGCCCAACCTGTCATTGGGTCGATGACGTTTTTCCAATATCCGCTGCGAGTGGTCAGTTGGCTGTAGTCTTCGGCCAAAGTCTTATGGTCGATACCGGAGATTTCTTCGTTTTCCATCAAGCTCTTTGCCATCTGTGCCACAGCATAGTCATCGTAGGCATATTCAAAGGTGCGTGACACCTGTTCATGCTGATGAAAAGCCTCCTTCACACTGTCTTCCAATGGAATATAACCATACTCAAGATAGGACGCAAGAGCTCGGCGGCCCAATCCCTCGCAATATTCCTCGTATGTGGCTGGTTGCTGGAATGCATTCTTGCGCATCGCTTGGTATGCAGTGATAGCATCGAAATTGCGCACACCCTTGACGTATGCGTCGGCAATCACCGATGTGCAATGATCGCCAATCATCGCAGCCGTATAACTGTTCCAGCAAGGGAATATAGGCAACCAGCCCCCTTGCTGGTATTTGGTCACAAGCGACTGGATCATCTCGCCATTCATTCCCGGGCTTATGATGTTGAGCAATGGATGCAAGGCGCGATAGGTATCCCACATCGAGAAGTCGTCATAATAATCAATGTGTGTCTGACCATTGACAGAACCGTCGGCAATGATGTCCGGCTGCATCGGAGTGCCATCAGCAAAGCGTGCGTACGCTCCGTTGCAGTCGCTGACGGCATGAGGCAGGAACGACGCACGATAGAGCGAACCATAGAACTTACACAACTCATCCTCATCATCTGACTGAACTTCTATTTTTGACAGATGACGATTCCAGATTGCGGTCAGCTCTTTGCGCGTCTTGTCAAAACTGAAATGAGGGATTTCTGTATTCAGGTTGTTTATCGCATTATCGACAGATGTGAACGAAGATGCTGCCTTGATCACCACTTTGCCGGTATTGAACCTAACCCATATATTCTGTTCATCAATACGGCCATGTTCGGCAATCTGTCCGTCCTGATATTCGATGACGAACCAGCCGCTGAAACCAGCAGGTTTGCCTTTGCCCTGATAGATTCTGTGTACGGGATTCTTTCCCCAGATCAGATGACGCTCTTCGTCTATTCCCATCTCACCTTCACGCTCGTCGCTATTCACAGTCACGATGAGATAGGCATTGTCGGCATCAGCATAGGTCAGTCGGAAGATTGCACTATGGCTCCTTCCGGTCATCTCCATCAGCGTATTTGAGTCATCGAGCATGGCTGAATAATATGACGGAGTTGCCACCTCTTTGTCGTGCGAATAGGCAGAAGAGAAATCAGAAAGGCCATTTGGCCGTATGTCGGTCGGAAATATCGTGAACGAGCCATAGTCCTGCGTACATCCACCGACAATCCAGTGCGAGCATCTAAGACCTCTCAGACGCTCTTCCTTATAGAGATACGGACACACGCCTTTCTTCTCTGTTGCGCCGGCTGTCTGTGGCGTCCAGAAGTTCATTCCGTTGGGTTCAATCACAGCCGGCAGAGTGTGTGCATATTCCTCGGTTCCCTTGCCGAAACGACCCGCTGTCTTCGTCTCGCTTGCTGCCGTTCCTACGCGCGTATCTATATAACAGATATAATCCCTCTCGCTGCACGACACACTGATCAGCGAAAGAAGCGATAAAGTCAAAAATGTTAATCGGTTTATCATAGTAGATCAAGATTTAGCTCGTTCACATATCAGCCATCAAGATTATTCATTGTTCGATGATGATGTCATAACTGGCATCAAACGAACAACCTTTTTCGAGCATTTGCATCCATGGCTTATATTCATACGTACCGTCATAATGGGCTTTATCGGCACGGCCATACCATGGTTCGATGCAGACGAACGGAGCGCGCTTTCCAGGAGGCGACCATAGACCGACAAGTGGAGCCTTGAACTCTAAGGATAGATATGGAGTCTTGTCTTCACGGCAGATGGTAACCTTCGAAATGCGCGAATCCTCGACGATGAGAGCATCATGGGCAAAGGTGTCGAGCGAAAGAGGAAGATAGCCATCCTGATCAAGACTTACAGATGATTCTGCGCCGATGCAGCCTTTCTCGGTAACGACTGAAAGCGGCAGAACACGGTCGGTAGAAACAATGTGGAACCAGCCTCGTGAGTCAGTATCCTCAAGCGGTTGACGCATAGCCGTAACACCCTGTTCGATCTGAGCGTCAGTGAGTAACGGCCAATGGAAAGCAGGATGTGCGCCAATCTGGAATGCCATGCGTTCGTTGCCGGTATTCTCGACATGCCAGAGCACCTTTACACGATTGCCTTCAAGCCGGTAGCCGATTTCCAGACGGAACTGATAAGGATAGCGTGTGAGTGTCTCGGCAGACGAACGGAGTTCATAGCGAAGTTCAGTATCAGTGGCACTGATGAGCGAGAATTCCATATCGCGTGCAAAACCATGCTGACCCATCTTGAAGGTCTGTCCGTGTGATCGGCATTCGCCATTCCACAACGAACCGACAATTGGGAAAAGAACGGGCGAATGACGTTTCCAAAACGATTCGTCGGCTTGCCACAGATATTCACGTCCGTTGCAGCGGATGCTGGCAAGTTCCGCGCCATGCTCCTTGACAGCGATGGTCAGTGTTCCATTTGTGATTGTTTTCATGATGTTGATTGGTTTATCTATATATTATATATAATTGAGTATCTCAGATGGATGTTCGACAAAAGTCGTGGCTCCCTGGGTGAGCAGGAACTCCCTGTCGCGGAATCCCCAAAGGACGGAGATGCACGGAAGACCGGAGTTGCGAGCCGTGGCGAGATCAACCTCGGAGTCGCCAATATAGACGGCATCACACTTGTCGATGCCAAGTTCCTCAAATGCCTTTTCGACCATGTCTGGCGAAGGTTTGCGAGCCATCTCAGGACGTTCGCCAATAGCCACCTCGATTAAATCGCTAAGGCAGACGGAATCGGAATGACCAACGGTGTGAAGTGACGATACAAAGAGTTCATCGACACCCGACTGAAGTTTGTTGCTGACCACGGCCATGCGTATGCCACGCTGCTTAAGCTGGCGCAATGTCTCGGCAATACCTTCATAAAGACCTGTGTTGTCCTGGCAATGCTCAATGTAATAAGCCTTGAAGTCGGCAAATACCTTCTCGAACAGCGGATTATCCGTGCCAGACGGTACGGACAACTCGACAAGGCGACGCACGCCATTGCCGACGGCACTGCGTATTTGGGCAAACGTGCGCTGAGGCATTCCGTTGAGGTCGAGGGCATAATTGACCGACAGCATCAGATCCTGAAGCGTGTCCATCAGTGTGCCGTCCATATCCCAGATGATGGTTCGATATGCCATAATGATGACAAGAAGTTAGTTTAAGTAATTAGTTGTTGGTTGCCAATAATCAGTTACTAGATATTGGGTAACTGCTATTAGGCAGAAAGCAGGAAATGACGAATTAAGAAACTCCTACGGCGGACCGTAGGAGTTTGCTTATTGATAGGAAGCCTGCACTATTACTGGGTGCGGCGATTCATCTGTTTTGCAGAAGCTCCATTGCCTTTGGTGTTGGCAGCGCTGCGGACGTTGCCGCCTTTTGACTGCTGACCACCTTTGCCTTTGTTCATGAAGCTCTGCCAGCTGTTATCCTTCATATATTACTTAGAAAGAGCCTGTGAAACAGCAACGGCTACGGCTACGGTGCAACCTACCATTGGGTTGTTGCCCATGCCCATGAAGCCCATCATCTCAACGTGAGCAGGAACAGAAGAAGAACCTGCGAACTGAGCAGCTGAGTGCATACGACCCATTGTATCGGTCATGCCGTATGAAGAAGGACCTGCAGCCATGTTATCTGGGTGGAGGGTACGACCTGTACCGCCACCAGAAGCTACTGAGAAGTATGGCTTGCCAGCGAGAGTACGCTCCTTGAGGTAGGTACCTGCAACTGGGTGCTGGAAACGTGTTGGGTTGGTTGAGTTACCTGTGATAGATACGTCAACATTCTCCTTCCACATGATAGCAACGCCCTCACGAACGTCGTTAGCTCCGTAGCAGCGAACCTTAGCACGTGGGCCATCTGAATAAGGAGTAGCAGCTACTTCCTTAACCTCGCCTGTGTAGAAGTCGAACTCTGTCTGAACGTATGTGAAGCCGTTGATACGAGAGATGATCTTAGCAGCGTCCTTGCCAAGACCGTTGAGGATAACGCGAAGTGGCTTCTGACGTACCTTGTTTGCCTTCTCAGCAATCTTGATAGCGCCCTCAGCAGCAGCGTAAGACTCGTGACCAGCGAGGAATGCGAAGCACTCAGTCTCCTCACGGAGAAGACGAGCAGCGAGGTTGCCGTGGCCGATACCAACCTTACGGTCGTCAGCTACAGAACCAGGGATACACATTGCCTGAAGACCAAGGCCGATTGCCTCAGCAGCGTCAGCAGCGTTCTTGCAGCCCTTCTTGATAGCGATAGCAGCACCGATTACGTATGCCCACTTAGCGTTTTCGAAGCAGATTGGCTGGGTTGACTCACACTCCTTGTATGGATCTACGCCAACGCCCTCACAGATTGCCTTAGCCTCGTCAAGATCCTTGATGCCTACCTCGTTCAGAGCCTTGTTGATCTGGGCGATACGGCGATCATAACTTTCAAATAATGCCATAGTATTATATGTAGTTTATTTGTTTCTAAATTTGTTATGTTTCTCTTTTGGAAGCAACTGTTTGACAGTGAAATTTGTCACCACAAGCATCAAGCCGGCTAAAACCGCAAAGCAGCCATACAGGTAAGCACTCGGTTTACCGAAATTCATGTATGTAGCCACAAGGAAAGCCAGAATGATGATCATAACCACCACTGTGTACCAACGCTTGAATGTCTTGAGTGTCTGATAGTTCATAATCGAATCAGTTAATTCCAAATGAAGCGATATTATTCCTTACGTGGGTCGATGTACTTAACAGCATCCTGGAAACGGCCGTATGTGCCAGTTGCCTTCTTGACAGCCTCGTTGGCATCCATACCTTCCTTGATCCACTGCATCATCTTGCCCATGTGAACGAACTCGTAACCGATAACCTCGTTGTTAGCATCGAGAGCCATGCGTGTGCAGTAACCCTCGGTCATCTGGAGGTAACGTGTGCCCTTGAGCTTGGTGCCGTACATTGTACCAACCTGTGATACGAGACCCTTACCAAGATCCTCGAGACCAGCGCCTACAACAAGACCGCCCTCAGAGAAAGCTGACTGTGTACGACCGTAAACGATCTGGAGGAAGAGTTCGCGCATAGCAGTGTTGATGGCATCGCAAACGAGGTCAGTGTTAAGAGCCTCAAGAATTGTCTTGCCAGGGAGGATCTCAGAAGCCATAGCAGCTGAGTGAGTCATGCCTGAGCAACCAACTGTCTCAACGAGGCACTCCTCGATGACACCTTCCTTAACATTGAGCGAAAGCTTGCAGGTACCCTGCTGTGGAGCACACCAGCCAATGCCGTGAGAGAAACCAGAGATATCCTTGATTTCCTTGGCATGGATCCACTTACCCTCTTCAGGGATTGGAGCATTCTCATGATTTGCGCCCTTAGCGACGCAGCACATTTCTTCTACTTCTTTAGAATAAACCATTGTGTTGTTAATATTAAAAGTTGTACTAATTGTTTTAGTATTTATCGCGTACTAAATTATTATTCGTGTGCAAATATATAAATTATTGCGCAATATTGTGCCATTTCTGTCTTTTCCTTTATACATTTTTACTTTTAAAAAGGATAACCGATTGAGAAATGATAACCCAAGTTTCCAAAAAATGAACCCGTAGTATTATAATAACGGCTGCCATGTTCGCTCGGATCATGGATCGGCACACCGACGTCACCGCGCACAACAAGCATGCCGAGATCAAGACGCAAGCCAAGTCCGGCATCCGTTGCCACCTCTTCATAGAACTTGCCCGTGAACTGACCGCCCGAACGTGAAGAATCATCACGCAATGCCCAAATATTGCCGGCATCGGCAAACAGCGCACCACTGAGAATGCCGACAATCGGGAATCGCCATTCGACATTGGCTTCAAGTTTGACATCGCCCGTACGATCCATGTAGGCATACTTCACATCACCCGGATCGAATCGTCCAGGACCAATGCCACGGATAGAGAAGCCACGCAATGAGTTGGAACCGCCAATGAAGAACTGTTCGCTGTAAGGAATAGTCGTGGAATTGCCATAGGCATAGGCAAGACCTCCGAAAAGACGTGTGGCAAGCACGTGTCGATGTCCGAGATCTGTATAGTTGCGTACATCGAGCGAAACCTTGGCAAACTGAGAGAACTTCTGCCATAGAAGCTGACGTTCGCCCTGTTCGCGACGCGATCCGACATGTCCCATCAAAAAATCAATTAATCCGCCAGCCTCACAAACCGAGAACTGGATCCACTGCCCTATCCTTGACCTGCTACTCTCTGTATTGTCAAAGAGATAGGTGTAACGGATAGAAGGGATGAAGATGTTGGCAAAACTCTGCTTGAGCACACGGTTGTTTGACACAATATCCTGAAACTGTGCCGTCGATGAAATAAGCGAGGTATATGTCAGCTGGAACGGCGTGATGGTATGTGTGGAGAGTTTGTTGGACGAAAATGAATAATTGATGCCAAAGGTTGTTTTCATCATCTGGAAGAATCCAGAACGGCGCATCACATTAGCAGAGATTGAATATGTGGTGGTGACAGGATTGTCACGATCGAAATGGAACGGCAACTGGAGACGTGGCACGGCAATGGAAACGCGACCGCCGAACTCATAGCTATTGAGCAATCCGTCCTGTTCGCCAATGGTATGCTTGCCGGTGTTCCATTCGTATCCCAGATTCAGTTCAAAGCTAAGAAGTTCGCCGCCACCAAAAATATTGCGACGCTGAGCCTCAAACATAAGACCCGGGCCTACCTGATTATTGTCCTTATAAGCGCCCTTCAGTTCGACACTGCCCGACCAAGGCATGATGTAGGTCGAATAAACACGCATCAGCATGGATACAGTATCCTGATCGACGCCAAGCGGTTCCCACTCGACACTGTTATACTTGAACGTATTCAGGCGGTTAAGTCGCGTGAGAATACGGTTTTCAATATTTGGGTTGTAGAGCTGACCTTTCTGTGCTGCAAGGCAGTCGAAGAGATACTTCGGCTTGACACCCAAATTGCCACGATATAGAATGGACTTAAAACCGGAAGATTCGACATCGGTGTGACTCAGTCCATAGCCATAATCGAGCTTGATGGCAATACTGTCAAGACGGCACGGCATCAAGCTTACGGAATCTGCCTCAAAATCGTTGATGACACGCAAGGCAATCTGTCCGTTGCCACCAGTGCTGTCTGCAAGATAGCGCACATACTGTTCGCTGTAGGCATAGTATCCGCTGTCGGACAATATCTGACGGATGCGAGATCGTTCGGCATTGAGATCAGAGGCACTGAAGCGTTTGCCAGGCACAAGCACACTTCCGTCCTGAGTGTGGGCAACGATGCTGTCGATGCGCGGATCAAGACCTGAAAGATATTCGACAGACGACACATCTGAACGTCGTCCGAAATTCACATTATAATGAATCTTTGCCTTACGTTCATTTCGTTTGTTTGGCACCAGGACGAAATCGGCATGTCCGTCGAAATATCCCTCGTCGCTCATTGCCACCTCCGCCGCCTTGCATCGAAGCACCGGATTGACCTGACTGACCAATGTAGGATTACTTTTGAACTTATTCCATATCCAATGACGCAATCCACGGTCGCGTTCGGTGTAAAGACCGTTGTATATCCAAAGACCGAATGGGAATGGCGACTGCTTATATGCGCTACCGAAAAGCGAACTGTTAGGTTCGACCTCCAATGCATTGTTCACAGCATCACGAATTGACTGATCGACTGTATCATTCATATTGACGTCAATGCCATCGACACCTGTATAGAGAATCTCGTCATAAGGCAGATGAGACGTTGTGGAACATCCTGTCATGACCATAATCATGACAAGCATCACCCCGGCGAGCAACATCTTTCCGATCGGACAAGCCAATTCGCAATATGTTTTTATCATTTCTTTACTCATTACCCATTACTTTTTACTCATTTCTCTTTACTCTTCGCACTACTTTCCCGTTCTCGCTCTTCCTCCTGCAACTTACTGATCTCAGCATTGATTGCCGCTTGTCTTTTCTTTGACGGAGGCACAATCATCTGCCAGAACTTATATGCCTGACGACGCAGGACATAACCGATACCGGTTTCAACTACCTGACCTTCGAGCACGCTGGTATAGTTGGACTTGCGGAACATACGCATATAATGCGATCCGTCTTTCTTGATCATCCATTCGAGGGCAGCATCGTTGATAATAGAACGTTCATCATTAACCACCTCGTCACCACGGCTTACCTTACCGCCTAACTTGAATTTAATTCGGTCATTGAAGAACTTTTGAGTGAATGACAAGTTATAGTCGGTCTGCTGACTGCCAGTGCCAGTTGGGTCGTATGTGTCGATGCCCATTTCGATCTCAGTGTGCTTGAGTTTGTTGGTTACAAGCGACTCAATCTCCTTATTGAGAAGGCTATTGAGGGCTGCATTAGCTGACGAAAGACCAGCAGAAGCAGTTGATGCACTCGGGCCGGTGTATGTCTGGGCAACGAGAAGAAGCAAAGCCTGTTTAGACAGTTCCTCATCGGTCAACGAAGACAGCTCATTCTCAATGGCTGCATCATCTGGCGCCGAACATGTGAAGGTCACATTCATCTTTTCGAGCGTACCACTGATGAGAATCTTGACAACAAACTTTACGACACGCGCTCCAGACATGGCATCGTTGATAGAACACTTTACATCCTCGGTGGCAGTCAGGAAGATTTCAGGTTGTGCAGGCTGGCCGTTCCATCGCAGCCAACTGTCGTTAGTCATCTCAAACTCCTTGGTCACTGGCAGCATCGGCAACTTAAAATTGATGTCACCACCAACGACGTCATACTCTCCGCCAAGTTGGAGTTTTCCGCCGGCATCCATAGAGAGTTTGAGGTCGCCTCCACCCTGCAGCTGAATCTTGTCATCGGCTCCTGTCGGCAGATACACAAGTACCTGGGCAGTCTTGTCGATACCCACTTTCAAATTGACGGTCACAGCACTCTTCTTGTTGCGCCTAATTGTTCGGATAGGCAATTCGAGGCTATCTGTGACAAGTTCCGGATTATCAATCTGAGCAAACTGAACGAACTCCACGAGGTCGGTAAGCTGACTCTGCGCCATCACTTCGTCGTCTTCATAATAATAGGTCAGATCACATCCACTGAGGATGTTAAGCGAACCGTCAACCTTCAGGTCATTGGCCTTGCCCTTGACCACGACATTGGCAGACAGAGGCAATCGACCATAAAGGAACTGCTGACGAGTCTTACGAGAGGAATTGCGAATAAGTCGCACTTTATCGGCCGAGACATGCAGATTGATGTCTGGATTGCCAATATCCTCACGCAGATCAACGGAGCCATTGACCACAATAAACCGTTCGTTCTGTGTTTTGCACCGTACATTGTCGAACAATATCTGTCCGTCGCGATAGACGATACTGTCTTCAGGCAATCCGAGAATCATGTCAGCGCCCTCATAATAGACCTGTCCGCGATCGGTCCAAACCACTGCCTCGATTGCCGAAAAATCTATCGAATCGCAGTTAAGATAGGCATGGCCATTGATATTGCCATCAAGACGCACGTAATTCGGAAGGAAAATGTTGGCAAGGCTTAACTGGAGTTCGTCAAGATAGACATCTGCATCTATGCCATCGCTGATATACGCATTGAACGTAAGCGTTGGAACCGAATCAGCAAGGAGGAATCCGACAGTCGCAATCTCGCCTTCTTCAAATGTAGCCTTCACGCCGAGATCGTATGTTAATGTCGTGATCGAATCTTCGTACGTGGCATTGCCCATATAATAATAGTTCTCAGTTTCGTTCGGTTGAAGACTTGCAGCAACGCGTGCCACCTGATGCTTGTCGTAGCGAAGAGTGTCGATGTTCGCTTCAAGTCGGAGACTGTCAGTATTGGTAAACTCAATGTATGCATTGTCAAACGAAACACCGTAATGGGCAAGAACCGGCATGATCGGATTATCGTTCTGCATGTCGACAGTCATATAAAGTTCGGGTATGGTTTCCTGGAGTTTATTGATATCGAATACCTGGTTTGTGCGCTGAATATCGAGTTCGCGTCCAACTTTATCGACCACATCTACGAGTTTATAGATATCGCAGTCGGCAAGGAGATCGATGCTGGCATCACCACCCTTGAGCAAAATATTGAGCTGATCAGGTTCGCTGTTGAAAGCAACATAGAGCGAATCGAAATCGCCAAGCTCGGGCACGGACAGGTTGATGAATCCAAGGGCAAGAATGGAGTCATTGAGATATTTGCCGTGTATGTCGAGGTCGCCACTGACAATCGGCAGATCGGTGCGTGCTTTCAGTTTGTACGCACCTTTGAGCAGTGACGCAGAGACCTGTGTATTGCAGAATGTGTCGATACGGTTGATGCTGTCACCTTGTGTAACCATGATCAAACTGTCTAGGTTGAGTTCCGCATCGAGGCAGGTGCGGCGTTTGCCAAAATCGAAGTAACGACCATTGGCCTTGACGGTCATTACTATGTTCTCAAAGTTGAGCGAAGGAACAAACTCTGAAACATTAAGATGGTTGACATCAAGATCGGCAGAATATGTAAGCCTTGCTTCATCGAACGAAGCATTGCCAGAAAGGACGCATACAGAATCGCGTACCACCGACACATCAGCCTCGTATGCCGTCTGCTTCTGATGTGCCACAACATCGAAAGCAATATCCTCTGGAATGCAATAATCCCTTTTGCTCGGTATTGCCACAAATGCCGACAACAGCGAATCGGCATTACAAAGCGTGCCGTGCAACGACACGTCGGCCTCTCTTATCGGATGCGAGAATGGATGCAAACCGGCAGCCTCGCCTTCAATATCCACATAGCCAGGCACCTTGACAAAAAGCGGAGAAATCTCAAGGGTATCGGGCGTACAGAAAATATCACACCTGACAGATGCGTCAGATTCCGGCCAATAGCGCTTCATATTAGGCAATGCGCCTGACGTCACATAAAGAAGATCCTTACGCGATAAGCTGGCATCGAGTCTGGCACGAAGCCAACCCAATGTGCTGTCCTGAAAATAAGTAAAATCGGCATCGCCCGAAACTCCGACATGAGATTCAGGCAGAATAATGTCGAGCGTGTCGAGATGAATGCGCAGACTGTCGAGCGAGAACTGGGACAGATGCAACTGAAGGCTATCAACACGCCATCCGTCATATTGCAGGTTGGCATCATTTATGTCGAATAGGCGGACATCGACAAACCATGGTTCGGAAGGTACGGTATCAACCTGCTGGGTGGTATCGGTCGAACAGTAATTGGCAAAGAATTCTGGAGAATTAAGAACGATACTGTCAGTACGCACCTCATTGCCCTGGAGGTTGAGATAGATGCCTGTGACGAGCAGTGATGACAATGAACCATCGACCGTCAATCCGTCAACGAATGCCGAATCTATGCCCGAACGCACATCTTCGAGCAGCAGACGGTCAACAACAATATAATTATGCTCAATAGGCAACTCGTCGATGGCTGTCTTCAAATGGCCGACAAAAGCAAGAGTATCGCCAGTGGATTGACGACGCATAAGGACATCCCTGAGTTCAATCTTCAGAGGAAAACGCAGGCGCAGCTGTCCGACCTCATATTCAAGGTCAAGATCGTTCTCGTTCAACGCGCTCACTACCCTGCTTATGGCATAATCCTGTACCCACGGCACATAGACCAAAGCAGGTACTGTCAGCACCAGAATGAGAAGCACAAGAACTGTGTACTCTATTATTTTAAAAAATCTGCGCATAATTATTGCGCGGCAAATTTATGTTTTTTTGACTAATCTGCCAAATAATCATCACAAAAACTACATTTCAGACACTCATACATGACATTTTGACCTGAAAGTTGGACATTTTGTCCTAATTTATAGCATTGGCAGGCATATTGCAAGACATTGGGCAAAACCTAAAACAATTGAATTATGACTAATCAGAACTACAACCAGCAAGACGGACAGAAGGCTCTCGATAAGTTCGCTCAGAACCTTTGCAAGAGCGCCCGGGAAGGCAAGCTCGATCCGGTCATCGGACGTGATGACGAAATCAGACGTGTGTTGCAGATCCTTTCGCGACGCACAAAGAACAACCCTGTGCTGATCGGTGAACCTGGTACAGGCAAGACTGCCATCGTAGAGGGTTTGGCACAGCGTATCGTACGTGGTGATGTGCCAGAAAACCTTAAGCACTCACAGGTCTATTCGCTCGACATGGGCGCACTCATTGCAGGCGCCGTATATAAAGGAGAGTTTGAGGATCGACTGAAGAGCGTAATCAAGGAGGTTATGGCTGAAAATACAGACGGAGATGAGAATAAAATCATTCTATTCATCGATGAGATTCACACACTTGTGGGCGCAGGTGGCGGACAAGGTGCAATGGATGCTGCAAATATCCTCAAGCCTGCATTGGCACGTGGAGAACTGCGTGCAATCGGTGCGACGACACTTGACGAATATCAGAAATATTTTGAAAGCGACAAGGCCTTGGAACGCCGATTCCAGAAAGTCATGGTCGATGAACCAGACGAGCAGTCGGCTATTGCAATTCTCCGCGGTCTGAAGGAACGATATGAAAACCATCATAAGATCCGTATCAAGGACGAGGCCGTGATTGATGCCGTACGACTCTCAACTCGTTACATCACTGACCGCTTCCTTCCTGACAAGGCTATCGACCTCATTGACGAGGCTTCGGCAAAACTGCGCATGGAACATGACAGCGAACCGCAGGCTCTTGACGATATCCATCGCCAGATTATGCAGTTTGAGATTGAGCGCGAGGCCATCAAAAGGGAAAATGACAAACAGAAACTGTCTGCCCTTGAGGAGAAGATCAATGCCCTGAAACAGGACGAGGTACGTCTGCGCGACAAGTGGGAAACCGAAAAACTGCGCATCAACCGCATTCAGCAGAACAAGATTGATATCGAACGTCTGAAGTTTGAGGCAGAACAGGCTAAGCAGCAAGGCGACTACGCACGCGTTGCAAAGATTCAATATGAGACTATTCCGCAAAAGGAAAAGGAGATTGAAGAAGCCAGCGCAAGCGACACCGAACTGCTCAAGGAAGAAGTGACAGCCGAGGACATTGCAGAGGTTGTGGCACGATGGACAGGCATCCCTGTCTCAAAGATGATGACATCCGAACGAGAGAAACTGGTCAACCTGGAAGAAGAACTGCATAAGCGCGTGGTAGGCCAGAACGATGCAATCGAGGCTGTGAGCAACGCAATACGCCGCAACAGAGCCGGTCTCTCGGATCCTAAACGTCCGATCGGTTCGTTCCTGTTCCTCGGACAGACAGGCGTGGGCAAGACAGAACTTGCAAAAGCCATGGCAGAATTCCTCTTTGACGACGAACGTATGCTCACACGCATCGACATGAGCGAATATCAGGAGAAATTCAGCGTAACACGTCTGTTTGGTGCGCCTCCGGGATATGTAGGCTATGACGAAGGCGGACAACTTACCGAGGCCGTGCGTCGCAAGCCTTACAGCGTTGTGTTGTTTGATGAGGTAGAGAAAGCACATCCAGATGTGTTCAACACTCTGCTCCAGGTGCTCGACGAAGGTCACATGACCGATGGCAAGGGTCGTGAGGTAAACTTCAAGAACACAATCATCATCATGACGAGCAATCTCACCGAGAATGACTTACGCAAATTCATGCGTCAGGAGTTCCTGAACCGCATTGACGAGATTGTCAACTTCTCAGCACTGTCAGAACAGGATATCCGACAGGTGGTCGATATCCAGCTGGCACGCACATACCGTCTGATGAAGGACAATGACATTACGCTCAACGTAACAGAAGATGCCCGTCGTTTCCTTGCCGAAGCCGGATACGATCCGGAGTTCGGTGCACGTCCAGTAAAACGAGCCATTCAGCATCATGTACTCAATGCATTATCCAAGGCATTGCTGTCATGCAGCATCGACCGTTCCCGTCCTATTGTTGTGGACAAGGATCCTGAGGCAGAGCAGTTGAAGTTCGGAAACTAAACTCACAACCGCAATACAACTGGTTGTAGAATCCGTTCTCGCGCAGCAATTCGTTTCGGCGCTGCTGCAGACCGCCTTTTCTCCAATTCCGGTCGTTGAACATCAGAGTCACGTCAGCCTCACGGCTCACAAGATCTGCTGCCCAACGGCCGGCTTCGTTTATCTGATCCAATGATTTCCATCGGCTTGAAGCCAGCGTTGTGGTAAATTCCTCGAAACCGAGTTCGGCTGCCTTCCGTGCAGTTCGCAACAGGCGCAACTTGAAGCATAGCAGGCACCGGCCGCCCCTTTCAGGTTCGTGTTCGGTGCCTTTAATGTATTCCAGCCATGCAGGATGGTCATAGTCATCGTCAATGATGTCTAAGCCCAATTTACCTGCATAGCGTGTGATTTCATTCTTGCGAATCTGATACTCCTCCTCCGGATAGATGTTTGGATTGCAATAATAGAGTGTCGGCTGGATGTCATTAGCCAGCATCCATTCCAAAATCGCACTTGAACAAGGAGCGCAACAGCAATGCAAGAGTACTTTTTTCATTCTGTCTTATAATTGATTTTTTAAAACACTTCGTCGAGTGTCTGGTAAGCCTTCTCAAGCTGGGCATCTGCCTTGACTTCGCTCACGGCATCGATCTGCATGACAGGAGCCACCTCTGCCCCATTGATTACAGGCCATTCGGGAAGTCCCTCGCCATTTGGATTGCCAGTCTTAACGAAGTTGATATAGAAGTGCATGAAAGTCTGTTCAACGGCGAAATCCTCTGGCTGCCAGTCATAAACGAGATTTGTGCGGAGATTGCCCATGGCATATTCAATGTCTGCCGAATGGACAGCGCCCTTCAAAGTCTCAATCTTCTCAGCGGCATTTGGATCCTTATCCTTGACACCGCCTGCCAGACCAGCCTCCTTGCCGGCAAAAGCAGCAGTCATCTCAGGACGCGCACGATTGTACTTATATCTGTAAACAGGCTGGCCAGAAACCTTATGCATCTCACACCACTTCCATGTTGGGAAAGCTGTAAAGAGTGCACCTGAGAGTTCTACCATATTCCAGCCGAAGACATCGTCATTGGTCTTGATCTGGAAAGCATCAAGCACACGGTCTGTATTATTGCCAAAGGTTCTGCCAAGCGATGCCTTCATTATGGACAAAGCCTTGTTCCTGTCTTTAGGAGCAATGCCCTGTGCCATATTTCCCTCCATCGAGTTCCATCCGGCAAGGAGAGGAACCTGTGCCTGCTCGTTGGCTGCAAATACTTCATCGACAGATTTATCAAGCAGATAACCGTCAACGCATACCGATGACATCTCGCGTGGGAAGAACAGAGTCTGAATCGAATCGGCAGGGATGGCGCGAAGCTGAGCGATGTTGTCAAATCCCTTCGATTCAATGAGTTTCTTGCCTTTCTCCTCCTCTATTGCAAGGTTCGATGCCAAACGAGGCTTCATCTGTGCACCGCTCGAACCGATTGCACCTGCAATGTTATGGCGTGACAAAGGCGAAGCCATCAGCACAGATACAGAGAATGATCCAGCCGACTCACCGGCAATTGTGATCTTGTCAGGATTACCGCCAAAGGCTTTGATATTGTCCTTCACCCACTGAATGGCAGCCACCTGGTCAAGGATGCCATAGTTGCCACTCGTATGATTGGCCGACTGGGCTGTAAGTTCTGGGTGAGCAAGGAATCCGAATATTCCCTCTCGATAGTTGGCGGTAATGCTGATTACGCCATGATGAGCCAACGAGTCGCCGGCATAACGTGGTTCACTGCCTGAACCTGCCATAAGTCCGCCACCGTTGAAATAAATCAACACAGGCAGATCATTGCCTTCAGCCGGAGCCCAAATATTGAGATAGAGACAATCCTCGCTGCGTCCATCGCCGAGGAAGTTCATATCGCCAAAAATATCCGGCTGCATAGGATCTGGACCGAAATGATCGCACAGACGTACACCGTCCCAAGGCTCGACAGGCTGCGGTTCGCACCATCGCAGATCACCGACTGGAGCTGCGGCAAACGGAACACCCATCCACACACGTATTCCATCCTTGTTGATGCCTTCGAGCTGTCCGCCGTCAACCGTCACAAGCAATGGGTTTGTCTCTTTCGGTCCTGAGCATGCCACCAGCATCAGACTGGCAGCAGCAATAGCAAAAATGTTTTTCATTGAACTGTAAATTTATGTTTTCGCGCACAAAGGTATGACAAATCGCCCAATCTTCCAACTTTTTATTCAATAATTTGCATTATTGCACGAAACATCCTATCTTTGCAGCGGAAAATAAAATCAAAATCACCATCTTTTCGACAATGGGAAACATAAAACGAATCGTTCTGACCGGCGGACCATGTGCCGGCAAGACCACGGCTCTGGTACGTATCAATGACCATTTCTCGTCACTTGGCTATAAGGTATTCACTGTGCCTGAAGTTCCGACAATGATTACACAATCAGGTTGGAACTACATGACCGACAACCATGCCTTCTATTACGAGGGCGAGAAAGTAATCCTTGAGATGCAGCTCGAACTCGAAGACAAGATTATGCGTATGGCCGAAACATGCACCGAGCCTTGCGTTGTGGTTTGCGACCGAGGTGCGATGGATATATCTGCATATATTTCACCAGAGATGTGGGACGAACTTACCGCATCATGCGGCACATCGTCTCAACAGCTTCGTACAGGCGACCGATATGATGCCGTTCTGCATCTTGTCAGCGCTGCCGATGGCGCTGAGCAGTTCTATACTACAGCCAACAATGCTCAGCGTTACGAAAAGGCCGATGAGGCAGGACTCCGCATTGCTCGCGAACTGGACAAGAAAGTCATTCAGGCATGGACTGGTCACCCGCACCTGCGCGTAATTAATAATGGAGAGGATTTCGAACGTAAGATGAACCGTGTATTACGTGAGATCTCTGCCGTACTCGAATTGCCGCAGCATATCGAGGAAGAACGTAAATATATTGTTGAGATTGTCGGACAGTTACCAGATTGCATCTCAAGCCAGATATCACAGACATATCTGACAAGCGAACCGAACAGCGAGATAAGACTGCGTCGCCGTACGACACAGGGCAACGTCATCAACATCCTTACCACTCGCAAGCGTATCTCTGCAGCCGAAGAGGTTGTTACCGAGCGTCAGGTCTCGAATGCTCTCTATGAGTCGCTCATCAAGCAGGCCGATCCGTATCGCCACACCATCGAAAAGCAGCGTCAGAGTTTCATAAGCAACGGCCAGTTCTTTGAACTTGACACATATCAGGGCGAACATTCAGGTCTTATCATCCTCGAAACCAAAGGCATCGGTTCGCACTCAGAACTCAAGTTGCCTCCGTTCCTCCGCATCGTAGAAGACATCACAGGCAACAAAGAGTATTTCAACAGAACTCTCGCATTGCAAAAATAAGGGAAAATAAAAAATAGTTACAATGAAGGCATTTTGGATTGCATCATTCTGCTTATTGCTGGCTTCGACAAGAGTATTCGCCTTTGAAAAGAACATCAAATTGGGCAACCCGACCAACGAAGAGTTATCTCTCGTCAGCTACGATGAAGACCCAGATGCAGAGGCTATCTGTCTGTATCATGGTACCACAGTTGATTTTCGTCTCACCGATCAGGGACTTAAAGCAGAATACCATTACAAGATTAGAATCAAAGTCTTAAAGCCAGAAGGCGTTGATTGGGGCAACGCAGAAATCATTTACTATAATTCCAGTAAAAGCACCAACAAAGAGACAGTTACTGGCGTCAAAGGCACATCGTATAATCTTGAGAATGGCAAGGTTGTCAAGTCGAAACTCAACAGCGATTTGAAAAGCGATGAGATGCTCAACAACCACAATCACGTCTATAAATTCAGTCTGCCGAATGTGAAGGTTGGATCTGTAATCGAATACGAATACAGAATAGAAAGTGATTTCTTCCACCTCATACGCGATTGGTATGCCCAGATGAGCATTCCTGTACGTTATGCCGAATTTGTCATTACAGTGCCTGAATTCCTGAAGTTCAGCAAATTAATGACAGGTGTATATCCTATGGAGCACAAGTTTACGAGCAGCAAGTACCCTGTTACCACCAGCAACGGACAGGTTTTGCTCAATGCCGACATAGAGGAATATTGGGCAGAGAATCTTCCGAAGATGGTCAAGGAAGACTATATCCATAGCATCAACGACTATAAAAGCCACATTATCTACGACCTTGAGATGCTCTGTTTCCCTGGTAGTCGTGTACAGAACTTCAACAATTCTTGGACTAACGTAGATAAGATGTTGCTCGAAGATGACAAATTTGGAGATCTGTTCAAGATGAAAAATCCTATGCCTGAATTCGGAGTCTTCTTGAGTATAGACGAAATCAACGATAAGAAAACTGAGAAAGCTGGAGAAATCACCCTGATAGATCTCAGTGCTTGCGGAAATACCAAAGAGAAGGTTGAGGTGCTGCGCAGGGCTATGCGCAAGAAAATCAAGTGGAATGGAAAATATGGCATCTATGGCATGAACACCAGACAGATGCTCAAAGAATCGTCAGTCAATGCAGCTGCGTTGAACTTTGCACTTATGGCAATCCTTCGTGATGCAGGCATCCAGGCCGTTCCTGTAGTATTGAGCCGACGCTCACAGGGCAGAATCAGTTCTGCGCATGCTGAGATTGGCGCGCTTAATGCAATGGTTCTTCAAGTCCGGGATGGTGATCAGACATTCTATGTCGATGCTGCTAATGATGATTTCCCTGTAGGCACACTTCATCCGGATCTTTTGGTTGAATACGCCCGAGTGGTAGCTCCTAACCGTTTCGAATGGGTTGATATCAGCAAATGCTGCAAGGCCAACGTCATGCAGTTTGTTAATGCCACGCTTGACGAAGACGGAAATCTGAATGGCATGCTCATGCGCCGTCATAGAGGCATTCTCTGCGGTGTTTCGCGCAACAATTATAATAATAAGAAAGACAGCCTGACTCATGTCGAGAAACTGGCAGCAAACCTAGATTGCGAAATCACAGATTATCGTGTAGGAGATTTTGCTTCCAGTGCTGAGACTTATACCGACAGTATTTTCTTCACAAAGCAGGTCGATGCCGATGGCGAGTCAATCTACATCAATCCATATCTTTTTGTCGATATGAAGAGCCCGTTCAAGACTGCCACGCGCGAACTGCCTATCGAGTGTGACTGTATGGTTGGAGAAAAGCACTCAATCAAAATCCAGATTCCAGAGGGCTATGTTGCAGAAAGTTGTCCCAAACCGATTTCTTTGCGACTCGAAGACGGCAAGACATCTTGCAAGATAGTCACTCAGGTTACTCCGGAGGAAATCAATGTTTCTATCTCGTACAACCGCGACACAATGTTCTATGATACAGCCACATTCGAGAATCTCCGTTCGTTCTGGACGACCATCGAAGATGCATGCAACTCTATCATCGTACTCAAGAAATAGTAATGAAACACACCTTCAAACTATTATTCATGCTGGGAGCAATCGTTTTGCCTTCCAGCATGTTCGCACAAAGCACCACCATACTCGAAAGCTTTGCTCAATTCGATTGTCATAGCGCCAACTCTGGCACATTCACCAAGCATATCTCAATGCGCATCGACAACAAGCGAGGACTTTCAGATGGCAACTTTGTCTGTGCATGTTCATCACATCGCGACTTGAAAAAGTTTGCAGGAACCGTCACCGATGCCAATGGCAAGGTGGTAAAAAAGATAAAACGAAGCGACCTGACTCGCACCGAATATTCTTCAAGTCTTGCATCCGACGACTATGCATTCTATTACGAAGCCGAAGTTCCAGCCAGCTATCCTATCACCATCACATACGACTGGGAAGTAGAATATTCACATCATCTCAATGCCTATCCTTCTTTCTTCCCAATTCCTGGCTATGAGATTGCTGTCGATACGGCAAGCTACACTATCATCCAGCGACCGGAGAACACACTGACCTATCGTGTCCTGAACTTCTCACCTGACATAAAGGTCACTGAGGCTGATGGCAATCGTCGTAGAATAGAATTCAGCATCGGACATGTCAGTCACATGGACAAGCAGGCATGGGGACCTTCATTCTCTGACCGTGCCCCGCAGGTAATTCTTTCTCCGCTGAGTTTCGACTGGAACAATACCCATTGCGATATGTCTGACTGGCATTCGTTCGGGTCATGGATCAACGAACTTAATTCCGGCCGACAGAAACTCACGCCCGAAGTCGTATCTCGTCTGCATCAAGCCACAGACACTTGCACCACACTCAGAAGCAAGGTTAAAGCTGCACGCAAACTGCTTGGCAATATGACCCGCTATGTGAGCATTCAGTTAGGCATCGGAGGTTATCAGACAGCTACGGCCGAGGACGTCTGCAAAAATGGTATTGGCGATTGCAAGGCACTCTCGAACTGTTTCTGTGCCATGCTTCATGAGATTGGTTTGCCTGCAGTCTATACGCTGATTGCACTCAATGATCGCCATCTCATCAAAGACATGCCAAACTTCACACAGCTCAACCATGTCATCGTTCAGGTGCCACTTCCTGGCGATACACTTTGGGTAGAGTGCACGAACGATATCTATCCTACAGACTATCGTCACAACGGCATGTGCGGTCACGATGTGGTGCTGATACATCCTACTGGCGGCGAACTGCAGACAATCCCCGAATATGCCGATTCGCTCAATCTTCATCAGGTATTTGCTGACATTGAACTATCGGCCGATGGTTCTGCCCATATTTCATACAGAGAATCAAATCTCAACAGTCAGTTCGAAACTCTATGCAATCTGACACGTATCCCGACAAAAGATCAGCAGAAGGTTTTGCTCAACCGCATTGCATGCAGCAATCCTACCATCAACGACATGAAAATACAGTCCGATGGCGCATGCATTGACTACAAGCTTGACCTTCATTCCGGAGCTTTCTGCAAATGGAGCAACAACCGCATTTTTCTGCCTCTCACACTTAATCCTTTCTATCCTCTGCAAAACACAAAGGAAGAGGCTCATATCATCGATCTCATGGGTGAAGGCAAGCTGCGCGAGAGCACTATCCGCTATCGCATTCCTGAAGGCTATACAGTTGATTCAAAGCTCGACCCTCTTCGCATTGACTCACCTTTCGGATCCTTCACAAGACACATGCTCATAGAAGACGGATATCTTGTGATACGCGACACTTATCTCATGCGAAGCGGCATTTATCCCGAAGACCAATTCGCAGAGTGGATTGCATTCCGCAAGGCTCTTGTCGATTCATCGAAGAAAAAAGTAATATTGAAAGCAGTGGGAGTCTGATGGAGTCAGAAGTTGTAAGTCTAAAGTTTTGATTTGCAGCAAAAATTGAATACACATATTTAAATATAATAAGAGAAGAGTTGCAATGCAGCCCTTCTCTTTTTATTTACATTATTTTGTCCTTTAGCTTAAAATTCCAATTAATCAAACGAACTTCAGGCTTCAGGCTTTAGACTTTAGTCTTCAGACTTCATACTTTTGGACTTTAGTCTTCTACCACATAGATATCTTTCAGGTTTCGGCCCTGCTCGTTATAGTCAAGGCCATAGCCTACGATAAAGTCATTGGGAATCTCAAGACAGCAATAGTCTATCTTGAGATTATCCACTTTTCGTGCGTTCGGCTTGTTGAGCAGCACAGCCACACGTACATCTTTAGCCCCAAGATCGTCCTTCAACTGATGCACGAGCCTTTCCATCGTGTAACCGCTATCGACAATATCTTCGACCACCACCACGGTACGATCCACAACACTCTCGTGCAGACCGGCAATGGTCTTAACCTTGCCCGTTGTCTCTGTGCCGACATACGACTTCATGCGGATGAACGTAATCTCTGCATCTGGAATCGTAATCATGCGGAAGAGGTCGGCAGCAAAGATAAACGCGCCGTTCAGCACACACACGAAAAGCGGATGCTCATCCTTCAGATCTTCACTGATCCTGGCAGCAACGCGTCGCACCTCAGTGAGAATCTGCTCCTCACTGAGATACGGACGGAAAGTCTTATCAGAAACTTTTACACTCGGTTCCATGATGTTGTTATGCCACCTTATTGAGCTTCTTGATGATTGAGAAGATAAATGCAGCTGCAACGAGGCAGATTACCATCAGAGTGCCCCATACAACAGGAAGTGGCATATCCCACATGTGACCAGGGATCGATACGAGCTTGTTGCCAAGGGCTGTGGCTACGAACCATCCGCCCATCATCATACCCTTGTACTTAGCTGGAGCAACCTTAGTCACAAACGAGATTCCGATTGGGGAAAGCAGCAGCTCAGCGAATGTGAGAATAAGATATGTGTTGACCAAAAGTGTAGGCGAAGCATCGGCAACATGCTCTGGGTGGTTGGTTTCAGGCATGCCGATACAGCTGATGCACATAAGCAGGTAAGCAGCACCGGCAACGAGCATACCGAGACCAATCTTCACAGGAGCCTTTGGTTCCTTGCCCTTGGCAGCAAGCCAGCCAAAGAGGGCAATTGACACAGGAGTAAGCATTACTACGAAGCAAGCATTGAAGTGCTGGAAGATTGGAGCAGCGATGGCTACCTCTTCCTCTGCGCCTGGCTGCATCATGATAAGATAGCCCAAACCGCCGGCAATGAGCACCATGGCGATGATACGCGAGAGACCCTTCTGCTGGAATACGCCGAAAAGACCATAAACGATGAAGATGCAGGCCAGAAGATTACGCACATCGAAAAGCATGCTTTCAATGCCGCTTGACTTGGTTGCAGTGAACTCATCAGCAAACCATGTGAGCGTAAGACCATTCTGGTGGAATGCCATCCAGAAGAAGATTACAACGGCAAAGACAAGGCAGAGGCAAACAATGCGCTCCTTGGTGTCCTTGGCATCCTCCACTACTGTCTGTACAGCCTCGGCGCCCTTCTTCTTGGCAACGGTAAGTACATGCTTGAAAGTCTTGATGCCTGCGAAATAAATCACGATCGAAAGGATCACAGACACGCAAGCCACAGCAAAAGCGAAATGGTAAGAATCAGCCTTCGTGTAACCGAGTGATGTCTGAGCCCACTCCATAACCTTCACAGCTGCAGTTGGTGCAAAGAGTGCGCCGACATTGATAGCCATGTAGAATAGAGAAAAACCTGAGTCACGCTTGTCTGAATATGGAGCCTCGTTATAGAGGTCACCAACCATTACCTGAAGGTTACCCTTAAAGAGACCTGTACCGATGCTGACCAAAGCCAATGCAGCAATCATTGCCACAACAGCAACCGTGTCACCACCGAGAGGCAGAGAGAGCAACAGGTAACCTACAAACATGATAAGGATGCCGATGACTACCATCTTTGAGTATCCGAACTTATCGGCAAGCATACCACCGAACAAAGGAAGGAAATAGACAAGTGTCAGGAACCATGTGTAGATCTCAGACGCAGTGCCAGCCTCAAAGCCAAAGTTCTCGCCGAGGAACAGTGCAAAGACTGCAAGCATGGTGTAATAGCCGAAACGCTCACCGGTATTGGCAAGGGCAAGAACCCAAAGGCCCTTAGGCTGTCCTTTGTAGGAATAATAGAGGAAAGCACCCCAGAGTGCAAAAAGCACTACAATCAGGGGCATGGAAAGTTCAAACATAATGCGGTTTGTTTTGTATATGTCAATAACTTAAAAATCGGTTTCCATTTACTTGATATTTGGCTCCTCCAGACCGAAGCCCTTCTTCTTGTCCACGGCCTTGAGATAGAGACCGATGAGGAATGCAGCGATGCCGAGGGCAGCAAGCATTACAAGAGCGTAGGTATAGTCGAGCTGTGTTGGATCGGTAACGCCCTGGTTGGTCGAATCGAGCACCTTGCCGATAAGCATTGGGAAGAGCCAGAGACCGATGTTCTGAATCCAGAAGATAAGAGCGTAGGCCGAACCGATAATCTTCTCATCGACGAGCTTTGGAACCGATGGCCAGAGTGCTGCAGGAACAAGCGAGAACGAAGCACCGAGCACCAGGATGGTGATGTATGCCACAACAATGCCACCCACAGCCGAACCCTTGAACATTGGGAGGACAAAGGCGAATGTCAGGTGACAGAGAATAAGGAGCAGCGAACCGATCATAAGCATCGAAGCTGCCTTACCCTTGTGGTCAACATAGCTGCCAAGGATTGGAGTGATGGCAACGGCAAGCAATGGGAATACGGCAAATACGGTCTCGGCCGAACCACGCTTGTAACCCATGAAGCAATAAACGACAAGGGCAACGATAGCCACAGCCATGAGAGAATATTTCTTGACAGTATCCTTCGAGAAGTTGCTTGAGAACGAGCATACAGCCACGAGAAGCATGATGGCATACTGGACGATTGTCACAGAGTCGCCAGCCCAGAAACCTTCGCCCGGGGTGAGTGTCAGGTTACACTGCAGCATATTGACGGCATACTTCTGGAATGGGAAGATAGCAGAATAATAGAGCACGCAGAGCAAAGCCACAAGCCAGAAGCCCTGAGAGGCAAGGATTGTGCCGATATCCGAGATCTTGAACGGATCGTCCTTCTCCTCTGCCTCACCGGTCTGTGAGTCGAGTTTCTTGTCCATGAAGAAGTACACGATGCACATGATAAGGGCAATGCAGAGCAAAACCACGCCGAAAGCAACGGCACGCGATACGCTCACACTTCCGCCGAGCTTGGCGAAATATGGCGAGAAGATCATACAGGTGGCAACACCAAGGCGGGCAAGAGCCATCTCCGAACCCATAGCCAAGGCTGTCTCACGACCCTTGAACCACTTAACGATGCCGCGGCTCACAGTGATGCCAGCCATCTCACAGCCACAGCCGAACACCATGAAACCGGCAGCAGCAAGCTTGGCCGATGCAGGCATACCCTCATAGAATGGCGAGATGCCGAGCTCATCGAAACCAGGAATGTAGTTGAGATTGTTGGTAAACCATGCCTCAAGACCGCTGCCTACGAAAGCGTCGCTGACGGCATAATACTTGATGATACCGCCAATCAGCATCACGGCACCCGAAAGGATTGCTGTGAAACGGACACCCATCTTGTCGAGGATGATACCTGCAAAGATGAGGAAGAATACGAACACGTTAAGGAATGTCTCAGCGCCCTGCATTGTGCCAAAGGCGAGCGAGTCCCATCCTCTTTCTGACTGCATAAGGTCCTTGATAGGCGACAGAATGTCCATAAAGATGTACGAACAGAACATCGCCAATGCCAGCAGCAGGAGAGCCGTCCAGCGCATAGGTGCTGAGTCTCTCAAAGTTTGTTGGATAGTTGCCATTTGTTGATATAATTTATGATTTATTTACATATTTCGGGCGCAAAGATAATAAAATAATATCAAATTTCCAAGACATTGCAAGTTTTTTTCAAAAAAGTCTTGCTATTGTCAATCATTTGCCTTACCTTTGCCGCAATAAACACAAACTATCATCTGCCTTATGTCGAAAACTCTATTTCTCTCTCTGCCTCTTTTCGCTGTGCTCGCATCATGCAGTCACGGCACTGACTCAGAGTCTCTAAAGCTCAATGACCTCGAATATTTCGAGCGTCAGGGCGTCAACGTGCTTGTCTATAACAACACATTCAACGGCGGTTTCAATGACGAGAAAAACTCTGGCATCGAGATCATCCATCATGGCGTACGCACCGTCCAGGGCGGCGCTGTGCGTCTCAACAACACTCCCGAACAGTGGGATCTCGTTCCGTTCACCACATCCCGCACTGTCGATCAGGACAACAACACCGTCAGCGTCGGTCTCCGTTATGACGACTACGATTTTGATGCCCGTCTTGAGGTCAGAGGCGTTGGTGATGCCGTCGAGATCAGTGTCTGGCTCGACAAGCCGGTTCCCGAATCTCTTGTCGGTGCTGCCGGTTTCAACATCGAGTTCCTTCCATCGCAATATTGGCAGAAGACCTATCTCATGGACGGTCGTCCTGACCGTTTCCCACGCTATGCCGTCAGCGAGACCGTCGTTCGTCCGAATGCCGAGAAGCCTCGCCAGTTCAAGGGTTTCAAGACCTACGATGACCGAGGCACCGACCAGTTCATCGATCCTCTCCCACTCGCCACAGGCCACAATCTTCTCATCGCGCCTGATGCTCCTGAACGTATGATCGAGATTTCGTCCGATGATGCCGAGCTCCGTCTCTATGATGGTCGTATGCTGGCACAGAACGGATGGTACGTCCTGCGCAGTGTCCTTCCTGAAGGCAAGACCGGCAAGCTCTTCACCTGGACAATCCGCCCACACGCCGTCGAAGGCTGGGTTCGCGAACCGAATATCGGCTTCTCACAGGTCGGCTACATGCCCGATCAGGAAAAGATTGCCGTCATCGAGCTCGATAAGCACGACACTCCTCTCTCTTCGGCATCCATCTGGCAGGTTATGGCCGATGGCTCACAGAAGGAGGTATTCAGCGGCAAGATCGAAAAGTGGGGCACATATTTTAAATATAATTACGTGAAGTTCGACTTCTCAAAAGTCTGCCAACAGGGCATCTACTTCATCAAGTATGGAGACACGAAGACCAACAACTTCATCATCGACACCAACGTCTATGACCATATCACCGATGCCACAAGCGACGTGTGGATCCCGATTCACATGAACCACATGACCGTCAACGAGGGCTATCGCATCTGGCACGGCGAACCGTTCAAGGAGGGTTATCTGCAGGCTCCTGAGTCTGACCACTTCGACCTCCACTGGCAGGGCAAGACCACCGATACCAAGTATAAGCCATACGAACTCATCCCAGGCCTTAACATCGGCGGTTTCTTCGATGCCGGCGACTATGACATCGAGACCGGTTCGAATATCTCCGTTGTCCAGAACCTTGTGTCCATCTGGGAGCTCTTCCGTCCGTTGCGCGACGAGACTTTCGTATCGCAGAAGCAGCGCTACGTCGATCTCCACCGTCCTGACGGCACTCCTGACATCCTCCAGTTCATCGAACACGGCACACTCAATCTCGTGGCTCAGGCCGAACAGATCGGCCACATGTCACAGTGTCTCTCCAACTCTGTTCTCGACAACTATCATCACCTTGGCGACATCTCGGCTATCACCGACGGCAAGCACTACGATCCATCGCTCCGTCCTTACGAGGTTTCTGCCGATGGCAAGCGTTCGGGTACACCTGATGACCTCTGGGCATTCACCACACGCAATCCGATGCTCGACTTCCGTGCTGCCACAATGTTTGCTGCCGCAAGCCGTGCGCTCGAAGGCTATAACGACGACCTTGCACGCCGTGCCCTCGTCCAGTCAAAGCGCCTGCTCGCCGAGGCCAATGAACTCATGGCAAAGAAGCAGAACAATGACCATATCAGCGGCGAACATGACGAACTCGCTCTCCGAGGCTTTGGCAATATGGCTGCCTACCTCCAGCTCTATGCCGCCACTCACGATGCCGAATATCTCAAGAAGTATGAGGATATGATCTGGAAGGCTCTCGACATCAACGTCAGCTACACCATCAAGACTGCCATGGACGGCATTCCCTACATGGACGATGAGTATGTCAGCCGTCTGCGTCCTTACGTTGAGAAATATCGCGACTACATCGACTCACTTGCCATCGACAATCCTTATGGCGTGCCTGTAGGACTTGGCAACTGGGCCGGCAGCGGCGCAGTCACTCAGTTCGGCACCACCGTGATCTATGCCAGCCTCTACTACCCTGACATCATCGACAGCAAATATGCATTCCGTGCCGCCGACTGGATCTTCGGTTGCCATCAGTATCACAACTACTCGCTTGCTGCCGTTGTCGGTGCTGCCCGTCCTAAGGCTGTGTTCTATGGCAACAACCGCGCCGACTTCTCATTCATCCCTGGCAACGTCGCTCCGGGTCTCCTTTTCCGTCATCCTGACCACTTCGAGAACTTTGACGACTGGCCGTTCCTCTGGGGTCAGAACGAAGGCACCATTGCCGGCAACACCAACTTCCTCATCTTCGGTTCGGCTCTCAAGCAGCTTATCGAGAAGGGAAACTCTCATTAACTCCCGATAACTCCCTAACTCCCATCCCCATGCGCTCCCACCACCTCCTCTCCTTTCTCCTGTTCTGGGTCATTGGCATAACCATAGCAAATGCCCAGAACAAGCCTGTTGTTACGCTCAATGCCGATGCCGTTCAGGCTGCCAATCTCGAATCATATTCACAGGTACGCGGCAGCTGGCAGTTTGTCATCAGCAATGGCAATGACGTTGTGGCCACCATTCCCGTCATCACATCCGGCTATAATCACATCGCTGGCATCTACGACCTTGCCGGCACCCAGTCGCTGATATCGGTCAATGACGAAGAAAGCGTCATCGCCGGAGAGCTGTCAGTATCCTTCGTGTCGCAAGGCAGTAACTTCCCCGTCTATACCTTCGAGGGTACACTCGAGACCGCATCGCACATCTATACGCTCGATCTGACTACAGAGGTTTTTGCCTACGACTATCTCTGCTATCTCTATTATGAGATGGGAGCCTTCACCTACGAGCAGATCCTTGTGGTGCTCGACGACGCTCCTGCTGGTTCCGAACACGACACTTTCGAGCTGACCATGAACCATGGCGCTGTCACCGACTATATTGACACGATGGGAGCCCTCAAGGTCGAGGCCGATGATGAAGACGGACTCATCCTGCAACTTGTGCTCGATGCCGATCAGCTGAACGATGGTGCCACCTATCCACTGTCGTCCACCTACACCATCTACTGCTATCTGGGCGACATGAACACGCAGGTCTATCTCGCCTACTTCAAGTCAGGCACCGTCTCTCTTAAGGTTGTTGCCGACAACACTGTCGATCTTGATGCCAATCTCGTAGCCAAAGGCGGCGACGTCTATCACATCATCCTGTCTGGCTTGGAATGCGAAGGTGTCACTCCTGGCACGGACATCAAGCAGACACAGCTCAACGATATCATCAGCCATCTTTCATCCAAGCGCCTCATCAATGGCCGACTGACCATCGAGCGCAACGGCAAGCTCTGGAATCTTGACGGCACTAAGAAATGATGACAATTTAAATATTTGAAGATTATCCTTAATTATAGAACATGTCATACAATAAAAATGATCGCGGTGGATGGCAACAGAACTCCACTTCTGACAACAATGAGCTAAAGCGACTTAAGAGGAATTTCTATCTCTATCGTGTGAAACTGATATTGATTGAAGTGGCTGCCTTTATATTGATGGTAGGATTGTTGCACAAATACCCTGACTCCAAATTATTGGTTGCTTTTTGTGTTATTTCCGCCATGTGTATATTGGTATTTCCTGTCATTCTTGACTCTAAAAAATATAAGGAACTGATTGTTGAATACCTAATCAGAGAGTACATGGGAGATCTTCAATATAAACATACAATTCAAACCGGCCTTACTGTAGATTTTTTGAGAAATACAACCCTTTGGGGGAATCTAGAGGATCAAGATATGACATTATTTCATCGTGATCGCCGTCATACATTAGGTAGCGAAGATATATTTTCGTCGAAAAAGCATCCATTCCAGTTTTTTGAGTCAGATTTAACCTTAACCAAAGGATCTGGCAAATACGAAACTACGGAAACCTTATTCCACGGCCCTGTCATCAACATTGAACTTCCATCTAATGTTGATGGACTGATTGTCAAAACCAGAAAAATTCTGACAAGGAACCGCAAACCCGTCGAAAACGATGCTCCTGAAATCCAAGCGTTAAATTTGAACTCGCTATGGAATGAGGTGAATTCTATATCACAGGTTATCATTAAGAAAAGTCCTTTTGCTATTATTGCGAACAAGGCTAATTTGTATATTTTCTTTGAAAACAAACATAATCTGTTCGACCCTTCGTTCTGGACTGGAGCCTCTAACAAACGCATAGCTGAGGATACCCAATATATCAAGGCTATGTACGAAATAGGCAAACTGGTCTGCGAGAGGACAAAATTATGACGAACAAACTCTTTTGGAAGAAGGACTGATATAGGTTTGCAAGAAAGCACACCCGGCCCTTTCCCCAGCAAACTATTATCGACGAGGATAAGAGCTTGAAAGAGTTGCGGCTTTACTTCAATAAGCCTACAAGTCACACACAGCACCCGCATCCCAGAACGTACATGTGTTGGAGTTGCACCAATAACTCAGTGAG
>JAGHUA010000014.1 GCA_018065085.1 Candidatus Liminaster caballi | reverse complement strand
AAGTTAAACCTTGTAACGCCGATGGTACTGCCAAAGCGGGAGAGTAGGAAGCGGCCACCTTACAGAGAGGCTCGACCAGAGATGGTCGGGTCTCTTTTTTTGTGAGCCTAATCAAATAGTTTTGACTTGTACCTTTTCGTCGTTCTTTATTATTTAAAATGTGGTGTTATGTATTCAAATCTGCTAACTCCAGCGTTAATTTTCATTCAGTAAAGTGAATAAAACATAACAAATTGAAAATATATTTGGAGTTTTCAGATATTTATACTATATTTGCGCCGCTATATTGCCCAAAAAGGGTTAATTCAATAACGCATATAATGAATAAACTGATAGGAAAGATATTGATTGGCATGACATTGTTGATGTCTCTGCTCACAGGATGTAGCGAATATTCGCGAATTCTGAAGAGTAAGGATATTGACGAGAAGTATGAATTTGCCAAGATGTACTACGAACAAGGAAAATATTCTCGTTCGGCAACATTGCTTTTGGACGTGGTTCCAATCTATCGTGGAACAGAAAAGGCAGAAGAGGCTTTGTATCTTTTGGCAATGAGTTACTTCAACCTTCATGACTATCTGCAGTCGAGTGAGTATTTCCTTCGTTATGTTAACCAGCATCCACGCGGAAGCAAAGTTCAGGAATGTCGATTTAATCTTGCCTACGGTGATTATAAGGACTCACCTGATGCCCGTCTTGATCAGACAGTGACACATAAGGCGATAAAAGAATTGGATAACTTCATTGATCTTTATCCTCGCACAGAATTGGCTGATAGTGCTACGGCAATGCGTATTGAACTGAGTGACAAGCTCTGTTACAAGGAATATCTGAGTGCAAAGCTTTATCTGAATCTTGGTACCTATATGGGCAATAACTATGAGGCTGCTGTAATTACTGCGCGCAATGCTCAAGACGAGTATCCTTATTCTAAGTACAGAGAAGATTTGGCTTACGTTATTTTCAGGGCTCGATATGAGGCTGCAATCAACAGTGTGAGCGAGAAGGCAGAAGAACGTTTCCGTGATGCTTACGATGAGTACTTTACCTTTACAAATGAGTACCCAGAGTCGCCAACCTACGGTAAGGAAGTTCATAAGATGTACGACCGCATCAGCAAGAAGATGGCTGAGTATGGCGAATAACCATCAGCCAAATCTAAAATATTATCAATCATCGGGAAAATCAAACAAAATCAAAGTATATGGATTACAAGAAATCAAATGCGCCAGGCAATACTGTGACGCGTGACGTTATTGTCCTGTGTGAGGACACAGGCAATATCTATCAGACAGTAGAAATCATTGCAAAGCGTGCCAACCAGATCGGCAGCGAGATGAAGCGCGATCTCGACAAGAAGCTTCAGGAGTTTGCTACTAACAACGACAACCTCGACGAGGTAGTTGAGAACCGTGAGCAGATTGAGATCAGCAAATACTATGAGCGTCTTCCAAAGCAGACCCTTATCGCTACACAGGAGTATGTAGAGGGTAATGTATATTGGAGAATGAACGCCCAGAACCAGGATCAGACAGCAAACAACTTTTAAGTAATGCTCCAGCGAATACAGACCGTCTATATGCTGGCCAGCGTCATTGCCATGCTGATGATGCTTGTCATGCCGTTAGGTACGATTGAGAGCGCCAATGCTTTCTTCAATGTTTCGGCACTTGGTGTGTCGAGCGTGAGCGAGGAAGTGGCTCTCGATCAGATGAGATATGGCTTATTCCTGCTCCTGCTGCTTGCCATGGCATTGCCATTGGTGTGCATCTTCCTCTATAAGAAGCGCAAATTGCAGCAGAGAATACTGATCTATACAGCTACGCTCGACGTGCTGTTCTATGCCTATTTCTTCCTGTTCGAGCTGCCTGCGATGAAAGGACTTGCAGCACGTGCGCTTGATCTTTGCGGTTTTGCCACAGAGGTTTCGGCTGACTGCTCGTTCGTGCTTTATGCTATGCCAGCGTTGAGCGTATTCTGCTGTGTGATGGCATGGCGAGGCGTGACCTATGACATTGCCCTGCTTGCCTCGGCTGACAGACTTCGTTCGTCGCGCAAATAACCGACGCTTCTACGGATATATAGACATTATACAATTACACGCAATACGTATTGCCGCATCTATTGCCTGTGCTTAATGAGCCAGCAACCGATGCGGCAATTCATGCATTTATGCTGCTCGCAATATTCGCGATAGAGGTGGAGCAAGGCTTGTGAATCAAAGGCATTGCGGATAGGCACGCCGGCCTGGACCCAATAGTCCATGTATCGGTTGGATTCAGCAGGGATATGTTCGAGCATTTCAAGGGCACGCTCGCACATTGCAGAGTCGCACTGCCACTCTGCATAGGCCATCAGCAACGGCACCACGGCGTTGATAATTATCGAATTGACCGTCTGCATGCCAATGTGACGGGAAACGAAGAAAAGACGTCGCATTGAGTCTATGTCGTCAGCAGTGATGACCTCACTGAAGAGATTCGGATGACTGCGCAACAGTTGGGCAAGAGCCGAGAGACGCACCAACGGCGAAGCCTGCGGACGCAAACGGGACAGTCGCCACACCGAAGCATCGATAGGTGTAAGACTGAACTTTGCGCGCAGAAATGCATACTCGGCAGCCAGACGATCGTCATCGGCAGGAATAAGACCAGCCTGTCCGAGAAGGAGAGCACGCACCTGGAGGTCATTGTCGAGATGTTTCTGCAGGAAACGGTAGGGCAGGGAACGCGCAAGACGCTCGCACGCATCTCCATTGACACCTGTGCCAAGGCTGCGGCACAGGATTACATAGAATGCCTCCTGCCAACTTTCATGACTATCTACAATCAAATCGCGCACACGTTTTACCTTACCCAGCATACGCTGTGTGGCAAGGGCCGTGAGCCAGTCGTTCATAACGAGCGATGGCAGCGACGGGACAAACTGTGCGCAGCGGATGGCAGAAAACGAGTATGGCTGATTGGCCGTGATCATGCGATAGCGCTCCATCACGTCCTGCGGAATCTTCATTACAACCGTCTTGATGGGCTGTCCGTCGGGCAAAGATATGACAGAGTCGGCATTGAGCACAACGTGAAGAATGACGTTGTCGTAGGCATGATTGGTGTGATGATTATGGCGGAACCAGTCGCTTGCCTTCACGTGCATCTCGACATTCCCAGCCCAAAGCATACCGTCTATTCTGATCTTGGCGTTGAAGAAATCAGGGCCAGCATCAAGGTTGCGGAGACCGGGATGGATGATCTCGATTGGGTTGTCGTCGATGGTTACAATGGCCTGAAACAGGCGCTGCTGCCATACGTAGTACATCAGTTCTTCCATGTGCGTTTGAGAGCTTCTATGGGGTGTGAATTTACAGTTAATTGCTGGCAAATATATGCAAAAGAAATAACATAACGGGCAAAAGCGATGAGAAAATCAGCGTTTTTGTTCGTTTTTTTGTTTTTATTTGTCAATGTTCGAAAAAAATAATTATATTTGCGCGGAAAATTATATATTGAAAACAAATATCAGAAGTATGAAAATAGCATTGATAGGATACGGAAAGATGGGTCATATCATCGAAGACGTGGCATTGTCAAGAGGTCATGAGGTGGTATGCAAGATAGACGTCAACAACCTTGAGGATTTTGATAGTGAAGCCTTCCGTCAGGCCGACGTAGCCATAGAGTTTACAACCCCGAAGACCACACGTGCCAACATGACCCGATGCCTTGCCGCCGGAGTTCCAGTAGTAGTTGGCAGCACGGGCTGGTACGATCAGTTGTCAGAGGTTAAGGCCGAGGTGGAGAAGGCCAACGGATCATTGTTCTGGGCATCGAACTTCTCGATCGGAGTGAATGTGTTTGTGGCAATGCAGAAATATGTGGCGCGCATCATGAACGGATATCCGCAGTACGATGTGCGTCTGGAAGAGACTCACCACATACATAAGCTCGATTCGCCAAGCGGAACAGCAATCACAATTGCCAATGCCGTGACCGATAATCTCGATCGCAAGCAGACTTGGAAGGAGACCGCTTGCGTCTGGCAGCACGAGGACGAGAGCATCGACGTGGCACGGAATGCCGAGGCTGGCACACAGTTTGCATCGCACAATGATGACGAACTTGAGGTTGTGGCTTATCGTCGAGGCGAGGTTCCTGGCATCCACACCGTAACCTACGACAGCGAGGTCGATACTCTGACCATGACACATTCAGCCAAGTCGCGCCGCGGCTTTGCTCTCGGAGCAGTGGTGGCTGCTGAGTGGATGGGTGACGGCAAGAAGGGAGTCTATACAATGACCGACCTCATGCCATTCTGAAACAACTGACAAACCGGAACCATTTATGGAAAACGAAAAAGACAATAAGAGAGGCGTGTCGCGAAAGATGACACTTGGCGACAAGATCAAATGTGCGCTGTGGGTGACCGTAGTGCTGCTTTTCTGTCTGTGGATGTCATCTGGATGGCCATTGCTGATTGTGCCGTTCGTCGTAGATCTTTATTGGACACATTATATCCCATGGACATGGTGGCGCGGTCTGGAGAACAGATTCCTGCGTGAAATAATGTCATGGATCGACGCAATAGTCTTTGCTGTTGTGGCAGTTTGGATTCTTCAGGCTTTCTTCTTCCAGAACTTCCAGATTCCGACCACATCGCTTGAGAAGACCATGCTTGCAGGCGACTATCTGCTGGTAAGCAAGTTCAACTATGGTCCTCGCATTCCGATGACACCGCTTTCGCTGCCTTTGTTCCAGCATACTATCGCCATTGGCAATACAAACCTTGGCAAGAGCTATATTGCCAAGCCTCAGTTGCCATATCACCGTATGCCGGGTCTCAGCCAGATTAAGCGCAATGACATTGTTGTGTTCAATTATCCGTTGGGCGACAGTATCATGACCAAGAGCCCAGAGGATGACTACTATCAGGTGCGCGACTATCTGATGAAAGGCCGTGGCATGAGCCGTGAAGAATTTGAAAGGATGGTAGGACCAGTCTTTGAACGTCCTGTCGATAGGCGCGAGAACTACGTGAAGCGATGCATTGGCCTGCCGGGCGAGAAGATTCAGATCATCGACCGTCAGGTGTATATCGACGGAACGGCAATCGACAACCCAGAGTACATGCAGCACCGCTATTTTGTCTATACTACAGGTTCGACCATACCAGTGGCATACTGGCGTAGCCTTGGCATCTACACACAGGGCAATGGCAGCACTGTGAATCCAGACGTCTATGAGTTGCTCGACCGCGTGTATGCCGACGGATCGCGAAGCTATGAGCTGACTGAGGCCGTACGAGCCTTTGGCATTGAACCAGACTCTGTGACCGGCAAGTACAACCATCTCTATTCGGTGATTATGACCGAAGAGAAAGCAGCAAAGGTGGCACAGAAGAAGGATGTGGCATGGGTGCAGCTCCCGGCTCCGGAACTTGAGGGTTATGCCGGTATCTTCCCATCGTCACCACTCTTCCGATGGAAAGCCAATAACTTCGGTCCGCTGTGGATTCCAAAGGCAGGTCAGAGCATCGAACTCAACCCAGAGACCGAAGCCCTCTATGGCCGTTGCATCCGTACATACGAAGGCAACAAGCTCCAGCAGACGGCAGACGGACAGTATCTGCTGAACGGCGAAGCTGCCACATCCTATACGTTCAAGATGGACTATTATTGGATGATGGGCGATAACCGCGACAATTCTGCCGACTCGCGCTATTGGGGATTTGTGCCAGAAGATCACATCGTAGGCACACCTCTGTTCATCTGGATATCCATCGACCAGGAGACAGGCAGTTTCCGTTGGGATCGTCTGTTCAAATCGGTCAAGGGCATCTAATCAAACTCACAGACGATGATTCTGCCTACTGCCTATCTTGCTCCCGTCAGCTATTATGCTGCTCTTTATCACTGCCCGGAGGTAGTGATCGAGCGACATGAGCATTATGTGAAGCAGACATTGCGCAACCGCTGTGTCATCGCCACCGGACAGGGTCCGCAGGTGCTTTCGGTCAATGTGGCAAAAGGCAACAGTCCGCACACGCCAATCAGCAGACTGCGTGTCAGCAATCATGCCAATTGGATGCACCAGCATCTGTACTCGCTGGCAACATATTATGGCAACTCGCCGTTCTATGAGTATTACATCGATGACCTGAAGCCTTTATTTCCTGTCGTGGATGGCGACTTGCCGCTGCTCATGGACATGAACGAGGCTCTGCGCAGCAAGATATGCGAGCTCATAGGCTTCAACCCGAACATACGTTATTCGGACGAATGGATGGGACGGTCGCTGACCGACGAGACGGGCATGATTCCTACATCATCAGAGGCGGGGCATTTCGCTCCTGTGCCGTATTATCAGGTGGCATCAGCCGAAAGCCGGCAGCCATTCCTTGCCGACATGAGCATCCTTGACCTGTTGTTCAATATGGGTCCGGAGTCGATATTAGTTTTACGAGATTCATGGAAGAAAGAATAAGCGATATACTCAATAAGATAGGTTATCCGTCAGACCTCAGACAACTGTCCGAAAAACAGCTGCCAGATGTCTGCGAGGCTTTGCGAAGGTTCATCATCGACCAGGTGTCGGTTCATCCGGGACATTTCGCATCAAGTCTTGGGGCTGTAGAGCTGACCGTAGCCTTGCATTATGTCTATAACACACCTGACGACCGTTTGGTGTGGGATGTCGGACATCAGGCCTATGCCCATAAGATTCTGACAGGACGCCGCGAACAGTTCCATACGCTCAGACAGAAGGACGGTCTGCGCGGATTCCCATTCCCAGCCGAAAGCGAGTACGACACATTCTCGGCAGGACATGCCAGCAACAGCATCTCGGCAGCGTTGGGCATGGCGGTTGCCAACAATCTTTCGGGCTCCGACCGCAAAGTGGTGGCAATCATCGGCGATGCGTCGATTTCGGGCGGATTGGCATTCGAAGGTCTCAACAACGCTTCGTCGCAGCCTAATGATCTGCTCATAGTGCTCAATGACAACATGATGGCCATCGACAAGAACGTCGGAGCCCTCTACCACTATCTGACCCACATCACCACATCGCAGCAGTACAATCTTTTGCGATATAAGGCATACAACACATTGAAGAAACACAAGCTTGTGAGCGATAAGTTCCGTCGTGCCGTGTTGCGTTTCTCCAATGCCGTCAAGTCGCTCTTCTCGCGCAGACAGAACATCTTCGAAGGACTGGATATCCGATATTTCGGACCTGTGGATGGTCATGACGTATTGAAACTTGTGCGTATTCTCCGTAAGATCAAGGATATGAAAGGTCCGAAGATGCTGCATGTCTGCACCATCAAGGGCAAGGGATTTGCGCCAGCCGAAGACCAGGCCACCATCTGGCATGCGCCAGGCAGGTTCAATCCTGAGACCGGCGAGCGTATAAAGGAGGACACCACCGGAATGCCACCAAAGTTCCAGGACGTGTTCGGCCACACCATGGTGGAGCTTGCCAAGCTTGATGAACGTGTTGTGGGCATTACGCCAGCCATGCCGACGGGCTGCTCGATGAACATCATGATGGAGCAGTTCCCAGAGCGTACGTTCGATGTCGGTATAGCCGAGGAGCATGCAGTGACCTTCAGCGGAGGACTTGCCAAGGAAGGCCGTCTGCCGTTCTGCAACATATATTCATCGTTCATGCAGCGTGCCATAGATGAGGTGATCCATGACGTAGCGCTAATGAATCTTCATGTGGTTTTCTGCCTTGACCGAGCCGGATTGGTCGGTGCTGACGGACCTACACATCATGGCGCTTTCGACCTTGCATTCTTCCGCGTCATACCTAATATGATTGTGGCTTCGCCAATCAACGAACACTGGTTGCGCCGTCTGATGTTTACGGCTGCCACACAGGTCGAGGGTCCGATGATGATCCGTTATCCACGTGGTCGCGGTTCGTTGGTCGATTGGCGCTGTCCGCTTGAGGCTGTGCCGGTTGGCAAGGGTTATTGCTTGCGCGAAGGCAATGGCGACACAGCGGTTCTGACGCTCGGCCCGATAGGCATGGAGGCAGCAAAGGCCATCGAACAGACAGGCATGGACGTGGCTCATTATGACATGGTCTATTGCAAGCCGTTGGACGAGCAGCTGTTGGACGAAGTGTTTGCTCGCTATAAGCACGTTATCACCGTTGAGGACGGCGTGCGTAATGGAGGTTTCGGTAGCGCTGTGCTGGAATATGCCAATGCTTCGGGCTATGAGGGAGAGATAACTCGTCTCGGACTGCCGGACGAATTTGTAGAACAGGGCACATGCAAAGAGCTCTACCGGCTTTGTGGTATCGACGCTGAGAGCATAGCCCGCACTATAACACGAGGAGTATGAAGATAGTAATAGCTGGAGCAGCCGAGGTAGGTACACATCTGGCGCGTCTTCTTTCGCGCGAGAATATGGACGTCACCCTCATGGATCAGGATCCGCATCTTGTCGAGCAGTTGACCTTCTTCAACCTGCTGACCGTGGTGGGCAGTCCTACGTCAATCTCTGCGCTCAAGGAAGCCGAGGTGCCGAGTGCCGATCTTTTCATAGCCGTCACTCCTAACGAGAGTGTCAACATTCATGCCTGTATCCTTGCTGCCAATCTGGGCGTGCGACGAACATTGGCGCGAATCGACAACTATGAGATGCAGAAGCCTGAGAGCCGCGAGTTCTATAAGAAGATTGGCATCAACCGACTGGTCTATCCGGAGATGTTGGGAGGCGAGGCAGTGGCACAGGCCATCAGTCGTCCGTGGGCTCGTATGTCGTTCGATCTCTGCGACGGCAAGTTTATCTTGCTTACAGTCAAGGTCTATGACGGAGCGCCTATTGTCGGACAGAAGCTTATGGACATCGGACGCAATCATCCTCAGTACCACATCGCAGCCATCAAGCGTGGAGACGAGGTAATCATCCCTGGCGGCAATGACATGATATTGAGCAATGATATCGTCTATTTCGTGTGTCCGCCAGACAAGACCGAGTCTGTGCGCATGATTTGCGGCAAGAAAGATCGTAACCTCAAGCGTGTGGTAATCATGGGCGGCAGCCGTCTTGCCATTCAGGCAGCCTACAACTTGCAGAAGAACTATGAGATAATGTTCATCGAGCAGGATCTGGCATCGGCCGAGAACATCATGGAGAAGGTGCCATCTGCCAAGGTTGTGCATGGCGATCAGAGCGACATGGAGTTCCTTTCGTCTGTGGGTCTGCTCAGCACAGATGCGTTTGTGGCGCTTGGCGGCAATTCGGGCAACAACGTGCTTGCATGTCTGACGGCAAAGAAGTTAGGCGTAGGCAAGACCGTGGCTGAGGTCGAGGATATTGAATATATCTCGCTCGCCGCCAACCTGAATATCGGATCGACCATCAATAAGAAGATACTCACCGCATCGAGTATCTATCAGTTGCTTCTCGATGCCGACAAGACTTCGGCCAAGTGTTTCAGTCTTGTCGATGCCGAGGTCGCCGATCTGGTGGCGCAGCCAGGATCGAAAATCACCAAATGTCAGGTCATGCAGCTCGGACTGCCACGAGGCATCACGCTCGGCGGTCTTGTGCGCGATGGCAAAGCCGAGACCGTCACCGGTCAGACTGTCATCCAGCCAGGCGATCATGTCGTGGTTGTGTGCATGAACGAGAAGATCAATCAGGTGGAGAAACTCTTCCTGCGTTGACAATCCTTCGTCATGAAGCCAGACATAAAACTCAATACAAACAACAGATACAGTCATTAGTCAAACAGCATAGGCAATGTCGCTCAACTGGTCATTAATCAGATACATCTTCGGATTGCTGCTCATCATGGAGTCGTTCTTCATGATGATGTCTGCCGGTGTGGGTCTGTACTATCATTTCGAACTTGGCGAGACCGACTGGGTGGCTCTTGGCAGTTGCGGATTGGCCGTTGCCCTGATTGGCGGACTGCTGCTTTTCAGCGGCTATCGTCATAGCCGGCAGATGCAGGCACGCGAGGGATTTCTCATCGTGTCGCTCACGTGGGTGCTCTTTTCGGTGTTTGGCATGGTTCCGTATCTGCTGACCGGCACTTGTCAGACAGCGGCCGATGCATTCCTTGAGACTATGGCTGGATTCACCACTACCGGCTGCACCACCATTCTCGATATCGAGGCTCAGCCACATGGCATCCTGTTCTGGCGTGCCCTTACCCAGTGGCTTGGCGGTCTTGGCATTGTGGTCTTCTCGCTTGCCCTTCTTCCGATGATCGGAACCGGAGCCACACAGATATTCGGCGCCGAGACCAACGGACTTTCAGTCGATAAACTTCGTCCGAAGGTTCAGCAGACGGCGCGTCGTCTGTGGGGCATTTATCTGATGCTCACCATTGTCAATGCTGCGCTCTATTACTGGGCCGGCATGTCGGTGTTCGATGCTGTGTGTCATGCGTTCTCCACCATGGCCAGCGGAGGATCCTCTACACATTCAAGTTCTATTGGCTATTATCACTCGCCTCTTATAGAATATATATGTATAGTGTTCCTCTTCATCACCAGCATCAACTACAACCTGTTCTATTTCTTCGGCATCGGCAGGTTCCGTCTGTTCTGGAAGAACGAGGAGCTGCGATGGTTCTGCGGCATCGTGGTTGGTTTCACGGCTTTGTTCATGGGTCTGAACTATGCCACACGCATTTGGTCTGACAGTGCCACGGCCGATCAGATAGCATCGTTGGGCGACGGTTCGTTTGAATGCACATTGCGCACAAGTCTTTTCCATACTCTTACAATCGTTTCGTCAGGCGGTTTTCAGTCCGAATATTTCGACTATGTCAAGTGGGGCGCTGTCTTCTGGTTGCCTACGCTTCTGCTCATGGTCAGCGGCGGTTGCGTCAGCAGCACGGCGGGTGGTCTGAAGGTTGTACGTATGGTTGTGCTGGTCAAGAATGCCCGCAAGGAAATCCTTCAGGCGCTCGATCCACGAGCCTTCACATCCGTGAGGCTTAACGGACACATCCTGTCGTCGTCGGTCGTGTATAAGATTCTTGCCATGATATCCATCTACCTGATACTGGTATTTTTCAGTGTGTTCCTGCTACAGTGTCTTGGACTGTCGTTCGACACCTCTATCGGTGCGGCAGTGTCGGCATTTGGCAATACCGGTCCGGCAATGGGCGATCTTGGTCCGGCCTTCACATGGTTCGACATCCCGTCTGCCGCCAAATGGTATCTGAGTCTGTGCATGCTCATCGGACGTCTTGAGATTTTTACGGTGGTACTGTTGTTCACACCGATGTTCTGGAAGAATAAATGATAAATGAAAACTGAAACAATGAAAGATAAGAAGAATACTACACCCAAAGGTCCAAATAAGTTCATGCTTTTCGTGCGTGACGACCGTACACGTTTCATCCTTGGCATGATTCTTTATTTTGTCGGAGCGTTGATGGCTCTTGCCTTCATCAGTTTCCTTGCCGATGCCGGTAAGGCCGATTATGCAGCATTGTCAGACGGCAGCATAGACGCCGCCAAACCTCACAACTGGAGCGGATCAATTGGCGCACGTATGGCAGAATTCTGCATCAATCGTTGGCTCGGAGTCTCGGCTCTGCTCTATGTGGTGTTCATTCTGCGTTTGGGCTATAGGCTCACGCGCAATCTTCCGTTGGTGTCGCTGTTTGGTGTTTTCGTGCGCTATGCATGCTTCAGCCTTTGGATTTCATTGTTCTGCAGCTTCGTGTTCGCCGAGCATTTCGGCGATTCATACCTCTACCTTGGTGGTCAGCATGGCTATGCACTCGAACAGCGCCTGCAGGTGCTTATCGGAGCTCCGGGTGTTGTCCTTCTTCTCGTTGTCAGCCTTATCATCATGCTGGTGTTTGTCACCAATAGCATCATCAACCAGGCGCGAAACGGCTTTGGTCTGATAGGTTTGATTATGCGATGGCGCGAGCGTCAGGCTGCAGCTGCTGCCGCAGCACGTGAGGCAAAACTGCGTGCCGAGGAAGAGGCTCGTGCTGCTGCTGAGGCTGAACAGCCACTCGATCAGCCACAGGATTCGGACATTGAGCCCGAACAATTGATTGAGACATATTCTGAGGCCGAAGAGGAACTCCTGTCCCCTGCCGAAGATGAGAATTTCCAGACTCCTGTTGTCCAAGATGATGCTTCTGATCCTGCCGAGGATGAGGAGATATTGCCTATCGATCCGTTGCCGTTCGACGATGAAAAGCCGGCGGATGCTGATCCTTCGTTCGTCATCAAGACCAACGAGACCGAGATTGTCGAGGCTCCGGTTGAGATGCCCCTCGAAGACTATGACCCGACAAAGGATCTTGAGTATTACAAGTTCCCGACCTTCGATCTCCTGAAACAGTATGATGCCAATGTGCCCGTTGACATGGAGGAGCAGACTGCCAACAAGGAGAAGATTCGCCAGACCCTTCTTGACTATGGCGTAGAGATCCAGAGCATCTCAGCCACAGTTGGTCCGACAATCACTCTGTTCGAGATCGTTTTGGTCAGCGGTACAAAGATCAACACCATCAAGCGCCTGAGCGACGAGATTGCCATGTCCATTGCATCGCGCACAGGCATCCGCATCATTGCCCCGATTCCAGGCAAGTGTGCCATTGGCATTGAGGTGCCAAACCGCGATCCGCAGACCGTGTCAATGCGCGAATGTATCCAGAGCCGAGCCTTCCAGGAGAGCAAGGCAGCCTTGCCTGTGGCATTGGGCAAGACCATCACCAATGAGGTCTTCACGTTCGACCTTGCCAAGGCTCCGCACATGCTTGTGGCCGGTGCCACGGGTCAGGGTAAGTCTGTCGGCCTTAATGCCATCATCACGTCATTGCTCTATAAGAAGCATCCGTCACAGCTCAAGATTGTCCTTGTCGATCCAAAGATGGTCGAGTTCTCGGTCTATTCCAATATCGACAAGCACTTCCTTGCCAAACTGCCTGACGAGGAGGATCCTATCATCACCGACGTCTCGAAGGTTGTGCAGACGCTCAAGAGTCTCTGTGCCGAGATGGAAGATCGTTATGCCTTGTTGCGCGAAGCCGGTTGCCGCAAGGTGGAGGAATACAACGACAAGTTCATTCATCGCAAGCTTAATCCTAACAAGCACATCGAGGCTCCGATCGGTTCGAAGGGCGGCACAAATCATCACTATCTGCCTTACATCGTTGCCATCATCGATGAGTATGGCGATCTCATCATGACCGCAGGTAAGGAGGTCGAGCTTCCTATTGCCCGCATTGCCCAGAAGGCGCGTGCCGTGGGCATCCACATGATTATTGCCACACAGCGACCGTCAGCAAAGATTGTGACCGGCATCATCAAGGCCAACTTCCCTGCCCGCATTGCCTTCCGCGTGTCGTCGGCCACCGATTCGGGCATTATCATCGATCAGTCGGGTGCACAGAACCTCGTAGGACGCGGCGACCTCTTCATTTCGCTTGGCGATAAGTTCGAGCGAGTACAGTGCGCATTCGTCGATACACCGGAGGTTACCCGCATCAACGAATATATCGAGCATCAGCAGTCTTATCCGCATTGCTACATTCTGCCAGAACCCAAACCAGATCCAACGGAGGCTGGCGGCATGGATGAGGGTGGTTCGGCTACGGTCGATCTTAACCAGTTGGATCCGTTGTTCAATGACTGTGCTGAACTTGTTGTGTCAACCGGCCAGGGCTCGACGTCCAACATCCAGCGAAAGTTCCAGATTGGCTACAACCGCGCAGGCCGAATCATGGATCAGCTTGAGGCCGCCGGCATTGTCGGTCCGTACAGTGGTTCGAAGGCACGAGCCGTGCTTGTTGACGGAGTGGCCGAATTGCAGAATATCCTTGACGGCTTGAGGTCGTAATTCTGTGTACCATAGTCGGCAAATAGTGTTAAAAAAACGGATTATTATATAATAATGAGTTCAAAATTTGGGAGTGTGATATTTTTTAATGATATTTGCCCCAAATTTCCTTTACGAAAAGAGAACAATGAGCCATTGGATACATTTTAAGTATAACCCGGAGAAGGGACGATACGAGCGCAAGAAGCCCTCGCGCTGGCGTCATTTCTATACCGTAGTGCGTCATTTGCTCTCTGGCACCATCATCGGTGCCATCCTGCTCTATGCGTTCATTTTCTATATCGGTTCGCCGTCACAGTGGCGTCTCGAACGCGAACATGAACTGCTCAAGCAGGAATATCAGCTGCTTAATGCCCGTCTGGACGAAGCCCTTGACGTGCTTGAGGATATCGGTCAGCGCGATGACAACATGTACCGCATCGTCCTGCAGGGCGATCCAATCGGTTCGGATGCCCGCAATCAGCTGGCTCGCAACAGCCAGCGCTATGATTCGCTCCGACAGTTGAGCGATGCCAATCTTGTGGTGTCGGTGGCACAGAAGATGGATCTTGTGGAACGTCAGCTGTACCTTCAGTCAAAGTCGTTCGACGAACTGGTGGAACTCTGCAAGTCGCAGGAAGACCGCATTCGCCACATCCCTGCCATCCAGCCTGTGTCTGACAAGAATCTGAAGTATATGGCATCAGGCTACGGCTGGCGTATCGACCCTGTCTATCATGTGCGTAAGTTCCACGAGGGCATGGACTTCTCGGCAGAAAAGGGAACCGATGTCTTTGCCACGGGCGACGGACGTGTCATCCAGGCAGGCTATAACAAGGGCTACGGTCTTTCCATCGTCATCGACCATGGCTATGGCTACACCACTCGCTATGCACATCTGTCCAAGAAGTTTGTCAACAGGGGTCAGAGCATCAAGCGAGGCGATAAGATCGGCGAGGTCGGTTCCACAGGCAAATCCACGGGTCCGCACCTTCATTATGAGGTACACCTGAACGGTGCCGTCCAGAACCCTGCCAACTATTACTACCTCGACCTCACTCCAGAGCAGTACGAGGAGATGATCGAGAAGTCGGAAAACGTCGGTCAGGTTATGGACTGATGCCGGCATGAATGTCAAAACAACAAATACATTGATCTGAAGGTGAAAAAACAGCAGCGCAACATATCATCACTTACAGCCAAGCAGTATTACACTATTGGCGAGGTGGCCGAGATGATTGGAGTCTCGATCGAGTTGTTGCGTAAGTGGGAACGCGATTTCCCGCGTGCCATCAAGCCGATGCGTACCAAGGGCGATACCCGCCTTTACAGCCGGCGTGACATCGAGAAGATCGAAATGATTTACCGCCTGCGCCACAATGAGGGAAAGACCATTGCCGGCGTACGCAGCACACTTAGTCAGAAGCAGACCGAGGAGGAGATCAAACAGGAGGTCATCTCCCGTCTGTCCAGCCTGCGACAGGAGTTGCAGGGAATTGTAGAGCAATTAAACCAACTGTAGAATATGGAAAAGCTTACGCCGGAAGAGGCTCAGAAGATGGTTGAAGAGATGCGCGACGAACTGTTCGAGCGCTGTAGGGAATATCTGCCAGCCACGGATATGCCACGCATTGAGAAAGCATACGCTTTGGCAGCCAAGGCGCATGCCCCACAGATACGTAAGAGTGGCATCCCTTATATCACACATCCTATCTCTGTGGCGCGCATCGCGCTCGTCGAGCTCGGTCTTGCCACCAACTCCATCATGGCAGCCCTGTTGCACGATGTGGTTGAGGACACCGAGATCACTATCGACCAGATCCGCGCGGAGTTTGGCGAGGATGTGGCATTCCTTGTCGGAGTGCTGACCAAGAAGTCGGACGGCAACTATAAGGAGTCGAAGCAGATTGACAACTTCAAGCAGATGCTCGATTCCATCCAGTACGATATCCGTGCCCTCCTTATCAAGCTTTCTGACCGTATGCACAATATGCGTACGCTTGGTTCGATGCGCTCTGAGAAGCAGATGAAGATTGCCTCTGAGACCGACTATTTCTATGCTCCGCTTGCCAACCGTCTCGGCCTCTATGACATCAAGTCCGAGCTTGAGAACCTTTCGCTCAAGTTCCGTTCGCCACACGAGTACGACCGCATTGAGAAGAAGATCACCTCATACATGCGTCTTCACAAGGATGACATTGAGGACTTCCTTAACCCTATTCGCGAGATCCTTGCTGACGAGGGTATCAAGGCGTCGGTCACTGCACGTCCGCGTTCGGTCTATGCCATCTGGCGTAAGATGCAGGACTCTCGTCAGACATTCAAGGAGCTGGAACACGTCCATCAGGTCAACATCATCTTCCAGTCCAATCCGGCTGCCGGTTCGGAGAAGATGCAGTGTCTGCAGATCTACTCGCTGCTCACCGATCTCTATAAGGAGCGTCCTTATTCGATGATTAACTACATCGACCAGCCAAAGGAGAACGGCTATCAGGCAGTGCATCTTCAGGTCATGACCCACATGGGCGGCTGGGCCGAGGTGCATATCTGTTCCGAGAATATGAACCGCAACTCAAAGCAGGGTTGTGTCATTGACCGCACCGAGTCTATCGATAAGTGGATGCTCAAGTTCAAGGGCGTACTCAAGGATATTGCCCAGTCGGGCGCTGACGGCGGTTTCATGGCGAGTGTGGTCAGCTCGTTCTATAATGACGATATCATCGTGTTCACGCCTAAGGGCAACAGTATCGTGCTGCCAAAGGAGTCGAGTGTGCTCGATATGGCATACGAGATCCATACCAACGTGGGCAATCATGCCAAGTTTGCGCGCATCAACGGTCGCCTTTGCAGTATCTTCACCACACTGAAGCGCGGTGACCGTGTGGAGGTGGGAACCGACGATCTCACATGGCCTGAGGCTTCTTGGCTCGATCATGTCAACACCTACAAGGCACGCCGAGCAGTCAATGTCTCGCTGGCTAAGAACGGCATTTCAGTCGAGGCATTCCCATTTGTGCTCTGTAAGGAATGTAATCCTCTGCCGGGCGATGAGATTGTTGGCTTCAAGCAGAAGGACGGCACAACCATCGTACACAAGCGCAACTGTCCGGAGGCCATCCAACTTTCGGCTCAGGAGGGCGATTCAATCGTCGATGTCTCGCTGCCGGTATTGCCTAACCGCACTTACCCTACACAGATCGTCATCAACAGTGTCGATCGCTATGGCTTGCTCCACGATCTTGTCAAGGTCATAAGCGACGAACTGCACCTTGGTATCGACGAACTTCATACCGTCACCGAGGACTATATTGTCACCACCAAGGTGAAGGTTCAGGTGCCTTCTGCGTTCGAGCTCTCTGAGGCTATGCGCATCATCGAGCAGATCAAGGGCGTTGAGGAAGTGAGAAATCTGTGATTTAGTTATTAGTTAATAGTTATCAGTTATTAGGAAGATGAAAACAATCGCAATAATTCCAGCACGATATGCAAGCACACGTTTCCCAGGCAAGCCATTGGCAATGCTGGGCGGAAAACCTGTTGTGCAGCGAGTATATGAGAAAGTGGCTCCGCTGGTCGATATGGCAGTGGTTGCTACCGACGATGCCCGTATCTATGATGCCGTTGAGGGCTTCAACGGACGCGTCGTGATGACTTCGCCCGATCATAAGAGTGGCACAGATCGCGTTCAGGAGGCCTACACAAAGGTCTGCGAGGCCTTGGGTGTGGACTATGATGTGATTATCAATGTTCAGGGCGACGAGCCATTCATTGCCGCACAGCAGATTCAGGCCGTGAAGGATTGCTTCATGGATGCCCGTACGGACATCGCCACTCTGGTCAAGCCTTTCCATGCTGAGGACGGACTTGAGGCATTGCTCAATCCTAACAGCCCGAAGGTGGTGCTTGGCGCTCACAGTCAGGCTCTTTATTTCAGCCGTTCGGTGATTCCTTATCTCCGTGGCGTCGATCAGAAGGACTGGCTCACATCGGGTCAGACATTCTACAAGCACATTGGTCTCTATGCCTACCGTCCTGAGGCGTTGAGCCGCGTCACGGCCATGCCACAGACTCCGCTTGAGAAAGCCGAGAGCCTCGAACAGCTCCGTTGGCTTGAGAACGGCATGCACATCACCGTGCGCGTGGTCGATATCGAGACCGTCGGCATCGACACACCTCAGGACCTTGAGCGTGCCGAGCAGTTCCTTATGGAGCTCAAGCGTGCAAAGGGGAGCCTTTGAAAGGGTAAAGAGTAAAGGATAAAGAGTAATGAGTAAAGTGTAAAGAATATTGATGAACGAAAATAACTTTATTGCCTGGTTCGAGAGGAACCTCGGCTCTGACCATAGTGGTTTGGAGTGGTATTGGAGACTTCTGATTGTGGCTGGTGTGATTCTGGCGTCCTATCTTGTGGATGTCATTTTCAGCCGTGTGCTTATTCCTGCGGTGCGTAAGATCACCGACAAGACTGAAACCAACATCGATGATGTGCTGCTCAGCGACAAGGTGTGCAAGGCATTCAGCAACATCCTCCCAGCCATCATTCTGACCTTTGCCCTGCCGTTTGTCACCAAGGGAACGCTCGAGATTATCATTGGACGTGTCACCACTATATATATTATTGTGTGCGTGACCCGTTTCCTGTGCGTGCTGGTGAGAGCCGTCTTTGATGTCTTCATCGCTCGCGGCAAGGAACGTGCACATTCGCTCAAGGGTCTCGTCCAGACCATCCAGATTGTCATCAGCCTTTTCGCCAGCATCCTGATCATCAGCGTGCTGATCGACAAGTCGCCGGTCTTCCTCCTGTCTGGTCTCGGTGCTATGGCTGCTGTGCTCATGCTGGTTTTCCAGGACAGCATCAAGGGTCTTGTGGCTGGCGTTCAGCTCATGTTCAACGACATGCTCGTTGTTGGCGACTGGATTGTGATGTCGGGACGTAATGTCGATGGCGTGGTCATCGAGATTACTCTCACCACCGTCAAGGTTCGCAACTGGGACAACACCATACTGACCGTTCCTCCTTATTCATTGCTTACCGAGACTTTCCAGAACTGGCGAGGCATGCAGGAGAGCGACGGACGTCGTTTCAGCCGTCACATCAACGTCGATATGCATAGCGTCAAGTTTGTCAATCCTCAGATGCTCAAGGATCTTGAGAAGAAGGGACTTGCCGTGACTTCTGATGCCAAGGTCGGACAGACCACCAACCTCGAACTCTATCGCCATGCTCTCCAGTCTTATCTTGAGAAGTCTCCGGACATCAATCCGTCCATGACTCTCATGGTGCGCCAGCTCACGGCTGGCAGCGAGGGTATTCCTGTTCAGATGTACGCCTTTACACGCACTAAGGAATGGGAGAAATATGAGGAGATTCAGTCGCGTCTCACCGAGTATGCTCTCTGTCTGCTTGGCGAGTACGGTTTGCGTCCTTATCAGCGAGGCTCGGACTTCCGTCAGAATATTTGCCAGTAAACTTTTTCAGATATGAAGAATATTGTAGTGCTCGATGGCTATGCTGCCAATCCGGGTGACATTTCGTGGGACGAGCTGTCTGCTCTCGGTTCACTTACTGTCTATGACCGCACGTCGCCTGAAGAGACTGTCGAACGTGCGCGTGGCGCAGAGATTATCCTGACTAACAAGGTCATCATTGGCGAGTCCGAGATATCGCAACTGCCTGACCTTCGCTATGTGGGTGTTCTTGCCACTGGCTATAATGTGGTCGATATTGAGGCTGCGCGTCGTCATGGTGTCGTCGTCACCAATATTCCAGCCTACAGCACCGCTTCCGTTGCGCAGATGGTCTTTGCTCATCTCCTCAACATCACACACCATGTGGCTCACCATGCCGATGAGGTTCGCAAGGGCCGGTGGCAGACGTCGCCTGATTTCTGCTTCTATGACACCCCTCTGCTCGAACTTGAAGGACAGACTTTGTCCGTCGTCGGACTTGGCAACACCGGCATGGCCGTTGCCCGCATCGCGCTGAGTTTCGGCATGAAGGTGTTGGCATGGACCAGCAAGTCGCAGGACTCTCTTCCTTCTGGCATCGAAAAGGCTGTGAGCCTTGATGAATTGTTCTCTAAGGCTGATGTCCTGAGTCTGCATTGTCCGCTGACGCCTGACACCCATCATCTTGTCAATGCCTCTCGTCTGTCGCTCATGAAGCCGTCTGCCATCGTCATCAACACTGGCCGCGGTCCGTTGGTCGATGATGAGGCTCTCGCCGATGCTCTCAATTCTGCGAAAATCTATGCTGCCGGCATCGACGTGCTCACACAGGAACCTCCACGCGACGGCAATCCTCTTATCGCTGCCCGCAACTGTTTCATCACTCCCCACATCGCCTGGGCGTCACTTGCCGCCCGTCGTCGTCTTCTTCACATCGCTGCCTGCAATGTCGAGGCCTTCATTTCTGGTACTCCAGTGAATGTGGTGAGCTGATTTTCGGCTTGGCTAATTCTCGGCAATCACCAATTTCGGAAGCAAAATCACTTCCAAGAAGTTTGGAAGACCTCAAAATATGTTCTGAGCATTTCCTAAGAGTTAGGAAGTCGCCAGCACATTGTTCCCAGCATTTCCAGAAACCTGGAAATCGCCAGCACATTGTTTTGAGCATTTCCAGAAACCTTGGAAATCGCTAGCACATTGTTCTCAGCATTTCCAGAAACCTTGGAAATCGCCAGCACATTGTTCTCAGCATTTCCAGAAACCTGGAAATCGCCAGCACATTGTTCTCAGTATTTCCAGAAACCTGGAAATCCAAAATAAACTTTCGTTGGTACTTCCCAAGAGTTAGGAAGTCCAAACGAAACTTTCTCCAGCGTTTCCCAAGAGTTGGGAAATCCAAATGAAACTTTCTCCAGCATTTCCCAAGAGTTAGGAAGTCCAAATGAAAGTTTCTCCAGCATTTCCCAAGAGTTAGGAAGTCCAAACGAAAGTTTCTCCAGCGTTTCCCAAGAGTTAGGAAATCCAAACGAAAGTTTCTTCAGCATTTCCCCAAGAGTTAGGAAGCGGTTTCGCTTGATAATGTTCCACATAGTTTTATACTTTCTAAATTATTTGTATTTCTTTTATTTGTCTCTAAAATATCACGCCACATTTTTTTGTATATACTGAGGGTGTGTCAAAAGGTATAAAGCCTTAGACACACCCTCAAATGCTAATTTAAATTAAAAGTCCGGACTTTCACAAGCTCGGACTTTTTTATATC
>JAGHUA010000071.1 GCA_018065085.1 Candidatus Liminaster caballi | reverse complement strand
GGAATCTGTAAGGACTTTCATTTCCGTCCGCTGCAGTATGGTAACTACCCGTTTACTTTCTATCTCTTTGGCCGAGATCATTCCTGGAGACCTCAAGGATTGAGACACATCTATGTGAGGATAGCAGTAGGTGCTGATCCACATAAGGTCATGGAGTTTATCCACAATACGGTGATTGAACTCATTCCTGATGTGGATCCTGATACCATCTATCTCCACCTCTTTGACGAGGAGCTTGCCCACAAGTACAAGGTCGAGGACAAACTCAGCAAGCAAGTGACAGCCTTCACGCTGGTGGCTATCATCCTCTCGCTCATGGGTGTGTTCGGGTTGGTACTCTTCGAGACACAACATCGTCGCAAGGAGATTGCCATCCGCCGAGTGATGGGAGCCGAGGTGAATGACGTTCTGAAGATGTTCAGCCGCAAGTATTCGGTCATCGTGCTCCTCTGCTTCGTGATTGCCGCTCCGGTCAGCTATCTGATCATCGACCGCTACTTCTGCACCTTCGCCTATCACACCACTATCCATTGGTGGGTATTCGCGTTGGCTCTGGTCATTGTACTCATTGTGACTCTTACTATCGTGGTGGTGCGCAGTTGGAGTGCAGCGACGAGGAATCCGGTGGAGTCAATCAAGGCAGAATAGCCTTTAATTATATAATAATAGTATTTTAACCTCGATTCTTGCCAGTTATTAGCAGGAATTGAGGTTAAAATAGATAATATATCTTGTTAAATCTAATTTTGCTGCCGAGCAACATTTTTGTGTAGTATAAGGATTTTTTTGATTGCTATTTTGTTCAGTGAACATATTGAAATAAGGGAATAGAAACATAAATAATAGCCTCTAATTAAAAAAAAGCACGAAAAAAGATTTATATTGCAATTTATTCGCTATATTTGCCACCGAATAGCAAAAATCAAGACTAAAATGATATTAGAACTAAGTTTGAGTAATGTATTCTCGCTTCGAGATGAGATTAGGCTCGACCTTCAAGCAGCTAAGATCCAAACACAGAAAGGTAGGGAATTAGAAACTAACCTTTTCTCGGTTGGAGATGAGCAGTTACTGAAGAGCGTAGCTGTGTTTGGTGCCAATGCTTCGGGAAAGAGTAACATCATAAAGGCCATTCGGGCTTGCATCGAGATGATTCGTTCCTCACATAACTATAATGAGGATACGACCTTTGGTTTTACACCGTTCAAGTTCGAAGGCTATGAGCAGAAGCCCAGCTCGTTCTATATCAGATTCTTGATGGAAGGTATCGAATATGAGTATTCGTTTACGATGAATCGACAGGAGATCCTTACGGAGCAACTGTATTATTACCCCAATGGCAGAAGGTCTTTAGTGTTCAATCGCGACGAAAGCAAAGGACCTGAGAAAAAGGACATTTATGAGTTCAAGCCCATGCTGAAAAGACCGATGGACGTGGCAGCCAATACATCGCGTAAAACCTTATTCGTATCACGCGCCAGTCAGATGGACAGAGAACTTCCTAAGCAGATTTTCCGATTCTTCTGCGATGAGATTGTACTCGACTATCATTTACCACAGTCTCTGTCGGTCGAGCAGGTACTCAGCGAGCAGAAAGACCAGATCCTGGAGGTACTGAGAACAGCCGACAGCGACATTGTAGATATCCGACAGAAGGGCAATGCCATCGAAACCTATCATAGAAGCAATCTGATGGTACCATTTGATTTCGATACTGAAGAATCGGATGGCACCAAGACACTCTTCTACATGATGCTCAGCATGATCGACATCATCCGTAGTGGTAAGGTATTGTTAATCGACGAGATTGACACAAGCCTCCATACCCAGCTTGTAGAGTTCATCATTGGGATGTTCAACAGCAGCGATCATGCCCAGCTCATCTATACGACTCACAATACGCATCTGCTCAATACCGACTTCCAGCGTCGTGATCAGGTCTATTTCGTCAATAAGCGGGAGGATGGCAGCAGCGATCTGTATTCGCTCTATGACTTCAAGGACTTTCGCGATACATACGACATGGAGAAGGCCTATCTGCAAGGTCGTTTTGATGCTATTCCTTACCTCTCAAAACCCAAGCTTTGACTATGGCACGCAAAGAGAGAACTTCGAAAGGAAGGACGATGACCCCAAACTACTTCGTGTTCTGCGAAGGAGACACCGAGGTCGTATATGTCGAGATGCTACGTTCGCATTACCGTCTGCCAATCCACATCATAGCAAAGAAAACGTTGCTCAACATCACACCTGCACTTGTGGAGCGATGCAAGGCTGCTTATATTCAGACAAAGAGCGATCAGACGTTTCTGATGTATGACCTTGACGTGCCAACCATGCTCGAAAGATTGCAGAAAGTTCCCAACGCCACTTTGCTGTGCTCCAATCCATGCTTTGAACTATGGTTGTTGTTGCACTATGCAGATCAAAAAACGGAATTGAGTAGTGAAGAATGTGTCAATCGCCTGCTATCGTTTGAGAAGCAGTACAAGAAAGGTGCATTGCTTCCGGCAAATAAGCAATACCTTATTAGTAATGTAGCTCTTGCAATAACCAGAGCCAAAAGCCTGCAGGCATTCGATAATCCTTCTACCACCATTCATTTATTCATTGAAGCATTAGAATCTTTGAAAACAAAATAGAAATGAAGCACGGTAAAATCCTCGTAGTAGATGACAATCAGGGCATACGAAGCGCCTTGAAGTTGTTGTTGACACCTCAGTTCGCCGAGGTACAGCTCATTGCATCACCTAAGACGCTAATCAGCACTATGGAGAGCTTCATGCCCGATGTGGTTCTGCTGGATATGAACTTCTATACGGACATCAACACGGGCAATGAAGGGTTGTTCTGGACGAGCGAGCTCAGGAAGATGTATCCCGATGTGCAGATTGTACTGTTCACCGCTTACGCAGACATCGCATTAGCCGTAGAGGGAATGAAGCGAGGAGCCTTTGACTTCATTGTGAAGCCTTGGGACAATGAGAAGCTGATTGCGACGCTTCGTTCAGCATACGAGGCCACGCCCAAAGCTAAGATGCCCCAGGTTAAGAGCGATTCGATCATGTATTGGGGCAATAGCCAACAGATGCAGGAAATCCGTCACAGCTTGGAGAAGATTGCTCCAACAGATGCCACTGTGCTTATTACTGGAGAGAACGGCACGGGCAAGGATGTACTGGCTCGTGAGATTCACGCCCTAAGCAGCCGCCGTCATCATCCGATGGTGTGTGTCGATGCAGGAGCTATTACCGAAACGTTGTTCGAGAGTGAACTGTTCGGCCATGTGAAAGGTGCATTTACCGATGCCCACGCAGATCATGTGGGCAAGTTCGAGCAGGCAAACGGTGGTACATTGTTTCTGGATGAGATAGGCAATATACCTTTGCACCTTCAGGCCAAGTTGCTACGTGTATTGCAGAACAGAACGGTAACACGTGTTGGATCGGAGAAACAGATTGAGATTGATATACGTCTAATCTGTGCCACGAATATGAATCTGGAGAAGATGGTTCATGATGGCCATTTCCGCGAAGATCTCTATTACCGTATCAATACGGTGCAGATGCATCTGCCTCCTCTCAGGAACAGAGCCGAAGACATCCTGCCATTGACCGAGCTATTCCTGAAAAAGTATGCCGTGAAGTATCATCGCCCGGTAGAAACAATCTCAGAGGAGGCTGCTCTTCGACTGACTTCGCATGCTTGGAGTGGCAATATCCGTGAACTTCAGAACGTGATTGAGAAGGCGGTGATCTTGTCTGAAGAAAAAGCATTGCTACTGAAGGATCTCTCGATGAACACCCCTGCAAAAGCCACATCCACCGTCAGCCTGACGCTTGATGAAGCCGAAGAGAAGACCATCCGTGATACATTGAGCCGATGCAATGGTAACCTCAGTATGGTGGCAAAGGAATTGGGTATCAGTCGTCCGACACTATATAGTAAACTCAAGAAATACGGAATCTGATGGAAGTCTGGCAAACCATAATAGCGGTAGTTATCATAGTTGTTTTGGCTGTGATAGTTACCGCTGTATATGTCCGCGAGAAAGACCGCAAGAAGTTGGAGTACATGCTCGATGCTTTTGAGGACGAGGAATACAACTTCCGCTTTCAGGAGAACTCGAAGTTCAACAAGACGCTGAACCGCATCAAGTGGATCGTGGAACGCCGTCGCCAGCAGCACGAGCAAGAGTCATGGACCAAGCTGATCCGTGTCCTTACCCATGAGATCATGAACACGGTAAGCCCGATCGCCTCACTCAGCGAGGCCTTGAGCCATTCGGCAAATGTCCCTGAGGAAGAGAGGGAGATGGACGTAAAGGCAGGACTCGAAACCATCGCATCCTCGTCAAAAGACCTCATTCGTTTCGTGGAATCCTATCGGGAATTAGCAGGCGTTGCCAAACCAATCCTGAAAGCGTTGATGTTGGATGCTTTGGTTAATAAGGTCACAGAATTGACCAGTGAGCAATGTGCCACCACCGGAGTCAGCTGCACCTATCAGCCTAAAACCGAAGACATCCTCATCTATGCCGACGAGTCTCAGATCAGCCGCATCCTTAT
>JAGHUA010000068.1 GCA_018065085.1 Candidatus Liminaster caballi | reverse complement strand
TGTTGCGTTTCATAATGGAAGAGGAACTCACCAGGAATCAAACGGTCAAACTTAGGTTCTGCCTTACGCTTGCCTGTTCCTGTGTGATGCGTATTCTCCTTTCGCATAGGCACATACGCTTTGACAAAGAGTTCACCTGCAATGGTGTCGAAGTCTTCGCCAACATGTTCTTCTACATTCAATTCGCTCATCTTCGGACACCACTTCACGAAGTTCTCTTTCGTAAAAAGAATGCCCATAGACAACACTCCCCGGAGCTTCACCATACGTATGCGTCCATATTTATTGATGTATCCCTTCTGCTCCGGATTGGCATTCATCGTCTTGTCCTCGTAGAAACTATTGATGCTGAGGAAGTCGGCATTGACCTGACATTCGATTGACACATAGAACATTACGTCACCCTCCTTCACTTGATCCTTGCGTACCACAATAGTGCGTCCTTCCACCATTACCTGACCAAGGAAGTCTGAACCTTTGATAGGCGATACTTCCCCAATCCTTACAATCGTACAGCAGTACTCCTGTTTGAAATCCTTTGATTTTGATAATAATTCGTTCATTCTGATTATTTGTTTGATTTTTGTTAGTTCACACTCTTATAGTATGCAGAAAACGGAAATGTTACACTTGTAAGCTGAACTATATTGCAAATTTTTGATAAATATAGTGGATTTACGAATTTTTTGAGCTGAAATCTTGTGTAGTAATCGTAAAATTACTACTTTTGCAGTCGAAATATAATCTCTTCTAGTGAAAATATAGTTTTACCATTTACCGTTCAAAAGATGGGATGGTAAATGTAGGTTTTATGTCGCCAGGATCATGACAATCGAAGAACATCCACTTGAACCGTTTCTGCCAGCTGACGCTAAGATGCTGTTTCTTGGCAGTTTTCCTCCACCTAAGGCACGGTGGAGCATGGAGTTTTTTTACCCGAATTGGATCAACGACTTCTGTAGAATACAAGGGATGATACGCTTCAACAACAAAGCGTACTTTGAGGTTGAAGGCAAGAAGCAGTTCGACAAGGAACGGATTGTGGCATTTTGTCGAGAGAAGGGGATTGCACTGTTCGATACTGCCCGCAAGGTGAGGCGACTGAAGGATAATGCTGATGATAACTTCCTGCAGATTGTGGAGGGGACAGATGTGTTTGCGCTTCTGGAACAGATACCGGAGTGCAGGACTATTGTGACGACAGGAGGCAAAGCGAGCGAGGAACTGCAGGCGTATTTCGCGAAGAGGGGAATCGAAGTGAAAAGCCCCAAAGTCGGGGAGAGTAGAACCCTCAAGCTCCCTATAGAGGTGAGAGAATATGTCTCGTGGTGGCGAATGCCGAGCACATCGAGGGCCTATCCGATGAAATTGGAGAAGAAGGCGGAGTATTACAGTATGCTGTTTGAATACCTCAATAATAAGAACGATTAGCGCACAGGAATTGATTACAGCTATGCCATAGAACGGATGGACAAGGAAGAAAAGGAATGCTGGATGAACAGAACTGGAAGGGTGCAAAGAAGGCAAGCTATCCCGAGCCGAACATAGACATACAAATACATTACAATTATGAATATTGGTGACAGGGTTGGAATGAGTAACTTAGCATTCAATATGAACAAAAGCATAAGGCAATAATGAATAGAAATCAGTTTGAGAAACTCACGATGCAGGAGCTATATGGGTTGGTCATAAAGGCGGATGCCCAGAGCGATGAGGCAATGCATTATATGCTTTACGTGCGTATGCGTGCGTGTTTATTAAAGGTGTATGCAGCCTATGAGGATCGTGTGCGTGAGGATTTTGAGGATGCTGTGGGTGATTTCTTTCTGTATTTGCGCGAGGGCGCTCATGGCGATAACGATGTTCCGTACGAAGCGTTGCTTGGCGTGCAACACCCTGATGCTCTTGGAGCATGGATGCAATCTGCTTTTCGCAACTATCTGAATAATCGTGTGGCGGCAAATGCTAAGGCGAAAGAGCTGCTTCATGAATATGCAGGCGAAATGTTTTTGTGCGATGGGAGAGAGGCATCGTTGACGACAGAACGTAACATTGAGACCTTCGCACATCTGATTGCTTTTATGCTCTGCGTTCTTCAGCCTCGTGAACGATTCATCATGTTGCGATGGATGTTGACAGTATTAGACAAAAGCAAGGCCTTGCCTGAGAAGGATATGGCTTTGGCTATGGGAATATCGAACGAGGCATATCGTGTCATCGTGTATCGAGTTAAAGCGCAACTTCGTCACAACCTGTCAGTCCTGATGCGCGAGGAGAACGATATGCACAACAGCCTCGAAATGAATGCCATCTTCAATCGTCCAGAGTGTCGCGCCATAGCCACAGATATTGATAATAACTTTGCAAATCTCTACAACTGTCTTATTGGCTATTACGAAGGGACTATGTCGGTAATGTCCAATGCTGAGGACATTGCCAAATTGCGCCTTGCTCGGCAGGAAGTGCGAGGCTTTTCGGTTCATGATGCTTCTTCTTTCGAATACCATAAGTCGGTGCTGAGCATATTGAGAGACTTTTACCGGGAGATAGTGAGTTAATAATAATAAAATGCTATTTCAAATTTGCAAAATGAAAATTGAATGATGTAAAATTAGGTATATCTAATATAAAACGCATAAACAATATTTGATATATCTAATATAGTGCATATCTTTGCGGTGTAAAATTAGTAAAAACTAATAAAACCGAAAGATCATGGAACTGTTAAGTGAGCAAGTTGCCTTTATTGGCGAAACCGAGTTGATGAACCAGAAAAAGACCGTGTTTTTCTGTCCTTTTGACGTTACGGACGACATCTTTAAATATATACGTGCGTGGTTGGGAGGCCTCGATCCGATGGCGGGTGTTATTGTGTGCGGAAATAGTTCGGGAGTGGAGCGATACACCCTTCGTCTGTTGCTCAATAAAGGGTTCGCAGTAATCGTGCCGCTTGCTACTACCATACCTGAGAATCTTGAGGAGTTTAACCTTGGCTGGAAATTGTCGAATGAAGAGAGTACTCGCATGATGAACAAGGCTTTTGACGAACATCGTTTGCTCCTTGTTGCATCGAAGGATAACGTATCGGTATCTACGCCAACGGGCAAGACCATCGGCATCCGAAACCGATGGATGATGGAGGTGGGTGATCGGTTCGTTGTTGCCATGAGGCATGAGAATGATTACTTCGACAGATTGCTCTTGGGCCGAAACACAGTCTTTTTGTGCGAGAAACCTCGATTGGTGCAGGATCCGAATCTCGTTCTTTTAGAGGTACAGACAGCTGAATGCCAGCAGCCGAACAGCCGACATTTCGTCAGAGATGCGAAGAAAGATGCGTTGTCGATGGGCTGGGAGATCTATCGCAAGTTGAAGGCGGGAGTTGGAGTCGAAGATGGGGATGCTCTGACGTCGATGGTAAATCGCTATCTTTCGCTCGATATTGAGCATCCGTCGTTGCTCCATTCGCTGATACTGATGGTGATAGCGCGAAATTATTCAGATTGCAATGATTTCGACTTTATGGGTTTCGTACGGCAGTGGAGTGTCAAGAATCTGCGTCCGGAAGACTGGAAACATTTCAAAAACAAGGACGGACGCTATCTGCCTTCATTGGCTGAGAAGTGCATGAGTCGGATGCTTCGTCAGATGCCATCGCGCAATATGATGTCACTCGACTATGGCCGTCCGTATGACACGGGCTTGCTCCATGAGTGGCTCGATGAGGCTATGAGTCGTTATCCGCGTAACAAGAAGCATCTACAGAATGCGCTGAAACTGGCCTATTATGAGCATGATGGGGTCATGATAGACCACTATAAAAAGATGCTGGCCGTGTGATGTAATAACGCAGTAGGGCAGTCCACATAAGATAGATGTGAATAAAGACGAGCATAAATGATCTAACAAACAGAAACGAAATGGAACCTAATGATTTGACAATACATACAAAAGCGTATTTGCAAGAGGCGTTGAAGCGTTATTTCGGCTTTGAAGAATTTCGCCCGTTGCAGGCAGAGATTATTGAGCATATTCTTGGTGGCGGTGATTGTCTGACGCTTATGCCTACGGGTGGCGGTAAGTCTGTCTGCTTCCAATTGCCTGCCATTCTGATGGAAGGCACGGCTGTTGTCGTCTCGCCGCTGATTTCACTGATGAAGGATCAAGTGGAGTCATTGCGTGCCAATGGTATCGCTGCGGCTGCCATCAACAGCAACAATACGGACGTAGAGAACGGACAGATACGTCAGGAGGCGATGGCAGGCAGACTGAAGCTGCTCTATGTGTCGCCAGAGATGATTGCTTTTGAGCTCAATGGACTGTTGCGCAGGATTAAGGTGAATCTCTTTGTGGTTGACGAGGCTCATTGCATCTCACAGTGGGGACACGACTTCCGTCCGGAATATACACAGTTGGGAATCATTCGCGAACAGTTCCCTGATGTGCCCATGGCGGCTTTTACTGCCACGGCTGACAAGGTGACGAAGATCGATATTATCGAACAACTGAAGTTGCGTCCGATGGAAGCCTCCATGGAACCGAAGGTATTCATCAGTTCGTTCGATCGTCCAAACCTGAGTCTGGACGTTAGACGCGGATATTCGGCCAACGAGAAGCTGAAGACCATACTGAATCTCATATCGCGACATCATGGACAATCGGGCATCATCTATTGCCTTTCGCGAAAAAATACAGAGGAGCTCGCGAAGAAATTGAATGACAAAGGCATCAAGGCTGAGGCCTACCATGCCGGATTGACTCCCCAACAGCGCAACCAGGTACAGGAGGATTTTTCTAACGACCGCCTGCCCATCGTCTGTGCTACAATTGCTTTTGGAATGGGTATCGACAAGAGTAATGTGCGTTATGTGGTGCACTACAATATGCCCAAGAGCATCGAGAACTATTATCAGGAGATAGGCCGAGGCGGACGTGACGGATTGCCATGTGAAACGATGCTTTTCTATAATATTGGCGATATCATCACCTTGAGGAAGTTCGCCGAAGAGAGTGGACAACGGGATATTAATATGGAACGATTGGAACGTATGAAGGAGTATGCCGAAAGTCAGAATTGTCGCAGGCGCATCCTGCTTAACTATTTCGGAGAGGCGATGGATCATGATTGCTGCAATTGTGATGCCTGTCAACATCCGGCACAGCGATTTGATGGCAGCATACTGGTTCAGAAGGCTTTGTCTGCAATTATGCGTGCGCGACAGCAAGTGGGCACTTTCATGGTTGTGGATATCTTGAGGGGAAGCTCCAATGCCGAGTTGTTGCGACTGGGATATCATCTGATGCCCACCTATGGCGTCGGTCGTGAAGTTACAGCCAAGGATTGGCATGACTTCATCCTACAGATGCTTCACCTCGGTTATCTGGAGATCGATTACAGACAGGACAACCATCTGCAAGTCACGCCATTGGGCATGGATGTGCTCTATGGCAGGGCTGCGGCTTCGCTGGCAGTCATCAACAGGGAGGACTTCAGCGTCAAGGCTCGAAAAGAGGCGCGTAATAGCGAGCGGATGCAACGTCTTTCTGATCGACAAACAGATGTGGCTGCCGATGGGCAGTCATCTGTGCCATTGGTTGAAGATGAACGTCTCTTCGAGAAACTTTGCAAGTTGCGTCAACGACAGGCTGAAGAGCTTGGTGTTCCTGCATTTACTATATTTTCGGATGCCTCGCTCCACGAGATGGCTCTTCTCCGTCCAACACGGTTGCGCGACTTTGGCCGTATCAATGGTGTGGGCGATGTGAAACGTGAGAATTTTGGCAAGGCATATACGATGTTGATACGAGAGCATCTCCATCCTCGCAATACGATAACTATCAATGGCAAAGCCTACGAGATTCCACTCGAGCTTTGGGTGTGTATCCCGTGGCGCAATGCCATCAAGGTCGTGCAGGAGACTCACTATTGGAACTTCAATGCCCCATGCACCATTCCATTGGAAGAGGTTCTGCCAACGGTCGATCCCGAGGATAAGTCTGAGCAGGTTTACCATCTTTTCTCGACAATTATCAAAGAGGCATTTGGTGCGGAAATTCAGGATGCGACGATTTGGGTTCCGCAAAAGATTGAGTATGATAATGCCGGTCTGCCTGTCGAACCTTTGAATTGTCAGAACTTTGAAGAAGGGTTGCGCCAGTTCTGTGCTTTCGTCGATGAGCACCAACATTATCCTTATGCGGGTGGCGATGCTTATGAGTGCTCCTTGAGGCGTTGGTATCAGGAGACGGGTCATAACAAAGAACTTCCCGCAGAGCAGCGTGAGGCTTTCTCGGCCTTGAGTGAGAAATATGCCGATGTCCCCAAAAGACGTTCGACGTCCGAGACGGAGGGATAATAAGTTGAAGAGTTTAATGGTTTAATAGTTTAATGGTTTAATAGTTTAATACTGAATTGAATAATCAATATGATGCAGATTATGAACGATGAAGAAATACTCAAGCAGATAGGTGCGAAACTGAAGGAACTGCGTGTGGAACGAAATATGAAGCAGAAGGAATTGTCTGAGAGAAGTGGTCTCTCGATGTTCTCAATCAGCCAGATAGAGACAGGTCATAACACTTCGATACTGAGTCTGGTGCAGATACTCAAAGCTCTCGACCGCATGGATATGCTCGAACCATTCCTCAAGGCGAAAGAGGTCGATCCGGAGTTGTTGGCACAGTTCATACAGAGTCAGCAGCAACCGGTGCGCCAGCGTGTCACCACGCCTAAGTCATTTTTTGCCGAAGAAGAGGGCGAGTCGTCCAATTTCCGAATGGTGGCTGACGATAGTGATTTCGAATATGGTAAGTAAGCTTATGACGATACGCAAAGCAACACACTCTGACATTCCGCGTATGATGGAGATCTTCGCTATTGCACGTAGGTTCATGGCTGAGACTGGCAACCCGAACCAGTGGGCAGAGACCTATCCTTCGGTGGAGCAGCTCACTGATGACATAAGCCGTGGGGACAGTTTCGTGTGCATGGATGAGGGTAGGATAGTGGCTGCATTCGTGCTTCGCGGAGGTAACGACCCGACATACGACATAATATATGATGGCGCATGGAAGAACGATCGTCCATACGCCACCATACATCGCATAGCAAGCAACGGAGAGGTGAAAGGCATCTTCCGCTTGGCCATGGATTATGCCTTGCAGCACTATCAAACTATCCGCATCGACACACATCGCGACAACCGTGTGATGCGGAATGCATTAGAGAAGTTCGGGTTTGAATACTGCGGCATAATCCACTGCTGGAATGGTGCGGAACGTCTTGCGTATCAGTTTGGCTGACATTCATATCGTTGACAGATTCCCACTATTGACCGATTCCCGCTGTTGTCGGTTTTACATTGACGACTGCTCAACCCAGATGAGGTTGTCGGTATTGTAACCGCGTCTTTGGGCTTCGAACACGATGTCGTTGAGTGTGTTGTCGCAGAGGGTTGCCGTGCGCGACAGGATCCAGAGATAATCTTCATCGCTACCTCCAACGAGGGCATAGGAATAGTCGGGCGCAAGCATCAAGATGCGATAGTCAGAGTAGAATGGCCCCCAGAATGACACACGCAGGACACCTGGTTCCTTGGTCAGTTTCACCTTGCCCTCAGACGACTTCCATTTACCATCTTTCTTTCCCTGGTTGATGACTTTTATCGTGCCATCATCGTCAATCGAATAGGTGGCTGTGCAATAGGTCATGTCTCGTTCGAAACGATGGTCGAATCGTGCCAGCTCATACCATTGGCCCATGTAGCGGTTCAGTTCCAAAGAATAGACTGCCGAATTGTTGACCTTTGCCGATGTGCGGCACGAACAGAAGGCGAAGCAAAAGATGGTAATAATAATAGCGCAGATCAGAACACAATACACGCTCCAATTCCTCTTTCGTTCGCAATAGAATTGCGACTTAGTCGCTCCGCATTGTGGGCAACGATCTGGTGCTTCGTCTCCATAGTGAGTGTATCCGCACTGCTTGCAAGTCCATTTTCCCATAGTAGTTTCTTTTTGATTGTTAATAATTTAAACTGTCAGAATTTATCGTTCTGGCGGTGCAAAGGTATGGGTTAATAGACAGAATACGAAGGATCTTCGATATGTCTTGCTTATGGCAGCATAAGGAATTCTAATAGCTGGGTGACGTATAGCGCACAATGACAATATGCAGCTGTTTCAGAAACTTATCTGCCGAAGATGGGCCGATTGCTGAAGGATCTCGAAAAGCTTCATGGCGCTATTCTTTTTTGCCACCTGATTGTTGAAATGTGCATAGATCGTAATCGGGTCTTTCAGTTCTTCGATCGGGACGAAACAAAGCTGCGTGCGATTGGCGATGCTGGCTTCGGTGAGGATAGTGACATAGTTCGAGTCCTGAATGATGTTGAGGAGCGCATTGACGTCATTAACAATGGCTTGCACGTTCAGGTTTCCCGTTTCCTTATGGACAAAACTCTCGATGGCATTGCGGTCGCGAAGTCCTTTCTCTGGCAAGATCAGTTTGTGGGGCAAAAGATCGTGGAAGGTGATGGAACTCTTGCGAGCCAGCGTGTGTTGCCTGTTCATCACAGCCGCCAGATGGTATTCGGTCAAAGGGATTGAGTCGATGAACTCGTGCGGACTTGTCGGCATCATAGACAGCATCATGTCAATCTCTTCGTTGCGCAACATTCTGAGCAGTTCTGGCAGGTTCTTGTAATGGGCATTCACCCGAACCTTCGGATAGCGGCGCAAAAATTCAAGCATAGAACCACGCATGTACGACTCAAGGGAATAGGTCAGTCCGATGCTGAGTTCGCCGCACAGCAAGTCCTTGAGTTCCTTCATTCGCGTGTGGCATTCCTCCATATTGGCCAATATCTGCTTGGCCAGAGGGTAGAGCGTTGCTCCGTTTTCCGTTAGGGCGACGTTGTTGTGCTGGCGGATGAATAACTGCGCATTGAGTTCATCCTCAAGCATTTTGATCTGTTGCGAAATTGCACTCTGCGAGACATAAAGTTTGCGCGATGCTTCGGAGAAACTGCACGTATCTGCCACTCCAACAAAATACTTCAACTGCCGTAGTTCCATAAGCGAGAATGGGTTTAGAACTGGTGATTTGAGACTGCAAAAGTAGCGCTAAAATATCGGAATTCAAAATCTGATATATTAATTTTTCATAACGAAAATATAAGAATTCATAAAATCGTTTAAGCCGTATCTGGGTCGATGACTCTGGTGCGGCTTTTTTCGTTCGCGTCCTGTCGGAGGTCTGTGCGTTTTGCATATTTCGTGAATTTTTATTAACCGGCAAAATGCGAGCAATAGTCAAGTAAAATGGCGTAAGATGGTGCGTATTGCCATTTGTTTGATATGTGCGTGTTTCAAAATGTTAGTTTGATGTGGCAAAGTTTGCTCGCAATGCTGAAAAAAACGGGAAGCCGCCGTCAGATGTTATCAAAATTTGTATCTTTGCCGCATTATTATATCACGCGTATATTAACAAACCAAAAAATATCATTATGAAACAAAAAGCATTATTGTCTGCATTGTCCGTACTGATGGGTACATCGATGGCTTGGGCTGGAACAACACCAAGCCTTCACGACAACCCGGTCTATGGCACAGTGCTGGCAAGTAGTTTCTGGGACATGGAAACTAAAGGTCCTGAGTATGGCCTTTACAGTTTCGATGGTGAGACATTCAATCCTATCGTGACAGACAGTTATCTTGCAGCCATGGGCGGCGGTACCTATGTCAATGGTACCTATTGCTACAACTACAACTTCTCGTTCATGGGAAGCATGGCTCAGAACCTTTATCTTATCTACGATTTCGAAAAGGACGTAATCACAGGCTGGCAGCTTTACGAGACAACATACGCCGATGTGGCAACACAGGTAGCCTATGATGCCACCTCTGGCAAGGTCTATGGTCAGTTCTACAATCGCGACCGTTCTGCCCGAGTTTGGGGTACACGTGACATTGAGTATGGCGAGACCTCACCGATCCGTCCGATGGTTTCACGCGATCTCTATGCTTTGGCGTTCGATAACCTTGGTCGTGCATGGGCAGTCGATGCTGCCGGCGACCTTCTTCAGATTGACAAACTTACAGGCACATACACCGTTGTGGGCAATACCGGCCTTGAGCTGGCACAGACCACACAGCAGTCTGGTGCCATCGATCCTGTCACTGGTCTTTTCTACATGTTTGCAGTATGTGGTGGAGAGAATGCAGTCAGTGCGCTCTATACCATCGACCTCGCCACTGCTCAGGCAAGCAAGGTTGCTGAACTTCCAGGCAACGAGCAGGTGACAGGCGCATACTTCATGCCATTGACCTATGCCGCAGCCGCACCAGCCGCACCTGAGCAGATGAAGCTCAACTTCGAGCGTGAGTCACTTCTGGGTACAGTCAGCTGTGTGGCTCCAGCCGAGACCGAGGGCGGCAGTGTTCTTGTCGAGGGTGCCAAGCTGACACTCACACTCAATGGCGAGAAGGTAGGAGAGGTGCAGACCGCACCTGGCCAGACCGTAAGTTTCGACGTGCAGGTTCCAACCACCGGCACACATGTCTTCCAGCTCATCGCCAGCAATGCGTCGGGCAATGGCCGTCCGTCAACCGTTCACCAGTGGATCGGTCTTGATGTGCCAGAGGCTGTAACCGACCTCCTTTGCCGCAATACTGACAACACGCATGCCCTCCTCACCTGGACAGCACCAACCACAGGCGTTCATGGCGGCTATCTCGATCCTTCACACCTCCGTTATTCGGTTATCGACTCAGATGGCACAACCGTTGCCACCGATCTGACAGAGACCTCATGCGAGGTGAGCAAGTCGGGCAGCCGACTCACCGTCCGCACCTACACCGTTGTTGCGTTCACCGACAGCGAGGAAGGTCTCTCGGCAACAAGTAACCGCATCTATTTCGGCAACCGCTATAAGGTGCCATATTCTACATACTTCGACACACAGGCAGAGTTCGACCTCTGGGATGTTTGGGACGTAAACGACGATGGTTCTACATGGACCTACGAGTCATACAACCGCTACGTTCACTACACCTACAACAAGTACAACGCCGCTGACGACTGGCTGTTCTCTGCTCCGATCCATCTCAAGGCTGAGCAGTATTATGACCTGAACAGCAACGTGGCAGCCGAGATGACTTACTATCGTGAGCGTTTCGAGATCATGGTTTGCAGTGCCCAGCATCCTGATTCGGTTGTTGCCATCGTGCGCACACCGACCGAGACTGACAAGGATGGCAAGGAAGAGCGTCGTTTCTATCTCTTCGAGGATTGCTTCTGCGTTCCTGTCGAGGGCGACTATTACCTTGCATATCACTGCATAAGCGATGCCGATCAGTTGCGCTTCGAGGTTCATAGCATAGACCTCAATATGGGTGCTTCGTTCGATGCTCCTGCCGCAGCCGATAACGCTGTGTTCCGTCCGGGTAACTTTGGCGGTTCGTCGGCAAGCGTTGAGTTCGATGCTCCAACCAAGTCGATCCGTGGCAACGCGCTCACATCGCTCACCAAGGCCGAGCTCTACAACGGTTCGAACCTCTGTGCCACACTCACCGACATTGAGCCGGGTCTGCACTACACACTCACCGATGGCAGCGCTCCACGCGGCTATAACAACTATCGCCTGATCATCTACAACGAGAAGGGCAAGGGTCTGCCTGTCTCAGGCACAGTCTATGTTGGTCCTGACACACCTATTGCACCTCAGAACGTGAAGATCTGGCTCGATGGCAATGAGGTCAACATGAGCTGGGATCCAGTCTCAACAGGCGCTCACGGCGGCTATATCGATCCTAATCAGGTGACATACGCTGTTGTGCGTCAGCAGGATGTAGAGCTCGTTTATAGCGGCACGGCTACATCATGCAAGGACAACTCACTGCCAAATACAGGCGTTCAGACCACATACTTCTATGGCATCTTCGCATACTATGGTTCGACCCCAGGTCAGGGCTCACCAACCAGCGACGTAATTCTTGGCACACCATACTCAATGCCGTTCCACGAGACATTCTCTGCGAACAGCAGCTCAAGCACACTCTGGCTCATCGGCTATGACCCATACAACACAGTGGGTACAAACTGGACCGTCGGCTCAGAGCCAAGCTTCGACAATAAGCCGGGCAACCTTACACTCACCGCATACTATGACGAAGGCGGCTATCACTTCCTCTCGTCAGGTAAGGTTCACATCGACGGTTCTGCCCAGCATCCTGTTCTCACCTTCGCTTACATGGGTGCAGGCGAGGCTGACAGAATCGAGGTTGAGATCTCTACACAGGGTGTGCCTAACAGCGGCCATCGTGTTGCAGCATTCTCACCTACAGAACCAGGCGAATGGGATACAGCCCTTGTCGATCTGACCGAGTACAAGAATCAGAACGTCATCATCACATGGCACTGCTATCTGGCCGAGGCTGGCGATATGGTTCTTGACGATGTATTTGTCTATGACGATCACGGAACGGGCGTTGAGAGCGTAGAGGCTGGCAATTCTGAATATATATATAATAATGTGTATGACATGCAGGGTCGTCGCACACAGCCTGGCAAGGCTGAAGGCTTCGTGATTACACCATCGGCCAAGCGTCTCATCCTCAACAAAAAATAAGATACTTATATGAAGAAATTATTCCTGATGCTGGCCATGGCATTGGCCGTTGCGGTTCCTGCCGTGGCACAGCAGACGGCCTCACTCTGGTGGGGCTACGGTGATGGACAATCAATCTGGAAAGGCGTAGGTGGCGGTACAAATGCCTCCACACAGACTGCAGCCATCAAGGTTCCTGCCGACGTTGTGGCTTCATACGCAGGTTCGCGCATCAAGTCAATCCGCTTTGCTGTCACCAGCAATACCGGCAGTGCTACTGACGTGTCATATTTCCTCACCACCGACGTTATGGCTATTGCCGATGACGAGCGTACCACCGTCGGCACTCTCTACAAGGGTTGGCACACCTTCCAGCTTGCCACTCCATACGAGATAGTTGCAGGACAGGATCTCTATATCGGTTACACAGCTACAGGTTCGCGTCCGGTTGCCATCGTTGACGAGCCTGGCTGTGAGGGCTCATGCTGGATGGGTTCTGGCAAGAAGATTTATGACTACGGTGTCATGGAGGGTTACAAATATACACTTGGCATCCAGGTTCTCATCGAGGCCGACGATTTCGAGGCCGGACTCTCGTTTGCCGAGGCTGGCGATGTCAAGGCCGAGACCACAGGCGGTGTTATTCCTATCACCATGCGTTCCATTTCGCCTGTTGCCGTAAGCAACTACACCATCTCATACAGCGTTGACGGACAGTCGGTAGGCAGTGTCAAGGCCAACTGCAATCTTAAGGAGATTGGCGATACTCATTCTGTTGAGCTGCCTTTGCCAACCCTCGAACTTGGTTCTCACGTATATGAGGTTGAGGTTACAGCCATCAACGGCAAGGCCGTGACAGCTGGTGTAAAGGCCCAGGGCAATCTTGAGATCCTTAAGTATGTGATGTATCGCAAGCACGTCATCGAGGAGTGCACCGGCACATGGTGCGGCTACTGCGTACGTGGTCTTGTGGCTATGCGCGAGATGCGCAAGAACCATCCTGATCGCTTCATCGGCATTGCCGTTCATGGTCGCGACAGCTATGCTACCAGTAGCTATGCCACTCTTCTCGGTCGTATCTCTGGCTATCCATCGGCATTCTTCAACCGCAGTCGAATTGTCGGCACTGAGCCGTCTGAGATGGAAGTTGCCTTCCAGAACGCAGCTGAGCTTACCGATTGCGAGATCAAGATTGATGGCGTTGAATACACCAACTCGTCGCGCAACACCGTCGATGTCCACATGCGCTATCGTTCTGCCACCAACCATAACAGGATTGACTATCGTGTTGCGATCGTGACCCTGGAGGATTATATTGGCGATTCGCAGGCCAACTACTACTCTGGAGGCGGCATGGGTCCAATGGGCGGTTTCGAGAACATGGGTTCATACGCTTGGGTAGAGCTCATGGACGTGGCTCGCGACATTACCAGCTATACCGGTATCATCAACTCGGTTCCAGCCGATCTTGAGGAGGGCAAGTGGTATGAATATACCTACAGATACACCCTGCCAAACACAATCCGCGACCGCAGCAACGTCTCTATCGTCGTGCTGCTCCAGAATGCCAATGGTTCTGAGATTCTCAATGCCGACAAGACCGAGAAGATCTACGAACCTGGCGAGATGGGCATCGAGTCAGTGTCTGTTGCCGAACCATCGACATCTGTCAGCTACGACATCTACGGACGTCGCCTTGACGAAGGTGCCGAGAAGCCAGGCTTCAGCATCCGCAACGGAAAGGTCATCTATACGAAATAATAACTACACATTAATTATATTATGAAGAAAACATTCATTTTCTCTCTGCTTGCAGCCGCTGCGCTTGGCGTCAGCGCTCAGCAGTACAAATTGTTGCAGTCTGAAGGTGAGCGTCCACAGGTTCTCACACCTGCCGCACTTCAGGCACCAACAGCCTTCGACGGTTCCAATCTCGTAACGTCGAATGCCATTCCTGATGACGAGGCTCTTGTCTATGCATTCATGCCATACGACTTTGAGCGTTTCACCTACACCCATTCGTTCATCAAGTTCTCAACCAACTTCCCACATGAGTGGAGCTTCTCTAAGATTGCCGACTTCGATACCCGCAAGGGTACGGCTTATCCTGAGATTACAGCTGCAGCCATGGTAGGCGATGAGTATTGGGCATATTTCAAGGCACCATACGATCTTCTCTTCTGGGAGTCGATGGGTCTCTATAAGCTCAATCTTGAGAACGGTGAATACCGTCTCGTTGACAACTGCGACTGGCTTCGCGACAAGAACGTTCTCTATCCAATGGATATGAGCTATGATCCGGTCACCGAGCTCCTCTGGTACGTTGCTCCTCTCACAAGCAATCCTATCCAGTTCTACGGCTTCGGTCAGGAGGGAACCAACGGATGGGCTCTCTGCTGCATTGATCCTAAGGACCCGGCTCCTTATCCATTGCAGTTCGGTCCTGATCTGCCTAAGTGTGTGGCTTGCGTTGCTGCCGACCACGGCAAGCTCTATGGCCTTGCAGTTGATTACAACTCAACCCATACTGCCACAGTGACCTCGCTCGTTGAGATCGTTCCTAACTTGGCTGCAAAGTCATACACCTTCAACACCGTACGTACATACACCAGCTCTGAGATCGATCTCTCTGCTCCTCTCGACTGGTCGTCAATGGAGTGGGATCGCACCAACCATCGTCTCTATGCGTCTTACACCGATCTTCGTGACGGTCAGGTTTATTTCTCTGAGTTCGATCCTTCTAACGGAGACATCCTCAGCTGTGAGCTTCAGGGCGGTCAGATCATCGTCAATGCCATGGCAATGCCATATCAGATCTGTCCTGACGATGCTCCGTTCTATCCTGGCAATCTTACCATTGCCACCGCTTCTGACGGCATTGCTGAGACCGAGCTTACATGGGATCTCCCAACACAGACCTACATGAAGCAGCCTCTCTCATCGATCACCGGTGTTCGCGTTTACCGTAACGACGAGCTCATTGCCGACCTTCCGGCCAATGCCACCTCTTACTTCGAGAGCAACGTGCCATACGGTCTGCACGAGTATAAGGTTCGCGCCTACAACGCTGCAGGTGAAGGCCTCTATGCCAGCCGTACAGCATTCGTCGGCAAGGACACTCCTGGTATGCCAATGAACGTCACCTTCCTTGCTGAGGGCGCAGAGGCTAAGCTCGCTTGGGCTCAGCCATCAGCCGGTGCTCACGGCGCATGGTTCGACACCAACAGCATCACCTATAAGATCACCCGTCATCCAGACGAGGTTGTCGTTGCCGAGGGTCTTACAGTTCGCAACTTCACAGATGTCGTTCCTACTGTCCAGGGCTATTCATACACCATCACTGCCAGCAACAACGAGGGTGAGGGTCTCAGCACCACTACACAGATCATCTCATTCGGTCCTAACGCTGCCATCCCATTCTTCTCTGATCTCACCAAGGAGACAGAGTTCCAGAAGTGGCTTGTCTATGACGAGAACCACGACGGTTTCACATGGGCTTACAGCGACGGTCTCGGAGCTACAATCTACGATGCTACATTCTGCGGCAACACACCTAACGATCTCCTCTTCTCGCCTGTGCTCGATACTAAGGAGGGCGAGCAGTATAAGCTCACATATCAGGTCAAGGTTCACAACTACCGTGACACCGAAGAGAAGTTCGAGTGGTATGCAGGTCCATACGATGCCGATCCTTCATACAAGGGCGACAAGTTCGAGGGCGGTTCATACGACAGCTACAACAGCTTGAGATGGTTCACCCGTCAGGGCGTCTTCGAGGGTCATGAGGGCGGCAGCCGCATCAGCTTCGTTGTTCGTTCCAACCCATTGCAGGGCATCCTCTACCTCGGCAACCTCAGCGTCCGCCTTTACAGCGACCTCGACCTTGCCGTGACCAACATCACCGGTAGTGAGATGGTAGGCGAGAACCGCGAGACAGCAATGCAGGTTACGTTGAAGAACGAAGGCAAGAGCACCGTCAGCAAGTACAAGATCAAGATCAAGGATATCGAGAGCGGCGACGAGACCATTCAGGAGTTCTCTGAGCCTATTGCCAGCGAGGAGGAGCATATCTGCCGCGTGACCTGGAAGTCATCAGTTCTCGGCCAGCACAAGCTCACCGCTGAGGTTATCCTCGAAGGCGATACCTACACTGCCGACAACACCATCGACATGTATCATCAGATTCTCGTTGCCGAGGCTGGCGATCAGGAATGGATCTCTGTTGGCCAGCACAAGATCAACGACTCTAACTGGTGCGGTATCAACTTCCCATACAGCCAGTCACAGGCTCTCTATCTTGCCGAGGAGCTCAACCTCCAGCCAGGCACCAAGATTGTCGGCATCGGCTTCGCATACGAAGGCGACGACGATCTTGCTGACATGACAATGATCAACTTCGAGGTAAGCATGGGCAACACCAACATTCCATCGCTCTATGACTTCGCCTCATACGCCAACGACTGGTCATACTATCCACACCTGCTTGCTTCTTCTAACTTCCCAGAGACTCCATTCTACGGCTTTGCCGATATGAGCGCTCCATCTAAGCAGGTTGGTCACCTCACCTTCGATTTCGATGATCCATTCATCTATGATGGTCGCAACCTCCTCATCAAGGTTGTCCGCACCACCAGCACGAAGGTTGCCGAGAGGTACGTTCAGTTCCACTACGATATTCTCGACCCAACTGACACAGGCGAAATCAATCCTGATGCCCGTGCCATCTATGTCGAGGCTCAGGACGAGGTTACTGAGGGTGCTCAGGCCAAGGGTCACGGTCACAACCAGTTGCCAATTCTCTACCTCGGCTACGATGTTACCGACGGCATCCAGGGCGTGAAGACTATCGGTTCTAAGCTCACTGCTGACGCTCAGAACGGCAAGCTCGTTCTCAGCCAGGCTTGCGCCAACGTCACACTCTCTGACCTTAACGGCGTTGTTCTCTACAGCGGCTCAAACGTTAAGCAGATCGACGTTCGCAACGTCAATGCAACCATGGGCGTGCTCACCGCTACTCTCAAGGACGGCAGCACCACAACTCTCAAGGTTCGCATCAAGTAATCGGCGAATATAAACAAAATCAAAACAATCAACACACCTCCGGCTTCGTGCTGAAGGTGTGTTTTCGTATCTCCGGGTTTCTGGAAACGCTGGCAAAAGTTTGTTTTGGACTTTCTATGTCTTGGGAAATGCTGGCAAAATTTTGTTTTGGGCTTCCTAAGTCTTAGAAAATGCTAGCGAAAGTTTTGTTTGGACTTCCTAAGTCTTGGGAAATGCTGGCGAAAGTTTGTTTTGGATTTCCTAAGTCTTGGGAAATGTTGGCGAAAGTTTGTTTTGGACTTCCTATGTCTTAGGAAATGCTGGCGAAAGTTTGTTTTGGACTTCCTATGTCTTGGGAAATGCTGGCGAAAGTTTGTTTCGGACTTTTACGTTTGTCTGAGCGAATGCAGATGCTGTCAAAAACAGACTTATGATTATTGCTGATACAGATTTCATCGTATAATTCTTATTTGAATGTCATTGTGAATTCAGTCTTTTCTTCATTGCTCCTGGTCAGCTCCAAAGTGCCATTGTGGGCGCGCATAATCTGGCGAGATAGGCTTAAGCCGATGCCTGATCCTTCTGGTTTGGTTGTGAAGAATGGGATGAAGATCTGCTCCTGGCTTTCGGGCGTGATCGGCAACCCATCATTGGCTACGTGGATGTGTGTCTGCTCATTGCTGTCAATCTCAGCAGTGATCCAGATATGTTTGGCTCCGGCCTGGATGGCATTCTTGATCAAGTTAATAAGGATGCGGCTGATCTGAGACTCGTCGGCATAGATGAGGATGTCTTCGGTTTTAGGCTGATAGGTGCAGCTGACTCCGGTGGTGGCACATTGCTCACT
>JAGHUA010000059.1 GCA_018065085.1 Candidatus Liminaster caballi | reverse complement strand
AGAGCATGCCCTCGTGAGGCAGCAGACCGTCAGGATCAAGAGCTGCGATATCCTCGCAGCGGATCTGACAAAGGAAAGTCAGAGGTTCATCCCACTCGTCTTCACCGTCGGCCACATGCACGACAGGATATGGTGATCCCGACGGCAGATCTGGTGCACCCCACCATTTGCTGCGTCCTTCCAGAGATTCGGAAGACTTTGAAAATAAAAGTTTTATAGAGTACATATCAAAAATATCAAGCCCAGGCATCGAAGCGGCCATGACCTGTTTTCCAGCCACACGACTCCTGTGAGCGTGCATCCCATTGGGTACTCATGCTTCTCATGTCTGGCTATCGCGTTAATCTTGCAGCCAATATACTGAACGGAGCGTGTGATAGTTCCACGATAATTTATCGCATTGATGTTCAATAGCATATATTCAGCTTATATGAAGATATGGTTCAAAAACCGCTAGTTATTGCAGAATTGTTCCAAGAATATTGAGTCCAACGCCAACAGCCCTTGCGGCCTTTTCGCGTCTTGCCTGCTTTTCTTCCTCGGAAACCACCTTCTTCTCTTTCTTGCTTTTGCCAGAGTCCTCGCCCTTGCCCTTAACTTCTTTGCTTTTGCCGTCTTTTGAAAGGCTGGTCTGTCCACTGGTATATGTCTCTGGTATGGAAATGTGGCATGGAGCTTTGCTTACACTGAGGTTGTAGAACACGTACTGCCCCGAGCGCTGGTCGCCACATTCGAGCCAGAACATCAGCTGCCTGCACTTGAAGATAGGCACGGTGACGGTCATCGGCTGCATCTTGTTGTCCAGCCAATATTCCCCTACCAGTACATGGTCAGCAAAGACATTCAGTTTGACCGGATTCTTCACGGCCTTTTCGCTCTTATTTCCAAATGTATCGTCGAACTCATCAACATGCTCTGACTTATTGGCAACTGTAAAGGTGCAACTCTCGTACTGTCCATAAGGATTGAACGCGCAGGCAGCAGATTGTTTCATACTTGGATCGTTGAGAAGGAGGAAGATGCCCGCCGACGGGGTTCCAGTAGCGCCTCCTGTCGTACCCGTTGAAGCAGATACATTTGAACCGCTGACATTGGCACCCACGCCCGTCAGAAACATGAAAACGGCATCCATCACAGTTACATTCTCAAGACCTAATGGGATATTGGTCTCAAGCATGAATCCCTTGTTAATCTGCGAACCGTCCTTCATCTGGAAGTACTCGCGTATAGTGGAGCCATCGTGGAAGCAATCGTCCATCTTGAAATTGGTCAGAGTGCTGGTGAAGCGGCCATTGTAGTGGAAATAGGGTTTGCCGCAGAGATCGATGAGGTCAGTCTCGTACGGAAACTCCGGTTCTTCGTGCTCGAAGATATTACCCTCCACCGGTTTTCCACGATAGAGAACGATGTCGGCCACTCCGATGATAGTCTGCTTCTGCTTGCCGTTGCCCGGTTTCTCAAAGCGCAAGGTGCGGCATTTGTTGATAGGAATGACATGGTGCTGGTTGGGCCAGGTGCAATAAATTTTCTGGTCGAAGACAAGCTGATCGTCGGCATAGATTTTCAGGTTATCATCATCCATGACATGCTTCTTGCTCAAGCAACCGGCATCGAAACTAATCCAATCGTACTCTCCCGCCAAATCGAAGGAAGCATACGAGTCGATCTTGTCGGCCATCAGCGTATTGCCCGTGGTGAGCAACATGCCTTCGTAGTATTTCACGCCACCCATCGAGAAGGTGTAATACATGCTTTCTCCATAGAAGAGAGTGTTGTCGGCCTTGCTCATGCCACGTACCGAGTAAGGACGGATATTGGACATCAGCGGACACACATCCGGCAATTTGGCAATCTGGTCTTTGTTTACGTTGACCGTACCCGCCTCGGGGATATTGGCATAGCCGGATGGGTAGGCGTACATATCAACCAGACCAAAGGTCATGCCACCCAAGAAATCGCCCGATCGGCGCTCCACATTGAAGCTCAGCATCTCAGCCCCCGCCACGTCCACTACCACCTGTTCGGCCAGTGCATCCTGCCGGATAATTCCCTCCCAGACAATCTTCTTGTCTGCCTTGACGGTCACCCAGGCGCTCGATCGGGTGCTCTGATTGTCGCGTGGCCCCATGATAAACGACACCTTGTCGTAGCGTTTGTCCAACCAGAAATAGCTCCACACCTGCTCCTCGGAAAAACCGTCAGAAACGGAGAACTGAAGACCGGAAGTAAATTTCTTGCGGTTGATGCTGATATCGGTCACCAACTCGTGCGGGTCGAGCGTCACGCGTTGGCGTTGCGTGATGAGATAAGAGTACCCATGATGACGCTGGTAGTAGGGCTCAAGGTCCTTCACGAGCTGGATTCTGCCGGCAGGCAATTTAGCTGCAGGTGACATGCCCTTCACCGGTGTCTGTCCCGCTTTCCAGAGCTGTACATTTCCGAATCCGGCATCCTCGCTGCCCCTCAAGGCCATAAACTTCAGTTCATCTACGCCCGTCACATCCAGTTCCACCCAACGTGGGGCACTGTGGTCAAATACCGGTGTATCGAGCAGACGCTTGCCGTCGCCCGTAATGGTGACGAGAACATCACCCTTATCTCCGGCAGGATTGGCATTGGCAGCTCCCAGCCAGAAGGTGAGTTTTGTGTACTTGCCTCCCAACTTATAGACGGCAAAGCCCTGCTTTCCGCTGCCAATGAGGCCGCTGTTAGGGCCATTCAGATAGAACCATTTCTTGTATTCATGCGAACCAACAGTGGTGTTGTTACTGGTCTCATTTGCCGAACGGAATCCCTCCTTCTCCACAGGCTTGAGTGCATCGATCAGGTAGACTTGCGCCTGCAATGCTGGGATTGCGAGCAACACGAACAATAGGGTTGCAAAGATCTTCTTCATAAACATTTATCTATAGTATCAATAGCTCTCGGTGTGTTGAGCCATATTATCAATTGTTATTCAGAATGAATGCAGGTAACACTCTATCTGTTTGTCCTTCATAAGGAAACAGAGCATTCCGCAGTCATAGAACTGCAGGTTCCACTCATCGGAGCAGTAGAGTTGAAGCAGGGATGTCCAGCCTGGGTACTGTTCCTCCGTCTCATCGTAGAACGGACGGCCAAGCAACTTAAATCCATCCTCCTTGTCACCGCAGGCTTTGAAACTGACAGCCTCGGCTGGTAGTCCGTATGGTGTGCCGTCTTCGTATTGTATGCTATGGGTGTGCAGATTGTCACACGTAGGTGAGTACAGAACCTTGAAGCGACCCTCCGGCCAGCGTCCCATGCCAGGTGAATCCACATCGTAGTTGCCGAGGAAATAGTCCACATCGGCAAAGAAATAGAGCATGCCCTCGTGAGGCAGCTGGTTTTCCGTATCAAGCGCGGCTATATCCTCCAGGCATATCTGACAGACGAAGGTCATGGGGTCATAGCACAGCTCACCATCCTCCTCGAACTCCACCTCTGGGTATTCAAGGTCATCGGGCAGATCTGGGAAGCCCCACATCTTGGAGCATCCCGTCAGGTCGCGGTCAGTCTTGCTGAATTCGAGTTGTATTGCCACTTCTTCTTAGTCAAAGATTACACCTGGGTTCATCATGTGTGGGTCGCGCCACTCGACTCCACGCTTCATTAAGGCTTCTCGTTTTGCAGGCCAGTAGGCGAAGCAGAACCCCATACCGCGAGGTACGTCCTTCAGCTGTTCTTCTGCCTCTCGCACAGCCTCGTCTATCACTTCTTCGTAGCGGGCGGTCCACTCTACGGGATCATGCTTCAGATGACCTTCCTGTGGAATATCGTCCAGTCGTCCTTCGTCGGCAAGACGGATGTTCTCTTCCTGCTCCTCTATCTCGGACTCTAACTCTTCGGTGATAGTCAGGTCATGATCCTGCTCCAACTCAATCTCGTGGAGCGTATCCAACTGACACTGCATGAGCTGCAGTTTCAGGCGTGGATGGTCATACAGCACATCAAGCATGCGCTTGTTGGCTGAGTAGAGTTCGTTTATCTTCTGCTGGATGTCGAGCAGTTCATGAGCAGCATTGAGATAGGTGTGTACAAGTTCGGCAATCTCCCATTCCTTCTCCTGGTTGCGCAGACGCTCCTCGGCACCAATGACACACTCCATGCAGGTCTGCCAGGCATAGGGTTCCATTGTCGTCGGATTCACGCCACCATAGACATGGCCGCTAACCATATCCTCCTCTATCTCCTGCTCGGGTTCGCCATCATACAGATACTCATGGCTGTCGTCATAGTCATCATAATCGGCAAGGAGATCACCGGTCAGTTTCTCATACAGAGGCAGATAGTGACTCTCTATTCTGGCGGCATGGTGAGTGAGGAATCCCTTCTGGTAGCCCCGGTACATACGTTTTATGTAGTCTGTATTATCCTCATCAAGCATCATCGCCTTGTAGGCACATTCATAACCCCATGCCTCGTCATAGCCGTCGGGGGCTGACTGGTTGTCAAGAATCATCCTTGCAAGCTTATCATAGCAGTTGTGTGAACGGAGAATTGCTCCTCGGGAATACCACATGAAAGCTTCATATACGTCCATAGGGAAACCATACGATGCATTCTCGTAATACAGACCGAGGTAGTATGGGGCAAGATTATCACCCTGGGTCCATGCCAGATAGAGGTCTTCCTTCAACGATTCAGTGACCTCGGCTTGCAGTTCCTTGTCATAGTCATCAAAATCGGAGCCATCTACCAGATAAAGCATAAGCAGATAAGAATCAGTCAAACCGAACTCACGTCCTGAATCAATCTTCTTCATGAACTCCTGGCGATCGGTGATATTGCCATCTTCATCGGTGTAGGCGCACGTAGCTTCATAAAAGATAGACTGAATGTCGCCCCAGTTCTGAGCCAGCTCGTAGCAGTTCAGCGCATCTGCTATCCTGCCTAACTTCTCAGAAGCTTTGCCCATTATGCGGTAAAGCATGGCGTCAGGTATGTCTGTATCATAGGAAAGCAGTTTCTCTGCCTCCTCATACGCCTTACGCGGATCGGCAGTCTGATGGTTCTCACCGTTAATCAAGTTAAGGAGCTGATTATACATGGCTCTCCAACTACATTCTTCAAGCGCCTTTATGCTTTCATCTACATATTTGTTATAGTCCGATTCTCCAAAATCACCATCCCTCCAGCCAAACGCTATGCACATACGGGCATCTGCCACACCGCCGGCAATCGCCCTGTTGGAATAGTCCATCATGATATCGGCGGAATTAGGTTTAGGTACAAGGAGCTCATGATAACGGGCATAGGCATACTGCATGAATGGATTACCCTCGTCGGCCAAGGCCTTGATTTTATCGGCATCATCCTTCAGTAGCACCACATTGTTCTTGAATGCCAAGAAGCGGAGCAGGTACTTCTGCTTCTCGGGGTCGTTCATCACTCCGTCAGCGAGTGCCCAGAAGGCCTCCTGAGTCTTGTAGTTAAGGATTAGGTCTTTAATTAGATCGTTCATAAGAAAATATAACACGCAGTTTTCTGTCAAGTATGCCAATTCTATCCTTGATGTCGATGTCAATGCCGGAAACCACACCATATCTGCTCACGAGATAAGGTGCTTCGCCGCAGGACACCTCGAGACGAGTATCCTTTACATAGTCCTCCCAGGTCTTGCCATCAAGTGTAGGGAACGGGATTCTTTCAGTTGAGGTAGTCCATGTATTGTCTTCATTCTCGGTATTGAATGGTGCAGTGCCTCCGAACCAAGCTGCGTCGATCAGGTTGTTCTGCTTGTTACAAATCCATACAGGAGTGAAGACCTCCGCCTTATCTCTGGAACGATGTTCCTGCTCTTCCTTTGTCTTGTTGACACGAGGCTGGAGTATCAGACCGTGTTCTCCTGAAATCGCCGGAACACTAATCTCATCCCACTCGCCATATCCCTCGCCATTTGAGGTATAGTTATCCGTGCCCCACACGATATTATGGGGCTCACCTGTAGCATTGCTCTTACTTCTATCAGTCAAAAGAATAGGGAGAAGTTCAGAGTCAAATGCCAACAAATCATTTTCCAGAATGTCGGAGTTTTTGATCATTAATTTTGGGGTACAATTCCACTTGCAATCCCAAATATACCAAAATAAGTGAGTATAATACTTCATTAGACAAGGAATTGAGTCTTTGAATACACAAAGGTACCCTTATTACGACCTAACTACAAATATTTATCCACGGATGTTTGGCATTGAGCCGATTTTTCTCTATATTATATTTGCGGCGGTGGAAACTGTTCAGTTTTCCGTGAGCATTCTGTTCAAATATCGGGTTCTTCGTCGACCCGCCGACTCTCTTGTGGCATATGAGGCTCCTATCTCTTTCATTTTGGTAAAGATAAGTTTTTTTATACATTTGTAGGTATGAA
>JAGHUA010000061.1 GCA_018065085.1 Candidatus Liminaster caballi | reverse complement strand
ACAGTACGAGTACTTTAATAAAAGAGAAAACAGACTTCTCCTCGTGCCGCAAAGATACGAAATCCGAAAGGTGGGATTGACTCCTTTTGACTCCAGTTGACGCAAAAAATGAAAAAATACCAAGCAAAACCTCTTCCTAAGACTTCGGAAGACCAATAAATCGGTTCTGAGCATTTCCTAAGACTTAGGAAGTCGCCAGAACATTGTTCTCAGCATTTCCTAAAACCTTGGAAGTCGTCAGAACATTGTTCCCAGCATTTCCTAAGAGTTGGGAAGTCGCCAGAACATTGTTCCCAGCATTTCCTAAAACCTTGGAAGTCGCCAGAACATTGTTCTCAGCATTTCCTAAAACCTTGGAAGTCGCCAGAACATTGTTCCCAGCATTTCCTAAAACCTGGAAGTCCAAAACAAACTTTCGGCAGCATTTCCTAAGACTTAGGAAGTCCAAATGAAAGTTTTGTCAGCATTTCCTAAGAGTTGGGAAATCCAAATGAAACTTTCTCTGGCATTTCCTAAGTCTTGGGAAGTCCAAAACAAACTTTCGGCAGCATTTCCGAACACTTGGGAAGTCCAAACGAAACTTTTGTTAGCATTTCCTAAGACCTGGGAAGTCCAAATGAAAGTTTTGCAATAATTAAATACGAATTCGGCAGCACTCCCGATTGGGAATGCTGCCGAAAAATATTATCAGAAGTCGAATTGATTAGTATTCGAGCTTGGTCTGACGAACGTAGGTCTGGTAACGCTTCTTAGCCATCTCCTCAGCCTGTGTGAAGAGCTCCTGAGCCTCAGCAGGGAACTGCTTAGCAACAGATGCGTAGCGAACCTCGCCCTTGAGGAAGTCCTGGAACTTATCCCACTGTGGCTCCTTAGAGTCGAGTGTGAATGGGTTCTTGCCTTCTGCCTCAAGTTCTGGGTTGAAGCGCCAGAGGTGCCAGTAACCGCACTCAACGGCCTTAGCCTCCTCAGCCTGTGACTTGCCCATACCAGCCTTAAGACCGTGGTTGATACATGGAGCGTAAGCGATAACGAGTGATGGTCCGTGGTAAGCCTCAGCCTCCTTGAGAGCCTTGAGGGTCTGTGCCTGGTCAGCACCCATAGCGATCTGAGCTACATATACGTAACCGTAGGTTGTGGCAATCATGCCGAGGTCCTTCTTGCGTACACGCTTGCCTGCAGCAGCAAACTTAGCGATAGCGCCGAGAGGAGTAGCCTTAGAAGACTGACCACCGGTGTTAGAGTAAACCTCAGTATCGATAACGAATACGTTAACATCCTCGCCAGAAGCGATAACGTGGTCGAGACCGCCGTAACCGATATCGTAAGAAGCACCGTCACCGCCAATGATCCACTGGCTGCGCTTTACGAGGTGATCCTTATAGGTGAGGATCTGCTTGCAGGTGTCGCAACCGCATGCCTCGCATGCTGCAACGATCTGTGGAGCAAGTGCCTTGGTAGCAGCTGCGTCCTCCTGCTTCTCAATCCACTCCTTCATGAGAGCCTTGAGCTCGTCTGAGCAGCAAGTGCACTCCTGAGCCTCTGTCATGAGCTTGGTGAGGCGCTGCTTCATCTTCTTGTTGGCGATAGACATACCGAGACCGAACTCGCAGAAGTCCTCGAAGAGTGAGTTAGCCCAAGCTGGACCCTGACCCTTAGCGTTCTTGGTGTAAGGAGTTGATGGTACTGAACCAGAGTAGATTGAAGAGCAACCTGTAGCGTTGGCAACGATCTCACGGTCACCGAAGAGCTGAGAGATGAGCTTAACGTATGGAGTCTCACCGCAACCTGCGCAAGCACCTGAGAACTCGAAGAGTGGCTGAGCGAACTGTGAGTTCTTAACGTTGGCTGTGATGTCAACGAGATCCTGCTTAGAAGTTACGTTCTCAACGCAATACTGCCACTGAGCAGCCTCCTTCTGAGCAGCCTCAGATGAGTCGTCGTATGGCTTCATTGTGAGAGCTGGGCCGCCAAGCTTTGGATTGCCTGGGCAGACATCAGCACAGTTACCGCAAGCGAGACAGTCCTTAACGCCAACCTGCATTGTGAAGAACATACCCTTCATTGCAGCTGGAGCCTTCATCTCGATGGTCTGGCCTGTGAAGCCTTCCTTCTCCTCGGCTGTCATTACGAATGGACGGATGCAAGCGTGAGGACAAACATAAGCACACTTGTTACACTGGATACACTTCTCAGCATCCCATACTGGAACGAATGCACCTACGCCGCGCTTCTCGAACTTGGCTGTGCCTGCGTGCCATGTACCATCCTCAATACCCTTGAATGCGGATACTGGGAGGAGGTCACCGTCCTGTGCGTTGATTGGACGAACTACCTCGTTGATGAATGCGTCGCCATCGGTGTAAACGCGTGGCTGAGCCTCAAGTGATGCCCATGATGGATCAACGGTAAGCTCCTTGTACTCGCCACCGCGATCAACGGCTGCATAGTTCTTGTTAACTACGTCCTCGCCCTTCTTGCCGTAAGACTTAACGATGAAGTGCTTCATCTCCTCAACAGCCTGCTCAACAGGGATAACGCCTGTGATGCGGAAGAATGCTGACTGGAGGATGGTGTTGGTACGGTTGCCGAGACCGATCTCCTGAGCGATCTTGGTAGCGTTGATGTAGTAAACCTTAACCTGCTGCTTAGCAAGAACAGCCTTTACCTTGTTAGGGATGTTGTTAACGAGCTCCTCACCGTCCCAGATGGTGTTGAGAAGGAATGTACCGCCCTTCTGGATACCACGGGTAACGTCGTACATGTTGAGGTAAGCCTGCTGGTGGCATGCAACGAAGTTAGGAGTTGTTACGAGGTATGTTGACTGGATAGGAGTGTCACCGAAACGGAGATGTGAGCAGGTGAAGCCACCTGACTTCTTCGAGTCGTATGAGAAGTAAGCCTGGCAGTACTTGTCGGTTGTCTCACCGATGATCTTGACAGAGTTCTTGTTAGCACCAACGGTACCGTCAGCACCAAGACCATAGAACTTAGCCTGGAAGAGACCTGCAGGAGCAACTGAAACCTCCTCGCCAACTGGAAGCGAAGTGAAGGTAACGTCATCAACGATACCGAGTGTGAAGTGGTTCTTTGGCTCGTTCATAGCGAGGTTCTCATACACAGCGATGATCTGTGCTGGAGTTGTGTCGTTAGAACCGAGACCGTAGCGGCCACCTACAACCTTGATATCCTTCATGCCAAGCTCGTTGAGAGCGTCAACTACATCGAGGTAGAGTGGCTCCGAGTTTGCACCTGGCTCCTTTGTACGATCGAGAACGCAGATCTTCTTGCATGATGCAGGGATTGCCTCCTTGAGGTACTTGAGAGAGAATGGACGATAGAGGTGAACAGAGATCAAGCCGACCTTCTCGCCCTGAGCTGCCTTGTAGTCGATAACCTCCTTGATGCACTCTGTTGCAGAACCCATTGCGATGATGATGTTCTCAGCATCTGGTGCTCCATAGTAGTCGAATGGACGGTGCTTGCGGCCTGTGATGGCTGAAACCTGATCCATGTACTTGGCAACGATATCTGGAACAGCATTGTAGTATGGGTTGCAAGACTCACGGTGAGCGAAGAATACGTCTGGATTCTCAGCCATACCGCGCATCTCAGGATGCTCTGGAGAGAGTGCACGCTCACGGAATGCCTTTACAGCGTCCCAGTCAACGAGTGGACGGAGCTCCTCCTGATCAACAACCTCGATCTTCTGATACTCGTGTGAGGTACGGAAGCCGTCGAAGAAGTTGAGGAATGGAACACGGCTTGTCAGTGTAGCAAGGTGAGCCACAGCAGCAAGATCCATAACCTCCTGTACAGAACCCTCGGCCAACATAGCGAAACCGGTCTGGCGGCAAGCCATAACGTCCTGGTGATCGCCGAAGATACAGAGAGCGTGTGAAGCAAGTGTACGTGCAGAAACATGGAATACAGATGGGATCAACTCACCTGCAATCTTGTACATATTAGGGATCATCAGGAGCAAGCCCTGAGATGCAGTGAATGTTGTGGTAAGCGCACCTGCCTGAAGAGAACCGTGAACAGCACCTGCTGCACCACCCTCAGACTGCATTTCCTGAACAAGCACTGTCTCGCCAAAAAGGTTCTTACGACCCTGAGCAGCCCATTCATCGACATTTTCTGCCATCGGTGACGATGGAGTGATTGGGTAGATAGCTGCTACCTCGCTGAACATATACGCAATATGCGCAGCAGCAGTATTACCATCACATGTCATAAATTTCTTTGCCATAAAGATAGTAAATTAAAAAATTGAATTGTATAAGTTAGTTTAGTTGTTGGATTCTCATTATATATAATAAGGGATGGCACAACGGACACATCCATTATTAATAGAGGAAGCCGAACAGCCACAGAGGAATCACGTTGTCATGACCGATCTCATAGTTGTCGATGGCATAGTAATACTCCGGATTGTTCTTGGTGCGTACCACCCAGTCGCAGACGCGGAAGCGATCCTTCTTGTTGACAAGGAACTGGATGTTGCGCTCGGCCGACTTGTTGAGGCGGTTGTCCTTATGCAGCATGTTGTAGAAGAAGGTCTCGCGCAACTGACGTGGCTCCACCTCGTTGAGACATGTTGGGAAAAGGATGTTGGTGTTGTGCATATAGACCACGGCAGGCTTCTTTGGGAACTGCTCATCGATGGTATAAAGCATATTGATGAGTCGGGCCTCCTTGAGATATGACAGATAGTTGACCACGGTGGCACGGCTGGTCTCGATGCTCTTGGCCAGAAGGCTGACGTTAGGCGAGCAAGGAGCCTCCTGAGCAAGGATATGAAGCAGCTTCTTGAGCTTTGGCAGATAACCGAGCTCAATCTCCTTGAGGAAGAGGATGTCAACCTCAAGCATGGTGTTCATATTCTTGATCAGCATCTCGCTATAGTTCTTCTTCTCAAGGAAGAACGGATAGTAGCCGTGATGAATATAATCCTTAAAATAGTTGAGAGGCTTGATCTGAGCACAGATATCTGTTGCAATCTGTGTGTGGTTGGCAAGAATCTCCTCGTAGGTGTAAGGCTTGAAATTGGTGCCTGCCATGAGGTTGATATACTCGCGGAACGAGAAACCACGCAGATTGTATGAATCGACAATGCCGTTGAGCACAGGATTGGCCTCCTTGAGACGCATCACTGTGGAACCGGCAAATATAATCTGAACCTTTGGATATTGATCATGAATGAACTTCAACTCCTCACTCCAGTTTGGATACTTGAAAATCTCATCGACGAGCAGTGTTCGGCCTCCGCCCTGCTGGAAATTGGCCACAAACTCGCGAAGCGTGTGAGTGTAGAAATAGAAATGATTCATGTTGATATAAAGACAACGATGATCATCAGGACCGTATTTCTCCAAGGCATACTGAAGGAGGAAGGTGGTTTTACCTACACCACGACTACCCTTGATGCCGATAAGCCGGCTACTCCAGTTGATTTCATCAATCAAGGCACGTCTTACAGGACTATAGACATGCTCGACCAGGTACTTGTGTGTTCTATAAAAAGTCTCCACTACAATTAAAGATTAAGATTTACGGGTGCAAATATATATAAAATATTTCAATTTGCAAACTAAAACTTGCATTTTTTTAATATTTTTCGCAAAAATATGTTTTTAAACACTTTTTGGACGTGTTGCGCAATCGGTTTTACACATTTTTGCACAGAAATATTTCGTATAATTGTTTTATCTGAGCAACTTTCTCTTCATTCGGAATGGACTCTCTGACCCAATGGATCTGCGTGCCTCGGCGTTCCATTCCGCGGAACCATGTCATCTGCCGCTTGGCAAACTGATGGATGGCAATCTCGAGCTGAGAGACCATTTCGTCGTAAGTCAGACGACCGGTTACATAGAGAGTGAGATATTTGTATTCGAGTCCGTAATAGATCAGATCCTCGGGCGCTATGCCGCTGTCGAGCAAGCCTCGCACCTCCTCCACCATTCCGTCGTCGAGACGCTGGCGCAGACGACGGCTGATGCGTTCGCGACGTACGTCACGATCCACGTCGATGCCGACAACGAGACTCGGAACTGGCGGATAGGCCGTAAGCTGCTGCGAATGGGTCTTATAATAGTCGCGGATCTCAATCTCACGGATAGCGCGCTTTGCCGTGTCAGTGTCCGTATTGTTATGGAGAGTCTTGTAAGTCTTGAGAATCTCGGTCAGTTCGTCGAGCGTCTTCCCCTCAAGCCTCTGACGAAGTTCGGGATTCTCAGGCACCTCGTGCATCTCATAGCCCTTGAGCACGGACTCGACATAAAGGCCGCTGCCGCCACAGAAAACTACCTCCTTGCCGCGCTGACGGATGTCGGAAAGTGCGGTGTGGAAATCCTGCTGGAACTCATAGATGCTGTATTTGTAGCCTGGTTCCCTGATATCGATCAGATGGCAGGGCACAACTTTCTGTACCTTGCCATCACTGTCACGAACGATGTAATCGTCCAAATCCTTGCCCGTACCAAGCGTCATGCCGCGATAGACCTGACGTGAGTCGCCGCTGATGATCTCCGCACCATATTCGAGTGCCACATCCACGGCAAGACGGGTTTTGCCCGATGCTGTTGGGCCAACAATAGTTATCATAGATTATGTCTTGTATCGTCGTATGTGTCAGAAACTGCTCTGACAATCAGCGCGAACGACGCGCACTGTGCTTCTTTGTTGCATTGGCCTCCTTCTCGGCCAAGGCATCAGCGTCAACAGCCTCCTTGGTGCGACGGTTCTTCTTGTCGGTCGCTGCGGCTGCTTTATCGGTTGCCTTCGTAGCGTCACCATCGGTGTCGGCAGTCTTGTCGGCTGCAGGCGCAGTCTTCTTATGAGATTTCTTGTCCTCTACGGCCTCGACAGGCTCGTCCTGAACCCAGATGCTGTCCTTGAAGGCTCGGAGTTCTTCGTCAAGGCGCTGCTGTACCATCTTCAGTGTGTCGGCGTCAGGGTACTGCTGCATCAGCGAGAGTCCGCGAAGGTTCTGCTCCTTGTAGATGGTACCGTTATACTGACCGAGCGAGAAGAATTCCTCCATGGTGTAGCGTGCGGCGGTGTTCATACCCGAACTTACAACCAGATGATCGCGCAGGAAAGGACGCAGATCCTCGTAGTTGATCCAGAACATTGGATACTTGACGGCAGTTCCGCCAAAGTCGCCTGCACGATGGAGCACAGGACAGATGCAAAGCACTCGTGCCTGATACTTGCTGTGCTTCTGATCGAACTCCCAACGCTCCTTGATATAATAGCTGAGCAATTCGCTGCACGGAACGTCGCTCTCGTCAATCTCATAGACATCGGCACCGCCTCGCTGTGTGGCAGGCTTCTTCTGATAGTAGATCTGGAACTTATCAAGCACGTCCTCGACCTTAACCTGATATTTGTCAGTAAACACCTCGCGACCATCCAGATACTCGTATGCCTTGAGTTCGCCCTTGGCAAAGGCATCGACAATGACACGGAAGAGGTTGGTGAGTCCATCGATCGGTTCGATTGGGAAATAGAGCGAAGCATTCTTCTCGTCAGTGAGGTCGATCTCACGATAGACAACATGCTGCCATGGAGTCTCCTCGGCTGCCTCTTTCTGATAGGCGTCGAATGCCTGCTGACGAAGGGTTTTGCCACCGGCTGCAGGTGCTGCTGGCTGACGGCGCTGAGGCGAGGAAGTGGCATTCTTGCGCGGTGTGGCAGGAGTTGCCGGCTTAACATCAGCAGGCTTGGCATCGGACGGAGCCGTCAACGGACGACCATTCTCTTTTCCAGCCTTGACGTTGCCCGCAGCTGCTGCATCACCCTTTCCGAGCGTTGGCGAAGACGTTGTGGCAGCCTTAGGATCTTTCTTCGGCTTATTGTCACGGCCCGTACGTGGCTGGTCGGTGGCCGAACGTGAACCACGGCGTACGGATACCTGTGCATCGGCCTGACCGGCCATCAGCAACATACCTAACACAAGTGCAGCAATACGAAATATTCTCATAATTATAAGATGACTTGGATTGGACTTAATGTGCGCTCTATTCCATCAGGGCCTACAGCCTTGACGCGAGTGATGAAGAACGTCTTGCCCTTGCCCAGACGACGAAGGGCTTCGAGCTGACGGGATGAGAACTCAGACGACTGGCTGTCCTCCGGTATGTCATTGCCCATCGAGTCAAAGATATCCACACGGAATGACTTGACCTGGAATTCGACATTGAGCAGACCGTCGTCGATGGCTGCCTTGATGCCACCGGCATTGAGCAACTGTGCCTTGGCGATAGGCACACCGCCCTTGTAGCGCTGGGTGTTGCCGGCCTGATCCTTGTATGCGATGTAAGGCGTCGGATCTGGCAGACGACGCACGCGGAATGACATCTGGCTGACCTGCATGGAACGTCCGTTCTGATTGGCTGTCACCGTGATTACGGCATCCTTATCGACTTCCTTTGGCTTGGCTACCCAACCGTTGCCACTGCGTGTGAGTGTACCGTTGGTCATCGATGCGCTGATCTGAGACGCTGCGACACCCGGCACAGAGATGCTGACAGGATTGTCAATACCGGCATACATCACGTTCATCATCGTGTTGGAGATTGTAGCCAACGGTTCGCTCACGAAATAGCTGGTCTCAAACGGCAGCTGTTCGCTCGTGCCATCAGGCTTGGCAACCTCAAGATAGCCGCTGATATTCTGAATACCCTCACGCGAAGCAACGACACTATAGTATCCGTTCTTCTCGGCATCGTACAACTGGTTGCCAATATAGATCTGTGGAGTCTGGGTCGAGTCGATGGCTGCCATTACAATCTGAGCCTCGTATTTCTGACCGCGCATCACGTTGCGGCTGTTAGGAATGACAAAAGCCGAGAGCTGATTCACGCGGACATCTCCCCTATCTACGCTCTGCATAAGGCTCGCAATGGTCTCACCTTCGGCATTGAGCACATCACCCTGAATCTTGGCCAGGATGGTTACGGCAGCAGCCACAGGGATGTTCTCGAACATGGCTGTCTCCCAGTCCTTGATGGAGAGGTTGGTGCCTTCGGGAATCTCTGTGCTCAGATAGTTGGCAATGACCTGGGCATCAGACGCAGGCACGTAGGACATAAGTGTCTGGCGATAATCCTCAAGGGCTGTACGCAGACGGAGGCCTGCGCCATAACGAGGCTGAAGCATGATCTGATTGACAGCCTCAAGATTCTCACGATTGCGGATATTGTCAGGATCGCCATCCTCGCCATCGGACATCTGCACGATCTGCAGTTTGATGCTATCGATCAGCGCATACATCTCGGCGGCATGACGACGCGTGCTTTGCGCACGGGTGTACCATGTTCCTGCCTTCTCGGAGTTCTTTTCATAGATTGCCGAGAACTCGTCAAAAAGTTTCTTATTGCGAGACTGGGCACCCTGATTGCCTGCATCAAGAGCATCCTCCACATGCTTGAAGCCGCTGAGGACATCGCTCGACACATTGAGGGCAACCATAGCCAGGAAGACGATATACATAAGATTGATCATCTTCTGGCGTGGGCTCAGTTTACTGTTGTTTGCACTCATTTCTGATTAATTAAGTATCACAATGTCTTACCTACTGTCATGGCCTGAAGCATACGTGCATAGACCTCATTGAGCTGCTGGAGGTTGCGAGCCAGCTGGTCGCTCTCCTGACGGATGCGATAGCTGTCGTTCTGTCCGTTCTCGTAAAGCGAACGGATATTGTTGAGGCCGCGGTTTACCTCCTCGATGGTTGTCAGCTGTGACGAAACGCTCTTCAGCTGTATCTCGTACATAGTGTTAAGACCCTGGATGTTGCGGTTAAGCTGGGCAATCTGCTGAGCATAGGTATCGTCAGCTCCAACGCCACTCATTGCCAAAGAAAGCTTTTCGAGCGAGGCGTTTATTTCGTTGAGCTGGCGTACATACTTCTCGGTGGCAACAGCTACCTGATCGGCCTGATCGGCTGTGAGATTAAGGCTGCCGCCAGTGACTGTCGGTGCTGGACCATCGGTAGTACCGACATTCATGCTGCCAAGAACGAGTGTGCCGCCGCCGGCAAGTGTCTCTGAACCGCTAACAACTCCGCCGCCAATGATGGTCGTAGCACCAGGAACACCGGCTGTGCTCTCATGACGGGCTGCGAGTTCGGCTTTCTCTTCGGCAGTAAGGTCTGTATCATAGATACCAGGATAGATATTGTCCCAATTAGGCTCCTTCGACGGTTCGTCGAATGCCGACATGAAGAAGATGAATGCCTCTGTACCCATACCGATGATGAGCATAAGGTCAGCGCCTGGAAGATGGAGGAGCTTGAACAGTGAGCCGAGGATTACGACTGCTGCGCCAATACTATATAGATAATTGAAAGTCTTAGGACTAAGCAATGTCTTTCTTTTCAGTTTCATGATTGTGAAGTTTTAGAAAAGGGTTGTATAAGTGGTGTGAAAGGGATGTTTGGGGAAGTGAAAAAGTATCAATGGAATTGGAAAGGGACGTCAGTCAGCCTTATCGTCTTACCGAACGTGAACCTCCTCCACCGGAACGCTGCTTAGGTGCAGGTGAAGAACCTTTCGTTGACTTCTTCGCGCCTCCGCTCTTGACGTTCACCTTGTTGGTGCCAAGATATGTGCGCACACATCGGAAACCTACAAACGAACGCTGTTCATTCTGATATTCCCACGTACGCACATCGGCACGCACATAGTGGCTGGCATCCTTCCATGAACCGCCACGAATCACCTTGCGCTTCAGGCGGTATGGATCGTTGGCAGCAGCCTGATACTGATAGTCAGGGTTGATGTCGGCTGTGCTCTGTACGCCACTCTCCGACCATGCTGTCGATGTCCATTCAGCCACATTGCCCGACATATCGTAAAGACCGAAGTCATTCGAACTGTAGGCTCCTACAGGCGAAGTGATGATGTAGCCATCCTTAGAATAGTCGCCATCGCCAGGCTTGAAGTTACCATTGAAACAACCTTTCTCAGTGCGTGTGACGTCAGTCTTCCAGCTGTAGCGCTGGTCGTTGTTTCCGGCACGTGCGGCATACTCCCATTCTGCCTCGGTTGGCAGACGGAAAGGCTCGACCTCGATACCTCGCATTCCGTAGCTCGACTTAAGATATTCTGTACGCCACGCACAGAAGGCATTTGCCTGCTCCCAGCTTACGCCTACCACCGGATAGTCGTCATAGATTGGGTTCGAGAAGTAATAACGCGAGTACTGCTCGGTGTATGCGTTGGCAAAGTCATTGACCCAAACAGTGGTGTCGGGATAGATATTGACAATGTAAGTGTTGAGGAAGTCGTATGCGCTGGACAATGGTCGCTCGATGACGTTCGAAACGATGTGTCCATCATCATCGATAAACGCTGTGTCCTTTGAGATGAGAATCTCCTCGTTATAGTTTACAGGAATGTCGGTGTTGTAGTTACGACGCTCGGCATCGAGACGGTAGCGGCGCTGGGCATACGACTTGTAGTCGAACACCTCATAGCGGAAGTACATCTGACTTGCATCGAGCATCTTCCTGCCCGTGATAGGATCTGTCACATAGACACTCTCAATGGCTCTCTGCTCATCTTCGTTAGGCTTGCGCCAAGGAATAGGCTTTGACCAGTTGAGGTGTGGTGTGACGGCCTCGCCATACTTATCCTCGGTGATCTTGAAATCGTCGTTGCCACCGTAGGCAGGATCAGCAAGACGCTCGCGGATGATGGAGTCACGCACATAGAATACGAACTGACGATAAAGAGCATTTGAGACCTCCTTTTCGTCCATCCAGAATGCATCGACCGATACGCCCTTTGCCTCAGGGAGATCGCCCCAGAGACTATCCTGCTCCTGCGCACCGACCTGTATAGATCCGCGCTTCACGAGCACCATTCCGTAAGGCTGTGGTTCGTTCCAAGCCCTGCCTCGCACACCGGTAACCTCACCGCCTCCACCGCCGCTAAGCGACTTGGAGCACGAGGTGTGGAGCAATAAAACTGCAGCCAGGGCTGCCATTGTCAGAAGAATTTTCTTCATTTTATATCTTTTTACTGTCAATCGGTTTGAATTGCAGCAGCCCTGTAGAGAATGTCATGAATGACGTCACAGAATTCTGATAGACTTATGGGCGTGCTGTTTCTTCTTGTCCAAATCGAGCTTCATCGAATAGGTGACCATCAGTTCGTGGCTGCCGTTCGAAGCCTTAGCAAGCGGAGAAATGCCGATGTCGTAGCCATAACCGAGCACAATATTGCCCACATTGGCGCCCACCATAAGCACTACCGCATCACCCGGACGGAAGGTGATTCCTCCCCAGAACTTCCGATCGTACAAGACTCGCAGGTTGTAGTCGGTCTGCAATGCCTGAAAGGTTGTTTTGACCAAAATGGAAGGTTGCACTAATAATAACGAGCGTTTTATCGGAATATTGCATCCGACATTAAAAAAGTATGTACGCGTCAATTCTGTGTATGCATATTCGTCCAAATCGATAGCTCCGCCGGTAAGATGTTGAGCAGAAAGACCTGCATAGAACCATGGACACTCATAGTAGGCTCCAAAACCACAATCGAAGGTCATACCGGAGATATCGCCCGTAGGAAGTCCGTCATCCTGACGATCCCACGCATCTCCATCAGGCATGTAAATATCGCCTCCACGGAAAGCCTGATTGACCATGCCTGCCTGAAGACCGAGCGCAAGTCTGCCACCCCATAGCGCAAAACTATGAGAATACTGCGCACCGAGCTGTGTGGTATTGAATAGACCTGCCTGATCGTTCATGACCGACACGCCTACGCCATGACGCGACTGGCGAACCTTGAATGGCAGATCGAGAGAAGCGAAGAATGTGCGCGGAGCATTCTTGACGCCGACCCACTGCATACGGTCAAGCGCCGTGATATGAAGGGCAGAGTCAGTACCGGCCGAGGCAGGATTATAAAGAGTCGGAACAGCCCAATACATGCCTATCTGCGGGTCGTTTTGAGCCATGAGACGACCTAATCGGCACTGCGTGCAGACAAGGACAGCCAGGACTATATAAATATATAAATGTACGCGCGACAAAAGACCTTTGTTATTTTGAGGAAAGCATATTGCAATTCTGCAGTCGCATTCCAGTCATTTATTCACTCTTTTTACGGGCGCAAAATTACATAAAAAAAATCATTTATCCAAGAAAACACACTGAAAATTTGACAAGTGAAACTTTCAAACTCTGATTTTAACATTGCTCAATGGCATTTACAAACCAAAATATATAAATGTAAGCATGTAAAATATCAAAAAAATCATTATCTTCGCGCCGCAAGTACGCAATGATATCTATGATTCTTTTGTGACGTATTAGCGAAATAAATTATTAATCATTCATATTAATCACAACTAATGGCAAGTTTAATTAAGCTTAACAAAGGCTTGGACATCAATCTTGCAGGTGATGCTGAACAGAAGTATGTCAGCACGAAAGCCGCCGATAAGGTGACTCTCGTTCCAGATGACTTCTCTGGCATTACTCCTAAGATTGCCGTCAAGGCCGGAGAGGCTGTGAAGGCTGGAGATGTAATCTTCACCGACAAGCTTCATCCTGAGATTAAGTTCGTGAGCCCTGTCAGCGGCACCCTTGAGGAGGTCGTACGTGGCGAGCGACGCAAAGTGCTTGGCATCGTCATCGCAAATGATGGCAAGGGCACAAGTGTAGAACTTCCTGCTGTTAATCCTGCAAGCGCCAAGGCTGACGAGATCAAGTCTGCATTGCTCAATGCCGGTGTGTGGCCATTCATCAAGCAGCGTCCATACTGCGTGGTGGCCAACCCTGACTGCGAGCCACGCGACATCTTCGTCACTGCAATGGACACTGCACCTCTCGCCCCAGACTTCTCATTCGTAGTCAAGGGTCAGGAGGAGGATCTCCAGCGCGGTATCTCGGCTCTCGCAAAGCTCACCGCCGGTAAGGTTTATGTCGGCGCAAAGGCTGGCAGCGGCCTTCAGCTCAAGGATGCTGAGGTGGTAGAGTTCGCAGGTCCTCACCCAGCAGGCAACGTTGGCGTACAGATCAACCACATCAAGCCTGTAAACAAGGGCGAGGTTGTCTGGACAGTCAGCGCCTTCGACGTGATCGTCATTGGCCGTGTATTGGCTGGCAAGGCTGACTTCACACGCACCATCACCGTAGCAGGTTCGGAAATCGTAACTCCAGGCTATGCTAAGGTATTGCCAGGCCAGAGCCTCGAAAGTGTGCTCAACGGCAAGGTAAAACAGACAGAGTATGAGCAGCGCTGGATCGCAGGCAACGTCCTGACAGGTCAGAACGCCGGCAAGCAGGGTGTCGTAGGATTCTATGACAACACCGTTACCGTCATCCCTGACGGCGGCACAACCGACGAGCTGTTCGGCTGGATCACTCCAGGTCTCAACCGCTATTCTGTAAGCCACACCGGTCTCTCAGGTCTCTTCGGCCTGTTCAAGAGCAAGAAGTGGACATTGGATGCCCGTCTCAAGGGCGGTCCTCGTGCACTTATCGTAAGTGGCGAATGGGAGAAGGTCTTCCCTATGGATATTTATCCAGAGCATCTCTATAAGGCAGTCCTCGCCTATGACATCGACAAGATGGAGGCACTGGGCATCTATGAGGTTGCTCCTGAAGACTTTGCTCTCTGTGAGTTCGTATGTACCTCGAAGACCCCTGTTCAGCAGGTGATCGCCGACGGTCTTGTTAAACTTCGTAAAGAGATGGAATAAGTCATGAAGCTTAACGATTTTATTGAAGAAAAGATTGCCCCTAATTTCGAAAAAGGCGGCAAATATGAGAAGTTCTGGTCTATCTATGACAGCTTCCATACCTTCCTCTTCGTTCCACGTCACACTGCAGGCCGCAAGGGTGTGCAGGTTCACGACTCAGTCGATTCGAAGCGCGTCATCATCATGGTGATTCTCGCTTTGGTTCCTGCTCTGCTTTTTGGCTGCTGGAACGTTGGTTATCAGCACGACCTCGCCCTCGGCATCAACGACGGCTGGTTCATGCAGTTCCTCTATGGTTTTGGCGCATTCCTTCCTAAGGTTGTAGTCAGCTACGTAGTTGGTCTCGGTATCGAGATGGCCGTTGCTGCTTGCAAGCGTGAGGAGGTGGCAGAAGGTTTCCTTGCCACAGGTCTCCTCATCCCAATGATTGTGCCAGTCAACACTCCTCTTTGGATGATTGCTGTTGCCACTGCCTTCTCTGTAGTATTCGCTAAGGAGATCTTTGGTGGTACAGGTATGAACATCTTCAACCCTGCTCTCATCACCCGTGCCTTCCTGTTCTTCGCCTATCCAAAGGCAATGTCAGGCGACAACGTATTCGTACGTACCGGCAACTGGTGGAACAACGATCCTATCGAGGGCACTACGGTTATCGATGGTTTCTCAGGCGCTACTCCACTTGCACAGGTAGCTGATGGCTCGTTCGACGCTGCCACCTACTCTACAATGGACGCCTTCCTCGGTTGCATCCCTGGTTCTATCGCTGAGACATCTACATTGGCAATCCTCCTCGGTGCAGCTCTCCTGCTCATCACCAAGGTTGCTTCATGGCGCATCATGCTCAGCGTATTTGCTGGCGGTGCAGTGATGTCGGCAATCATCGGTGCCTGCTCTGAGTCGGCTCCAACAGTTGCCCAGCAGCTCTGCCTCGGTGGTTTCGCATTCGCAGCTGTGTTCATGGCCACTGACCCTGTCACTGGCTGCCGCACCAACACCGGCAAGTTCATCTATGGTGCCTTCATCGGTGTAATGGCTATCATCATCCGTATGTTCAACACTGGTTATCCAGAAGGCGCAATGATGGCAGTACTCCTTGGTAATGCCGTTGCTCCACTTATCGACTACTATGTTGTTGACGCAAATATTAACAAGCGTGCAAAGCGCGTAAAAGCTTAAATGACTATGGCACTGAATCGTAATTCAAATGTATATACTGTCATTTACGCTACCGTTTTGACAGTTCTCGTTGCCGTTCTGCTTACCGTGGCTGCCGTAGGTCTGGCTCCACAGCAGAAGGCAAACTCTGACAACGAGAAGAAGCAGCAGATCCTCTCTTCAATCAGCTCTGTACTTGGCAAGGATGTCACTCTCGACAATGCCGCACAGATCTGGGACGAGCTCAACATGGATCAGAACCTGCTCGCTGTTAACGTCGAGGGCAACCAGCTTGAGGGCGTTAATGTATTCGAACTTGTTGCCAAGCAGCAGTTCTCAAAGGGCGAGGTTAAGGCCGATGCCCAGCTTCCAGTATTCTGCGCTAACGTCGGTGGTACTACATATTATATAATGTGTATGTATGGCGCCGGTCTTTGGGATGCTATCTGGGGTTATATCGCAGTCGATGCAGAGGGTCAGGTTTATGGCTGCTCGTTCGACCATGCCGGTGAGACCGCAGGTCTTGGTGCTAAGATCAAGGACGATCCTAACTTCGCTGCCGCATTCTGTGGCAAGAACGTATGGAAAGACGGCGAACTCGCCTCTATCGACGTAAATAAGCCAGGCAAGGCCAACCGCTTTGTTGCAGGCGGCGAACACGTTGACTGCATCACTGGTGCTACAAAGACATCTGACTGCGTAAGCGTCATGATGTTCAACTCACTTTCGGGCTATAAGAACTTCCTCCTCAGCATCAAGCCAATGGCTCTCTCAACAGAGTGCTGTGGCGAGGCTGCAGCTCCATGCTGCGGTGAGGGCGAAGGCTACTGCAAGGGTGAGTCTTGTGAGAATGTTGAACCTGAAAACAAATAAACAATTATGGCAGAAAAGAAACCCGGTGTTTTCACCGGTCCACTTTGGACAAACAACCCTGTCGTAGTACAGGTTCTCGGCATCTGCTCGGCTCTCGCTGTAACCACACAGATGAAGCCAGCCCTCGTGATGGGTATCTCCCTCACCTGCGTACTTGCATTTGCCAACGTGATCATCTCACTGCTGCGCAACACAATTCCGAACCGTATCCGAATCATCGTACAGCTCGTGGTTGTAGCAGCTCTCGTAATTATCGTCAACCAGATTCTCAAGGCTTACGCTTTCGAGGTCAGCAAGCAGCTCTCGGTATATGTTGGTCTTATCATTACCAACTGTATCCTCATGGGTCGTCTTGAGGCATTCGCCCTTGGCAACAAGCCTTGGCCTGCCCTCCTCGACGGTCTCGGAAACGGTCTTGGCTATGCCATCATCCTTTTCGTTGTTGCCACCTTCCGTGAGTTCTTTGGTTCAGGCACACTGTTCGGTTTTGACGTCATCGCACGCTTCGTCAACGAGGCAGGCTACGACGGATATCAGAACTGCGGCTTCTTCGTGATGCCATCAGCTGCCCTGATTCTCCTTGGTTGCATCATCTGGTACCTCCGTGCCAAGAATCCAGACCTTCAAGATAAATAATAACACTGTACTATGGAATATTTAAATCTATTCGTTAAGTCGATCTTTATCGACAATATGATCTTTGCACTGTTCCTTGGTATGTGTTCTTACCTTGCAGTGTCAAAGACTGTAAAGACAGCCGTTGGCCTCGGTGCAGCCGTAACATTCGTGTTGCTCGTCACCCTGCCTGTCAACTACCTGCTCAATGAGACAGTGCTCAAGCCAGGTTACTTTGGCGAAGGCATCGACCTCTCATACCTCTCGTTCATCGTGTTCATCGCAGTTATTGCTGCCATCGTTCAGATTGTTGAGATGGTTGTCGAGAAGTTCTTCCCTGCTCTCTACGGTTCACTTGGTATCTTCCTCCCACTCATCGCTGTGAACTGCGCCATCCTCGGTGGCTCGCTCTTCATGCAGCAGAAGGAGTTTGAGAACATTGGCTATGCTGCAGTCTATGCACTTGGCTCTGGTATCGGCTGGCTCTTCGCCATCGCTTGTATCGCAGCCATCCGCGAGAAGTTGTCTTACAGCCACATTCCTGCTCCTCTCAAGGGTCTCGGTATCACCTTCATCGCCACTGGCTTGATGGCTATTGCCTTCCTCAGCTTCAGCGGCATCCAGTTATAATTAATTATTAACACCAACAAAAATTAGAAATTAATTATGACATCTACAATGATTTTTGCTATCATCGTATTCTTGATAGTTATTCTTATACTCGTAGCTCTCTTGCTCGTCATCAAGGCTTGGCTTGTTCCATCGGGCAACATCAACATTGATGTCAATGGCAAGAAGCAGATTGAGGCAGGCATCGGCACTACTGCCCTTGCAGCACTTCAGTCAGGTGGTATCTTCCTTTCTTCAGCTTGCGGTGGCGGCGGTAAGTGCGGTCAGTGTAAGTGCATCATCGAAGAAGGCGCCGGTGATATCCTCCCTACCGAGGTCGGCTTCTTCACTCGTAAGCAGATCAAGCAGCACTATCGTCTCGCTTGTCAGTCGAAGATCAAGGAAAATGCAAAGGTAACAGTACCAGATGACGTATTCGGCGTTAAGGAATGGGAATGCACCGTTATTGGCAACAAGAACGTGGCTACATTCATCAAGGAGTACAAGGTGGCTCTGCCTGCTGGCGAGCACATGAACTTCGAACCTGGTTCGTACGCTCAGATCCGCATCCCACAGTTTGAGATCGATTACAAGGACTTCGACCGTTCTCTCATCGGTGACACTTATCTTCCTGCTTGGGAGAAGTTCCACCTCTTCGACCTCCACTGCTCTAACCCTGAGCCAACAATCCGTGCTTACTCAATGGCTAACTACCCAGACGAGGGCGATATCATCACGCTTAACGTACGTATCGCAACTCCTCCATTCCTGCCACGTGAGCAGCAAAAGCCAGATGCAAACAACTTCATGCCTGTCAACCCAGGTATCGCATCTTCTTACATCTTCAACCTCAAGCCAGGCGACAAGGTTATCATGTCAGGTCCTTACGGTGAGTTCCGTCCTGTTTATGGTTCTGGTCGCGAGATGATTTGGGTCGGTGGTGGTGCCGGTATGGCTCCTCTCCGTGCACAGATTATGCACATGCTCAAGGGCAATGGCATCGCTCCAGAGGATCGTCAGCGTCCAATGCACTACTTCTACGGTGCACGCGCTCTTGGGGAGATTCCATTCCTCGATGACTTCCTCCAGCTTGAGAAGGACTTCCCTAACTTCCACTTCCATCTTGCCCTCGACCGTCCAGATCCAAAGGCAGATGCAGCTGGAATCAAGTACACTCCAGGCTTCGTAGCTCCAGTAATGGGCGACACCTACCTGAAGCAGCACGATGCTCCAGAAGACTGTGAGTACTACCTCTGCGGTCCTCCGATGATGGCTAAGACCGTGCTCGATCTCCTCCACTCTCTCGGTGTTGAAGACGACATGATCCGCTTCGATAACTTCGGCGGCTAATAGGCCACCACACAAAAAACTCCCGCATCTTTAACGGATGCGGGAGTTTTTTATTAGGCTAAATCAGATCTTAGATTAAATCGCCAACTCGATATTTACTTCGAGGATCCTCTATTAAGCTTTCACAGCCTTGAAGCTGAGATCAAGACCTTTCACAGAGTGAGTGAGAGCGCCGAATGATATGAAGTCAACGCCTGCCTGTGCGTATGGCAGCATTGTGTCATAAGTGATGCCACCGGAAGACTCTGTCTCGCAACGACCGCCAACGATCTCGACAGCCTTGCGTGTGTCAGCAGGAGTAAAGTTATCGAACATGATACGATCCACGCCTTCAGCCAGAGCCTGATCAAGCTCTTCGAAATTACGCACCTCAACCTCAATCTTCAGGTTCTTGCCCTTGGCAGCGCAGTAATCTTTGGCACGCTGTACGGCATTATGGATGCCACCTGCGAAATCAACGTGATTATCCTTCAACAGAATCATATCGAAGAGTCCGATGCGGTGATTGCAACCGCCACCGATCTTCACAGCCATCTTCTCAAGGATGCGCATACCAGGAGTGGTCTTGCGAGTATCGAGCACACGTGTCTTGGTGCCTTCGAGAGCCTTGACATACTTGGCTGTCATAGTAGCGATGCCCGACATGCGCTGCATGATGTTGAGCATGAGACGTTCGGTCTGAAGCAGCGACTGCTCCTTGCCGGTCACGATGAAAGCGATATCACCAGGTTTGACATGAGCGCCATCCTCGATGAACACCTCCATCTTCAATGTTGGGTCGAAAGCATTGAACACACGCTTTGCAATCTCTACGCCTGCAAGGATGCCTTCTTCCTTCACCAGAAGCTTCTGGGCACCGATGGCATCAGCCGGAATGCTGCTCAGTGTGGTATGATCACCGTCGCCGATATCTTCGGCAAATGACAATTTGATAAGCTCGTCAATGAGCTCGTTTACTATCTTCTCGTCCATGATATATTATATGTAATTATTAGTGCGTAATACTTATGCGTTCTCCTTGTTCACCACCGGATTGCTGTACATGGTGAGCAGACGCTCCCAAAGGAAGGCCTCATCGCGGTTAGGAATCTGGATCTTTGCCAACTGACCGTTGAGGTAGGCAAGTGCCTTCTTCTCCTCCTCGGCTGTATATTTGTCGGCATACTTATCTGTCTCGTACTTCAGGTTATAAGCCACATAGTTGATTGGGAAGAGTTCCATGTGCGAATGGAGAGCCTTGTCAACGGTCTGGCATACGGTATTGACCTGAGCGTTCTTATCATTGATCCATGGATAGGTGTCGAACGTATCGTTGATCTCCGGGCAGATAGTGAATACCACACGTCCCTTGTATCCACGCAGGCCAGTAGCCATGCTGAGGAGGTCATCCTGCTTGGTCTTCTTCCATTCCGGGTTATCGCGCTTCAACTGGAATTCCTGGGCCTTGAGATAATCGCATGGGTCAAACTCATAGCTCAATGCCACAGGCTGGAAGTTGAGCTGACGGATATTCTGGATGAGGTCACGGCTTTCTCCGCCCATAGCCAGCATCTTAATTACCGATGACTGAGTCTGGTCGCTGCTGTCCTTGCTTCGACCCTCACGCTGGGCAATCCAGACTGGGTTCTTCTTTTCCTTAATAGTATAATGGATGTATGCAGAGAGACGCTTTGAGACTTCCAGCATCTGACGCACAGGCACGCTGCGCAACACGATGAACGACTTATTCAGGCGCACCAGATCCTTGATCCAATCGTAAGCCAGCAGGTTGTCGCCGATGGCAATCTCTGCTGTATCCATACCCTGCACGGCCAGCATACTGTTAAGGAATGCAGAGTCGAGCACGATGTCACGATGGTTAGTGATATATGTTGCGGCACGTCCAGCCTTGATATTTTCAGTGCCCTTGAGTTCGAGCGAATCGGTTGTCTGTTTTGCCAGGCCGAGCACGAACTGAGCCACGATCTTCTCCTGGAAATCCTTGATTGTATGCAGCGACTTGACCTGCATACGGAACTTATCCATGTCAAGGTCTGGTTTCACAGCCTTGACAAATGGTTCGATGGCAGGCTCGTCTGCCAATGGCCAGAGTTTCGATGGCACATCTTCGTCATAGAAACATCTGATCTCTTCAAATTCGGGATGTTTGTTCTGTTCCATGGTTTATGAAGTTTAGAGTTTGGTTTACTTTTTAAGATTCAATGATGAGTTGATTACATCGTCCATCACATCGCTGATGTCGAGACCGGCGGCACGCACCTCCTGTGGGATGAACGATGTGGCGGTCATGCCAGGCGTTGTGTTGACCTCAAGCAGATGAGGCTCACCGTCGATGATGATATAATCCACACGGATGATGCCCTTTGCGCCGACATAACCGTAAATGCGTTTGGTCAGTTCCTGCACACGCAGAGTCAGTTCCTCACTCAGACGGGCAGGTGTGATCTCCTCCACTGCACCGTTGTATTTTGCATCAAGGTCGAAAAATTCCTTCTTCGACACCACCTCTGTGATTGGCAATGCACGCAGGCCATCGCGCGAATTGTAGCAGCCGCATGTAATCTCCGTGCCCTGCATAAACGATTCGATGATCACCTCTCCCGTAGCCTCATTCATTGCCTCGATGATGGCAGGCTGAAGCTGATCGGCAGTCTTAACCTTCGTGGTAGCATAGCTCGATCCGCCGGAATTAGGCTTGACGAACATAGGCAGTCCAAGCTGAGCCACAGCGTCGTCGGTCGAAACCTTCTCGCCCTTGTTCAGCAGGATGCTCTTTGCCACAGGGATTCCCATGGTCGAAAGGTATTTGTTGCAGAAATACTTGCTGCATGTCAGGGCTGCAGCCAGTACGCCACAGCAGCTGTATGGCATTCCGATCAGGTCGAAATAACCCTGCACGAGACCGTTCTCGCCCGGTGTGCCGTGGATGATGATATAGGCAAAGTCGAACTGTTTCTTCTCGCCATCGACCATGGCACTGAAGTCATTGAGGTCGATTGGCCAGGTGTGGTCCATGTCATAGTTTGTGCCGTCATACGACACCAGTTTCCAGTCCTGACCCTTCATCACTACAATCGACACATCGTATTTATCGTGATTCAGGAAGCTCCAGATGCCCTGTGCGCTGCGCAGGCTGACTACGTGTTCGCTTGAGTCGCCGCCTGCTATGATTGCTATACGTTTTTTCATTTTTATATTCAATAATCGTTTTATTGTTCTGATCAATATGTGTCAGCGCTGCGAGATATAGTTTCTCCAGCGTTCCACGAGCTGTTGCATATCTGCCGGCAGAGGTGCCTCAAAGTCCATCTCCTCGCCTGTCCTTGGATGCTTGAATCCGAGAGTCCTCGCATGCAGAGCCTGGCGCGGACATGTCTCGAAGCAATTCCTGACAAACTGCGAATACTTGGCGAAGGTCGTTCCCTTCAGTATCTGGTTGCCTCCGTAGGTCGAGTCGTTGAACAGCGTGTGTCCGATATGCTTCATGTGCACCCTGATCTGATGCGTGCGACCTGTTTCCAGACGGCATTCCACGAGCGTCACATAGCCAAGACGTTCCAGCACGCGATAGTGAGTCACTGCCGGTTTGCCCTCTTCGCTGCCAGCCGGGTAGAAGTCCATCAGAATCCTGTCGCGCTTGTTGCGTCCAATGTTTCCTTCAATGACACCCTCATCGGCATCTACATGGCCCCACACCAGAGCTGTGTAGAGACGGCGTGTTGTCTTGTGGAAGAACTGACGGCTCAACGACGTACCGGCATCATCGGTCTTGGCAATCACGAGCAGACCGCTTGTCTCCTTGTCAATTCGATGCACCAGTCCAGCCCTTTTCTGATAGTCCGGCGTCTGGTCTTCGTTCTCAGTTTCCTCTTCGCTCATATCGAAGCTGATGCCCTGCTTCTGCAGATGGAAAGCAAGGGCATTGACAAGTGTGCCCGTGTAATTGCCATGACCCGGATGAACCACCATTCCCGCAGGCTTATTGACCACGAGCAGGTCCTGATCCTCATACACGATGTCCAATGGGATATCCTCTGGGAGTATTTCGGTCGAATGACGCGGACGGTCCATCATAACCTGCACCACATCACATGGCTTCACCTTGTAACTCACTTTCTCAGGCTTGCCATTTACGAGGATATAGCCTTCGTCGGCTGCCTTCTGGATGCGGTTGCGCGATGTGCCTACGATACGATCCACAAGAAACTTGTCCACACGGATAAGTCCCTGGCCCTTGTCAGCCACGAATCTGAAATGCTCGAACAGTTCCATCACTCAAAAAATGTCTCTTCAATCGAGTCGTTCTCGGCCACAATCTCCACCTGTGTGCTTCCTACATGTACCACGACATGAGTACGTATTGGATACTGTGTTCCCGCCTCCATTTCCTTTCCTGTCTCAAGACTGGTGACGGACAGCACGAGGTCGTCGAACTCAAACGGTTCGTATTTCACCGAGTCGGCAACAAAATTCAACTCTTTCAACATTGACAGAGCCTGTCGGCTTGACCACTGGATGACATCTGGGAATGTAACCTGACGCACATTGTAGGCATTGATGGTCAGATAGACCGGTCGGTGAGGCTTGACAGGCAGTCCGCCTTCAGGCAACTGTTCGATAACCTCGCCCGGCTGACGTCCGTCGCTATAGACCGTATCAACGACAATCGGATTGAGTTCGGCAGCAGCAATGCTCTGCACTGCATAGTCTGACTGAAGGCCGATGACGTTAGGCACACGTCGCGCGATGCCGTGTCCTGTGATGTCGTTCAACCATTGCGGCATAACGAATATGGTTATGGCGAACACAAGGACAACCATCAGAATGATGTTGACAAAGATCAGCAATATTGACTTTTTAATCTTCATTTCAGCGTAATATTTATATTATATTTCGGGCAAAGGTATAAATATTCATTGTATTTTCCAAACAAATCCAAAAATAATTGCACACATTTTAAAATTTTACAACAATTATTCGTTCATTTCATGTTTTTTATGTACCTTTGCGCCCAAATTGACTTAATCACGAAGCTATGAATAAGAAACAGATCATCATTCTGAGTGTTGTCGGAGCCGTACTTGTAGGTGCCATTATATGGCTCGTTGTGGCTCTCAAGTCACAGCGCGACACCGTTGAATTTCTGACCGAGCAGTACGCACTCGAAAAAGAGGAGCTTGCCGACGAATATACCCAGCTTGCCATCCAGTATGAGGGCTATCGTCTGGAGGTCAACAACGACTCGCTCGAACAGAAGCTCGAGGATCAGCGCATCAAGATTCAGCGCCTTGTCGAGGAGCTGCGTCAGACCAAAGCCGAAGATGCCCGCAAGATTGCCGAACTCAAGAAAGAGCTTACCACGGTGCGCGGCGTTCTCCGTTATTATGTGGCTCAGGTCGATTCGCTCAATCAGGTCAACGAGGCTCTTCTGGCCGAAAACAAGGAGGTGCGCCAGCAGATTCGTCAGGTGAGCAATGCCAATGCCAATCTCAAGGAGCAGAACAAGAAGCTCGAACAGAAAGTCGATATTGCCTCTCATCTCACAGCCGTAGGTCTCCGTGCCGAAGCTCAGAACAAACGTAGCAAGAAGACCACATCGCTCAAGTCCACAACTCTCTTTGTTGTGACCTTCACCGTCGGAGCCAATGTCACCGCACAGACTGGCGAGAAGGACATCTACGTCCGCATCCTCAAGCCAAGCGAGGAACTGCTCACCAACAGCAAGTCAGGCTCATTCAAGTATGACGGTTCGATGGTTCAGTATTCCATGAAGAAGACCATCGAATACGGTGGCGACGAACTGCCAGTTACTCTCTATTGGAACCGCAACGAAACCCTCGATCCCGGCCGCTATCAGTTCGAGGTCTATGCTGACGGCAAGCTCATTGGCACCACATCGCTCACCATGGATAAGTGATCACTCATCGATGTGATTTCCCCTTTGTCAAACGAACCGATCTTTTGTTATTCCATCCGCAACTACCATGACCAAAAACCCAGTAACGCTTGTCAGGCTTGCCATCAAGTTCCTGACCTACGACGTATGGCGAATGACGGCAGAGAATGTCTCAGGCACATTTCGCTATTTCATCAGCATCATAAAGGCACTCTTCCTCTCCGTGCGTTTCTTCCTTGCCGACCGCATGATGGAGAAGGCCTCAGCCCTCACCTATTACACGATGCTCTCCATCGTTCCTCTCTTTGCCATGATCCTCGGCATCGCCAAAGGCTTCAATGTCCAGGATTTGCTTCAGGAATCCCTGGCACATGCTGAGACCGGTCAGGACGAGACCATAACCTACATCTTCCGTTTTGCCGACAGTTACCTCGAACATGCTAAGACCGGCGTCATCATGGGACTCGGTATCGTCATGCTCATCTGGGTCATCTACAGCCTTATCGGCAATATCGAAGCTGTGTTCAATGGCATCTGGCAGCAGAAGAAGGGACGAAGCACGGTGCGCAAGGTCACCGACTATCTCAGCATTATGATCGTCATCCCGATACTCATCTTCCTGGTATGCGGTCTTCAGATTGCCTCTCACACCTTCCTCAGCAGCGGCATCCTCGACGAGACTCTGTCTGCCACTCTGCGATTCATCCTCCGTTGGGTGCCATACATCCTTATTATCATCGTGTTCACGCTGGTCTATATGGTAATCCCTAACGCCAAGGTCAAATTCACCAATGCCCTCGTTGCTGGTGCTGTGGCAGGCGTCGGATTCCTTGCGTTCCAGAACCTCTATATCAACGGACAGATCTGGGTGTCGAAATACAGTGCCATCTACGGTTCGTTTGCTGCCCTTCCGTTGCTCCTCCTCTGGCTCCAGATGTCTTGGGTCATCTGTCTCTATGGTGCAGAGCTCTCGTTTGCAGCCCAGAACATGAAGAACTTCGAGTTTGAGGAAGACACACAGAACATCTCGCGCCGTTACTACGACTTCCTCTGCGCCGTGGTTTGCGGTCTCATCTACAACAGTTTCCCCGAACGCAAGTTCACCACCGAACAGATCTCCCTCATCCTTCACCTGCCTTCCAAGCTGACAGGTAATATCGTCTCTCATCTGCGCGATGTTGATGTGATCGACGAAGCCATCGACAACAAGGGCAAGGAGGAACAGCACGTCTGGCTTCCTGGCAAGCCTGTCGGTGAGTATAGTTTCGGACAGTTGCTCGAAGACATCGACACTCACGGCAGCACCGACTTCCGTTATGACTATACCGAACTCTTCAGCAACGAGTGGCACACCATCACCGATATGCGCGCTGCCGAGAAGAATGCAGGACGCGATTTCCTCCTTCGCGATCTGAAGGTCGATTATGAAAAACTCCAGAACCTATGCGGCAATTCCAAATTCCAGAAGAAGATCTCCGAACTGTTGTCAAGGAAGGATTAAACCTTGGCGCCGACTACGTTGACATCTACTTCGAACACAGCTGCACCACCATGGTCAGCCTGCTGAGCGGAGGCGAAAACCGTGCATCGCAGAACATCGACTATGGTGCCGGTGTCCGTGTCGTTACCGGCGAACGTACAGGTTATGCCTATACCGAGGACGTCACGCCTCAGTCGCTCCTATCTGCCGTACGTCAGGCTGCCCGAATCTGCAACTCCACACACACAGCAGCCTCTGTCCCTCCTGTTGAGACGCACCATTATTCGCCTGATTTCTACGTCAACGAAGGTCTTACATTCCAGCCCACAGGTGATGACATCCACAATCTTGTCGATTATCTCAACCAGCTGCGCGATGCCGTCATGCAGGCCGAGAGCCGTGTGGTGAGCCTCAATGCCAACATCGCCCATCGCACCAAACGATTTGCCGTGTTCAACAGCTTCGGACATCTTGCTGAGGAGGAACGCCCTGTCACCAGTTTGTCTGTCTCGGCTGTCATCAGGCATGAGGGTCGCACCGAACGCGCCAACGAGAGCCGTTCGTATCTCTGTCCGCTCACAATGCTCACCCCTCAGCTGCTCGATGATGTTGTCAGCGGACTCGTCCACAAACTTCATTTCGCTCTTACTGCCGTTCAGGCACGTGGCGGCGAGATGCCCGTGGTGATGAGCAGCGGTTCGAGCGGTGTACTTCTGCATGAAGCCGTTGGTCATGCCTTTGAGGCCGATTTCATTCGTCGCGGCGAATCAATCTTCACAGACTCACTGGGTCGTCAGATATGCGATCCTTCCATAAACATCGTCGATGACGGCACTCTTCCACAGATGCGCGGTTCAATACACTTCGACGATGAGGGCGTTCCGTCGCAATGCACACACATCGTCACCGACGGACGTCTCACCAGTTTCCTTCACGACCGCATCTCGGCACGCCATTTCGGCATCGAGCCTACAGGCAACGGACGACGCAATTCGTTCCGTCACATTCCTATTCCCCGTATGCGCAACACCTACATGCTCTCCGGTCCATGCCGCGAGCAGGATCTCATTGCCGACGTCAAGCAGGGCATCTATGTGTGCGACCTCAGCAACGGTCAGGTGCAGATCGGAGCCGGCGACTATTCGTTCTTCGTCAGCAGCGGATACCTTATTGAGAACGGTCGCCTCACACAGCCTATCAAGGACGTAAACATCATCGGCAACGGTCCGCAGACTCTTGCCGACATCCGTGGCGTAGCCAACAACCTCTACATTCCTCCATTCACATGGCAGTGCGGCAAGGAAGGACAGACCTGTCCGGTTTCATGCGGAATGCCATCAGTCTTAGTCAATAAACTCACCGTAGGATGAAACGCATCGATATAGCCGATTGGACCATCAGCCAGGCCCTGTCAATGGGCGCTCAGGCAGCCCGCGTGGAACTGTCTTGCATCGACATGCTCAATGTGCAATGCGACGATGCCGAGGTCTCAACCCTCCAGCAGAACAGCAGCTGTGCGCTCGTCATGCGTCTCTATGTCGATGGTCGTTATGGCACATACAGCACCAACCGCCTTGAACGCAGCGAGATTCTTTCGCTCATCTCCAGCGGCATTGCCTGCACCCGTCTTCTCACACCCGACCCCGACCGTTCGCTGCCCGATCCAAAGAGATACTACCAGGCCTCATCGCTCCAGCAGAACCGACTTGAAGCCATTGCGTTAGGCAATTATTCCGAGGAAGGCAATGACCGCTTTGATCCTGTTGCCATGGCACTCTCTGTCGGAGCTCCTATTCTTGGTGCAGACAGTCGCATCATCAATGTCTCTACCCAATTGGGCTATCGTCGCGGCTGGCAATATCTTGCCGACACTCAGGGGTTCCGTGGTCTGAGTCTCTGCAGTCAGTCGTATGCTTTCACATCGGTCAGCCTTCATGACGAAGGCGACTCTCGTCCGTCTGACGGGTGGTTCGACTATGCCATCGACTTCAAAGGTCTTTCGCCCGCTTTGGATGGTCTCGGTCGCAAGGCTCTCGATGCAGCCCTGTGGCGTCTTGGCTCAGGTGCCGTCCCTGCAGGCCGTTACACTATTGCCGTCGAGCCTACATGTCTCATGAAGCTGTTAAGTCCGCTCATCGATGCCATGTCCGACTACAGCCTATACCAGAAACGCTCGTTCCTCATCGACCGTCTCGACTCTGTCATCACTTCTCCTATCCTCACCATCACCGAAGAACCTCAGCATCACGGTGCTTACGGAGCCTGTCTCTTCGACTTTGAGGGTGTGCGTACCTCTGCCACCGACATCATCCGCAACGGACGTCTCTGCACCTATCTTTTTGGCACTTACTATAGCCGCAAGATGTCAGTCGCTCCTACGTTGAGCGGTGTCAATGTCCTTTGCATCGAGCCAGGCACTCGCTCTCGCCAGCAGATTCTCGACTCTTCTCCTTCCGACGTCATTCTCATCACAGGTTTCCTTGGCGGCAACAGCAACGAGGCCACCGGCGACTTCTCGTTCGGCATCGAGGCACAGCTTTTCCGTCATGGCGAACGCATACAAGGCATTGCCGGTATGAACATCACCGGCAACATCCTTTCCCTATGGCAGAACCTTGCCGAAGTAGCCAACGACACCGAGAAAGTAACCGACGGCTATTTCCCTACTCTTTTCTTCCACGACATCGAGCTCGCATAAACCATTTTTTCTTATTCCCAACTCTTAGTTCTAACCAAGAACATTATTTTGGTTAGTTCCCAAGTCTTAGTTCTAACCGAAAACATTATTTTGGTTAGTTCCCAACTCTTAGTTCTAACCAAGAACATTATTTTGGTTAGTTCCCAACTCTTAGTTCTAACCGAAAACATTATTTTGGTTAGTTCCCAACTCTTAGTTCTAACCAAAGCACACCATTTTGGTTAGTTCCCAACTCTTAACTCTAACCAAGAACATTATTTTGGTTAGTTCCCAACTCTTAGTTCTAACCAAAAACATTATTTTGGTTAGTTCCCAAGTCTTAAATCTAACCGCCAGACTTTTTTTGGTTAGTTCCCAACTCTTAGATGTAACCAAAACAGGTTATTTGGCATTTCCGAAGATAAGGTAAGCAGTCAGAGCAAGCTGAGCGAGAAGAATGACAGGAATGCCAATAGTAAATTTCTTGTGCAGAGTCTTGTGATGAAACAGGCGCATGGCAAAAAGCGCGGCGATGGAACCACCGGCAACCGCCAGCCAGATAAGAGCAGATTCCGGGATGCGCCAGCGCTGGCGACGCGCTTTCCATTTGTCAATGCCGTATGCGATGAAAGTGACAAGGCTGACAATGACAAGGTACGCGATTACAACGCACAACATACGAGGGTTGGAGAACAGGAGATTCATTTGCCTGTAGTAGCGAAATACTTCCAGAGAGGCGCAATGTGCAAAGCCTGAATGATCCTGCCCGTGTTGAGCAGTTCGAGCACCTCGTCACGAGTGAAGATGTCCACATGTATGTCCTCCGTTGCCTCCTGATGCTGATCGGACAGTTTCTCAACGTCCGTAGCGAGGAAAGTGTAGCTGAGATTGGTGTGGTTGGTCGGGTTGGGCGAAACGGTCATGAACAGCGACCAGTTGCCGCCGCCGAAGCCCGTCTCCTCGCTGAGCTCACGTTTGGCAGCTTCGAGCGGAGTCTCACCCGGGTCGATCACGCCAGCCACGAGTTCAAAGTGTGTCTGTCCGAGGGCATGGCGATACTGATCCTCCATGACGAAATGTCCGTCCTTGGTGATGGCAATCACATTGATCCAATCAGGAAATTCGAGCACGAACCATTCAGGCACGATGCTGCCCGAAGGCAGTTGCACACGTTCCTGACGCAGGTTCATCCATGTTCCCTTGTTCAACAGGCGCTGGCTTTCAAGCACCTTCCACTTGCGGTTTTCGAGTTCCGGTATCATAATGTCTGATCAATTTTTCTGAAAACGGATCACCACCCAGTCGTTCATGCTCTGATGTGCGATGTAGGTCAATCCAAGCGCCTCGGCACACTGGCGTATCGCAGGTACGTCAGCCTCATAGAATCCGCTCATCAGCAGGGTGGCCTGGCTGTTCATGTGCGATACGTAGGCCTCCATATCGGCGAGGAGCACGTTGCGGTTGATGTTGGCAAGCACGAGGTCATACATCATGCCGTCAGCCAGAAGCGCCGCATCTCCGCATTCCACCACGATGCGGCCCGCCAGATCATTGGCAAGGACATTGTCGCGTGCGTTGTCAGCCACCCAGTCGTCAATCTCGATGGCACGCACATGTGTGGCTCCCTTGAGCGCTGCGGCAATGGCAAGGACACCTGTTCCCGTGCCCATATCAAGCACCGTCCTGCCATCGAGCTGCTGTCGGCCGATCTCGCCGAGCAGCTGGGAGGTGGTCTCATGATGACCGCTGCCAAACGACATGTGCGGATGAATCACGATGGTATGTTCGCCGAACGCGATAGGTTCGGTTGCATGTTCCGACTCCCATTGTGCGTTCCAATCCTGCGTCTCGACCTCATGCTGCCACCAGTCGAACTTCACTCCGTCGATGGGGAACTCAGCCAGACAGTCGGTGAGGCTGTAGGCGTCGAACATATTTTGCGGACAATAGGCCTTCAGGCAGTCCTCCTCGGTCGAGAAACTGTCGTAGCCGAGCGGAGCCAGCATGGCAGCAAGAATGTCGGCGTTGTCCTCGCTCATTGGGTCGATGGAGACGGTCAGTTCGATGTAATTCATAGTGCGAAAATGCTTAAAAATATGTTGTAAAACTATTATTAATTGCGTGTGAAGTGTAAAAAAACACTAAAAAAATAGTTAAAGTCACTGTTTCGTGCGCAAAGATACGTACTTTTTTCTTATTTTTGTCGCGCAAATAATAAAAAAATAATTCCGAACCGCAAAATTAAACCTATTTGCAATATCGGGGTCATATTGGCAAAGAACCACAAAACAAATACGCGTTATGAAAAAGTTGATTATCTCATTGATGGCAGCAATGCTTGCCGTTTCGGTTACAACTCCTGCACGCGCAGAGGTTGATGACGACATCTATTTCAGCAAGAAGGCAGCAAAGAAAGCAATATATGAAGCCACAGAAGATTGGAGCACCGATGCCAACGACGACTGGGACATCGACGCCTACAACCGTCGCGGTGACGCCTCGCTCACCTCGTCTGACGATGACGACACCAAGGCTGCGTCCCTCCTGGGCAATGCCAAGACACAGCGCGACACCGTTATACTCGTGGTCAAGGAGGTGGAGGTCGATCCTTATGCCTACAGCTACCGCATCCACCGTTTCCACAACTCTCTGTTCGGATTCTATGCCTATTCTCCTTGGTATGATGTGGCCTACTATGACCCATTCTACTGGGATTACTGCTATTGGGATCCATGGTGGTGGCGCACACCAAGCTTCGGCTATCACTGGGGTTCATGGTATGTGGGCTGGAATCCTGGCTACTATGCAGGATGGTACGGCGGTTGGTATTCTCCATACTACCCACTCCAGCCGCATCACTTCGGTCCAGGCACATCGGTCGGCGTCGGCGGTTCACACTGGGGTAACACCATCAACCACCGCAACCGTGGCAACCGCAACAACGTGGGCAGCAACACACGCACTCCGCTCACAGCCAATCATCGCGGATTTAGCAGCACATCGGTGGCTCGCAACAGCAACATGCGCGGCATGAGCAATATGCGTGGCAATGCCGGCACAACATCCCGCCCCACAGCCACTCCGGCTGCAACCACCGGTCGCAAGGCTTCGACCAACCGCACAAGCTCAGCCAACACCAACCGCACAAGTTCGGCCAATGCCACACGTCAGGCTGTGACCCAGCGCACCAAGGCCGCCAGCCGCGAGACAAATACCACTAACCGCACCAGCAACAGCTCGGCATACCGTGGCACACAGAGTACTCCTACGCAGAGTTCCCGCTCAACTTCATCCTACAGCACACCTTCGCGCAGCAGCAGCCCGACACGCAGCAGCAGTTCATACAGCGCTCCTTCGCGCAGCAGCGGCAGTGTAGGCGGTGGCGGTTCACGCGGCGGTCGCCGATAAGCATTCCAAATGACTTTATTATTGACGAAAATGAGACACATACTTAACAATAGACTATTCTTCACATCGATCCTCGGCATCTCGGCAATGGCAGCTGCCAACGCACAGAACATGGCCGATGCCACACGATTCGGATCGACAGACATCACAGGTTCTGCCCGCTACATGTCGATGGCAGGAGCCATGGGAGCCGTGGGCGGTGACGTATCGTGCATGGGCGACAATCCTGCTGGCATCGCTGTGCTTCGCGGCACGAACATGATGAGCTTCTCTCCGTCGCTCTCGCTCAACCGCACTACTGTCAATGCCTCGCTCGAACATAAGATCAACAAGACCGACTTTGCCGTCGATAACCTCGCTTACGTGGCTTCTTTCAAGACTCCCACATGCGAACATCTTGTCAACTTCAACGTCGGCGTGGGATTCAACCACTCGGCCGGCACCAACCGCCGCTATCAGATGGTGCTGAACAATCCGCGCAGTTCGTTCGGACAGTATCTTGCCACACGTTCCAACAACATGCTCCGCTACAAGGGACTGATGGGCGATCCCGGTTACATGGGCGACGTCAATGGCGGCTGGGAGGACAATGATTTCCCACTCACAGCCATCTTTGGCTACGACTGTCTTGCCATCGACAACCGCGCCACCGGCTACGGTCCCGGCAACAAACCGCTGGGCTTCGACGGCGTGGAGGCATACAATACCGCCAACCCTGACGGACTGGTCGAAGGCACGTTCCAGCGCCTTAAGGTCTGGGAGCAGAACCGCAACGACGAGTATAACATCAGTCTCTCAGGCAACTGGGACGACATGATCTACGGCGGTCTTACCCTGAGCATCAGCGACTTTAACTCATTCGTCTCGACTGAGTTCAACGAGGATTATCAGCGCAACTACGCAGGTCCTTACACCGAATATCAGAATGACATAGAGACAAAGGGTTCGGGCGTCAACCTCAAGGCAGGCATCATCATCCGTCCGTCTGACGCTTTCCGCATCGGCGTGGCTGTCCACACTCCTACATGGATGCACATGACCGATATCTATTCGGGCCGAATGATCACCGATGCACCTGAGAACACCGACTATTCGGGCGGCGGAACCTACGAGTATGACTACCGCTATTTCTCGCCTTGGGAATATCAGGTAAGCTTTGCCGCCATCCTTGGCCGCAAGGGACTGATCAGCGTGGAGTACGACATGAAGGACTTCACATCTCAGAAGTTCTATACCGACGATTATGAGTGGGATACTTCGATCTACGACCGCACCAACAGTCTCATGAAGGACAATGCCGCCCTTCAGCACACCATCAAGGTGGGCGGTGAATATCGTATCCTCCCTAATCTGAGTGCCCGTCTTGGCTATGCCTACCGTACATCGCCGTTCAAGAGCGAGATGCTGCAGGGTGGCGTTAGCCGTGGATTCATGGATGTCGATGCCAGCCGCAATCCGATGCCTAACGATGACAACACTCTGCTCTTCGACTCATCGACCAAGCCTAACTACTCGCTGCTCGACAATCAGCAGTATATCACAGCCGGTCTCGGCTGGCGTGGCGAACACTGGTTCATCGACCTCGCTTTCGTCAACCGCATGTCGAACGAAGTCATCGCAGCCTACCCTACCACCGATGCATACATTGGCACCAGAATGAGTCAGGACGAGGCTGACGGAGCCGTTAAGGGCGACCATATCGAAATGAAGAGCCGTGTGATGGACTGGAACCTTACCCTCGGTTTCCGTTTCTGATTCCGACCGGCATTCTCAAACATCACACGACATTAACACACAAACATTTCCCCACGTGGAAAACTATCTCGATTCTTTGAATCCTGCACAAAGGGCTGCCGTAGAATACTGCGACGGCCCGCAACTTGTTATTGCAGGAGCTGGTTCAGGCAAGACCCGAGTGCTGACAATGAAGATTGCCTACCTGTTGCAACACGGCTACGAACCATCGGATATCATCGCTCTCACCTTCACCAAGAAGGCTGCCACCGAGATGCAGAACCGTATCCAGGAACTCGTCGGAGCAGGTCGCGCACGCCGTCTTTGGATGGGCACGTTCCACTCGCTCTTCAGCCGCATCCTGCGCCGTGAGGCAGAGCGCATCGGTTTCCCGCATGACTTCACCATCTACGATCAGCAGGACTCACGCAATCTGGTCAAGGCTATCATCAAGGAGATGGGCCTCGACGATAAGCAGTATAAGCCTAATTCCATTCAGGCCATCATCAGCAACGCCAAGAATAACCTCGTCACGCCCAGCATGTATATGGCCAACCGCGAGTTGATCATGTACGACCAGCAGGCACGCCGTCCGCGCACGTCAGAGATTTATGTAAACTATTGGAACCGATGCCAGCAGGCCGGGGCTATGGACTTTGACGATCTCCTGCTCTACACCAACATCCTCTTCCGCGACCATCCCGACGTACTGCAATTCTATCAGGATTATTTTAAATATGTCCTCGTCGATGAGTATCAGGACACCAACCGCGCTCAGCACATGATCGTCGAACAGCTGTCACGTCAGCATCGTCATCTGTGCGTCGTCGGTGATGACGCTCAGAGCATCTATTCGTTTCGCGGAGCAAATATTAGAAATATCCTGGATTTAAGCAAGCAAATTCCAGACATCAAAATATTCAAACTCGAACAGAATTACCGTTCGACACAGAACATCGTCGATGCCGCCAACAGCCTTATTTCGAAGAACCGCGAACAGATACGCAAGACCATTTTCAGCCAAAAGGAACGCGGCTCTTTGTTGCGCCTTTCCGGCAGTTACAGCGACCTTGAGGAAGCCTATCAGGTGGCCCAGCGCATCGAAGCCCTCCATAAGCAGGAAGGATTTCACTATGCCGACTGCGCCGTGCTCTATCGCACCAACGCCCAGAGCCGCACTCTTGAGGAAGCGTTGCGCAAGCGTGGCATCGAATACCGTATCTTCGGTGGTCTGTCGTTCTACCAGCGCAAGGAGATCAAGGACGTACTCGCCTATCTGCGTCTCATCATCAATCCTGCCGACGAGGAGTCGTTCAAGCGCGTTGTCAACTATCCGGCTCGCGGCATCGGCGACACCACCGTGGGCAAACTTGTCGAGGCTATGCGCACCACAGGCACCAATCTCTTTGAGGTTTGCAGCGATCCCGTGGGTCACAGTGTGGCTGTGAACCGTGGCACGGAGAAGAAACTGACCGATTTTGCCCAGATGATACGCCATTTCCAAGAGCTCAACCAGACGCTCAATGCCTACGAACTGACCAGCCGCGTTGTCATCGAATCGTGCATCAAGGCTGACCTGGCTGGTGACACGAGCATCGAGGCTAAGTCTCGCCGTGAGAATGTCGAGGAACTGCTCACCGCCATCCAGACATTCGTCATTTCGGGCGCAGAGGAGGGCAACGAACACACCCAGTTGGTCGATTTCCTCGCCGACGTTTCTCTGTCGGGTGATGTAGAGCCTAATGAGGACGAAAATACCAATCACGACTACGTAGCGATGATGACCATCCATCAGGCCAAGGGTCTGGAGTTCCAGAATGTCTTTATCGTGGGCATCGAGGAGGATCTCCTGCCGTCCGACATGTCGATCGACGAACCGAACGGCGTGGAGGAAGAGCGCCGACTCTTCTACGTTGCCATCACACGTGCCGAACAGAACTGTTTCCTCAGCTATGCCCGTTCACGTTTCCGCAATGGTCAGTCAAAAGCCTGCCGTCCGAGTCGTTTCCTCAAGGACATTGACCAGCGATTTGTGCAGACACTCAGCTCGCCCACTTCCAGCTATGGCGACGGAGGCTTTTCTACCGGCGGAGGTACATTCGGAGAGTCACGAACAGTTGGCACATTCAGCAACTCCTATCGGCCTGAGCCTCAGCGTCCGGCAGAACAGCCTCGCCGTTCCGTCTTAGACCTCAACCATCCGCGCAAGGTGGCCACACGTCCTACCGATGCCCTTAGCCACGAGACGTCCATAACCTTTGGCGGTCACCTGCTTGAGAAAGGTACTCGCATCGTACACGACCGTTTCGGCAAAGGCACCATCACCGACCTTTCTGGCACAGCCGACAATGCCCGCATCAACGTTCACTTCGACACTATGGGCGACAAAACTCTTCTTCTTAAATTTGCAAAGTTCACACTCGACAAATAAATTATGATTGATGATTTGTGATTTGTGATTGATGATATTAGTGTTTCATTCAAATTACCGCGGCAAATATAAGCATTTTTATTCAAATTGCCGAATTATAGTACAATAATCGCCATGTTTTTTCAAAAATCGGATCCGATTCCCTACGCTATGACAAATCTCCGCTGTCTCGTCTTTTCACTTCTGGTTTCTTTTGCCTTGTGCGATGCATGGGGCACGGAGATTTGTTCCACTGACGTCATCGACCTTAGCGGCGTATGGCGGTTCTCAATGGGACCGTCTGCCACTCTCGATGACAATATCTCGCTGCCCGGTTCCATGCTTACCAACGGCAAGGGCGACCTTGTGACCGTCGGCACTCAATGGACGGGTTCGCTCTACGACTCGTCGTTCTACTACAATCCGCGCATGGAGGCCTACAGGCATGACGGCGAGATGAAGTTCCCATTCTTCCTTACGCCCGAACGCCATTACGTCGGCACAGCCTGTTATGCCCGTACCATCGATGTGCCTGCCGATTGGGAGGGTCAGCCAGTCACGCTCTACCTAGAACGCCCTCACATCGAGACCACCGTGTTTGTCAACGGCGACAGCATCGGTCATCAGATGTCGCTGTCTGTGCCTCATCAGTACGATCTCACGTCCCACATCCGCGCCGGTCAGTCCAACGAAATACTCATATATATATATAATGGTATAGAGAACGTTTGCGTCGGACAGGACTCCCACAGCGTGACCGACCAGACTCAGGGCAACTGGAACGGCATCGCAGGCCGCATCGAACTGCAACGCCGACCTCTCATCTATCGTAAGAACGTCATCCCGCATCTCGCCTCTCATTCGGTCGAGATTCAAATCAACGATACGACCTACATGATCGACATGGGCAAGGATGCCGAACCGTGGGACGAGTTCCATCCTGTGCTCCACACACGCACGGTCGTTTATCGCGGCATGGCTATCGACGTGACATTCGGTATGCGCGAGATTGCCATCGACCATCGCCAGTTCCTGCTCAACGGACATCCCATTTGGATGCGCGGCACGGTGGAGAACTGCTGTTTCCCTGAGACCGGCTATCCGCCGACCGATGTCGAGTCATGGATGCGCGTGTTGGGCAAATGCAAGGAATATGGCATCAACCATGTCCGCTTCCACAGCTATTGTCCGCCTGATGCAGCTTTCACGGCTGCCGACCGCCTTGGCATCTACCTTCAGCCCGAAGGCCCGTCATGGCCTAATCACGGCGTGAAACTCAATTCGCGCATGAGCATCGACAAGTATCTCCTGTCCGAGACCAAGAGCATCATCGACACTTACGGCCATCATCCGTCGCTCGTCATGATGGCGGCTGGCAACGAACCTGCCGGCGGATGGGTCAGATATTGCAACGACTGGGTCAGCAAGATGCACGACTACGATGCGTCGAGAGTCTATTGCGGCGCAAGTGTCGGCGGCGGCTGGGCATGGGACGATGGCAGTCAGTATCATGTCAAGGGCGGTGCGCGCGGTCTTAGTTGGGACGATAATGCTCCGCAGTCGGCCGATGACTATTACCGTCAGATTCTCTTCCCACGCAACTATAAGGACTCGGTGCCAAACCAGACGCCAATCATCGCCCACGAACAGGGACAGTGGTGCGCGTTCCCCGACTTCAAGGAGATTGATCAATATACAGGTGCATACAAAGCCCGTAATTTCGAGATCTTCCGCGACCTGCTCGCCGACAACGGCATGACACAGATGGCAGAGCCTTTCCTCATGGCAAGCGGCATGTTGCAGACGCTGTGCTATAAATACGAGATTGAGCGTAACATGCGCACGGCCGACTATGCCGGTTTCCAGCTCCTGGGTCTCAACGACTACAGCGGACAGGGTACGGCACTCGAAGGCGTGCTCAACGTACACTGGCTTGAGAAGGGTTATTGCAATGCCGACCAGTGGCGTCAGTTCTGCCAGCCTGTCGTGCCGCTTGCACGTTTCCCTAAGTTTGTGTTCGGCGCAGGCGAAACCCTCAACGTTCCCGTCGAGGTCATGAATGCCGGTTCGGGCATCATCAGCCGTGCCGCTTGCACCTACTCCATCGCCTTTGCCGACGGTTCGCTTCTCCGCCGCGACACTCTCTGCGTCAAGGACATTCCTGTGGGCAAGAACATCGCTCTTGGCGAGGTTGCCGTCGCTCTGACCGACATCACAAGTCCGTCCAAGCTCACGCTGCGCGTTGATGTCGATGGTTCGGCATTCAACACCTGGGACTTCTGGGTCTATCCGCAGCAGAAACTGTCCAAGACCAAGGGAATCTACATCGCCAACAGTCTCGACGAGAAGGCGATCAAGACCCTGAAACGCGGCGGCACGGTGCTGATTGCGGCTGCCGGTCGCGTCACGCTTGGCAAGGATGTTGTGCAGCATTATCTGCCTGTGTTCTGGAATACCAGCTGGTTCAAGATGCGTCCGCCTCACACCACCGGCGCCTACATCGACCAGCAGCATCCACTCTTTGCCCACGGCTTCCCTACCGACTCTTGGACCAACATCAACTGGTGGGAACTTGTCAACAAGGCTCAGGTCATGAACCTTCTCGAACTGCCAAAGGACTATCAGTCGCCCATCCAGCCTATCGACACATGGCACGTAAGCCGCAAACTCGGCATGATGGTCGAGGCAAATGTGCTCAACGGCCGTCTGCTCATCACCACCATCGACATTGAGTCCGACCTTGACTCGCGTCTTGTGGCCCGACAGATGCGCAATGCCATCATTGACTATATGCATAGCGATGACTTCCGTCCGTCACTCACTCTCGATGTCGAGACCGTAAGCCATTTCTTCAATATGGAGACCGGCCCTGTAAATATGTTCACCAACGATTCGCCTGATGAACTCAAGCCGAAACTCCCCTAACAAACGTCTTTATCTGCCCTATCTCCTTTATCTTCTTTAACTTCTTTAACTTCTTTATCTCCTTTAACTCCTTTAACTCCTTTAACTTCCCCATATAGAATATGAAAGTAGCACTCATACAGCAGGCCAAGACAGCCGATGTCACACAGAACATGCAGGATCTTGCCGCAGACATCCGCCGCGCAGCAGCTCAGGGCGCAGAACTGGTCGTTCTGCAGGAACTCCACAACTCGCTCTATTTCTGCCAGGTGGAGGACACCAACAACTTCGATCTTGCCGAACCAATTCCCGGTCCTTCCACAGAATTCTACTCGCAGATTGCCGCCGAATGTGGAGTTGTGCTCGTCACAAGCCTGTTCGAGCGTCGCGCTGCCGGTCTCTATCATAATACAGCAGTTGTGTTCGAAAAGGATGGAAGCATTGCCGGACAGTATCGCAAGATGCACATCCCCGACGATCCTGCCTACTATGAAAAATTCTATTTCACTCCGGGCGATCTCGGGTTCAACCCAATTCAGACATCCGTCGGACGTCTTGGTGTACAGGTCTGCTGGGATCAATGGTATCCCGAAGGCGCGCGTCTCATGGCCCTGCGCGGAGCCGAACTTCTCATCTACCCTACTGCCATCGGTTGGGAGAGCAGCGACACGCCGGAAGAGAAACAGCGTCAGCTTGGCGCATGGCAGACAGTTCAGCGCGGACATGCCGTTGCCAACGGATTGCCAGTCATTGCCGTGAATCGCTGCGGCTGGGAGTCCGACCCATCCGGTCAGACCAACGGCATCGAGTTCTGGGGACATTCGTTTGTGGCTGGTCCTCAGGGCGAGTTCCTTGCAGAGGCTGGCACAGAACCGACGCTTATGATTGTCGAGATCGACATGAAACGATCTGAAAACGTACGCCGCTGGTGGCCGTTCCTGCGTGACCGTCGCATCGAGGAGTTTGCGCCTCTCGCCAAACGGTTCCTCCTTTCCGTCTGCGCCTTTGCCATGACATTCGCCCTCCATACTGCCGATGCTCAGGTTCTTGACAAGGTCAGCGATCTGATTGATGATGCCAAAACCACCATCGTCGATGCAACCGATGCTGTAGTCGATGCATCTACAACAGCCGTCGATGCCGTCAAAGATGGAACAGAGACTGTAACAGATGGTGTCAAGGATGCAGCAAAAGAAACTTCTGACGCCACATCATCATATTATAGCGCTACGAAAGAAAAAGCCAAGGTAGCGAAAGAAGCCATTAAGGATGCGTCGAAGGCAACAGGCGAAACAGTCACCGAAGCCGTCTCTGCTACTGGCAAATATATCGATGACAAAGCTCCTGGCCTCATCGACAGCATAAAGTCCAAGACCTCATCATTCTTCGAAAGCGTCTCTGTATTTACAAAAGAGGCATCGCAGAAGCTGAAGAAGTAAACATCTGTCAGAACTACCTCTTTATCATAGCAAAATGCTATATACCTGTTGTGTACCAATGCTACACAACAGGTTCTTTTTTGTCTCTTTTTGCTTTCATTTTGCACACCAAACATTATAAAAACGCTCATTTTGTATGCGTTTTCACACTTTTTACATACAGCACACTCCAAATGTGAAAAATCTTTAATATCTTTGCACCGCTTTGCGCGTGTACATATTGTGCGTATTGTGTGCATATCTGTACTATTGTGTTATGTAAAACAAAGATTATTACAAACTATATCTTTTCTTTTTTTTATTAACTAACAACTTTATTTTATGAAAAATCATTTTTCAAAAATGCATTCATGGCTCAGGTTCCTGATGCTCATGTTTGTGTGCGTATCGTGGGCTGGGCCGACGTACGCACAAGATGCAGATGTCTCTATTAATTTCCAAGGTGGTATTTCGTATACTCCTTCAGGTACTTGCGTTACGGCGACTACTCATAGTTATGACAAAGGTGCAAACATTTACTGCAATGGTTCTGATTATGATTGGAATTTGGTAATTGCTTCGAGTGGTAATAATATCGAAAAAATCGTGTTGAGCGGTTTCATTAATAATTGGGGCAACACTGACGGTTATGAGTACAATATAACTACAGATGGCGTCGGTTCTTGGGATCCGGATACAAAAACATGGACAGGCTCTGCCAAAAGTATTACTTTCCATTCAAATGGAACAGAAATGGATATGTATATTTCTGGAGCACAGGTTTGGGTCGAAGGTGGTTTGGACGGTTCCACTCCAGGCTCAGACCCAGAACCAGCTCCAAGTCTTGATGGCACTCCTCAAGTAGTTTCTCTTCCTTATCTAAATCAATTCGAAACTGACGAAGAAAAGGAGAATCTTTTAGCTATTGATGCAAATGAAGATGACTATAAGTTTGCGTTAGGCAACGATGGTGGTAATAGTATTCTTGTTCTTAATACAAATTCACCTTCTTCTGTAAATGATTATGTAGTTATTTGTGCAGCAAACCTTACAGAAGGTAAGCGCTATAACGTTAGCTTCAAGGGCAAGTCTCCACAGGGAGGTTGGCACTATTCGGGCATTGTTGCCGGTACAGAAGCCACTGCAGCCGGACTTAATCAAACCGTACTTGGTATGGCAATGATTTTTAGTACTGGATGGGAGACATTTGATCAGCCAGAATTCGTTGCTCCTTCTACAGACACCTATTATTTTGCAGTAAAATGTTGGTCAAATCCGAACACAGGCGATCTGTATGTTGATGACTTTGCCATTGAACCAGTTGCAGACGACATGCCTGCTGCTGTAGAAAGCATTGACGTAGAGGCTGGGGAGAATGGTGAACTTAGCGCAACTATCAGCTTCAATATGCCAACTGCAACTTATGGTGGTGATGCATATACTTCTGGCAAGCAGTTGACCTACCACATCTATCGCTGTCAGGATCCATGGAGCAATGAGATTAGCGGTTCTGATGTTGAAATTGCTTCTGGAAACGCCATTGCTGGCGCTGAAGTTTCTTATGTGGACGAAGATGCCGAAAATGGAGAGAACAATTATGGCGTTGTCATCACCGATGGCGCTCTTGTTGGCAAAGTTCGAAAGGTAAGAAGTCCTTACATCGGTTCTGATCTTCCAGCCTCTCCTTCCAACGCTCAGATGACTGTTGACGGCAACCGCGTAACTCTTACATGGAATGCTCCAACCCGTGGCCAGAACAATGGCTATCTTGGAACAGTAACTTACAATGTATATCCTTACAAGAACTACACTGAAGGCTCAGTCATCAACAATGCTCCAATCACCGAGACCACATACTCATTCGACTATGATCTGAATTCAGGAGAACAAGGTGAGCTGAAGTTTGCAATCAAGGCAGTCACATCTGCAGGTTCTTCTTCTGCAACCTATACACCAAACGCTATCTCTGTTGGTGCTCCTTATACTCTTCCTTTCAACGTAGATTTCTCTACTTCAAGCAACAGGTACAAGTATGAAGGAACCAATTGTTGGGGCGGAGAATCCAACTCAGAGTATGATATGTATACTTGGGTTGGTAACGAGGCGCTGAATTTCATCACTGGCAAGATTGATTTTGCAGGTTCTAATGCTCAGCTTTCTTTTGATTATAAAGCTGACGCTTCGAATATTACATTTGATGTTATTGTTCTCGATCAGAATGGAAATGAGAATCAGATAGAGACAATTAGTAATCCTACCGATAGCTATCAGAGAGCAGTAGTAGACTTTACTGGTGATTACAAGAATGACAATTGGGTTAAGGTGATGATTCGTGTAAATCTCAAGGGTGCATACTACCATGCATATTTTGACAATCTCTCAATCATTGCAAAAGCTCCAACTTATGCAGTAACTGTTAATCCTTCGATTGCAAATGGTACTGTTACTGCTGACAAGACTGAGGCTGAGGCTGGCGAAACAGTTACGCTTACTGCAACTCCTGCTGTTGGATATCAGTTCGGTTCTTGGGCTGTAACAACTACTGCAGGCGGAACTCCTGTTGCTGTGGCAAACAACCAATTCACTATGCCTGCTGAGGCTGTTACCGTTTCTGCTACATTCGATCAAAAGCCTCCTATCAATGACAATTACTCAAACGCATTGACCTCACAGGCATTGTTTGATGAATTCACAGTGATTGATGCTAACAATGATGGTGTAAAGTGGATTTTCGCTGATGGACAAGCTCGCATTCAGTGGAATTCGACTCAAGCTATGAATGACTATCTTGTAACTCCTGGTATCACTATTTCTGGTGGCAATTATCGTCTCTCTGTAGATATGCGAGAATACGGTGTAAGATATCCAGAAAAATTTGAGATTGTCTATGGTACCGCTCCAACAGCTGATGCTTTGACTACACAAATTATTGGAGTAACAACGCCAACTGCATCTGACGTTACATACTCTCAGGAGTTTGAAATCTCTACCCCTGGAGTTTACTATTTCGCTATCCACGGCGTATCTGATCGAGACGAATGGTATCTTTACGCAAAGAATTTCGTTCTTGAGAAGATTGTTCCTCCAGTTAAGTATGCTGTAACTGTTAATCCTTCGATTGCAAATGGTACAGTTACTGCAGATAAGTCTGAAGCTGAGGCTGGCGAAACAGTTACACTTACTGCAACTCCTGCTTCAGGCTATAAATTATCTGCATGGAACGTTGTTGATGCAAACAGTAATAACATACCTGTTACAAACAACACATTCACAATGCCAGAATCAGATGTAACAGTTTCTGCTACATTCGTTGAAGTCGGCAATGTTATTGAGATTGATTTTGATTTCACAAGCAATACCTCTAATACGATAACTCACGATCCTGTAACTGCTACATATTATAGATCCGGATCTGGTGGCTCATTTTATGCAGTAGTGGGCACACTCTATGATAATTTAGTATTTACATCAGACGCAGGTAAGATTGTCGAAATCCATTTGACATGTAATTCTCCTAGCATGCTTTCATCTAATCCTAGTGGATACAACAGCACTACAGGAGTTTGGGAATCTGCCGAGGGTGCCGAAACTGTTACGTTCTCTTGCACAGGAGGTTTGTTTGATGCAGTTTCAGTTACTTCAGCAACAGTAATAATAGAGGGTTCTGAAGCCCCAACTCCTGCTCCAACTTATGCCGTAACTATTGGCTCACACGAAAACGGTACACTCTCTACAGATGTAACAGAAGCAGAAGAAGGTGCTACTGTTAACGTGACAGCCACTCCTAATGAAGGTTATGAGCTCACAAGCATCACAGTAAATGGTGAGGCAATTGTTGGAAGTTCATTTACTATGCCAGCCGAAGACGTAACTGTAGCTGCCGTATTTAACGCTATCAACTATACTATTACCGTAAGCGATGCCATTGCAAACGGTTCGGTAGAAGTTGTAGGCGATGTAACAACTGCTACTATCGGCACAGTTATCACTCTTGTTCCTTCTGCTGAAGACGGTTATGTATTTAAGTCTTGGAATGTCAGAAGAGATGATACTCAGGCTACGATTACCGTAACTGACAACCAGTTCACAATGCCAGCTGCCAATGTAACAATCTCTGCTACCTTCGGTGAACCAACTCCAGAATATGATGGGTCAAATTCGGCTAATCTTACTCTTATTGCACAGGACAACGAAGGAAAGTACTGGGCTACATTCAGCAGCACCTCTGATGTTGTAATTATTGGCACCGAGGACGTTTACGCAGTTACTCTTGATGCTGATATGATTGCATTAAGCAGCTACGACGAGCTCAAGCCAATTGGCGCAAGCGGTTTTGAGGGCATCCACGTTCCAGCAAACACAGGTGTTCTCTTGAAGGCTGATGTCAACACCGTTTCATACATGCCTGTTTCGAACTATCAGTTCGGAGCCGCTCCTGCCAATCTCCTCAAGCCAGCCAGCGAAGCTATGACTGGAGATTACAAGTTCTACAAACTTGCTTACGACGACTATACGAACAAGACTGGACTTGGTTTCTACTTTGGTGCTGCTGATGGTGCTGCATTCTATGCTAAGGAAGGTGGTGCTTACCTCGCAATTCCTAATAGTTCTGCAGCAAGCTTAGTTCATGGCTTCAGTTTTGAGGATCTTGAGAATGGCACAGGCATCATGAATGTCGAGGCTACTGAGAATGCGACAAGCTACGACCTCAATGGTCTGCGTGTAAACGAGAATTATAAGGGTCTCATCATCCGTAATGGCAAGAAGATCTTGAGCAAGTAATCTTTAATCCGATAATGCATTACAGATATGAAGACATATATTAAGCCTGCTATCAAAATGGTAGAAATCGAAAGCGCAGCAATCATTGCAGTTTCTTCATTTAACAACAAACAGCCAAACGTTGATGATGCAAACAACAACTTTGCACCTTCAAACCGCGGTAACGATTGGGCTGACTACGAGAACTAATCTCTAAGCATTCGATCAACTACAGGTATTGATACCTATATATTGTAGTTTGCAGCGATTATCACTTCATCTTGGAGTTGATAGTCGCTGCATTCTTTTATACCTATATGCATACAAAAATGTCAGTTTAGTATAACATAAGTAATAAAGTTTCATAAAAAAACGCCATTTTCAAGAGCTATTTTACTCGCATTTAAGATATTTTTCATATATTTGCAAGGCATAGAGAGTACACTTTTCGCTACATCAGATATGAAAACATTCAACACAGCGGGCACCTGTCGCCCTAATGAACACTATATGGTGGACATCACCGAACGTCTGGAAATCATCCGAAAGATGGTGACCAAGGGTGACTATTTCTGCATAAATCGCGGCAGGCAGTATGGCAAAACAACGACGTTGGAGGCTATCAGAAAGCATCTATCAGATGAGTATCTCGTATTCAGTATTAGTTTTGAAGGTGTTGATGACAATTACTTTCTGGATGCCGCAACAGCAAATGCTGCATTCCTTAGGTTATTGAGACGCGAAACACGCATTGCACCCAAAGACGACAAAGTCAAGGAACTACTTGAAGAGGTTGCACCAAGAGGTTTGAAGTCTGTTGACAACTTTGATTTTACCGACATTGTGGCTGAACTTTGTGAACTGTCTTCAAAACCGGTTGTCGTTTTGATTGACGAAGTAGATCAGGCGGGCAATAATGACGGCTTCATCAAATTCCTCGGAGGATTGCGAAGCATGTTTCTTAATCGCGACAGTCATCCTACCTTCCAATCTGTCATCCTCGCTGGTGTCTATGATGTCAAGAACCTTAAACTTAAGATTCGTCCAGAGGATCAACACCAATACAACAGCCCTTGGAACATCGCCGTTCCCTTCGATGTCGATATGAGTCTGTCGGCAGAAGGTATTGCAGGAATGCTGGCTGAATACAAAGCTGATCACGGTTTGGACTTTGACGAGAAGGCTGTCGCTCAGATGATCCGCGACTACACCTCCGGCTATCCATTCCTCGTGAGCCGCATCTGCCAGATTATCGATGCAGAACAGTGGACATGGAATAAAGATGGTGTGCTGAAGGCGGTGAACAAAATACTGACCGAGGGTAGTACTCTGTTTGATGACATTGCCAAGAAACTTGATGAGTTCCCAGAATTGGAGCGTACTATCAGGGGCGTGCTTTTCAATGGCTATCGCTATTCATTCAATTATTACGACAAAGCTACCAACCTCGCTCTGATGTTCAACTTCGTCAAGCAGCAGAATGGCGCATTTGCCGTTGCATGCCGCATGTTTGAGATTTGGTTTTACGAATACTTCATCTCACAGGATAAGAATTCTGCCGACTTTATTCAGGGCATGACCGACAAGAGTCAGTTTATCCACGACGGCATTCTGGACATTCCTCTCCTAATGCAACGTTTCATCGTCCACATGAACCAGACCTACAAGATGGATCATGACAACGAATTCATTGAGAACGATGCACGCAAGGTGTTCCTTACCTACCTGCGTCCTGTCATCAACGGAGTGGGCAGCTATCACATCGAAGAACAGACACGCGACCACGACCGTATGGACGTAGTCATCGACTACCTCGGCAGACAATACGTCATCGAACTGAAGATCTGGAGAGGCAACGCTTACAATGAGCGTGGTGAGGAACAACTCTGCCGTTATCTTGAATATTTCGACCTGCAAGAAGGATATCTCCTTAGTTTCTGCTTCAACAAGACCAAGCAATCTGGTTTGCTGCCTCCTGTAGTGTTGAAAGGCCGCACGCTTATAGAGGCTGTTGTCTAAAGAGCGTTTCCAGAAAGCTGGGAAATCCCAAAGAAACTTTCGGCGGCATTTCCTAAGAGTTGGGAAATCCAAATGAAACTTTCGCCAGCATTTCCTAAGACTCGGGAAATCCAAATGAAACTTTCGCCAGCAGTTCCTAAGACTCGGGAAATCCAAATGAAAATTTCGGCGGCATTTCCTAAGACTCGGGAAATCCTAAAGAAACTTTCTGCGGCATTTCCTAAGAGTTGGGAAATCCCAAAGAAACTTTCGGCGGCACTTCCGAAGACTCGGGAAATCCAAATGAAACTTTCTGCGGCATTTCCGAAGACTTGGGAAATCCAAATGAAACTTTCTGCACTGATATACGAAATGACTACATTTATATTTAATGCTTACGCTGCTAAACGAAAATTCATGAATTTTTTTTGAATAATTTATGGTTCATTCGTGATAATTTGTGTTCAAAATCCATAATTCACGAAATAATTCGCGGCTAATTCGCGGTCATTTACGTTTAAAACTCTCTGTCTTTCTTAACGCGAATTTTCATGAATTACCCGTGAATTTAATCGTAATTTTTTTTTCTTTCTTTACACGAATTTCCATAAATTACCCATGAATTTTATGAATTATCCGTAAATTTAATCGGAAATACTGAATAGACTAAAAAACCCCACACCTTGCGGCGCGGGGTTAATTGTATATAGTCTGTCAGAAAACTGATCAGATAGCGAATGGGTTCTCGCCTGGATAGAGCTGACCTGCTGGGAGTGGAGTATTGATATCCTCAACGCCGAGCATCTTGAGAGCCTCGAAGAGAACCTTGCCGCAGTGCTCGAAAGCGTATGCTCCGTGGTGAGGGAAACGCTTGCCAACGAGGACGTGACGATAGAAACGTGCGAAGCCTGGGATAGCGTGGATACCGATGCCACCGAATGAGCATGGAGCAACATCGAGGAACTCACCCTGAGCGATGTAAGAAACGAGCTTAGCGTCAGAGTTAGACTGGATGCGGAACATTGTTGACTTGCCTGGAGCAATCTGACCTTCGAGAGTACCCTTGGTGATATCCTCGCTCATGAGACGAGCCTGGATGAGCTGATACTTGATCTTGCAGTCCTTCATGCACTGTGAGCATGTGTTACCGCAGTGGAAGCCCATGTAGAGATCCTTGAGATCGGCGCCAGCAAGATTTGCACCGGCTGGGATAACGTCAGCAGGAACAGAGTTGTTGATGTCGAGGAGAGTTGCAGGCTTCTCAGTAGCGCACTCAGCCATGAACTCAGAGAGAGCACCGTAGAGGTCAACCTCACAAGCTACAGGAATGCCACGGCCTGTGAGACGTGAGTTAACGTAGCAAGGCTCGAACTCGAAGATTGGCTGCCATGCTGGCCAGCACTTGTTAGCGAATACAGCATACTTAGAGCCACCCTTCTGGTTCTCGTACCAATCGAGGAGGGTAACCTCAAGCTGAGCCATCTTGTTGATGATCTCAGGATATGTGTTGCGCGAAGGACCGAGTTCTGTCTCCATATCCTTAGCGACAGCAGCTACCTCAGCAGCCTTGCCTGGCTTAGCGAGAATCTCGTCGAATGCCTTCTTGAGGTCGAGCTCAGAGTTCTCCTGAACCTCGATGCCGAGGTCATACATTGGCTGGATAGGTGCGTTGCAAGCGAGGAAGTCCCATGGACGTGGACCAAAGCCGATAACCTTGAGGTTGCGAACGCCGATAACAACGCGAGCGATGTTGCGGAAGTCAGCGAGTTCCTTGACAGCCTCCTGTGGGTTTACGTTTGGATACTCTGGGATATATACCTTGAGACGACGGAGACCAACTGAGTAAGAGAAGTTGAGCACACCGCAAAGAGCGTCACCACGGTCAGAAGCAAGATTAGCCTTGCCTTCCTCCTTGGCTGCGAGTACCATGCATGGACCGCCGAACTTCTGGCAGAACAATGTGGTTGGACCTTCAGGACCAAAGTTGCCGAGGAACATACATACTGCGTTGATGCCATTCTCCTTAGCCCAATCGAGAGCCTTGTAGGTGTCAACATCGTTCTCGATTGTTACAGGACAATCATAAACTTCTGGAAGACCGGCTGCCTTAACCTCTGCCATGACAGCAGCAAGACGAGCCTGTGTAAGAGTTACGGGGAAGCAGTCGCGGCTAACGCCTACGATACCAAGCTTCACTGTTGGTTGATTAATCATTTGGTTAACTGTTTTAAATGGTTAATGTTAACGATATATTATCATTGGTAAAATCGTGAGATTTATGCAGCAAATATAATGACTTTTTATAAACGCGACTTTTTTTTGCGTTCAAATCACTTGCTTTTGCCCTCCACAGCACTCAGTGGGCGCGGTTTGGAAGGTAGGTGTGTCAATAACGGCACTTCAAGGTCGGTCAGGAAACGTGTGCCAACGGGCGACGCCGTGAAATGATAGCGGCCCTGATAGAGCAGTTCGAGACGACGCTGGAAGACGGTCAGTCCTACTCCATGAGGCGCATTACTGTGAGCAGATTCCGCGGTCGGCAGATTGTTGGACGTAGAGAAACGCAGCACTCCATCGCGAAGGGTCAGCGTGATGCTGATGGCATCGGGCGAATTGAGATCTCCGCAATGCTTGAAGCAGTTTTCGACCAAAGGAAGCAGAAGAAGCGGAGCCACGCTGAGGTCACGGTCGTCAATCTCGGCATGAAAACTGAGCGACTCGGGCACAGGCATACGCAAACGCTGGAGCTCGACAAGCTGACGGAGATGATCGACCTCCTCTCCTATCGGCATGGTGTCCTGACGGGCGCTGTAGGTGAAATAGCGCATCAGGCTGCTGAGATTATTGACCGACGAGGATGCGCGCTCCTGGTCAATCCATATCAGAGCGTCTATATTATTTAAAGTATTATAGAGGAAATGCGGATTGAGCTGGCTGCGCAACAAAAGGTTCTCGTTCTGGCTCTGTCGCAGACGGACCTCGGCAAGATTCTCGCCATGAACAATGCTCATAAGCGAGGCAACCGTGAGGCTGATGCTGATGACATAGAACGCAATCTTGAAATCGAGGAAAAGCGGAGCGAGCGATGCGGGTATGAAATCCTGCATCCAGAAGAAGATGAGAACCAGCATTACACCAGCCACAACGACCAGCCAGCAACGCACATAAAGCCATGCCATACGGCGTATGGTGTAGATCTGACGAACGAGCAGATCGTCATCATGCCACGTGCGATAATGAATCCACACATTGACTACGCCCATGACCGCCACAAAAAGCGTCACAAGCAGCATCGGCAGATAGATCCATATCCAAAGCAAATCCTCCGCCTGAAGGATGCGGTTGACCAACAGTGTGGTCACGAACCCTCCAAGCAGAAGATAAAAGATTGGTAAGAGGAAATAACTGATTCTCATCGGCGTGTCAGAGAATGGTCTTTGTCTCGCCGGCAGCAACATTTGCCGACCACTTTCTGCTGCCACAAGTGATCTTGAGAGAACCTGTGTCAGAGCGGCGCGAAGTCACCTTTAGAGATGTGATCTTGCCATTCTTCCACGCAAAATCGAGCACATAGCCGCCGCGAACACAGATGCCGGAGATATGACCGGCTTCCTTCCATACGGCAGGAACGGCAGGCAGAAGTTCGACCACAGCAGGTTTGCCACTCTCGAATGACGACTGGACAAGCATCTCCATCACGCCTGCACAACCGCCAAAGTTGCCATCGATCTGGAATGGCTGATGAGAGTCGAGAAGATTTGGATAGGTGCCTCCACCCTTTCCTTCGGGAGCAATATAGGTGAGAAGCATTCGATAGATGCCGTAAGCCTTGTCTGCATCATGGAGACGAGCCTGAAGATTGACGCGCCAGCCCGTGCTCCATCCTGTGCTCTTCGGACCCTTTATCTCAAGGGTCTTGGCACACGCCTTGGCAAGTTTTGGAGTATTGGCAACGGTGATGTGATGACCAGGATAAAGACCAAACAGATGACTCTGATGACGATGCTCGGGATCTTCGCCCTCCCAGTCATGATAGAACTCCTGAAGGTTGCCACGCTTGCCGATGCGATAAGGCAGGAGGCGTTTCAGCGTGGCATCGATCGTATCGCAATAGGCCTTGTCAATGCCGAGCTCGACGGCTGCGGCACGTGTGTCAAGCAGACATTCCCTGATCATTGCTATGTCAGCAAAACCGCCATAGAACGTAGCACCCGTGACGCCTGTCTCCGGAATGAGATAACGGTTCTCAGGCGATGTGCAAGGTGAGGTCATCAGATAGCCGTTCTTCTCGATCATCCATCCGAGGCAGAAATCGGCTGCGCCCTTCAACACTGGATATGCCGACGAGAGGAAAGCCTTGTCGAGGGTGAATGTATAGTGTTCCCAAAGATGTGTAGCAACCCATGCGCCACCCATATTCCATGCAGCCCAACTCGGATCGCCTTCCGAACGGCCTACAGGATTGGTCAGACCCCAGATGTCGGTGTTGTGACCGAGACACCATCCTTTCTGCACGTTATAATAATGACGGGCAGTAATCTCGCCCGAACGAGGAAGGCTCTTGACGAAATCGAGCATTGGCTGATGCATCTCACTGAGGTTTGCAACCTCGGCAGGCCAGTAATTTTCCTCAAGGTTGATGTTCGATGTGTAGTTGCAGCTCCATGGCGGCAGAATCTGCTCGTTCCACAGACCCTGCAGGTTGGCAGGAACACCATGAGTGCGCGAACAAGAGATCAGCAGGTAACGGCCAAACTGGAAATAGAGTTCCTCAAGGTCAGGATTGGACTGATTGAGTTCGCCATACTCGCGCAACTGGACGTCAGTAGGCTTGGCGGCAATATCGGCTGCAGTCTGACCGAGATCGATGGTCAGACGGTTGAAGTATTGAGCGAAATCAGCCTTATGGGCAGCATGGAGCTGCGCCACAGTCTTCTGTGAGGCTGCATCGATGCGTGCCTGAACATCGTTCTTATAGTCACGGCCTGCCTTGACAGGATCGTTGTATCGTCCATTATAGCTTGTCACATTGCTGACGAGCACGAGCAGTTCTTTACAGTCGCGCACCTCAAGCATGTCGCTGTAGGTGTTCCTGACAGATCCGCCGTCAAGGGCAATAGCGCGGACAATGGTGCGGAAATGTATGCCACGAGTGCTGTTGTCCTTCCAGTCGATGGTGCCGGTGTAGTTTGGCGACGAGGCATAGGCGGTATAGCCATCGATGACCATATCTGCCGATGTGTGAGACTTATCGCCCTGTGCGATGGTTCGTTCCCAGTTCTTCGACTTTTTGCCGCCATCGAGCAGATAGCTCTGGCTGCGATATGGAAGAAGACTGTGGAAACCGATCTTCTCGTTGATGCTGGCGCCATTCTTTGCCTTGATGTGGATGACGATGACGCTGTCTGGAGCAGATGCGAAATACTGGCGTTCGTAATTGCCAAAAACTACGCGCGCCGTGGCATCGGACAGAGACAGACTGCGATGATAGTCTGCCATGCCAGAAGCTGTATTGCCAAAAGCGGTGAACGACAATGTGCCTAATGGCTGATAGTTCTGTGAATATTCGCCCTCAACGGCTTTGTATGCCTCATCGACGTGGGCATAGTCCTCATTGTCGAGAAGCTGACGCACATGGTCGAGGTGACGCCATGCCTCTGGCGAATATACATTATCGGCCGACGGCTCGCCTGTCCAAAGAGTAAGATCGTTGAGCGAGATCTTGTCCTCATCCACTCCGCCATAGACAGCAGCACCAAGCGTGCCATTGCCAATGACGAGGCTTTCCTCAAAGAATGTGGCAGGACGATCGTAACGGAGAACAAGATTTTCATTCTGGCCGATGGCAAGCAAAGGCATTGCCATCAGCCCAAGGATGAGTGTATGTTTCATCATGATGTGTTTACTTAGCTCCAGGTGCGGCATCATTGCCTACGGTTGCATTAGGGTCGAGAGTTTTCTTTGGCTTGCGACCGGCGGTAACTCCCTTGACAGCGTCTGTTGGGAGATTTTCGCGGTGAAGGTCAGAGATGTTTGGTTCGGTGAGACCGGCAACCGTGGCTCGCTGAGGACCGCAGATGTCCATGATGATAATCTCATTGACGCCCTTCTTAAGCCAGCAGCCAGGCACATAGAGGGTCTGCTGCGGACCGACGTTCCAGAATCGGCCAAGGCACTTGCCATTGATCCATACAAAGCCCTTGCTCCACTGACTCATGTCGAGATAGGTATCACCAACCTTCTTGACATTGAACGATGCCTTGTAGTAGCCGGCACGTTCGCGCAATGTGGTCTGAACCGGCATGCGGACAGGAGATGGCGAAACAAGCATATCGCGATCAAGTCCCTGCTCGGCAAGAGTCTTATAGTTCATGCCCTTGACAAAGTCGTATGACACAGGCAGGAGCTGAACATTCCAGTCCTTGAGGTTGTAAAGAACCTCTGCGCCAGGCTGGGTTGTGGAGAGTTCAACGCTCTCGGTGATGCCCTTAGGATCATTGATAAGGCGGCTGTAGTTGATACGGCCCATTGCCTCAATGAAGATCTCTAAGCGTCCGCCATTTGGACAAGCAGGAACACGCAGGGTATTCTCGAAACCATTGCCACGATAGAGACGACCGATGAGCTTGCCGTCGATGAAGACGATGGCGTAGTCGCACATATCCTTGATGGTCAGAAGACCTTCGTTCTGTGTGACTGGCAACTGGCAGCTGTAGATCATCGAACCCCAGCCCTGGTTGTAGTATTCCATTGGATGAATATCGTGCGAAGTAACAGCCTTAGGGAGATTCTCGCTTGCGAAGAGAGGAGCAAACTCGGTCAGTTCGAATTCGTTGATGGCAACGATTGGCTTTGCCTTAGGAATGGCAGGAAGCTTGACATCGGAATATTTCTGCAAGAGCTCGCGGAGCTTGAAGTATTTCTCGGTGGTGCTGCCCTGTTCGTTGATCGGAGCATCATAGTCATAGCTGGTGCAGTCAGGTGCAAAGCCGGTGTTGTTGGAACCAGCCCACTGTCCGAATGATGTACCACCGTGAGTCATATAGAGCGAGAACGAGATGTTGCTGTCGAGCATATCCTTGATGCCGTTTACCATCGGTTCCCATGGACGTGTCTGATGAGCTGTTCCCCAGCCATCGAACCATCCCGACCAGAACTCAGAACACATCTTTGGAGCATCAGGACGCATCTCGCCAACCTTGCGGAACTCCTTCTCGATTTTAGCACCGGTGCCGAAGTTCATTGTCCAAAGCAGATCATCGAGCGCATTGTCGGTGAAGTTGCTCGACCAGTCGCACTGGAACAGCTGGGTCTTGTCCCAACCGCAGGCACGGAGTGAATCGCGCATTGCACTGACATACGGTTTGTCCTTGCCGTAAGAACCGAACTCATTCTCGACCTGCACCATGAGGATATTACCACCGTTCTCAAGTCGGTATTCGGCAATCTCGTCGGCAAGACGATGTTCGAAACGGCCTGCAGCACGCATGAAGTTTGGATCAAGGCTGCGCAGATTCATATTCTCATACTTGAGCAGCCACCAAGGCAGACCGCCCATCTCCCACTCTGCACATACATACGGACCAGGACGAACGATGACCCACATGCCGTTCTTCTGACAGAGGCCGATGAACTTCTTCACATCGTTGTTGCCACTGAAATCATACACGCCCTCCTCCGGTTCGTGGATGTTCCAGAAGATATAAAGACACACAGCATTCATGCCAAGAGCCTTGCACATCTGAATGCGATGCTCCCAATATTCGGCAGGAATACGTGTGTAATGCAATTCGGCGGCCTTGATGACGAAAGGCTTGCCATCAAGCAGGAAAGTACCCTGCCCCTGTTCGAATGTGTGGATGGTCAGTTTCTGCTTTGCCTGAGCCGACAGACAAAGCAATGCCAACAATACGGTAAGGATTTTTTTCATTGTAAATGACTAATTAGATTTGGGTTAATTATGGCGCAAAGATATGAAAATTTACTTACACGCGCAAACATAATATAAAAAAATGTGCAAATAGCATGTGATTTATACAATTTTTTGCGATGTCGGACGTTTTTTATATGATGAAAATAAGCATTTCCCCACTTCTGACCCTCATTATGGTATGTTGTCTGGCATCATGTCAGACGGCAAAGCTCAGCACCGCACTGCAGGAGATTGAACGTGGAGAATACTACAAGGCATCGCAGACACTAAAGCAGGTTTATCGAAAGACCAACGCCCGCACCGACCGCGAGAAACGTGCCGAGGTGGCATGGCACATGGGTGTTTGCTATGACAAACTCATGATTCCGGCTCAGGCTTCCGCATCATATCTCAATGCACAGCGCTACGGCTATGAAGACCCGACACTTCTGCTGCGCATCGCCAAGGCTCACCATCATGCCGGCAAGTACAAGGAGGCTATCAAATACTATCAGATGCAACTCGAAATCCTGCCCGACGATGATGAGGCAAAGGCCGGTCTTGAGGGTGCGGCCCAGGCTGCGCAATGGAAACTGGACGGCAGCCGCTATGAGGTCAAACGATTTGCATTGATCAACTCGCGAAGGGCAGAGTTCAGTCCTGCCATCTGGGGCGAGGAAGATGATGAACTGTATTTCACCACAAGCAACGACAAGGTGGAAGGCGACGAGACGAGCAACATCACAGGCACGAAATATTGCGATATCTGGGTGACGCGCAAGGACGACAAGGGTCGATGGCTGAAACCCGAATCGGCAGGCGAGGTCAGCACTAAGTATGACGAAGGAACGCCTTATTTCTCGACCGACGGACAGACAATGTACTACACATGTGCCGGCGGTGGCGACGGTATGCCGGCATCGCCGCAGATCTACGTCTCTCGACGTTCTGACGCTTCGTGGAGCAAGGGCACTATGCTCAAGATCATGGGTGACACTCTGTCAACAATCGCCCACCCGGCCATCACGCCTGACGGCCGCTATCTGTATTTTGTCAGCGACATGATGGGAGGTCTTGGTGGTCTTGACATCTGGCGATGTTCGATGGAATCGGGCGAACCAGGCGTGCCTGAGAATCTCGGAGAAGCTATCAACACTCCTGGCGACGAGATGTTCCCTACATTCTCGCCCGACGGTCTGCTCTATTTTTCGAGCAACGGTCGCGAAGGTCTTGGCGGCCTTGACATATATAGCGCACGACTTGACGATTGGGACACTTGGCACGTCGAACATCTCGGTGTGCCAATCAACTCGGCTGGCGATGATTTCGGCATGACATTCATGCACAAGACCACAGCCAAACAGGAAGGATGGTTCAGCTCGAACCGCAATCAGGGCAAGGGTTATGACAATATATACAGTTTCCTGCTGCCGTCAATCACCGTCAAGATTACCGGTACGGTGTTCGACACTGAAGACGAACCTATTGCCGAAGCCATAGTGCGTGTTGTGGGTCGCAACGGAATGAACTTTAAGTCGGTGACCAAACCCGACGGCACCTATGAAGTCAATATCGACCGTTCGACGGAATATGTTATGATGTCGGGCAAACAAGGCTATCTCAACCGTAAGGCTCAGTTCACATCCGACCCAGAAGAGGAAGACGCCGAATATCAGGTGGATTTTATCCTGCCGTCCATAACCGAGCCGATTCTCGTTGACAATATCTTCTACGACTATAATCAAGCTACCCTGCGCGAAGAATCTTATCCTTCGCTCGACGATCTTGTGCAGATGCTCAACGACAATCCTTATTGCACCATCGAACTCTCGGCTCATACCGACCGTGTCGGTTCACAGGCCTATAATCTCGATCTCTCGCAGCGCCGTGCCCAATCGGTATGCGATTATCTTGTCAGTCAGGGCATTGACGAAGGCCGACTCGAACCTGTTGGCTATGGCAAGTCCGAGCCGGTTGTTGTGGATGAAAAATTGTCGCTTAAATATGATTTCCTGCCGATCGGTCAGGTTCTCGATGAAGAATACGCCAACTCGCTGAGCAATGACCAGCGTGCCATAGTCGATCAGATCAACCGCCGCACCGCATTCCGCGTCACAAGTCTCACATGGGGTCTGTGAGTTTCCACCAGTCATCTGTTTTTTTCGCAATCATGCGCACCAGTTCATTCATAACCATGCACATCTCACGCGTGATGTCTGGTATTTCTTCCATCTCGAGGTTACCGTTGGCATCAAGAACAGGGTTGCAATGTCCGTCCTTAACCGGTCGCCATTCTCGCTGCCGGTATTCGTATTGCCAAGGAGAAACCTCCAACCGTCGCTGTTCTGCCACGGCATAGAAGTTCTTGCCTGTCGGCTTGTATTTATCACTGAAACCGTTGTCCATCACTTCGATAACAGGCAGAAGTTCCTGTTGCAACAGTTTCACAATGGCTCTTTCCTTAGGGCTTACGCACGCTGTGACTATCACTCCACCCTGTTCCCTTGCCACCTTCAGCACTGCCGCTTTCTGTTGTTCGAACAGATGCGCATCGGCTCTATGGCAGACGAGTGGAAACAGTGGTCGCTGGAGTAAATCCATATTGCCCACAAGGTCGATGACAGGGCGGATGGATACTTGATGACTGAGAACATGATTGCCGAGAACTTGGGCATGAGCTAAATAGCCAACAGCCGTGCAAGCATTAACTGCCGCACATTCTGGCGGAGTATTTGTTTGTGTTTGCATATTAAGCGTTGCGCTCACCTTGCCTCGGTTGTTCCTAATCCCTTTCACCGTCACTTGCTGCCATGCCTCCACCTGCTTGTTACAGTCTGCCGCAATATAACGGTCTGCGCATAGTCCTTTCATGATGCGCTCTGGCGTCCAATTGGCGCTCTTCATATTGCGATGGATTCGGAAGCAATCCGGTTTGGAGCGTGTTATCAACCTCTTGCGCGGATTATTGCGAATATATTGCCGCTTAATCTCTATCTCTTCCTCGCCAATAGCCTCCACATCATTATAGCCACGCACAAAAAGCGCAGGCCCACGGAAAGATCGCGTGTGATCACGATCCTGCCATTGCGGCGCACGTGCGCCTTTCTCATATGTCATCTCACGCCAAGGTATGCCCAGCGTGTCCCAATATGCGTGAGTACATCCAACCATGAATCCATAAACAATTTGTCCAAGATGCTTTTGGTTCTCAGATTTTAAATGTACCAATCCATGCACATGATCGGGCATTATTTGGAATTCAATATTCTCGATGCCCGGATAGAACGAAGGATTGCTTTTCCAGCTCTCCTCCACCCTCTTTCCCAGCTCCGTCAAGATGCAGCGCGGCGCATTTTCGCTGCCTCCCGGGGCTTCGGCATCGCCAACGATATACCCCAGCACAGGTGCTTCGCCACGCACGTTGAGCGTCACATGAAACCAACCCTCAGTGTAATCATTGAGGGGATTACGCTTCAGGGCATCGGGCGTTTTTGCTTCTTTCTGGCGTATCTTGGCTATCTGTTCAGGGCTAAGAGACATGAATATTTGAGAAAAGGCACGTATATAAGAAAAGACGGCTTATTCTTCCTGAAGATATGACTCAAGGACTTTGATGCGCATGAAATATTCAAATTTGGCCTGTAGCTCATCGTAAGCGGCTTTCTCCATGCGAGTACGAGCCTGCTGAAGGTCGTAAGCCGTGCCTTTTCCTGCTTCATAACGATCAGCCTCATACTGATAGGCAAGCGAAGTCGAAGCATTGGCTTTCTGAGCCGACGCAAAGTTGTCGCGAGCCTTTTGGGCATTCCAATAAGCCTGCTGAATCTCCTTGAAGAGCGACTGACGTGCCTCGACAAGCGATGTGTTCTGGCTCTCGATATTCAGACGTGCCTGACGAAGACTGTTGCGCGTCTGGAAACGGTCGAAAATCGGGATGCTGAGCGAAAGACCAACATATTCGCTGCCGTTGAGATCGAGCTGCTTGCTGAAACTCATATTCTGCATGTTATATATATAGTTGTAGCTATTGCTATACTGTGCATTGAGCGACAACTTTGGCAGATAGCCGCTGCGAGCCGACTTGAGCTGATAGCGACTGCTTTCGAGATTATACTGAGCTGCAAGGATCGACGGATAGTTTGCCACAGCCTGTTCAAAGACTATATCCGGCTGAGACAAAGAACCTGCCGACGTGACAGAGGCTGCGGTGGTATCAATGCTGACGATATTAAACTGACGCACATCGCCCTCAAGATTGAGCATCTGCATAAGGTCAAGGCGAGCAAGCATCTCATTGCCTGCGGCTTCGGTGAGGCTGTGTTCGGAAAGCGCTACCTGAGCCTCGGCAGACACTACCTCCGACTGCGGACGCTTGCCGGCTTCATAAAGGCTGCGTGCCTTATCGAGCGCGGCACGATCAAGTTCTACCTGCCGACGCTGCACATCGACCAAACCACGGTAATAGAGAGCATTGAGGTAATATGTAACGACCTGTACGCTCACATTGCGGCGGGCCAGGCGCAGGTTCTCAGATGCAGCCTTCAACGAATACTGTTCGGACTTAATCTGATTAGGAATACGGAAACCTGTAAACAGCGGGACTGATGTTCCGATTGAGAAACTGGTGTTGGACGAAGTGCGGTCGATTGTAGAACCGTCACGTCCGGTGCTTCGACCGAAACCCCAACCCTGTCCCAAAGATGCATCAAGACTTGGGAGACGAGACTTGCGCGTATTGTCGAGCGAGATGCGCTGGTTCTCTTCAGCCAGCTGACGCTGTTGAATATTGGTATTATGCTCAAGTGCATATTTGATGCAATCGTCGAGGCTCATCGTCTGGGCATTGACAGAAAATACGCAAAGCAAAGAAACTAAAGATATAGCTAATGTTCTCATGGCTTAATCTTTTTCTGTCTTAAGATTGCCTCGCAGGTTCATGCCCTCCGAGACACCATCCAAAATCTCGATGTAAAGACCGTCGCTCATGCCGACATTGGCAGGAATACGATCGAAAGTCTGTGGCAAGACACCGGGCTCAGAGGTAAGACTGTAAACGAATGTGGAATCGTGCGAGAACTCGATGGCGCTCTCAGGCACAGCCATCACCTGATGACGTTCGGCAAGAAGGATCTCGGCATTGGCACTATAGCCTGCACGTACGGTAATGGTGTCAGGAATCTGCGCTGCAGCCTTGATCTCGAACATGATAGCGCCATTGCTTGATGTGCCCTTAGGAGAAATATATTCAAGAACGGCAGGAAGCCGGATTCCCTGAATGGCACCGATTGTCAGATTGATGTTCATGCCCGTATGAAGACGACCGACCTCCGTCTCGTCGATATTGCCACGGAAGATGATGTCACTCATATCGGCTACGACAGCAACCGTTGTACCTTCGTTGAACGAGTTTGCGTTGATGACAGATGTACCGATCTTAACGGGGACGTCGAGGATAGTGCCGGTGATGGTGCTGCGCACGATGGTGGTATTGATCTTTCCGGCACGCTTGCTGATGCCGTCGGTGACGATGTCCAATGCGTCCTGTGCACTCTGTGCCTGTTCCCTCACCTTATGCAGATTGTTCTGAGCCTGCTCATACTCTTCCTTAGACGCCACACCTTTCTGATAAAGCGTCTCGATACGCGCGTACTCGCGTTCGGTCTCTTCGAGAGTGAGCTGTGTGGTGCGTACCTGACTCTGGGCATTGGCAAGCTGCGACATGTCAGGAATAACCGATACCTTTGCCAATGGGTCGCCAACCTTCACACGGTCACCGGCTTCAACATAGAGTTCGGTGATGATGCCCTGGATCTGCGGCTTGACATTCACCTCATCGCGTGGTTCTACCCTACCGCTTGCCACCGAGGTCTTGAGGATGTCGCGCACCTCCGGCTGTAGCAGTTCGTACTCCACAACCTCCGGCTGTGACTTCTGATAAAGGAAAAAGAAGGTATAGACCACAAACAGGCCTGCAACGCACCATAGAACAATCTTTATTAGCTTCTTCATATTTTTATATTATGGAGTTTATTAGTTTCAAATTGGGGAGTGTCTATTCTTCGCGCAAGGCTTCGATTGCCTTGATCATCATGGCCCTCTTGGCAGGCATCCAACCCGCAAGAAGTCCGCCAATGATGATGACAAAGAGAGCCGAAACTGCCACCGAGAACTCAATCTGCGGATTGGCCATCGGGAAATCGCTGCTGCCAGCCGAGACATCGACAAAGATGCCAACCACGTTGAGAATCCACACTCCCAACACCAGACCGGTGATGCCTGCTGCAATGGTCAGCACAAGACTCTCGCACAGAATCTGGGTGAGAATGGTCTTAGGCTTGGCACCGAGAGCGCGACGTATGCCAATCTCCTGAGTACGTTCCTTGACGGTCACGAGCATGATGTTCGAAATGCCGATAAGTCCGGCAAACAGACTGCCGCAACCGACAATCCACAGCAGGATGTTGATGCCAAGGAACAAGTTATTGAACATAGATATGATCTCCGAGAGATTGAAGCTCCAGAATGCTGATTTGTCGTCAGGATGAACCAGATATTTCTCTTTCATGGCGGCAAGAATCCTGTCCTCCCACACCTTGACGTCATATTGGTCATGCATCGTGACAATGATGCTATAGACGTTACTGCCATGACCATACGACAGCTGAAGAGTATTGATAGGCAAGACAAGCGACTGATCGACATCCTCTCCAAGACTGATCATGCCGGTAAGTTTCCTGACCACACCCACCACGGTATAATAGATCTCGCCAACCTTGACGAGCTTTCCGCACGGATCGCCACCCTGCGGGAAAAGAGTCTCATAGACACGTATGCCGATGACGCAGACCTTGCGTCGCTCATGAATATCAACATCGTTGATGTATCTTCCGTAAATCATCTCGGACGGAATGACATGATAATACCCAGCATTTGTACCGACAACATCTGCGCTGATATTGTTCTCACCCACATTGACCGTCATACTGCCGGCTCCATTCTGCGGGATGATGTATTTAGCTTTATCGCCAAGGAATGAGCGCAGCATTTCTATGTCATCGTTCTTGGTCGTGATGCTTCGGTCTGTGGCCATTCCCTTATAAGGCATTGATGTATGTCCGCCTCCGAGGATAAGACTGTTGCTCGGTATGCTATTGACCGAGCTGGCTATGCCATTGAACACACCATGACCAAGGCCAACAAGCACCACCAGCATCAGAATGCCCCAGAAGACACCGAATGCCGTCATCAGCGAACGCCATTTGTTACGCCTGATCGTCTGCCATATCTCTTGCCAAAGTTCAGTCATAGGCTATGAGGCTGTGAGTGCTTCGATTGGTTTGATGCTGACAGCACGTTTGGCGGGCACATAACCGGCAATAACACCGGCGATAACCATCACAACGGTGGCAGCAATAACAATATTAAGATCGACGGTAGGATCCATGAAGACTGTGAATGAGCCTTCCTCACTGCCGTTATCTGCCAACGACAGTATCATGCCGACAAGCTCGGTCAGACCGATGCCGAAGAACAGTCCCACATAACCAAACACCATGGTGATGGCAATCGACTCAAAGATAACAAGACGGACTATCTCCATCGGTCGAGCACCGATGGCCTTGCGAATGCCGAACTCATGTGTACGTTCGCGCACTGTGATGAGCATGATGTTCGAGATGCCTGTCACACCGGCAATAAGTGTGGCGATGCCGATGATCCATATCAGGAACTGAATGCCATTCAATGCAGTCTGGGTCTGAAGGTAATCTTCGTAAGAATTCCACAACCAAAGCGCACTCGGATCATTTGGGTCATATTGCTTATGGTGCGACATGACTTCCTTAAGAGCTTTGTTGAAATCCTCGTTAGCCTCAGCTGTCTCAAGATTCTGCACCAGGAGTGTGACCTTCGAATAATGTCCGTCTGGTTTGTAGATTGATGTGGCAGTGGTCAAAGGGACGTATGGCTGTTCCTCGCGCGCCACATTCTTTCCTTTATACACACCGACCACGCGGTATTCGATATCATAGGCCTTGACCCACTGACCGACAGCCTGCGAAGCGTCGAGGAAAAGTTTTTCGGCGGTCTTCTGATGGAGAACGATCACCTTGCGACGATCGCGGATATCCATCTCATTAAGTCCGCGACCATAGGTGATGGTGTTGCCATTCATCGCTATCGCCTCAGGATAGACACCTTGAAGAGACACGGACGAATGATTGTCGCCCACGGCAAGTTGAGTACCAACGCTGACCGACGGCTGCACAGCTGCAATCTCGCGAGGAAAAACGCCATGTAAATACTCCACATCCTTGGCATCGAGATAGATGTTTCGCCACTTTGGCAGTCCATCTTTTTCGAGCGATGTATAGCCTGGCCAAAGCTGAATCTTATTGACCGACTGCGAAGAGAAATTGGACATCATGCCATGCAAAAGACCATTGCCCGCACCCAGCAGCACAATGAGCAGAAAGATGCCCCATGCTATACTGAATCCGGTCAAAGCGATGCGCAGTTTGTTGCGACTCATCGACACGTATATTTCTTCAATCAGATCGGTGATCATTGATATGATGATGCGGTGTTTATGCAGTGATGCTTAATATAGACGCTTTAGTCGGTGATATCAGAGTCAATCAGACCGTCCTTGATATGAATGCGACGGTCGGTGGCATTGGCGATGTCCTGTTCGTGCGTCACAATGATAACGGTCTTGCCCTGTTCGCGGTTGACACGTTTGAGGAGGTCCATAACTTCTTGTGTCGTATGGCTATCGAGCGCACCAGTAGGTTCGTCAGCAAGGATAATCTTCGGATTGGCGATAAGCGCACGAGCGATGGCCACACGCTGCTTCTGTCCGCCGGACATCTCGCTCGGATAATGGTCAGCCCAATCGCGCAGACCCATCATATCGAGATATTCGAGTGCCAATTCGTTGCGCTTACGTCGGCCAACACCCTGATAATACAATGGCAGGGCCACATTCTCCATAGCGTTCTTGAACGTAATCAGGTTGAACGACTGGAATACGAATCCGATGAGTTTATTACGCAACTCGGCAGCCTTGGTTTCAGACAGGTTGCGTATCATATTGCCAGCCAGCATATACGAACCCTCGTCATAGTCATCAAGGATGCCAAGTATATTTAAAAGTGTGGACTTACCAGATCCTGATGCACCCATGATGCTGACAAGTTCGCCTTCACCGATATGAAGGTCAATGCCCTTGAGCACATGCAGAGGCGTCGCGGACTGGTAAGTTTTGTGTATGCCTTTTAGGTCGATCATAATCAGAGTGCCTGCTCAACAGGAAGAACGAATGCACGCAGACCGAGCATTGGTTTGTCTTCATCGATCTTCTTGAGACGCTCCATGAGAGGAGCAACACGGTCGTCTTCGCACACAGTCATGATGGAGCTGTTCATTCCAGGCCATGCGTGACTGCCGAAATGTGGCTCTCCGGTTTTTGAGCCTCGACCCTGAGTCTGCTCCCAGCATGTAAAGCCGCGGAGCATACTCGAGTTAAGGGCTGTCACCACACTCTCGTGGTGAGCCTGGTCATAGCATATAAATATTGCTTTCATTGTCTAATTCGCAAATTGTAAATTAAAAAATGGTAATGGTACTCACTTGCGTTTCTTGAAGATATGACGCTTCTTGTTCCATTCACGCTCGATGCCAAGCTTATCGGCAAACGCACGACGCTCAGACTGGATCTTGCGGCCCTGGAATGAGCAATATACTGAAGGAACAACCACAAGTGTCATAACGGTAGATACCAAGAGACCACCGATGATTGAAATACCCATTGGCTGCCACATCTCAGAACCCTGACCTGTACCGATTGCCATTGGCACCATACCGAGGATGGTGGTCAATGTGGTCATGAGCACAGGACGCAGACGGCTACGACCGGCAGCGACGACAGCCTGGATGACAGAAAGACCACGTTCGCGTAGGAGATGGATGTAGTCGATGAGCACAATACCATTCTTAACCACGATACCGATCAACATGATTGCACCGAGCATAGACATGATGTTGAGGTCAACGCCTGTGATCCACAAAGCCAGCACGATACCGGTGAATGTGAACGGGATGGAGATGAGCATGATGATGAATGGGTCAGACCAAGACTCGAACTGAGCTGCCATCACGATGAATACAATGATGAGAATGAGCAAACCGAGCAAACCGAGGTCGCGGAACGAATCCTGCTGATCTTCATACGAACCGGAAATCTGAATATCGACATCACCAGAGAGCAGACCCTGAGCACGCATATCCTCGACATGGGCAAGACCCTCCTTGACAACCGAACCGAGGTCATTAAGATCTGTGTTGATTACACATGTGAGAGTGTTGACACGCTGACGGTCCTTACGCTCGATGGTAGGAAGTGTAGAACGCTCTACGACGGTACCGACGTCCTTGATACGGACACGCGAACCATTGCTACCATAGAGCACGATGTTCTCGATTGTGGCAATATCCTCACGAACCTCTGGAGTATAGCGTACGACGATGTCGTACTCCTCGCCGTCCTCACGGAAGAATGATGCAGTGGCACCATTGAAACGGTTGCGGAGGAATGCACCTGCGGTCGAAAGGTTCAAACCATAGAGAGCAAGCTTATCGCGGTCGAAATCAACCTGGATCTCAGGCTGATAGTCAGGACGAGAGATATTGACCTGCGACACACCTTCGACGGTCTTCATATAGTCGCGCATCAGGTTGGCAATAGAGTCGGTCTGAGCGAGGTTATAGCCATAGACCTCAAACTGGGCTGTGGTCTGGCCACCCATACCCGACTGACCGCCTTCGGTTACGATAACCTTAGCAAGCTCAGGATAATTCTTAAGATCCTTACGCATCTGATCGCCAACAGTGTACATGGTCTCGTTCATCAGACGATCCTTGACCTTATACATAGCCACGTTGAACGAAATGATGTGTGTACCATTGTTCTGCATCGAGGCAAAGGTGTTGTCGGTATCGGCCTGACCGGTTGTGAAGTTACAAGCCTTAATCACCTTCTTGTCTGGAGTGCCCCATCGTGTCATCCATGTGTTGGCAAGTTCATGGGCAATCTCCTCGGCACGCTGCTGACGTGTACCGATAGGCAACTCAAGCGACACTGAGATACGGCCCGAGTCCTGCTGTGGGAAGAAGCCTGTACCGATGAGGTCGAGCATCACTGGAGTGATTGAAGCGAAGAAGAAGATTATGATGGCAACAATCATGGTCTTGCGATGGCGTACAGCCCAGTTGATTCGCTTGGCGTACCATACGTCGAGCTTATCGAGCATACCACGAACCACGAAATGGTTATACCAGCGTGTGAACCAGTTCTCGCGCTTCTTAAGACGGAGCATTACCGAACAGAGCATTGGGGTGAACGAAAGTGCCGATGTTGTTGACACAGTCATAATGATACACATCATCCAGCCCAACTCACGGAAGAGCACACCCGACATACCTGTCACCATGGTCAATGGGAAGAACACGCCGAGCATGGTGAGCGTTGAGGCAATAACGGAGATGGCAACCTCGTTGGTGCCGTGAATGGCAGCCTGTTTTGGTTCCGAGCCGCGTTCGATATGGTTTGTCACATTCTCCAGTACTACGATGGCGTCATCGACGACGTTACCGATGGCAATACTGAGACATGAGAGGGAAATCATGTTGAGCGAAGAACCAGTGGCAGCAAGGAAGATGAATGATGCAATCAAAGACAGAGGAATGGTGATGACAATAACCACCACGGCACGCCAGCGACCAAGGAACATGAAGCAGACCAGAGCCACGAAAAGCATGGCGTAAAGAATGGTCTCCTCCAACGAACCGATTGTTGCATAAATATTCTCAGAAGTATTGACAATCACACCGAGGGTGACGTCACTTGGCAGGGTCTTCTGGATACGAGGCAGGAGCTCAAGAACCTTCTCAGCAATAGCCACTGAGTTGGCTCCAGACTGCTTCTGCACGATGATCATCGCACCCTGTTCGCCAGAATAACCCTTCTCGTCAGATGGATTGGTGAAGAAAGTAGTAACCTTCTGTGCACGTTCCTGCAGGGTATCCTTGACCATAGCCACATCCTTGACACGGACAATCTGGTTGCCTCGTGCCGACACGATGAGGTTCTCGATCTGACTTGGATCCTTGAACTCGCCCTCAACACGCAATGTATAGGCATTGTTACCTGTATCGAACGATCCGCCAGGCACGTTCCTGTTCTCATTGGCAATGACAGATGAGATGGTCTCAATTGGGAGATTGTATGCCTCAAGCTTGTTTGGGTCGCAATATACATAGATTGTACGCTCAGCAGCACCAGACACAGACACAGAACCTACGCCTGCAATACGGGCAATAGGGTTTGCAACCTGGTCATCGAGAATCTTGTAGAGTGCAGCGGTGCTCTCCTTGGCCTGTGCAGAAAGCACGAGGATAGGAATCATATCGCTTGAGAACTTGAAGATGATTGGTGTACCAGCACCATCAGGCAGCGCCGTGGTCACCATGTCGAGTTTGTCGCGCACATCGTTGGTCAACGCATCGATATCATGACCGAACTCAAATTCGAGAGTGATGAGCGCATAGTTCTCCATCGACTTGGATGTGATATGCTTGAGATAGTTGACCGAGTTAAGGCTGTTCTCAAGCGGACGTGTCACATTATTCTCGATATCCTGAGCACTGGCACCCGGGTAAGTCTCCATGACCATGATCATGTTGGTATCGATATCCGGGAATAGGTCGATAGGCAACTTAGTCAGGGAGAAGAGACCAAAGATGGCGATGGCTGCAAACACCAGCGTGGTCATAATCGGTCGTTTGACCGCTCCTTCGTATAGACTCATGTTATTATTTCGTTAAAACGTTATTACGTAGATACGTTAATGCGTTGTATTTTGGCATTGAAACGATCGGTTAGTTAAGGATGTTGACGTTGCGACCGTCAGTAAGGAGTGTCTGGCCGAAGACAACCACAGTCTGGCCGTCCTCTACGCCCGATACCACCTCATACTCAGCACCGATACGGCGACCGAGCTCCACTGTCTTGTGGCTTACGGTATTGTCGGCATTTACAACATATACGAAACGCTCGCCAGAGCCGGTCTGCTTAACTACGGCCTGATCAGGAACAAGCACGTGCTTTACGGTACCGAAGTTGAGGCTAACACGGGCAAACATGCCTGGACGTACACGCTGTCCGGCATTCTGAATCTGCACCTCAATCTTGAATGTACGTGTCATGGCGTCGAGCGATGGATATACGATAGATACCTTGCCCTGGAAAGTCTCGCCTGGGTATGCGTCGAGTGTGATATTCTCAACAGGCATGCCAACCTTCACCTGACGGTAATATTGTTCGTTGACATCAAGAAGAATCTTCACTGGGCTGAGCTTCTCAACGACGAGTACAGGCAGGGCTCCGCTGTAGAGGTCGCCAGCATCATAGTTGCGGGCTGTGACAACGCCGTCGATAGGCGATATGAGCGATGTATTCTCAAGGAGGTTCTGATAGTTGGCCTCAAGCACTTCGAGATTCATCTTCATCGATTCGTAGGCAGACTTCGAAGCACCGCCCACCTTATAAAGCTCCTCGATACGGCTGAACTCTGTGCGCTGGTTCTCAAGCTGAAGTTGGAGACGTGAAAGCTGGTTGTCGTCCAGATCCACGAGCTTCTGGCCCTTACGCACACTGTTGCCTACCTCAACGTAAATCTTACGGATACGGGTTGGAGACTGAGGTGCAATCTTGTTGATCACGTCGGCCTCAACATTTGCGGTGAACTCTACCAGCTGATCAACATCGCCGGCAAGTACTTTCTTTACCTTCACATTTACAGCCTCCTGAGCCTCATCGGTCTTGAAGGTTGTGGCAGTTTCCTTGGCCTGTGTGCATGATGTGAGCACAACGGCTGCAACTGCTGCAATAACATACAATGTCTTTTTCATATTCTTGATTATTTTTCTTCTTACGTATATTCAGTTTATTTGTCGGTCACAACCTTGCCGAGGGTCTCTTCGAGGGTAGCCTGTGCCGATACGAAGTCATAGATTGACTGAACGTACTGCAGGCGAGCATTCTGCAATGAATTGGCACTTGCATTAACCTCAAGCTGAGTACCAGAACCGACCTCATAACGCTTGGCGCTGATTTCGTAGGCACGCTCAGAAGCATAGATAGAGGTCTTGTTGCTGACGGTCTGCTCGGCAGCGGTCTCGATTGACACAAGCGAAGAATTGATAGCGAGTTCGAGCTGATGCTTGACATATTCACGCTGCTGCTCAAGGTTCTCGATATTCAGTTTGTTCTGCTTTGTCTTCATATACTTGCTGCCGCCGTCGAAGATGGTCCAGCTGAGCGCCAGGGTCAATGAACCGGTTGTCATGTAGTCACCCATCATGAAGCTGTTGCCAACGGTGAACTGGAGCGCAACGGTTGGGATATAGCCCAACTTGTTGAGCTTCTCTGAAAGTACGAGCTGCTTCTTCTGGAGGTCAATCTGAATAAGACTGCTGTTGTTGTCAAGATCGTTGTCATTCTTCAGAATCATCAAGTCGGCAAACAACTTCTCTTCATAGTCCTTCAGATGGCCCTCAAAGCGGATAGGCTCATTCACATCGACACCCATCAGGACCTTAAGCTGCATCTCTGCGACTTTGAGCGTATTCTTCATCTGCAGAAGAGTTGGCTCAAGAGCCACCTTCGTCGAATATGCTGTGAGAGTATCGTATTCGGCCTGCAAACCATTGTTATACATATTGCGAGCCAAGGTAAGATTCTCGTCGGCAAGCTGGTATGAAGCGTTGAGCACATCGTAGCTGTCGCGAGCCATGAGCAACTGATAGAAAGCCTTCTTGACCGAAGCCAATGTGCTCACCTTGCTACTGCGGGCCTGCTCGACTGCCAGTTCGACAGATGCCTGGCTAATCTTAAGACTCTCCCAAAGCTGGGGAGCAATGATTGGAAGTACGGCTGCTCCCTGCCAGTTATATGTCCATTCCTTACCCATCTTGACTGTCATTCCAGGAGCAAAGCTGATCTCTGGAATAATCACACCTCTGGTGCCTGACAAAGAAGCAGACACTGTTGGGAACAGGCCTGTTATTGTTTCTTTCTTAGCATACTTCTTGATTTCGATGGTTCGATTGGCAACCTGAATGTCCGGATTGTCACTCAATGCCACTTCCAGCACCTTGTCAAGATTCATCGACACGCTGTCCTGCTGCTGTGCCATGACCTGTCCTGCCGTAATGCAGCAGACACCCAAGCCGAGGCTCATCAACAGACGTTTTGCATTAGTTTTCATTTCACGTAGTTAGTTAGTCATTGTTATTTTCGAGTGCAAAGATATAAAATATAAATATATATTTAAAAATGTATTCAATCAATACACCTACTTTATCAACCAAAACAGACGTTTCATTGAATATTTTAGTTTTTTTAGCAATAAAAATGGATTTTTCTCTAAAAAAGCCTTATCTTTGCAGCACTTTTCAACCAGCAAACAACACGCTATATCAAATAACCGACTGTTGTCAATCACCAATTATGAAACGCCCGTCCGCCTTTCTTTCGCTTGTCCAGCAGTACCCGCATGGCATCACATGGGTACTGATATATCTCATGTTTATCCTTGCGTCGGCATCACATCAGCCTCTGGGCTCGGCATTCTTCATCAGCAATACCACCATACTGCCGATGATCTTTGTTTGGGTAATTACAAGATTCCTGCTCATCCCCCGACTCCTACCCCATAATCGCATGTGGTACTATATCGGCTGTTTCGTGCTGCTGACCATTGTCTCGACTATCGCAACAGAGGCAGATCTGCGCATCTTCTCGATGCTATATAAGCACGGTCATATTGATGCCCGAACCATCGAAGTACACGAGAGCCGCACCTTCGTCCATGGCAAATATGTATTCCTCTTGCTAACCGACTTGGCCGTCACCACAGTATCATGGCTGCTTGATGAACGTAAACGACTGAGTCGTCTTTCGCGAGAGACGCGCACGCAACTCGAACTTAAATATTTACGCGCACGTATAAACCCACACTTCCTCTTCAACTCACTCAACTGCATCTATTCGCTAACACTCATGCAGGACGAGAAAGCGCCTGATTCTGTGCTTAAACTCTCGGAAATGCTGAGATATGTCACTGATGACTGTGGCTCGGATGAGGTTGCCATACACAAGGACATTGCATACATTCGCAACTACATCGACTTCTATCTCATTCGAATGGAAAACAAGCCAGACATCACATTCGACTGCGAAATCGAGAATCAATCGCACATGGTGCCTCCTATGATATTCCAACCTATGGTCGAAAACTGCTTCAAACACAGCCGCATAGTTGATCACCCAGATGCCTATATACATCTTCGGCTGACACAGAACGCCAAGGAGCTCAGGTTTGTAGCCGAGAACTCGAAGCCAAAACAAGAACAGCTGACCGAGGACAAAGAACGAGTCGGCATAGGACTATACAACGTCCAGCAGCGTCTTGAACTTCTCTTTGGCAATAACTATGACATTGACGTAAAAGAAGATAAACTGAAATACCGTATTGAACTATGTATAAAGTACTGATTGTTGACGATGAATTCCTTGCACGCAAGCTGCTGCAGGGATATGTTGAGAAGATGCCAGAACTGGAGATTGCCGGTTCATGTGCGAACGCTTTTGAAGCCTTCAAAGTGATTAAGGAAGAGCATATTGACATCCTTCTGCTCGACATTCACATGCCAGATCTCAACGGCGTGGATTTTGCTCGCACCTGCAAGGATGTGCCATGTATTATCTTCACTACGGCATACTCTGAATATGCGCTCGACAGCTATGAGGTCTCTGCCACCGACTATCTGCTCAAGCCTATTGCCATGCCGCGCTTTATGGAGGCAATAAAGAAAGCTGAGGACAAGCTTATGGCCATGAATGCCTTATCGTCATCAACTCCGACCGCCCAAACTTATGATATCGCAGGCACTGCCAATGTCGCTATATCTGGTGCCACTCAGTCATCCGACGCTGACTATATTATGGTCAAGGCAGACTACCGACTCTACAAGATAAACCATGCCGACCTAATGTACATCGAAGGCCAGCACGAATATGTGTCATTCTACACTTCTGGCAAGCGTATCACGGCACTCTATTCGCTCAAGGCATTAGAAGACGTATTGCCATCCGATCAGTTTGTGCGCGTGCATAAAAGTTATATTGTATCCATCCGACACATTCAGGAGATCGAGCAGATGTCTGTAACCGTTGCCGGCACCAAAGTCCCAATTGGTGGCAACTATCGCGAGGCCCTGCTCAAAAAGCTCGGAGTATAAGGCATCTTTGGGTGCTTATTGTACAAAAAATAATTAGACCAATTAGACTAATTAGACCAATTAGACCAATTAGACCAATTAGGCTTATTCCCCTTATTAACCCAAAAACAAGAGGCCCGACCATTAGTCGAGCCTCTCTTGTAAGGTGGCCGCTTCCTACTCTCCCGCTTTGGCAGTACCATCGGCGTTACAAGGTTTAACTTCTCTGTTCGGAATGGTAAGAGGTGGAGCCCTTGTGCT
>JAGHUA010000005.1 GCA_018065085.1 Candidatus Liminaster caballi | reverse complement strand
CTGATTATAGACATCATTGTGCATTAAATGGTTTTGAGATAACAGCACCATCATTCGAAGAAGACGAATACAATATTATGTATCAACCTAAATATGATGTTTTACAATATAAATTTGAATAGTCTCTATATTTCAAATCTTATCTCAAAACTTTCAGCAGAATTCTCCATCTAAGAGAAAGAAGACTTGATGAATATGAACAACAAGAATATAGAAAAGTTCCTTCCAAATATAGATGAACTGAGGGTGATGGTTAGGAGGATTATTGAATATTCACTATAAGATCGGGTATTGGGATTAAATAAAATATGGCCAAGTTAGTATTAAAAAAGTCAACCTATAAATCTGATGAATTAGATTATGGCAGCATTCTCCTGTTACAAAATCTTTTCTTCAAACATGGAGTGAAGGAGAGATTAGAAAGAGGAGGCAATCTGCCTATGATTGATGGTTACCTTGAACTGTTAAATAATGACGATGTTATGGAAGCAAAAATAACAGTTCAAGTTAAGCATATGACATATCATTCAACAGAATCTGATGCATATTATGATATCCCAAACGAGGTGTTTGCTTACGCAAATTTAAACAGAGGTGAGGTAGTTATATTTGTAGCATGTGATACTGATAATGAAACGTTCTATAGGAGATATATAGATTCAAATGCAATACAAGATTTTATTAATCTACCAAATGAATGTCAGCAAAGTCAAAGATACCATTTTACTCAATCAGAGAAATGTGACAAAGAATGTCTGTCACAGACTTTGGCTTTATGGAAGAAAATCTTTGACGACAAAATGCTTTCATTCAAAGATGAGAAGTATTTGTCTGAACAGTTTATAGAGACAAATAGAGTCCCTTTTGCAATTATTAATCCTTTGTTTTATGGTCTTCCAGAATCGCATATTAGAAGACGTGAAGTTGAAGAGTTGCTCGATTGGACTAATGAGCCATTAGTTGATAATCAAGCAAATCTTTGTGTTTTACAAGGACATGCAGGCGTTGGCAAATCGGTAGTCATTAAGGATTTAATAGAAGAACTCGATAAACGGAATGTCAAAACCATGTGTATTAAAGCAGATTGCCTTAATTTGATGAGTGAAGACATGAAGTTAGATAAATTGATTAGCCTTATCCAGTATGTCAAGGCTGATCAACGATTGCTTGTGGTTGTAATCGATCAAATAGACGCTCTTTCTCAATATCTCACAAATGACAGAGGCAAAATCAATTTGTTTATTACTTTGCTATCAAAGTTAAGAGAATATAATGACATTAGGATCGTTGTATCTTGTCGGAAATATGATCTTGAATATGACAGCAAATTGCATTCCTTATCTGATAATGCAAAACTAATAGAACTTGGAAATATATCTAAAGAAGAGGTCAAAAGTATAGTTGATATGCTGTGCAATGGTATATTTGACAAACTTGATGTTCAAACAATAAAGCTATTACAGACGGCACATCTATTGAACCTATTCTGTTTAGTCCATCGCAAAAAAAGCCTAAAAATAAATTATAGAAATGCTCATCAGTTATACGATGAGTTGTGGAAAATACTTGTTGATAATGCTCCAGAAGCAATAACCCCAGGTAGTATAGAAAAAGCTCTATTCAAGATTGCAGATTCGGCACTTAACCAAAAAACTTTGTCTCCGATTATCTCAAGTGATGACAAAGAAAGAATTGTATTGAATTATTTGGCTAGTAATCATGTTGTCTTGCTGCAAAATATGAGTTGCTCGTTTTTCCACCAGGCATTCTATGATTATACTCTTGCACGATTGTTTACAAGTAAGGAAGGTAGCTTCTTTGACCAAATTCAAAAAGACTTCCAAGGATTAGAAATACGCTCAACCGTTAAAGCTGTTCTAGAATTTGATAAAGAGCATGATCTTGACAAGTATTCCAACGATTTACGGTTGATACTCATTTCATCAAAAATAAGAGAACACATTAAGTTTTTGACGCTTTCGCTTATCGCAATGTCAGAAGACATTTCTACATGTGAACGCGAAATTGTTTACGATGCATGCAATAAGGATATGAAGTGTCTATCTTTTTTCTTGCGTGGCGTTCGTAATGATAAATGGTTTATTACCTTAAAACCTATTGTGTTGTCTTTGGTAGGTTCTGTTAACCAAAAAACGGAATTGCTATATCCTGTCGCAAATTATCTGTCTGTCGCTTCTTTTAAATATGCAAAAGAAGTGTTTGAGATTATCAATAAGAATGATGACGAGGCTGTTCGTTCGTATTTCTTGAATTTTGTATTAAGGGGACATAATGATTATCGTAGGACGTTTGTAAGAGAAGCGTTATCGTCTTCCAATCTTGATTTTCATTTCTATATTCATGCTCTGATTGATGCATTGCAAACAAACAAGGAATTCGTATTCTCTGAATCAGAGAGGTTAATACTGGATTATCTTTTGAGAAATGATGATCAAGGCAACAAACATGATTCATATGTTTTAGTCGAGGATTTGTGCAAGAAGTTGGTAGAAGAATGCTCAATGGAATATCTAATCATGTTTCATCGTGTATTTCTGACCGTTGTTGTCAAGAAAAGTAAGCCATATTATCTGGATGAATTTACTTTGAACGAAGTTTTTGGGCATAACATAGCAGACTATGATAGGAAACTATTCGATATATATAAGGAATTGCTTGTTCGGTATTCATCTCATAAGGACATGATAAAAGCGATGGTCAAGGATCTCTATATGACTAACGATGAGTGCGCAGTATGTTTGGCCTTTGAAATAATGTCTTTAAATCCTTTGATGTATAATGATGAAATCCTATGCATATTAAGAGATTCTGAAAAAATGGATTCTTATCTGTCTTGGGACATTGAATACTACTTCTTGGTTCTACTAAGAAATTGGTATCTTGTTCAAGACTCCATACAAAGAACTTGGTATGAGGATTTAATTCTAAATTTTCAAAGCAAAAAAGATAATCTCCCAAACAAACATAGAGAATTTGACAGAATTCTGTATCCTTTTATGTGGTACAATAAATGGAAGTTAGTTTCTGTTACCCTCCCAGAGAAAGTAGATGGTGCAAAGCTAAAAAGGTGTCGCCAAGAATTAAATCGACGATACTATAATACTCCATATGTGTTAGAAAAACCTGATCACAATGTACATATGGCAGAAATATGTGGAGGTTCTTTACGAGAAGAACAGTACACAAACTTGTCATTTTCGAGATGGCTTGACTTGTTTGCTGTGAATGATAATCATTGGTATCACAACAGACCCCCCATTGACATACGCGTAAATGCAAGGATGTTTAAGGAATGTGTTAGTAAGAATCCAAGAAGATACTTATCCTTTATTTCTGAATTGTTTGTAACTGACTCTATCAAAATGATGTATAAGATTGAAGGGGCAAAAGGGCTTCTTGAAGGAGGCATGGAACCTAGCATAGTTTGGCCTTTTGTTAAACAATTCTTAGATGTGAAGTTTGTAAAGAACAATCCTCATGACTTTACAGATATTATGCGGCATTACTTTATACATGATAACAAAATTATTGATGAGATAGTTCCTTTTTTGAAGTCAGTTGCAATCCTCCCAGAAGAAGTTAGCAATGGATATACCCCTATGGTTGGTTCTGATGAACTAGAAAAGCGAGTGAATGGCAAACTTACAAAAGCCATGAATAGCTACCAGGGAAGGTCTATTGAAATGCTTATTAAATTGTGTGGGATAGAACAACGTAAAAGTTTTGGGTACAAATTGCTAAATGAAATGGAACCATTAATCACAGAAGACACACGTCTTTTGGTTGTGCACTATATCTTTGACAATAGGTACTATGACAAAGAACTGACAAAACAAACCTTTTTTACGTATATTAAGAACTTATCTTCTGAGGCATTATTCCTCTGTGTTCATGCCATTCAGTATTATTGGTATCACTACCCTGAAATAGTAACGGGATTTGTTAATCAAATTGAACTTGACACGCATGCTCATAAGATTCTTGCAGAAATATATTTCTATGGGCTTACGGTTCCTAATAGAACTGATGAATGCAAAGGACGATTTGAAAGACTTCTTAGTTTAAATGAAGAAGAGGTTATAGCTGACATAGTAAAAGTATGTCTAAAGAATTATAAGCATAAAGAATATACGCACCTATGCGAAAAATACCTTAGAAGGTTTTCTAATGATGGACGTGAAAATGTCATACATGCATATTGCTGGCACGCAAAAGAACTTCCCGTAGATGCTTTTGACTTTTTTGTTGAGATATATTCTTGCTTCAAGGCAAATAGGTTCCGAGATGTTTCTGACGAATTGAAATACATCAAAGAATGTATCATTATTTATCCGCAAGAATGTCTGAATTTCATACAATCACAAAATTATGATGATAGCGAGATTCCACATTTTGTCGATGAAGAAATAACAGAAATTTTGCTTATGATATACAAATGTTTGAAAGAGGATGAAGATTTTGAAAGTATTAATCGTTTATTAAATTTATTCGAAGAACAAATATATGTAGGAGGTAATCGAAAAATTAATGACGTTGTACTTTCTTGCTAATTATACAAGAAATAAAACTATTGTATGTTGACGAGGAAATCATGGAAATCATACTTTTAAACGGATTGTTCATATTCCCTAAAAATGGGCTCGTTAGCAAAACTAAAAAAATGAAATAATTATGAACGAAGATGATATACGCCAACTGATAGGCGAAGCAACAGAATACGATAAGAAGCAGGCTCTGGAGGTAAAGAAGCCGAAGAGCTGGTGCATATTGACATGTATGACGACCGGCTTGAGATATACTCTCCTGGTGGTCTCATGGATGGCGGTTCTATCAAGGATATGGATGTGATGAACATGGCCTCTCGTCGTAGAAATCCAGTTTTGGCTGATGTATTCAATCGCTTGAAGTACATGGAACGTAGAGGTTCTGGTTTTAAGAAGATTTTTTCTGCCTATAAAGAACATGAAGGCTACAAGGATGGCCTAGATCCTACTTTCTCAACCCCATGGGATAGTTTTGTCTTGACATTGCCCAAGTTCAATGTGGATGGTATCGAAGGCGTCTATGTAAGTAATGGTGATGATGTTGAAGAGATTAATGTACAGGGTGGTCAGAAAGGTGGTCAGAAAGGTGACTTTACAGAAACTTTACAGAAACTTTACAGAAATCTTACAGATACAGGCAGAAAAATTGTTGAGTTAATAGAGTCTGATAAATTCGTCACAACTACAAAGATGGCTGAACAGATAGGAAAATCTCGCCAAACGATTGCAACGAGAATAAAAGATTTGCAAGAAAAGGGTATTGTCAGAAGAAATGGTCCTGACAATGGGGGTTATTGGGAATTTCTCAAATGATTTGAAGATGCTCAAACTACACAATACCTGCTACGCGAGTACCCACAAGAGAATGCTCGGTGTGAGTGGAAGGAATTTAAGAAGCTGAAGAACTTAAACTTGTGAGGTAACTTGCAGTCAAAATAATAAAGAATAAGAATTATGGCATTACCAATAAGCATAAAACAGCTGCTGGAAGGCAACATCGTGGAATGGGAACGTCTGGACTTCAAAGAAGGATGGAATCCAGAGGACGTGATACACTCTATGTGCGCCTTTGCCAACGACATACACAACTGGGGCGGTGGTTACATTGTGGTTGGGGTAAAGGAACAAGATGGTGTTCCTGTGCTGCCACCTGTAGGGGTGAATCTGCATGTGCTTGATGATATACAGAAGGATCTGGTGAAACTCACGTTCAAGGTGGAACCGTATGTGACCATTGTATCCGAACCCGTGGAGTACATGGGCAAGATGATTCTGGTGATTTATGTTCCTGGTGGTGACACGCGCCCTTATAAATGTCCGATTCACCTCGGTAAGTCGGAAGAGCAAAGGGGAAAGGTGTATTATGTGCGTCAGACATCGGTGACTCGTCAGGCGAATGAAGTGGAAGAACAACAGCTCATTTCGCTTGCGGCCAAGGTTCCGTTTGATGACCGCATCTGCCATCAAGCATCCATTACGGATATGAGCAAGTTGCTGATTGGCGACTACCTGAATCGTGTTGGCAGTAGCATTACGGAGAGCGACCTTGAACGCATGTCGATGGAAGAGATCTGCCGTTCAATGCACATCGCCAGCGGTTCAACAGAGTTCTTTAAGCCAAAGAATGTTGGTTTGCTGTTCTTCTCGCGAAAAGCAGAGGAGTACATTCCATACGCAAGGATCGAGATAGTACACTTCCATGACGAAGTGGGCGATCACTTTGACGAAAAGGTGCTGCATGGTCCCATACATTTGCAGTACGAGGAGGCTATGCGTTACCTCAACGAGATGCTCGTGGAGAAAGTGATGAAAGTGAAGGGCGAGTCGGAAGCTGTACGTGTATGGAACTATCCGTATCAAGCCTTGGAAGAAGTGGTGGCGAATGCCATATTCCACAAGTCGTGGGATGACCGAAACCCTATTGAGATTCGCATTAACAAGGACAGCATAGAGGTTTACAATCTGGCTGGACCTACTCCTCCTATCACGAATGCTGATTTGCAGAAGGAGAAGGTCATTAATCGTTCGTACAGGAACAGGCGTATTGGCGATTTCCTGAAGGAATTGCACATCACAGAGGGACGCTCTACGGGCTTCCCAAAGATTTATCGGGCGTTGAAGAACAATGACTCCCCTTTGCCAGAGTTCGATACAGACGAGCATAATCAGTATTTTCTCGCCACAATCAAGATACACGAAGCATTCATCAACGAAGATGCATACCTGAAGAAAATAGGTAAGGAAAGGGATGTGGAAGCTGAAAATGTCCTAGAAAATGTCCCTAACAATGTCCTGGACAAATTAACTGAACGTCAAAGAGTTATATATGGTATTATTAAATTGAATGTCCCCAACAATGTCCCCAACAATGTCCCAGATGATGGCTCTGATTTTGCTGTGGAAACGGTGGAGTCGCTCGCAAGCAAGTTATCTGTATCAACAAAGTCTATCAAGAGAGACCTGAAACGCATGAAAGAGCTTGGAGTCATCAAACGAGAAGGTGGTAATTTTGGTGGACACTGGGAGATAATAAAATGATTGGCTATATGTTCGAACTCGAACTACAACAATATCTGCTCCGCGAGTACCCACAAGAGAATGCTCGGTGTGAGTGGAAGGAATTTAAGAATCTGGAGATTATCGGCACTGACACTTACAACTATGACCGACAGAAGGCAAGTAATGATCGAAAACGGCAATTTATAACCTTTCTTTTTTTCTACAAAGATAGTTCGATTATCATCAGAATGAAATCTAAAAATGCCAAAATAACAAGAGACATAGCAAAACACAGCCACCCAACCGTATGGCTGGGTGGCTGAAAAAAAATAATATGTTTCAGTTGGATCAGAAGGTGCAGTCACCTTCTGGGATTTCAGCTCGCTCTATGCACATTATGTAATAAATGGGCATGTAGGTAACATTGTCTTTTGTATATACTTCACGTTCATTATCAAGTACAATGCCAGATGGGATATTGTACTCTTTATCAGCCAGGAATTTGTCAAGCGCCTTATGCGAAGTGAAGTCCTTGCCTGATTTCACCTCAATGGGCAAGACTGTCATTCGATGTGCCTCAATATCTGAGCTGATTTTTCTGTAAAGCATAGCAAAATTACACTTTTTCTTAGTTTTTACGCTTGCAAAATTACACTTTTTCTTTGATATCCGTATTGTAAAATTACACTTTTTCGCGTTTTTTAACTGTAATAGTATATTTTTTTATGCATTTTCACCATCTGCATAGCAAAACACAGCCACCCAACCGTATGGCGGGGTGGCTGTGTGTATAGTATTTGTTCTTTCAGACTTATTATCGGATCCAGAGGAGTTCGCGATACTTAGGCATAGGCCAGATGTTGTCATCAACGATTTCCTCGAGCTTGTCGATAGGCTTGCGGATGGCTGTGAGCGACTCGGCGATCTCGTAGTAGGCCATTGCCTTCTCGTAGATATCCTCGATGCGGTTAGCCACCTTGCGCTTCTCAACCATGGCATCGACTTTCATCTTGATGTCAGAGTTATAGGCAGCAATCTTCTTGATCAGATCGACCTCAGGAGCCGAGAGACTTTCCCACTCGGTTGGGAAGAGTGACTTCATCATTGCCACGTTCTTGAGCAGTGTTGACTGGTAGGCAGTGGCAGCTGGCATGATGTGGTTGATGGCAAGATCGCCAAGAACACGTGCCTCGATCTGGATGAGCTTGATGTAGGTCTCGAACTTAACCTCGTTGCGGGCATGGAGCTCGGCCTGTGTGAATACACCCATCTTCTCGAACATCTCAACTGCCTCTGGCTTAACGTTCTCAAGGAACATCTTAGGTACGCAGCGCTCTACGTCGAGACCGCGCTTCTGTGCCTCCTTCTGCCATTCAGCTGAGTAGCCGTTGCCATCGAAGCAGACAGTGTCGATGATGCGTGCGATGATTGGCTTGAGAGTGCGCATTACGGCAACCTTAACGTCAGCGCCTGCGGCCATCTCCTTATCGACGTCGGCCTTGAAGATGGTGAGCTGTTCGGCCACCATGGTGTTGAGGGTGGTCATGGCTGCAGAGCAGTTAGCCTTTGAACCTACAGCACGGAACTCGAAACGGTTGCCGGTGAAGGCGAATGGTGATGTGCGGTTACGATCGGTATTGTCGATGAAGATCTCAGGAATCTCGACGAGTCCGAGATCGTAGGCCTGCTTGCCTGCAATGACGATGTCGGTGTCGTCAGGAACGGTCATGAGCTTGCGGAGAACCTCGGTCATGGCCTTGCCAAGGAAGGCAGAGATGATTGCCGGAGGTGCCTCATTAGCGCCAAGACGGTGTGCGTTGGTGGCGCTGGCAATCGAAGCCTTGAGCAGAGCACCGTGACGGCGCAGAGCCTCAAGTGTGTTGACAAAGAAGGTCACGAACTGGAGGTTTGACATCGGATCCTTGCCAGGAGCATAGAGGATGGTGCCGGTGTTGGTAGAGAGTGACCAGTTGTTGTGCTTGCCCGAACCGTTGATGCCCTCGAATGGCTTCTCATGAAGGAGTACGCGGAATCCGTGCTTACGTGCAATCTTCTTCATTACGCCCATGATGAGCATATTCTGATCGACAGCAAGGTTGGTCTCGCCGAAGATTGGTGCGAACTCAAACTGGTTAGGTGCAACCTCGTTGTGGCGTGTCTTCATAGGGATGCCAAGACGATGGCCCATGATCTCAAGATCCTTCATGAATGCCTGTACGCGGGTAGGGATCTGACCGAAGTAGTGGTCGTCCATCTGCTGGTTCTTGCTCGATGCGTGACCCATCAGTGTACGGCCTGTGGCGCGGAGGTCAGGACGTGCGGCATAGAGATTGTCGTCAACAAGGAAATATTCCTGCTCCCAGCCGAGGTTTGAGATTACATGAGATACGTTTGGATCGAACAACTGGCACACTGGCACAGCAGCGTCATTGACAGCCTTGAGAGCCTTCTTCAATGGAGCCTTGTAGTCGAGAGCCTCACCTGTGTATGAGATGAATACGGTAGGGATGCAAAGGCAGTCGTCCATGATGAACACAGGCGATGTTGGATCCCAGGCTGTGTAGCCGCGAGCCTCGAAAGTTGCGCGGATGCCGCCCGATGGGAATGACGAGGCGTCAGGTTCCTGCTGAACAAGGCTCTTGCCTTCAAACTCCTCGATCATGCCGCCCTTCCAGTCGTACTCCATGAATGAGTCGTGCTTCTCGGCAGTTGTCTCGGTCAATGGCTGGAACCAGTGGCAGCAATGGGTTACGCCATGTTCCATGGCCCACTGCTTCATGCCTGCAGCCACACCATCGGCAACCTTACGGTCGAGGTGATGTCCATTGTCAATACAGTCAAGGAGAGCATGGAGTGTCTTTGCATCAAGATACTTCTGCATCTTCTCGCGGTTGAATACCAATTCGCCAAAATACTCTGAAGGACGTCCTTTTGGAGCGTCCACCTCTACTGCATGCTTCTTGAAAGCCTCTTCAATAGCATCAAAACGGAGATTGTTCATAACAGTTTTACCTTAAATTTGTTGTTTTATGGGTGCAAAGATAGCGAGTTTTCAAATATGCTCCAAATATTTTTACGATTATTTTAATTTTTGCAGCAATTTTCTATCGTTTTTGTCAAATATGCAGCAAAAATTGACGAAAAACATTAAACATTGAGAAATTTTCAATATCAAAGTCGCAAAGTAGAGCACAAAGATATAAAGAGGCATGCGGTCGTTGCAATTTGCCATAAAAACGGCCATTATTCTTGCATTGTAAAAATATTCTGCCTATTTGCAATAAAAAGGGAAAGATGGAGTTCTTATTTATATATATAATATGTATAGTAATGACTATGGGAGTAAAACAATACAGTTCGGTGCTGGCGGCAGCGGTGTGTGTGGTGCTGGCTATGCTTTGTTCGTGTGGCGGCAATGAAAGCCGATTGGCGGCAGATGTCCCTGTGTGGTATGCCGGGGGAGATGCGGTGCGCGAGGATGGAACCATCGATGCCAAGGCGCTCGATCAGGACAAGATTGACCTTATCTACCTCGTATCGACCGAGGTCATAGCAGCCAGGGATGAGAAAGGAGACACCGTCTATCGTTCAACGCTATGCGACGCCGACCGGAAGTATATCGATGGAGAGATGGCATACGCCAAGAGATACTACAGCAAGGGCGACTTCAACTTCCTTGCGCCATATTACCATCAGTTCACGTTCGAGTCGATGCTGCTGCCTGCCGAGGAGTATCAGAAGGTCTATGATGACGTACGTCAGGAGATGACGGGCATCATCACCTACTATCTTGACAGCATCAACGGCGGCAGGAAGTTTGCCCTTGTGGGATTCAGCCAGGGCGCGATGCTTATTGTGGATGTGCTGAAACAGTTGCCAGGCGACCGTCTTGGCAATATGGTCGGTGCCTATGTTCTGGGTTTTGGCCTTGACAGTTGCGACATCAGCCATGAGAATATCATCCCTGCCACGGGCGAGACGGGATTTGGTCATACGGTCTCATTCAATTCGGTGATGAGCCTTGACGGAGTGTGGGACAGGGTGTATAACAACGCTGTGACGGCCATCAATCCTGTCAGCTGGGGCACCGGTCCGGAACCTGCACGGCTCGTCTTCATCAACGACTCGCTCACGGTAAGACTCGATACAGCGACGCATCTTCTCATTGTCGATGTGCCTGACAAGACTCCGTATCACGAATTCATGAATTCCAATCCTGCCTACCGTCTTGCCGATGTGCCTGCCGATTGCCTGCACCGATGGGATCTGATGTTCTACACGCAAAAGATACATGACAATATAATAAAGAGGGCTGAACGATGATTCAGTCCTCTTTGTTTTATATATGTGCGCGGTGACGATATGTATTCTGGTACTTGCCTGTCTTGATCAGGCCAGGCATAGGGATCACATCATGTGAAGGCCTGCCTTGATGAGAGCCTGCACAGACATGGAAGGATCTTTGCTGAGCAGCTGAGTGATGGCTTTGTTGGCATTGGCGGCAGGATAGCCGAGAGCCACAAGAGCCTGGATTGCCTCATCGGCATTCTGATTGCTGGCCATGATCGGGCTGTTGCCGGCAGTGGCGGCAGTGATGCCGAGCGAACCTACCTTGTCCTTGAGATCGACGATGATGCGCTGTGCGGTTTTCGGACCAAGGCCTTTGACATTGCGCAACTGACGGTCATTGCCCGAGGCGACGAGAGCGACGAGTTCGTCGGGCGAGAGCGACGAAAGGATACAGCGAGCTGTGCCAGGACCGACACCCGAAACGGAGATGAGCAGATTGAACAGGGCGCGTTCCTGCTTCGAGACAAAGCCATAGAGTACGTGAGCGTCCTCGCGGATAGACTCGGCAATATAGATTTTCTGAACCTCGCCACGGCGGAGCTTGTCGTAGGTATAGACAGAGATGTTGCAGCAATAGCCCACGCCGCTGCATTCGACGATGGCCTGTGTCGGGTCAAGTTCGGTGACCATGCCGTTGAGATATTCGATCATAGAGGTTTTTCTTTGTGTGGGTGAATATGTGGGTGTGACGAATTGTTCTTGTGCCAGTCGGGTAAGCTGCGACTTCAGCCAAGGGGAGGATAGAAAGCGTCCTTGATGTGGTCGATGTGGTACTGACCGGACTTTGCTACGATGGATATAATGTCGAAACGCCACTCCTCAGTACGGAATTTCTGCTTGATGTAGGCATCGGCAGCGCGCACCAAACGCATGATTTTCTTATAATCCACAGCGTCTTCCGGTGCTCCGAATTCGGTAGTCGAGCGAGTCTTGACTTCGACAAAAGCCAATTCGTGCGAATCGGGGTCGAGTGCCACAATGTCTATTTCGAGATGGTGGAGATGCCAGCGTTCGTCAAGGATCTCGTAGCCAAGCGTCCGCAGATATTCGGCAGCCTGTTTCTCGCCGTCGATGCCGAGCTGGTAGTCCTTATCCATTGCTTATCTCCTTCCACTTGGCATCGAGGAAAGCGAGAGCCTCGTCGCGATCGTTGGCACAGAGTCCGTCGAGTATGGCGTCTTTGAGCGAATCCTTGAGAATGCCTACCTCACGCGAAGGCGAGAGATTGTAGCGCTGCATGATCTCAATGCCATCGACAGGCGGCTGCCAGTTGCGGATACGGTCTTTCTCCTCGATCTCGACCATCTTCTGACGCACGATTTTGAAATTGTCGAGGAAACGGCGCACCTTCTCGGCGATCTTTGACGTAATGTCGGCCTCGCAAAGGGTCATGAGATCGTCTATGTCATCGCCAGCATCGAAAAGCACGCGACGGATGGCCGAGTCGGTGATGCCTTCGTCGGCAAGATTGATCGGTCGCATGTGGAGCAACACGAGCTTCTCGACATATTTCTGTTCGGCGCCAAGCGGCAGTTTCATACGGCGGAATATCGGAAGTATCATGCGCGAGCCGAGATAGTCGTGATTATGGAATGTCCATCCGATCTTCTCGTCCCAAGCCTTGGCGCGAGCCTTTCCGAGGTCGTGCATCACGGCTGCCCAGTGGAGCCAGAGATTAGGTTCGCGTCCGGCCTCGCGTTCGGCGCGACACACATTGTCGAGCACGGTGACAGTGTGCACAAAGTTGTCCTTATGTCCGCGGCCTTCCTTTGTCTCGATGCCCGACAATGCCTGCAGTTCGGGGAAGATGATCTGAAGCAGGCCGCAACGCTGCAGCAGTATCCAGCCGACCGACGGACGTTCGCAGAGCTGGATCTTATTGAGCTCATCGATGATGCGTTCGCCCGAAATGATCTTGATGCGTTCGCGGTTGCGTGCTATCGACTCGAAGGTCTCAGGCACAATCTTGAAACCGAATCGGCATGCAAACCTGATGGCTCGCAACATGCGCAACGGATCGTCGCTGAATGTGATGTCAGGGTCGAGTGGTGTGCGGATGAGTCCTGCCTCCAGATCGTCCATGCCGTGATACGGATCGACAAGTTCGCCGAATCGGTCACGGTTGAGGCAGATGGCCATATCGTTGATGGTAAGGTCGCGGCGGTTCTGATCGTCTTCGAGTGTGCCGTCTTCGACCACAGGCTTACGGGAGTCGTGGCTGTAGCTTTCTTTTCGGGCGCCGACAAACTCCACCTCCATGCCGCGATACTTGACCTGGGCTGTGCCGAAATTGCGGAACACGCTCAGATGCGCACCACGTCCCAGGCGTTTTGCTACGCGCTCGGCCAGTTCAATGCCGCTGCCCACGGTGACGCAGTCAATATCCTTTGACGGACGGTCGAGAAAGATGTCGCGAACGAACCCGCCAACCACGTAGCATTCCCTGCCGAGAAGGTCTGCCTCTTCGCTAATAATGCTGAAAATTGGCAGATTTATGTGACAAATCAGTTGCTGACGGGTCAGTTTTCTTATCATTTTGCCTAAATGTTGTATTTTTTTTCATAAAAAGGTTGCATTGACAGAAAAAGTCCTTATCTTTGCATCGTGTTTTTCATGGTATAAGATTTAAGGTTAGTGAAGATGGTCTGTTGTGAAACAGGCCTTCTTTTTTTATATAGTTGTGATATCTGTCACTTCTTGCCAAACATCCGGGTCGTCAAGATCCTCGAGCGAGAAGTCAAATTCATCAATATATTCAGGAGTAGTGAAGTCGTCGATGTCTCGGCGATCCTTCTTGGTCGGACGGCCAAGACCTTTCGCGCGGTCGATGAAGCCTGAGATGCGATTCATCTGCAGGAGGTCGAGCTGTTCCTGGCGTGTGACATTCTCCATGAAGCCAGGCACGAGCTTGGCACCCATGCGGTTCTCAGCCAAGGCCAGCACCTTGAACGAATAGGTGATGGGCGGTTTCTTGACATCGATCACTTCGCCGACCTTCACCATGCGCGAGGCTTTGATCTTCTGTCCGCCGATGGTGACGCGACCCATCTTGATGGCATCGCTGGCTATGGTGCGAGTCTTGAAGATACGCACTGCCCATAGCCATTTGTCAATTCTTACTTCATTTGCCATTGTACTTGTTCATTGCTAATGATGGACCTTCGAGGCAGAACGACTCGATGAATTTTGTAGCGACGTCAAGACGTTCGGGCATCTTGTCCTCTTCCTCCTGTGGGAAATGGCCGAGTACCCAATTGACCTGAGCGCCCTTTGGGAAATCGCCGCCAACACCGAAACGCAGGCGGGCAAATCCTTCGCCACCGCACTTGGCTGCAATGTCCTTCAGTCCGTTGTGTCCGCCAGCCGAACCCTTCGGACGCATACGCAGGGTGCCGAACGGCAATGCAATGTCGTCGCAGATGATAAGGACGTGGTCGATGGTGATCTTCTCCTGCTGCATCCAATAGCGGACGGCGTTGCCGCTAAGGTTCATGTATGTGTTAGGCTTGAGCAGAAGGAGCTGCTGGTTTTTGATGCGGAACTCGCATGTGGCTCCCAGGCGGTTCTCTTCAAACTGGGCTGCGTGAGCCTCTGCCAGGGCATTGACCACACGGAAACCGATATTGTGACGTGTGCCCCAATACTCTTCGCCTATATTGCCAAGACCTACGATTAAGAATTTCATAGTGATAATAATAAAAAAATAGGAATCAAGAATCAGGATAGAGTCCCAATTCCCAATTCCTACGTTCTAATTTTCAATGGCTCGGAGATGAGCCGTCGAATTAGTTGTTCTGACGTGAAGCGCGAGTAGCCTTAACGCCGGCAACGATTACGCTAGGAGCGTTGAGGATCTCAAGATTCTCATACTTGAGAGAAGCAACGTTCAAAGTCTTGCCGATTCCGATAGGAGTTACGTCAACGATCAAACGCTCAGGAATCTGTGTGTAGAGACCCTTAACGGTGAGGCTGCGTACCTGCTTAACGAGCTTACCACCAGCCTTAACACCTTCAGCGAAGCCTTCGAGCTTAACTGGGATGGCAACTGAGATTGGCTCATCAGCGTTGAACTTGAGGAAGTCGAGGTGGAGAACCTCTTCGTTGATAGGACCGAACTGAGCCTCCTTGAGGATAGCCTTGCACTCAACACCGTCGATAGAGAGGTTTACAGCATAAACCTGTGAGGTGTAGAGGAGGTTACGGAGATCAGTCAGCTTGACTGTGAACGACTGAGCGCCATCCTTGCCAATGAGGTTGCAAGGAATGAGGCCCTGGGCGCGAAGCTGCTTAGCAGCCTTCTTGCCAGCTTCGGCACGCTTGGTGCCAGAGAGAGAATACTCTTTCATTGTAGTTTGTTTTTAATGTGTTACTCTAATTGCTTTTTTACAGTTTTGCAACTACCATCGCACTGGCTTAAAACTAAAAAGCGCCGCAAAGGTACTGTTTTTTTGCAAAACGACCAAATTTTTCGTATATTTTTTATCAATTATTACATAAAATCATTTAAAAATAAAGTTTTTGACGTGCAAAATGGCGAATGTATTGACTATTTTATTATATTTGCACCCGAAAAAAAGATTATTAATACACATATATTATATTATGGCAGAACAAATTGATTGGAGCAAGCTCGGCTTTGGTTACAGCAAGGCTCCTTATAATGTGCGTTGCACCTACAAAGACGGTGCATGGGGTGAGCTCCGCGTCAGCGAGAGCGAAGAAGTGACTATGCACATGGCAGCAACCGTGCTGCATTATGGTCAGGCTGGTTTTGAGGGTCTGAAGGCTTTCCGTGGCAAGGATGGTAAAATCCGTGTGTTCCGTATGGACGAGAACGCTAAGCGTTTGCAGAATACATGTCGTACAATTTTGATGCAGCCGCTTCCTGACGGACTCTTTGAGGAGGCTATCAAGAAGGTTGTGAAGCTCAACGAGGATCTTGTTCCTCCATACGAGACCGGCTGCTCGATGTATATCCGTCCGGTGCTGTTTGGCACAGGTGCCCAGGTAGGCGTACATCCTTCAAATGAGTATGAGTTCATCGTGTTCGTAATGCCTGTCGGTCCATATTTCAAGGATGGTTTCAAGGCTACTCCTTGCTGCATCATGCGCGGCTTTGACCGTGCAGCTCCGCTCGGTACCGGCCGTGTGAAGGTGGGTGGCAACTATGCCGCATCGCTCACCAGCGGTGTGCTTGCTCATGAGAAGGGCTATTCTGCAGTCATCTATCTCGATGCACGCAGCAAGAAGTTCATCGACGAATGCGGCCCTGCCAACTTCTTTGGCATCAAGGGCAATTCGTACGTCACACCTGACTCTGAGTCAATCCTTCCTTCGATCACCAACATGTCAATCCAGCAGGTGGCCCGCGACCTTGGCTATAAGGTGGAGGTCCGTCCTATGCCAGTCGAGGAGCTTGCATATCTCGATGAGGCAGCAATGTGTGGCACCGCTGCAGTGATCTCGCCAATCCACCGCATTGACGATCTTGACGAGAACAAGGTATATCAGATTCTGCCAAGCACCGAGGCAGGTCCTGTATGCACAAAGTTCTACGAGACACTCCGTGCCATCCAGTACGGTGACCTCGAAGACAAGCACGGCTGGGTGACTGTGATTGAATAAAGAATAAAGAGTAACGAGAGTAATGATAGATTACGATCTGACCAAAATCAAGGCACTGGTTTTCGATGTCGATGGCGTGCTCTCAGCTGGTACGATAGCCATGGACGACGACGGACAGCCATTGCGCACGCTCAACATCAAGGACGGCTATGCCATACAGCTCGCCGTCAAGATGGGACTTGTCTTTGCCATCATCTCAGGTGGCAAGGGCGAGCAGGTGCGCCGCCGATATGAGTATCTCGGAGTGAAGCACATCTATCTGGCATCGCATGTCAAGACAGCCGATCTTGACGATCTGATGCAGAAAACCGGCGTTACCCGCGACGAGATCCTCTATATGGGCGACGATATCCCGGATTATGAACTCATGCAGCGCGTGGGCTTGCCTGTATGTCCGGCAGATGCCTGTCAGGAGATTAAGGCAATCTCAAAGTACGTGTCGCCGTTTACCGGAGGCAACGGCTGTGCGCGCGATGTCATTGAGCAGGTGATGAAAGCCAAGGGCCTATGGATGTCAGACCGTGTGGCGTTCGGATGGTAATATAAGCGTCATGGATAGACAACGTGCGATGAAACTGCTGCTTGCATCAAACAGTCCGCGCAGACGTGAACTGCTTGGCGGCCTTGACATCCCGATGGAGGTCGTAAGGCTGAAGGATATAGACGAGACGCATCCAAAGGACCTCAAGGGTGGAGATATCCCACTGCATATCGCAAGGCTCAAGATGTCGGCCTACGATATGGCATTGGCCGATGGAGAGGTCTTGGTCACAGCCGACACCATCGTCTGGTGTGACGGCGAGGAGATGGGCAAACCCAAGGATAGGGCAGATGCCATCCGCATGCTGGGCAAACTCAGCGGACGTACACATCAGGTCTATACGGGAGTCTGTCTGAAGTCGAACTGCGACGAACAGAGCTTTGTGTGTGGCACGGATGTAACCTTTGCCCAACTCACTGCCGAGCAGATCGAATATTACGTCGATCACTATCGTCCGTTTGACAAAGCTGGGGCTTACGGCATTCAGGAATGGATCGGATATGTGGGTGTCGAACGGTTGGAAGGCAGCTATTTCAATGTGATGGGACTGCCGGTTCAGCGTCTCTATAACGCATTAACAAAACTGAAGATATGAAAAAACTATTCTATGCATTGGTGGCAGCGCTGGTCATTGCAGCCTGTTCGAGTGAGAAGACCTATACCATCGAGGGCAGTTTCGACATTCCCGAAATTCTTGAATTCGGCGATACAGCCATCGAACGCGGTCCTATAGAGGGTTATGTCTATATCCTCGATCTCAATGGCGAGGTTCTTGACTCAGCCTTGATCGAGAACGAGAAATTTACGTTCACCGGTTTGGTCGATGCCGATAAGCCATATTTCGCATATCTTGTTAACGATTATGCCGCAGGTATGTTCGTCGTTGAGCCAGGCACCATGCAGGCAGTAATCTCGATGCAGGTATCTGTGACCGGCACGGAGATGAACACACAGATCACCGAGATGATGGATCGTGTGGCTGGCCTGGAATCTGATCTGCGCGACGAGGTGACTGCGGTGGAGATGAGTTCGGCTGATGCGCTCACTCCTGATACCATCATGGCAATCTATGGCAAGTATAGCGATTTGGTGACAGTCATCGTTGACTCGGTCTATATGGCCAATACGGACAATCTGATTGGCGTCTTCTGCATCAATGCCATAACAGCACAGGCAGGTTCGGAAGCCGAGCTTGAGGAGATGATTGCCCCATACAGCGATTATGTCAAGAACAGTGAGCTGATAAAGCGTCATTTCGAATATCTGAAGGAGTTAGAGGCTAATGGCGGATACGACTATTTCGACGAAGGCGGAGAAGGTAATCCTGGGGATTGACCCTGGCACCAACGTGATGGGATATGCGGTGCTCGAAGTGATCGCAAAGAAACCGCATCTCGTCGTCATGGGTGTGCTTCAGCTTAATAAGCTCGACAGCCATTATCTCCGACTCAAACGCATACACGAACGTGTGCTGGGTCTCATTGAGCAGTATCTGCCTGACGAACTTGCCATCGAGTCGCCGTTTGTGGGCATCAACCCATCGTCGATGATCAAGCTTTGCCGAGCTCAGGGAGTGGCAATGGCAGCAGCCGTGGAGCGCGACATTCCAATCTTTGAATATCCGCCGGCCAAGGTTAAGATACAGATAGTAGGCAACGGAGCAGCATCGAAGGAACAGGTGGCAGCAATGGTGAAACAGACGCTTCACCTCTCGGACGAAGATATGTCTAAAAAATTCGATGCCTCGGACGCAGTGGCGATAGCGCTGACTCACCACTTCACCACCATCAAACCCGATGCCCTGCGCAGTCATGGCGGTACTGGCGGAGTGAAGATTCCGACATCGAGCGGAGGCAGCAAGTCGTGGAACGAGTTTATTGCCAGAAACTCAGACAGAGTTCATGGCAAGAAATAGGCCAAGGGGATGTGTGATCAGCTGCCAGAACCTTTGCTTTCTTTTGCTTTACAATTAAAAAAACTATATTTATATCATCAAAACACTTATACTCATGAATCTGAAACAAAACCTTATTCTAACTGCAATCATTGCAGTGAGTGCGTTTGGTTCACAGATCTCAGCTCAGGACAATGCTCCGGCATTCCCAACAGCTGAAGGTTTTGCCCGTTACACCACAAAGGGTGGACGTGGCGGTGTTGTGCGCCATGTGACTAACCTTAACGATTCCGGAGCCGGCTCATTGCGCGACGCATTGTCGGGCTCAAGTGCCAAGATCATCGTCTTTGACGTAAGTGGCTACATCGACCTCAAGAGCGATCTGAACATCACTTCCAACACAACCATTGCCGGACAGACAGCTCCGGGCGAAGGTATTACCTTGCGCTATTACACAGTCAAGTTCACAGGCTGTGACAATGTCATCTGCCGATACATCCGTTTCCGCCGCAGCCAGATCAAGGATATCAACGACGGTGCTGATGCAACATGGGGACGTAACCATAAGAACATCATTCTCGACCACTGCTCGTTCTCATGGAGCATCGACGAGATTGCCTCGTTCTACGACAACAAGGACTTCACCATGCAGTGGTGCACACTTGGTGAGGCTCTGGCCAACCCAGGTCACTCAAAGGGCGAGCACTCGTACGGCGGCATCTGGGGCGGCAAGGGCGCTTCGTTCCACCACAATTTCCTCTGCCACATGCAGAATCGTGTGCCACGTTTCAACGGTGCCCGTTACGAGTGGAAAGGCGGCAACAATGAAGAGTATGCCAATCCAATCCAGGCCGAGCGCGTTGACTTCCGCAACTGCGTGATGTACAACTGGGGCTCAGGCGGTTGCTACGGCGGTCCTGGCGGTGGTTATATCAATATGATCAATAACTACTACAAGGCAGGTCCTGGCACATCGACCAAAAACCGTGTCACCACATGTTCCGTAGCCAACAAGACCACATCAAAGGACAATCCTGCATACTGGGGCTATTTCAGCCGCTATTATATCAATGGCAACTACGTTACTGCCGGTGGTGCTGACGCAGCCAACTATGACTGGAAGGGCGTGGCCTATGACGGCGGCCTGTCAACCATCAACGGCGAGAAGTACATACCAGACACATTGCACTATTATGGCGAAGGTGTAGAGTATGTTAAGAACTCTGCCGGTCTCGACTGCGTACGTCTGCGTCTCGATGAGCCAATCTATAGCGCTGAGGTTACCACTCACGATGCTGAGACTGCCTATGAGAAGGTGCTGCTCTATTGCGGTGCTTCATACACACGTGACGACGTAGATGCCCGTTACATGGAGGAGACCCGCACAGGTACCACCACATACACCGGCGAGGTGACAAAGCGCAAGGGTATTGTCGATAAGATTGCAGAGGACGGCACAACAGTCGAGACTCAGCCTAACTTCCCTGTCTTGAGTAATGTCACACGTCCTGCTGGCTATGACACCGACCAGGATGGTATGCCTGATGAGTGGGAGACACTCAACGGTCTCAACCCTAACGATGCGAGCGATGCCAACGCCTACACTCTTGATACGGAGAAGGGCTGGTACACCAACGTAGAGGTTTATCTCAACGGTATCGTCGAGCATATTTCAAAGGCACAGAATGCCGATGCCCTTACTCCTGTCGATGAGTATTATCCTGCTCAGCAGCCACTCGGCATTGCCCAGCAGAACATCCTTGGTCCATCTGTAAAGGCTATCGAATACTACACTCTCGATGGCAAGCGCATTGCCGAGCCTCAGGAAGGCATCTCAGTGCGTCGCATCATCTTTGCCAATGGCCAGACAGAAGTAACAAAAGTTCTGAAGCGATAAATAAATCCAGATGACCAGATACACACGCCTAATGGCGGTGTTGACAATTCTGGTGCTGACACTTTTTGCCAAGGCAACAGCCGGCATTGGTTCAGCACCGGATTTTCGTTTTCCCGCCGATGTGTCGGCTCAAGCCGAACAAGACCTTCGTCGCGCATTGTCAAAGCGCGACGGCAGCAAGGCACTCAGTGCCATGATCCGAATAGCGTTGGCCGAGACTTCGGTCACACGCCACAGTGTCCTTGACCTTGTACAGCGTTACGACTCGGTGGTGGATACTGGTCGTCTCTCTCCTGACTATGTGTCTTTGCTTCGCCTTGTCGAGGCACAGATGATTGAGCGTGCTCCATACGATGCCCTCTGGTGGGGCGATGATGTCGGCGAACAGCAGCAGGTCATGCTCGAAAGTCTGGCGCTTCAGGCGCTGTGTCCAACGGGTCGGGCTGATGACCGATCGCTCTTCCGGCCGCTTGGCGATTATTCCGACGTCATTGAGATAGAGGGTGACAGCACCATGCGCTACATCCCATATCTCTATGACTTCATTGTGCTCAAGGCGTTGCCCTATCTCGCCCATGACGAGGCGTTGAGCGACAGTGTCAGGGCGCATTGGCGTGCCGTACATGAGTCCGACGCTGACATCATGGCGTGTATGTTCATTGATTCATACGGCGAGTCCCATGCCCGTCATCGCGAGCTCTATTTGCAATACCGCGAGCATCCCGAGTCGGCGTTCCTCCTGCTCATCGGAAGTCCCGAACTCGAAGACTACGCTGCGCTGTGCGACTATCTTGTGCGACATCCACAGTCAGCGATGGCCAAGGCTGTCACCAATGCCCGCTACATGCTTGAGCGCAAGATGGCCAGTGTGTCATATCCATCGCTGTTACAGAGCACCGACAGCATACGTGCGCGTGTATATATAAATAATGTGCCCGAGTGCACTTTGAGTCTCTATAGTGTGCCAGACAGCATCGACATTGAGCGCCATCTGAAGGAAGGCGTCGGCATACGCGTCTCAGATCTTGTGCTGGTCGATAGCGCAGTGATCCGAGTCGATAGGCAGATTCCTTTTGCTGCCGACGACACGGTGTCGTTCGCGTTCCCTCCGCAGGCCTATGGCCGCTATCTGATCTTGCCTGTGTTCGACACGCCTGAAGGTCGTCGCGGCCCAACGGAGCTGTCCTGCTACGATGTCCAGAACCGTCCGCTTTCGGTTTCCGACCTGCGTGCGTTCGGTGTGCAGCATCTCGAACGTGATGACAGCTATCAGATCATTGTGGTCGATAGCCGCACAGGCCGTGAGGTCAGTGATGCCGAGATCCGACGTGCAGCTTATAAAAATGGAAGCCGTTCAGAGTCATTCACCGTCACCCGCGGACGTGACCGATACCTGCCGACTCAGAACATCTGGAACAATGCAATGATCAATGCCGAGCCAGAAGAGGTCGCAGGTCTTTCGCTCTTTACCGACCTTTCAATCTACCGTCCGGGCGAGGTCATCCAGCTGTCGGCCATAGCCTACAGCACCAGTGCCGATCGTCGCCGTCTGCTGGCTGACACCACTCTGACCATTACACTGTCTGATGCGAAGCACAGTCAGTTAGCCACCCATACCGTCATCACCGATGCTTTCGGCCAGGCCACTGACACGTTCCATATCCCTATGGGGCTGGTCAATGGCACTTTCCGCATCCATGCCGAACTCAATGGCAGGACACATGCCAGCACCACACATGCCGTTTCGGTCAGCGAATACAAGACTCCAACCTTCTACGTCGATCTCTCTGATACCAAAGCCGTGCAGGAGGAGGACGGACGTGCCGTGATACGTGGTCGTGTGCTCACATATTCTGATGTCCCTGTTGCCGGATGCCGTGTGACGGGTTCGCTCAACAGATATTCATGGTGGACATGGATAGCAGGCCAATATGCCGACGAGGACTGTCTGTTTGAGACCGAGACCGACAGTCAGGGACGCTTCGTGTATGTCTGTCCTGCCGAATGGACCATGTCCGACACCCTGACACATCATGGCTGGCGCCAGTTCTATACATACAATGTCACGGTCGATTGCACCAACCAGGCCGGCGAGTCTCATCAGGGCTCTGCCACCTTCCATCTGGGTCATAACCGAGGCATCGAACTCGCTCCGATTGACCGTGTCTGCATCCAGCCAGGCAGACTTGTGCACCTCGATGTGTCACTTCAAACCACCGATCCCGAAGATATGCACACTGACCTTCCGTGCCGCTATCTGCTGGTCGGCCGCAACGATGGCAGACGGTGGGAGGGCTCGTTCGGTGTGCTCACCTCTGATGTCGATTGGAGTCAGGTGCCTTCCGGACAGTACGATCTGAGCGTATGGCTTGCTGACAGTCCATCGCAGCATACCCAGCCTGTTGAGGTGGCTCTTTATCGTCTCGATGACCGAATGCCGCCTGTCGAACGACCGTTGTGGATAGCCGGCAGTGAAGGCAAACGCGTGTCGCCAGACCTTCGCACGGCACAGATACTTATCGGCTCTTCCACCGGCTGCTGTTTCTATTACTCTGTGCAGGGCAGGGCTCATCACCTGGCCGATGGCTGGAAGGAATATGCTCCCGGCATGCATTGGCTGGAAGTGCCGATGCCTCAGGGGGTCGATGAGTATGCCGAGGTGACCATGATCTGCTGTCATGAGGGCGAACTCACCGAGCAGCACGTGCGTGTGATGTCTCCGCGTTGCGATGCGGTTAGGATTGGCGTCGTCTCGTTCCGCAACCGTCTTGAACCAATGTCTCACGAACATTGGACGCTCTCTCTGACCGATGCCGACCGTCATCCTGTGCAGGGGCGCATGATGCTTGAGATGTATAACAAGGCTTTGGCCGACCTCCGTCCGAACTCATGGAATCTTTATGCCGGCTATCGGAGTCGCAATGTGCTCTCCACATTCGTCGATAGTTACCGCCGCCACACCTATTCACCATATTACTATACGCAGTATGTCTGGCAGCCAAGTCCTATGGACATGATTTGCAATGTCGGTTTCAATCTCTATGGCCATGGTTTCTTCCGCAACATTTACCGATTCTTTAAGACTGCTCTCTACAGTAATGCTGCCTTACCCGATGTCTGTGAGCGCCTGACCGATGCCGACGGCATCATCGGAGGCCTCGAGGATGAGGGTATGGTGATTGCCGAAGAGTGTTCAAGCCTTGCTGCCGCAGCTCCGGTGCCTGAGGTGGCCATGGGCTCACAGACGCTCAGGGCCATAGAGTCCGTGCCGATGCGAGATGGCGAGGTCAAGGTGGCACTGTGGCAACCGTCGCTCACCTCGGGCGATGACGGAGTCTTCCACATAGAGTTTGATGTGCCTAACTTCAACACCACGTGGTCACTGCAGGCATTGGCCTATAGCCGTACGCTGGCCTCTGATGTGTACAATGCTGAGGTTCTTGTGCGCCGTCGTCTGATGGTTCAACCGTCGCTGCCACGTTTTGTCCGCATGGGCGATGAGGTCTGTCTGAAGGGTAGCGTGCTCAATTCTTCGGCTGACAGCCTTTCGGTCACAGCCGTTGCCGAGCTGTTCGACCCTCGCACCAATGTGGTCATGCAGGCCGACACCGTGGTGTTCGTTCTTCGTGGCAGCCAGACACACATTGTCTCCCTGCGCTGCCGTGTGCCGTATTCCATGCCCTACATCGGCTACCGTCTGCGTGCTGTCTCGGAGGATGGCAGTGGCGATGGTGAACAGCAAATGCTTGCTGTCTTGCCAAGCAGCAGCCCAGTCACCGAGGCAAAACCGTTCTACATACATCCTGACTGTCGGTCAGCGCAGCTTGAGGTGCCTCTCTCTCCAGTGCCAGATTCGCATCTCACGCTCGAATATTGCAACAATCCGACGTGGTACTGTCTGCAGGCCTTGCCGTCGGTCATAGATTCCACCGCCATCACCAGCGTCGGCCTTGCCCATAATCTGTTTGCCATCATGGTGGCACAGCTCATTGACTCCACGCGTTCCACCGATGCGGCTGCGTCGGTCATAGACCGTCTCATAGCCATGCAGCATCCTGACGGCGGTCTTGTGTGGATTGACTATGGCCGCAATTCAGGAGTGCGCTCCGACGCCTCGTTCTGGGCCACAGTCACGGTCATGGAGCTCATAGGCGATGTGCTGCATTTGGGCGGACGCTTCTCCGACGAGCGTATGCCAGCGTTCATCGAGCGCTGCGTGCAGTATCTTGATGCCTATGAGGTGAGCGACTATGCCGGGATGCTTGCCCGCTGCAAGAAGTATGGCGGCAAGCCGTCCTACATGCACTATCGTCAGTATCTCTACGTGCGTCATCAGCATTCGGCTGTGCCTTACATCGACAATGCCACACGTCGCACCATTGCCACGATTCGCAAGAACACGCTTTCCGAGCTTTCGCGTCAGTGGGGCACACTCCCATTCACCGATAAGGCCTACAGCTCCGTGCTTCTCCATCGTGAGGGCAAGAGCCGGCCTGCCCGCCGCATCATCGAGAGCCTTCGCCAGTTTGCCATCACCACACCGATGCGCGGCATGTATTGGGAAGCCATCGACCGCGACTCGTGGACATTGCCTGTGGCTTGCACATCGGCTTTGCTCAATGCCTTTGCCGAGGTCGATTATCGCCGTGAGGAGATTGACCGCATACGTCAGTGGATGCTCCTTGAGAAGCAGACGTCAGATTGGGGTTCGTCGAGCATGGCTGTCGATGCCATCTATTCCCTGCTCAATACCGGCACCGACTGGCTGCATCGCGATGAGGGTGCTGCGCCTATGCCACGTATCCTGGTCGATGGACAGCCGCTTGACATCGTGCCTGCCGACAGCAGTCTGGGCTATGTGCGTCAGGAACTGCCTTCCGGCACTCAGAACGTGCGCATCGAACGTCAGCCTTCCCCTCTCCAGAATCCTGCATGGGGTGCCTTGTTCCGCCAGTACGTCCAGCCTATGCGTGATGTGCGTCCTGCCGGCGTTGACGAACTCCATATCGAGAAGCACATCGAACTCATCACGGCTTCCGACTCTGCTGCGCGTGCCGACGGAGTGTTGCATGTGGGCGACAAGGTGCGTGTGCGTCTTATCATCCGTCTGACCAAGGATCTCGAATATCTCACCCTTACCGACGAACGTCCGTCGTTCCTCGAACCTCTCGACCAGACCTCTGGCTATCGCTGGCAGGGCAGTTCGAGTCATTATCTCGATGTCAAGGATGCCTCCACGGTGCTCTATTTCAACCGTCTCAGCGAGGGGCGTCATGAGGTGGAGTATGAATGTTACGTGACCAACTCCGGCCTGTTCAGCGTTGGCATTGCCACCATCCAGAGCCAGCTTGCTCCTCAGTTTGTGGCTCATACTGAGGGTCAGGTCATTGACATAAGATAGGACAGGGGGACAGGGGCTGTTCCGGGCGGTCTTTTCCCATCAAGATATAAGCAAAAACACTTCCCAAGACTTGGGAAGACTTAAAAATGTGTTCTGGGCATTTCCTAAGACTTGGGAAGTCCCCAGAACATTATTTTTAGCATTTCCAGAAACCTGGAAGTCGCCAGAACATTGTTCCCGGCATTTCCAAAGACTTGGGAAGTCCCCAGAACATTATTTTTAGCATTTCCAGAAACCTGGAAGTCCCCGGAACATTGTTCCCGGCATTTCCTAAGAGTTAGGAAGTCGTCAGAACATTGTTCCCAGCATTTCCAGAAACCTGGAAATGCTGGGAATAGATTTTTCGGTATTTGCCAATACTTTGGAAGTCCCAGAGAAACTTTTTCAGCTGTTTCAAGGTTTTATCTAACCATCAGCTTCTTTCCATTGCTGATGATTAGGCCCTTCGAATTGGCATCGACACGCTGACCGGCAGTGTTGAACACCTGCTGTGATGGCTGGCCAGAAGCAGTTGACTCGATGGCAGGAAGGGAGAGTGGCGACGAAAGGGTGATGCTGTATTTCCAAAGCATCATATAGATTTCAAAGCTGTTAGGCTTGCCATTGATCAGGAAATACTGGTCTTCATCGAGCACGAAACTGAGTGTGCTGGCATCAAAGTGGAAAAGCAGGTCACAGATATTGCCCGTGGTCATGTCGCCACCAAGGAGATAGAGAGGAGTCTTGCCTGTGCCGAAGAGATCCTTCGAGCCGAGCGGCTGAGAAGATGGGATGCAGATAGTGTTTTCAGCAGCATTGTATGTGCCCTTGACCCACTTGTCAGACATTGCACCGACAGTGCCGAGAAGATAGACATCGCTTCCGTCGATGCTGAATGTGCCATACATTGTCTCAATAGGAGCGGTGACGGTCTCATCGTTTTCATCGAGATAGATGTCGAAGGCATTGAACATACAGGTCTGTGCGGAGGCTCCTGCTGGAGGAGTTACTTCGCCTGAACCCGAGTCTTCGCCATCGGTCCATCCGTATTCAGTGCGGAAATATTTGATTGTGACAGGACTTGTAACGCCGTCATCATAGCCGAAGACGATGATGTAATAGTCGGTGTTCGAACGCACATTGACAAAGTCAGAGGCGTGGAGCGTGGCTGAGCCCGACTGGATAGCAGGATAGCGTGCATCGTTGGCGTATGACTCGGCAAGAGGCTGAGCCATATCGTTGATACGGTCGCGTTCGACGTACCAGTCCACATAGCTCGACCTCTGAACGCACACAAGATACGGGTCGTTATTGCTTGGGATGACAGTAAACTCGGCATCGGACGAGGTGCACTGACCAATGCTGAATCGGAAGGTAATGTCAGATGCAGAAGGTGCTGTGGTGGTGAACGTCTCCATCTCGACAGGTGTGACGAGGTTACCGTCGGTATCGAAACCCATGGCGTAGATCGTATAGTCTGTGCCAGGAGTGAGGATGCTGTAGAAGTCGGTATTGTCGCCAGTCACGGTGCCATGATCGAGCAACGGCTGCATTACGTCATTCCATGTCATATTACCGTAGAGGCTGGCACAGAAGTCAAACCAGTCGTAAGTGAAATAGAACAGGTTCTCCTCGATGCTGCCATGATCGTCCATGCTGTCGATGCTGTACTCATCGCCATGTGAGAGTCGCATCTGATAGTAGTAGTGTACCGAAGGGTCGGCAGGCACTACGGAATAACTGCAATGGGTGTTGGTGACGTCGGTGATATTGATGTCGAACGCAGCCTCGTCGGTGACGGTGACTTCGGTTGTGGCCGACGTAGCGCCCACGGTGACAGTGATAACAGCCTTGCCTTCGCCAACGCTGGTGACGACACCGTCGCTGTTGACTGTAGCAACCTCAGGATTGCTGCTCTGCCATGTGCCGGCATCGACATACTGGTTCTGATTGAAAGCCTGCAGATGAAGGGTCTGACCGCTGTGCATGCACCACTTGCTGTGGTTGAGAGTTATGGCCTGACAGATAACGGCCATTGAGAAAATAAGGAAAGAGATAAACTTACGCATATAATAATATAAATGATGCTGAATGAGGATACGCAGAGAAGTTATTATTCCGATTTGAGAAAACGTGCAAAGCCGGGCGAGTAGATGACTTCGAGCTGGGTGCTGTCTGTCGGTGATGGGATAATCAGATAGCCCTCGACATCAGGCTCGGAGTGGAGTACACTGAGGGCACTGTCTTTGCCAAGAACCATGAATGATGTGGCAAAGGCATCGGCAGTCATGCAATCGGGGGCGATGACTGTGGCTGAAAGCACATCGGTCTGGATAGGGTAACCGTTGTGTGGATTGATAGTGTGGGCATAGCGTCGTCCGCCACTGACATAGAAGTTGCGGTAGTTGCCGGATGTGGCGACACCGCCAGATGTGAGCTGGATGAAACCCTGATAATCTCCATCCACCTGAAGGCTGTCGGCGACAGGCCTGCTGATGCCTACAGTCCATGGATTACCCTTGGGATTGGTGCCATGAAGGGCAATCTCGCCGCCAATCTCCACCATATAGTTCTCTACACCCTTGCCTTCAAGAAATTCTGCCACTACATCGCTCATGTACCCCTTTGCAATACTTGAGGCATCGAGTATGGTGCGTGGGTCCTGCTTGTGGATGCGACCCGAGTCATCGAGCGTAATGGTCTGGAAACCTACGAACTGGAGTATGCTATCGACTGCTTGCTGACTCACTCGGTCAGAGTTCTTAAAACCGAATCCCCAAAGATTGACCAATGGCGCGACGGTCATATCGAAAGCACCGCCTGTACGTTCTGAGACATACTGACCCTTGCGGAAAACGGTGATGAAATAGTCATTGGCGCGGGCGGTGGTGTCGTTGCGGTTGAAACGTGTGATGAGCGATGTGTCATTGAACATAGACAGTGAGCCGTCGAACTCGCGAAACAACTGGGTGATCTGTGGCCGATAATCGCTGTCGGCCTGATATGTGATATGATAGAACGTGTGGAAGACCTCGCCCTGATTGCGTTGCCAGGGGGCAATGGATTTTGGCGTCAGACATTGGCGACACAGTATGATGGTCGCCACCAGGCTCAATAACAGGATTATTTTCTTTGTCATGCGATGAATGAAAATTAGGCTTATAGGACCTAATAATTAGTGATTTCGGTTTAATCTTTCAGATCATAATAGATGTGGAAGGCGAAACCGAATGATGTGGTCGTAGGTCCATATCCTGGAACGAAGTAAGGATGTCCGCTGGGTGTGGAACCTTTGTGAAGGAACGGTCGGAACGAGGCATCCCATCCAAGCGAAAGGTGAGAGGCTACCTTGACCTTGATGAACCCTCCAAGTTCCAGCCAGCATGAGTTGGACTTCATATCGTCAATCGAGATGGGACCCTGCGGCTCCCAATAACCGTCGGTGTAATAGAGATTGCTGACCTCGGACTCACTGTGAGCATAGCCCACACGCAGGAATGCTCCATAGAAATCATCTCCGTTCTCATCATTGTATTTGAAATTATAGGCCATGCCTGCCTTGAAGAAAGGTGCAGGGTCGGTTTGATAACGCACTTCATTGGCGCTCTCGTGATCGCAATAGCCCACACCTGCCGAGAACTGAGGGAAGAAACGGTGATGAAGATCGACCGTGGCCATGCCCTCAAAGCTGGCATAGCCTTTGCCGAACAGTGTCAGGGCCGGCGGGAAGGCATTAAACGATACGGACAAACCATTGAACAGCGGATGGCGGTAACGCTGACCCTCGGGTAATGTCCCGTCCTGGGCTCGCATGACGGCAGGGCATATCAGCAGTATCAGACAGATCATCATCGACGCGCGATAGGCAGCCCAATTGATGCGGCAGAAAGCCCACTTAATATTCGAGGACAATGTTGACTCTCTCTTCATTGGTTATCTCTTTGTTTTGCAGTACGACATTCTTGAAAAGATGGTTGGTGACTGTGACATCATCAATGGTGAAGAACATCGAACAGCCGCATTCCATGTCGATGAAATATGGATTAGTGTGGTAGGTGACATGCAGGGTGTCGTCAAACTGATACATATCGCCATTGTCGCTTACCATCATCTGCAGGCGGATGTCGGTGGCTGTGCTGTCGGGCCTGAGGATGAATTCAAGTTCCTTTGGTGAGCCCAAGGTAAGCATCAGCGAGTCGGACTTCTGGGTCAAACCCCAGGCATTGACCGAGGTGATGCTTAATCCTCCTGTCGGACGGATGACAGTATAGAGGAACGTCTCGCGTGTCTCTTCACAGCCGTTGTTGCCACATGAGGATAGGGCAAACGTCATGACCAAAGAGGCAAGGACGAGTAGGTGTTGGATATGCTTTGTCGTGATGTGCATTTGACTTTGTTCGTTACACGTTTGCCGAGATATCATAACTGTTGCGTCCATGTGCCGTGCGCGAAATCAGTTCGCCGATGAAGCCGGCAAGGAATAGCTGACAGCCAAGGAGAATGCTGGTCAGGGCGATATAGAACGCTGGCATGTCGGTGATGAGTGTGCCATGTCCTGCTGTGCAGAGAATATATGCCTTATAAGCCACGATGAAGAGCACAGCCATCAGTCCGATGATGAAGATAAGCGAGCCCCACAGACCGAAGATAAGCATAGGTTTCTGGCCGAACCGGTTGAGGAACCACAGTGTGATGAGGTCAAGATAACCGTTCACGAATCGGTCAAGTCCGAACTTCGTGGTGCCGTACTTGCGTGCCTGATGTTGCACTACCTTTTCGCCAATCTTCTTGAACCCTGCATTCTTGGCAAGCCATGGAATGTAGCGGTGCATATCGCCATAGAGTTCAATATGCTTCACCACATCGCCACGATAGGCCTTAAGTCCGCAATTGAAATCATGAAGGTTCTTGATGCCAGATGCCTTACGTACGGTGGCATTGAAGAGTTTGGTAGGAATGGTCTTGGACAATGGGTCGAAACGCTTTTTCTTCCAACCGGATACGAGGTCATAGCCTTCCTCCGTGATCATGCGGTAGAGTTCTGGAATCTCGTCGGGCGAGTCTTGCAGATCGGCGTCCATCGTGATTACCACATCGCCCTTGGCCATGCCGAAACCTACATGAAGGGCTGGCGACTTGCCATGATTGGTGCGGAACGAGAAGCCGTGCATGTCGGGATATTTGTCATGTAGTTGACAGATAACCTGCCAAGACTCGTCAGTCGAACCGTCATTGCAGAAAATAACCTCGTAGGTAAAGCCGTTGGCTTTCATGACGCGGTCAATCCATGCGGCAAGTTCAGGAAGCGATTCGGCTTCGTTGTATAATGGGACAATAACGCTTATATTCATATTGGGTGGTTTTTGAGTTTCTGTTTGTTTCCTTCTGTTTCTTTTCTTTGATAATCGCGATTATCATATTATTCTGATGTCCTTCTTTTCAGAATGAGCCCGAATGGGATTGCCCAGATAAGTCCATAAAAGACATCGTTTGACAGGGCATTGATGGCTACTTCTATCGGGCGGTTGATATCTGATTCGGCAAGGATCTGACGGGCTTCGTTGAACGTATTGACTAATGACGGGGGCAATGTACTGCCCATCTGTGTGATGGTCTGCGATAGGCTGTCATACTGGGCAATCAGCGCATCGCGCATCTCCAAAAGATTGCCTGGATAAAGCCATTGGTTGTAGGCATAGATAAAGATCGCTTCAATAAGACCTGCGAAAAACATCAGTTGACTGCTGTAGATTACCACTTGCGAGAAACGAAAGCCGCGCGTCTGGAAGAAGACATTCCTCATCTTTTTTATTAGGATGAAAAGTAATACAGGGGTTACGAGCATCATCGGAGCATGAAGGAGGCTGAAGATAATATGGCTCTGCGACTGGACGAAAACCAGATATTCAACCACAAACCACATGCCGAGTATCATGCCGGCTCTCATAAGGTACTGTGTCACCATGCGAGCCAGTTCTCTTAAATTGTCAAATCCGTTATTTTCGTTGTTGTTCATTGCCAAATTTATATGCCTGTATTACAATTTTTGCCTAAAATGCTGCCGTGAGTCACTTTTTCGGACTTTTTTTTGGCAGTGTCGCAAAAAGTCACTACTTTTGCGGTCGGGTAAGTGCCATACGGCATGCTCCTTCTAATCCCCCAGGACTTGACCGTAGCAAGGGCGTGAGGTTGTAGCGGCGCGATATGGAGAGCTTACCCTTTTTTCGTTTTAAACAGTCGGTTGGATATTTGGTTTCTTTTCCAAGTATCTTTTTTTTGCTCAAAGCTGCCACTGCAGGTGGGTGTAGGCATCGTTGAGCTCGGCTGCCGTCTTGACTATTTCACCTTTGTTATTGGTGAGAGTCTCTGTAAGAGGCCAGATCTCAGGTACGCTGAGGGCCAGACCGCAACAATTGATGATGGTCAGCGACTCCTTGCCATCGGTGAACCTGCGACTGTAGTAGCTGCGTAACACACAACGCTCAATGGCATTGCGCAGGGCTGTGGCCCGGGCTATGTCGTCTTCGCTCTGTCTTGGATTATAGTTATTGCCCCAATCGAGTGCATCGTGGAAATAATAGAGCGCATACGTGCGCTTGCGACCGTAACGTTGGATCGACTCTGATACATACTGTGCATCTTCGGCTTTAGCCGTGACGTCGGCATTGCGGTAGATGTCGCGACAGGCATCATAGAGTTCCTCTGCTCCATCAGTTGAGAGAAGTGAGAACGTGCCGTTGTCGCTGTATGCTGATGCAAACCACTCATACGCGTTTTGCAGACTTGGCAGAAGCTGGTCGGGAGTCTGTGCGTCACTCAGGGCTGAAAGCATGTCTGCGTAGGGAAAGCCATCGCCCATAATCTCTGTGGGACTGGCAAGGATGTACTGGCATGTGTTGCGCAATTCGTAGAGCACCTCGGCCGTTGCCATGTGACAGGCATCGAACATTAGATAGTCAACAGGGTAGGACACCTGTTCGAGAGCACGGCGCAGATCCCACAGTTCGGTGTAGTTATTGCCATCCTGACCAAAATAGGTCTTCATGCGTGATGGCTTATAGGAATCGGATGGAATCCATGACATGCCGTGGCTCCAGAAGTCAATGCCCCTCACATCGGCATCGAACTTGCTGAAAGCCATGTTTATAACCTCGGAGATGACTTCAGGCGATGACGAGTCAATATCATCTGTCCAGCGCTGGATATAAACAGTATCGATCTTCGAAGCGTTGTGCGATGACCTCTTGAGCTGGAACAGTGCAGGCTTGCCGGAGTTGTTGTCCTTATATACAACAAGATTGAGTGGGTTGTCGCTCTTGAGCAGACCATCCATGCAGCTGCGTATGTTGATATCAGCATAGTGCGACAGAGAGTTGTCTCCTTCTATATATATAAGTAATGTATGGGCAGACTTCGAGACGAATGTCGGTCCACTGTGCCTGTCATGGCAGGCACATAGAAGTGTGAGCGCTATGATAATGGCAATGAATGCCGAATGGATCTTTATCTGTTGCATTTGCCGCTGATGATAAGATTGTCGAGAATGACCATCGCTGCCATAGCCTCGACGATAGGTACTGCACGTGGCAATACGCATGGGTCATGACGTCCTCGTACCTCCAGTGTGGTAGGTTCGAGGTCACGGTTGATGGTTGGGACGGGTTGCAGCAGGGTGGCTACAGGTTTGAATGCACAACGGAAGCAGATCGGCATACCATTGCTGATACCGCCCTGAATGCCTCCTGAATGGTTGGTGAGTGTGCTTACCTGCTGGTTGTCACTGTCTGTTGCGAAAAGGTCGATCATCTCGCTGCCACGGCGTCCGCAGTCAGCAAAGCCCATACCATAGTCAAATCCCTTGCAGGCGTTGATGCCGAGCATTGCGGCACCGAGCTGGGCATGGAGTTTGTCGAAGCACGGTTCGCCCAATCCGCATGGTACACCGGTTATGACGCAAGAGATAACTCCTCCGATGGTATCGCCATCAGCTTTGACCTGAGCAATGAGTTCGGCCATCTGCTGTGCTTTGACCGGGTCAGGGCAACGGACGGCGTTCTGTTCGGTAAGGCTGAGGTCATAGTGCGTATAGTCATCATCCAGACGGATATCGCCCACCTGTGATGTATAGGCTGTCACCTGAATGCCCCACTTGCGTAAAGCCATCTTGGCAAAGGCTCCGCCCACGACACGGCTAAGAGTCTCGCGTGCGCTGCTGCGTCCGCCGCCACGATGGTCGCGTATGCCGTATTTCATCTGGTATGTAAAGTCGGCATGTGACGGACGATAGACATTGCGCATGTTCTCGTAGTCCTGCGAATGCTGATTGCTGTTGCGTACCTCAAATCCTATTGGAGTACCTGTGGTGCGTCCTTCGAACACACCGCTTAGAATCTCCACATGATCCTGTTCCTGTCGACCTGTGGTAAGGGCTGACTGACCCGGACGGCGGCGTGCCATCTCGTTCTGCAGGAAAGTCTCGTCAACTTCGATGCCGGCTGGCATTCCGTCGATGATGCCTCCTACAGCCACGCCATGGCTCTCGCCGAAGGTGGTCAGTGTGTATAGTTTTCCGAATGTATTCAATGCGTTGGGATGAATGTGTGAAGAGTGAATCGTTATCAGTGGTGGCAATGTCCACAACCGCCGCCATGACCGTGATGTTCGCCATCGCAGTCTTTGCCGCATTCCTTGCCGCAGTCGCCACAGTTGCCTCCGCAGTTTCCGCCTCCGCAACCGCCACCGCAGTGACATTGTGCCTCGCCGGTCATCTGCTTCATGTACTCTTTCTTATCGTCCTCGGTAGGAACATGTACGTCCTGAATGGAACCGACAAAATGGAGATACATCCCAGCCAGAGGAGCGTTGAAGTCGATCTGACAGGTCACCTCGTCCTTACCTACGGCTGTAATCTCGCTCTGCATGATCTCACCGTTGTTGTTCTGAAGAGGCAATGAACTGCCAACCTTGACAAACTCCATTGGAAAACCGCCATCGCGCAGTTCCTTCATAGGAATCTTGACCTGCTGCAGTGCTTTCTCATCATACTCGCCGTAAGCATCCTTAGGTTCGAGCACGAAGTCAAAAGTGTCTCCAGGTTCCTTGCCGGCAATCTGGGCCTCGAAAGCAGGGATGAGCATACCCACGCCATAGATAAAGCGGAATGGGCGCTCGTCGGTTGTCTTCTCAATATCTTCAATCTCTGGCTGCATACCCTCTTCCGGCTGTTCCCAGCCGGTGAGGGTGTATTGCAGTGTTACGTGTAGTCCGTTGTCGATCTTCATTACTTCAGTATTGTGCAGTTAGGATTTGGCTTGAGCTGTTTGAAGAAGTCATTGCCCTTGTCATCGACGAGGATGAAGGCAGGGAAGTTCTCAACCTCGATCTTCCAGATGGCTTCCATGCCGAGTTCTGGATACTCGACGCACTCGATAGACTTAATGTTGTTCTGGGCCAGGATGGCGGCAGGACCGCCGATAGAACCGAGATAGAAGCCGCCGTGATCCTTGCACGCGTTAGTAACATCGATGCTGCGGTTGCCTTTGGCAAGCATAATCATAGAACCGCCGTTGTCCTGGAACTCATAAACGTATGGATCCATACGACCGGCAGTGGTTGGACCCATTGAACCGCAGGCCATGCCGGCAGGAGTCTTGGCAGGACCGGCGTAATAAACAGGGTGATCCTTCATATACTGAGGCATACCCTCACCGGCGTCGAGACGGGCCTTGAGCTTGGCATGGGCTATGTCGCGACCAACGATGATGGTGCCGTTGAGCGAAAGGCGAGTGCCGATAGGATACTTGGTCAGGATCTTGCAGACATCGGCCATTGGCTGGTTGAGGTCGATCTTCACTGCATCGCCCTCACCTGCATTGCGCAGTTCCTCTGGGATGAGTTCGTATGGTTTGTCGTCCATCTTCTCAATCCAGATACCGTCCTTATTGATCTTACACTTGATGTTGCGGTCGGCCGAGCATGAAACGCCGAGACCGATAGGACAAGAAGCACCGTGGCGAGGCAGACGTATTACGCGTACGTCATGTGCCATATATTTGCCGCCGAACTGTGCGCCGAGACCGATCTTATAGGCCTCCTGCAGGAGCTGTTCCTCAAGGGCGACGTCGCGGAATGCACGTCCGGTCTCATCGCCTGTGGTCGGCAGTGAGTCATAGTAGTGTGTCGATGCCAGCTTGACGGTGAGAAGGTTCTTCTCAGCCGATGTGCCGCCGATAACGATGGCAATATGGTAAGGAGGGCAGGCAGCGGTGCCGAGGCTCTTCATCTTCTCAACGAGAAATGGGATGAGGGTGCCTGGGTTTTGGATACGGGCCTTTGTTTCTTGATAGAGATATGTCTTGTTGGCCGAACCGCCGCCCTTTGTGACCATAAGGAAACGGTATTCCATGCCGTGTGTAGCCTCGATGTCGATCTGAGCTGGGAGATTGCACTTGGTGTTGACCTCGTCGTACATGTTGAGAGGTGCATTCTGTGAGTAGCGGAGGTTTTCCTCGGTGTAAGTCTTGAAGACGCCCTTGGCAATAGCCTCTTCGTCCTCAAAACCTGTCCATACCTGCTGTCCCTTCTCGCCGTGAACGATGGCTGTGCCTGTGTCCTGACAGAGAGGCAGCTTGCCTTTGGCAGCGATTTCTGCATTGCGCAGGAAGGTCAGAGCCACGTACTTGTCATTGTCCGAAGCCTCTGGATCGCGCAGGATCTTGGCCACCTGTTCGTTGTGGCTGCGACGGAGCAGGAAGCTCACATCACGGAATGCCTGATTGGTCATGCGGGTCAAAGCCTCTGGTGTAACCTTGAGGATTGGAGTTCCTTCAAACTCGCTCACGCTTACGCCTTCCTTGGTCAGAAGGTAATACTCTGTCTCGTCCTTTCCAAGCTGGAACATCGGAGCATACTTGAATTCTACGGTTGCCATAGTTTTATATGATTGTTGATTATATTGTTTTGTTGTGTTGCGCAATAGTAAAACGCATATTACGCGGGCAAAGATAATAAAATTATCTATGATATGGTACAAAAAAGGAAAAAATATGTGCATTCCAGGCAATTTTTCTTTTAAAAGTACCTGAAATGCACGTTACGGTCAGCATCAAGTCCGGTTATATGGCCGGAATGACCGATCGGTCAGCGAGTGGGTCACTGCGTTACCTGCTCAATCTTGAACGGTTCGAGATACAGTAGATATCCCTCCACATTGCCGAATCCCATCTGGCTGAGCAGTTTCATGTAGTATGCAACCTGTTTCTTATGCTTGCTTTCGTGCTCGGCTCCAGTCTTATAGTCGATGACGATGGCGCGGTTATCCGGTGTGATGACGATGCGGTCAGGACGCTGTGTGTGGGTCGAGACTGTTACAATGTTGCGTTCGTTGAGCACTGTGTTCTCCGGGCTGAACCATTCGCCTACCTCTTTTCGGTTCAGCAGTTGTCTGACAGTCTGCAGTACTTCATCCAAAGTCATGCCATGGAGCTCGCTTCGTCCCGAGGTGAACAGTTGGCGTACGGGCTCTTCTATGCTGTCCAAACTGACGATGGCGGACAATGCATCATGCAATGTGTTTCCGCGCGCTACAGGTCCTGATATGGGCGCGTAGTCGCTTTCTTTTACCATGAGTACAGGAGCGCATTCCACGTTCTCGAAAAGATCCTCCTGTCGTGTGGCTAATGTCTTCGGTTTTGGCCAGTTTTTGCTTTTGCTGCCAGCCTTTCCATTGCTGTCATCCTTCGCTTTGTCATCGGCTCCGCCTTTCGCGTCATTTTTGGCCTCATCATTCTCAATATCATCGAGTTTGAGTTCTTTGACCAGATGTTTGTAATTATTGTTCGATGCAAAGTCCTCGATATATTTTTCTATCGTACCCTGGCCTTTGTCTGGCTTTACCTTTGGCGACATGATTATCATCTCGTTCTTGGCGCGGGTGAATGCCACATAGACTACGTTCAGATTGTCGGTCACATTACGCCGGTATTCCTCCTGGTAGTCATCATGGAAGATTGTGTCCTTCAGGTCGGATGTGGCGAGTATAGGCAGAACAAGACCTTCGCTTTTGAGTTTGCCATCCCTTGGTACGCACCACAGCAAAGGGCTGTGGTATGCATCGATGCCGAGCGAGCCTTCGATGAAAGGCAGAATCACTACCTTTTCACCTAGGCCCTTACTCTGGTGTATGGTCATGATACGGATGGCATTGTGTCCCTCAGGCGTAGTCACGCTCTTTGTGCATCCGCGCTGTTCCCACCAGGCCAGGAAATCGACGAGCGATGGACCCTGTTTTTTGCAGAAATCGAGTACCATGTCGCGCAAGGCAAGCAGGAAACAGCGATCGCTGGTCCTCACCTCATCAGGAAGGAGCCGTTCCAGGCGTTCGGCTATCTCATAAAGCGGCAGACTTGCCAATCCTGATATGTCGGTCATGCATTCTGGCTGTGCGGTATACAGGGCAATGGCATCGCCCATATCCATGCCACGGAGAGCCAACAACGAACATGCAGCCACGCAGCGGCGATATTCCGATTTCGGTTCCTTAAGTGAATACATCATGTTGATGATTGCCATTACTGAATTCCTGCTGCCCAGTTTCAGAGCCTCTCCAGTGATGATGTCGAAGTTCCACTTTGTGTCTGGATGTTCATTGTGATATGCGAGCAGCGACTCGGCGCATCTCTGGCATTCATCCTTTTGGCGGCAGAGGATGAGTATGTCTTTTGCCTGGTATCCTTTCTTCTGCATGCCAATGACCACCATCGGCAGGTTCTTCATGGCGATGTCGATCATTTCGGCCTTCTTCTCGTTGCCACTGCCGAGTGGCATGTAATAGACATTTCCCTGTTTTATTGATGATCGCGCATCCGATACTTTCTGCTCCACGTCACTGTAAATCCCGCTGACGAGACTCATATCCAGCCCGCTGGCATCGCCGTCGATTTCCTCGGTGGCAAACTTAAAGAATGCATTGTTGAAATCTATAATGGCATGATCCGAGCGCCAGTTCTCATCCAGCGTGTGTGTCTTGCCTTCGAGCAGATGGGCTCTGAAATATTCCTCTACCTTATGGTTCAGCAGTTCCCAGTTTCCGTTGCGCCAGCGATAGATGCTCTGTTTCACATCGCCCACGATGAGGTTCCTGTTGCCATTGTCCAGCGAGTCGGCCAGCAGAGGACGGAAATTGTTCCACTGCATCTCCGACGTGTCCTGAAACTCATCTATCATATAGCTCACAATGCTTGTGCCTGTTTTCTCATAGACAAACGGAGCCTTTTCTTTGCCGATAAGGGCGTTGAGCAGCTGTGTTGTGTTAGATAGCAGGCGCACACCTTGACGTTCGCAGTATGCCTCGGCAGCCTCCTCCAGTTTAATCAGAAGGCAAAGCTGATAGAAATTCTTTTTGATTGCCAGTGCCGACAGATAGTCGCGGTGGGCATCTCCGGTCTGATGACTGATGCCGTCATTCAGGGCTTTCTGCAGACGGTCTTTCAACTCCTCTGGCATCGATGAGGTCGCAGCACCCTTCTTGCTGTTCTTTCCCGCGCTGAACCATGCTTCCGAGTCTTCGGCCCATTTCGTGATGTTGTCCTTTTTTACATCAGTGGTCTGTCCTTTTTCCCACTTGGCAAAATGTGCAAATGGGCATCTGCTTTTCCCGTTGAATTTGTCAAGGCTGCCGTTGTCCCATTCCATAAGGGCTTTCGTTCCTTCCCTGCCGATGGCCTTGAAGTCTCTTCTCCATTGGCTGATGGTCTCGTTCACCAATTTGATGTAGTCGTCCATTGCCTTTTTGTCAGAGGTGAATGCCTTGATTCGCTCGTAGTTCTTCTGGTAGTCCTCGCTGGTAAGAACCTTAGCCAGTCTCTTGAGTTCATTGTGGAGCGACCATTTCTTGCCGTCCTTCAGAATGTATTTATTGAACTCAAGCATCCAGCCGAATGTGCCTGAATTGTCCGTATCCAGGCCCAGCATGAAATCACTCACGGCATGGTCGAGCACCGAGTCTGAATCGAGTTCGAGCTCGTAGTTACCCTGCACGCTCAGTTCATGGGCGAAGCTTTTCAGCACACGCTGGAAGAAACTGTCGATCGTGGATATATGAAGGTCCGAATAGTCATTGAGCATTTGCGTCAGGATGCCGTGAGCGCGTTTTTTGATGGTCTCGTCCGATGGCGCCTTGCCGTTCTCACCTGCCGCCTTCAGTTGCTTGTAGTATGGCGATTCTGTTGGATTCTGACTCAGTGTATAGATGTCTTCCACGATGCGCTTTTTCATCTCGGCTGTGGCCTTGTTGGTGAATGTTACGGCCAGAATCTCGTCAAATTGGAGATCTCTTCCTTCGAGCGAGGGAGTCAGTTCGTTGCGGAACAGCAGTTCGATGTAGAATCCGGCGAGAAGGTGTGTTTTTCCTGATCCAGCCGATGCTTTGGTGATTTTTAGCATATGACTAATGTATTACAACTGCAAAGATAGGTCATTTTAGTTGAATATGCAAGAAAATGCGTATAATTTTTTGAAAACACTGGTGATTTTTTTGTCAATTTGCGAAAAAAGCACTACCTTTGCACACATGAAAAAATTAGTATTTGCCACCAACAATAGGCATAAGATTGAGGAAGTGCGCAATGTGCTTCGTTCGTTTGGAGAGGAAATTGCATCGCGGTTCGAGATTCTTTCGTTGTCAGATATCGGTTGTCATGACGATATCCCCGAGACTGCTTCTACGTTTGCCGGCAATGCCTTGCAGAAGGCCGAGTATGTCAAGGTTCACTATGGCTATGACTGTTTCGCCGACGACAGCGGACTTGAGGTGCGTGCCCTTGGCATGGAGCCGGGAGTCTATTCTGCCCGATATGCCAACGATGAGGGATATGACCACGACTCGGCTGCCAATATGGACAAACTGCTCCGTCGCATGTCGCATATCACAAGCGACCGTTCTGCCCAGTTCCGCACTGTCATCGTCCTCATGCTCGATGGCAATACGGTCGAGTTTGAGGGCGTCTGCCGTGGCGAAATCACTGCCGAGCGTCATGGCGATGGCGGATTTGGCTACGATCCGATCTTCCGTCCTCAGGGTCACACCGAGACCTTTGCTGAGATGAGCCTCGATCAGAAGAATACTATGTCTCACCGTGCTCTTGCGGTTGGAGAACTTGTCAGCTACCTGAAAGAATTGCCAGCCTAACTATTAGCTCTGCATTTGCAGTTTAGATTGTTACTGCCAGCGTCAGCACCGATACCCTGGTTCCTGGTATCTTGAGCAGTTCATCTGCGCATGATACCAATGTTGAACCGGTGGTGCATACGTCATCGACCAGCAGTACGTGTTTTCCCTTAAGTCTTGATCCGAACAGTGTGGCGAAAGCTCCCCGTTCGGCTTCTGTGCGTTCGTTCTGTCCGCGTCCTACCTGCGATCTCACATATTTTTTCTTTATCAGCACATTCCTGACCACGGGTAGGTGCCATCTCTTTCCGAGTGTATTGGCTATAGGTTGCACTTGGTTGTATCCACGTCCGATGAGACGCAACAGATGCAGCGGAACGGGCACAATCACGTCTATATCGAACGGCCATCCGCTGCCGTCCAGTTCCTTGACCAACAGATCGGTCAGCACTTCATTACACCATGGTCTGTCATCATATTTTGCCGATGCTACTGCACGCGAAAAAGGACTGTTCCTCTGATAATAGAACAAGGCTGTAGCATGCTCGAAGCTGACCTGTCCGCACAGACGGCTCCAGAGTGCATTCTGAGGCTCTGCGGCATGCGTTCTCGGCATCGACATATAACAATACACGCAGATTCCATCCTCGCCCTCTACGAGCTCTTTCCTGCATACTGCACAATGCAAGTTCGTCGTGATCACTTTCCTCATTACTCTTTGCTCTTTATTCTTTATTCTTTCCTCTTTCCTCATTCCTCATTACATTTTACTCACTCTTCCTACCGCCTCAATAATCATGTCATATTCAAATCCTCTCTGTTGGGCAAAGCGGAAGAGTCTGGCGCGGTCGTTCTGAGCCAGAGGTAGTGCCATGCCTTTCATTCTCGATTTCAGCAGGTCTTGCAAGATGTTTTCATATTTCTCAGGGTCGATGACATCGTCCATGGTGTTGTTGATCAGAGATTGGCTGATGCCTTTCTGTCGCAAGGCAAAGGCGATTTTAATACGCCCCCAGTGTTCATATTCAAACTTATCGTTTATGAACGCATGTGCATATCTTTCCTCGTCCACGAAATGGTCATCGCGCAGACGTTTCATCACATCATCCATATCATCGTCATCCATGCCCCAGTCACGCAGTTTCTGTTCCACGTCCTTTGGGGCTCTCTCAGCATGAGCGCAGTATGCTGCCGCTTTGTTCAGGGCTTGTTCCTTAGTCATTGTTGCTATCAATTATCAACCAATAATCATCAACCATTAATAATCAACCGTCAATTCTTCCATTCGCCTCTTACCATCCTATCTCTTCCCGTCACATCCTGTCGCAGTTCGACGTTGTCAAATCCCATATCTTTAAGCATCTGGCAGGTCTGTGGTCCATAGGCGGCATTGATCTCAAAATAAAGACTGCCGCCCGAGCGCAGGTGGTTCTGTGCAAACTGGGCTATTGTGCGATAGAAGAGCAGAGGGTCAGAGTCGGGTACAAACAGAGCGAGATGCGGTTCATGATTCAGCACATTGTCCGACATATTCACTTTCTCGCGATCGCACACATACGGAGGGTTACTGACAATGATATCAAATGCCTTCTTGTCTCTGCTTTCTTCTCTGCTTTCCTTGTATCCTTTCCCTCTCTTGTCTTTCCCACCTGCCACTGTTGATAACTTTGTTGAAAATTCTTCGCTTTCCCATTTGAGAATGTCAGTATGCAAGAACGTAACATTGTTTGCATTCAGCGCGTTAGCATTGCTTTCGGCAGTTTTCAACGCCTCTGTTGATAAGTCTATTGCTAATACTCGTGAATTGTTGATATCTTTAGCCAGACTGATGGCGATACAGCCGCTTCCTGTACCGATATCCACAATGTTATAAACAGGGTTATCAACGTATTTGTTAACAGGGTTGTCCACTGTGATCACACCAGTGTTGTCAACAATGTTATCAACCGACTTATCCACCACGTTGCCAGCATTGTTGTCAACAGAGTTATTCACTGTGTTGTCAACAATCCAGTTGATAAGTTCCTCGGTCTCTGGACGGGGAATCAGCACCGTACTGTTCACGGTGAATTTCCGTCCACAGAACCACGCATAGCCCATGACGTGCTGCACGGGTTCACCATTTGCCAGACGCTTGGCATAGGCATTGATCACCGATGCCTGTTCGTCGGGCAGAACGAGGCTGTCTGCCCGCATCACGATGTCAGTGTAGGTCAGTCCGCACACGTCCTCCAGGATAAGGCGTGTGATTGCCTTCACCTCCCTTGCGTCATAGAGAGGACAGAGGGCATTGCGAAGAGTGGAAATAGCAGTCTGCATGTCGATAATTTTGGCGCGAAGATAGCAAAAAAGGATTAATATTACCTTAAAATAAACAAAAAAATGGCATAAAGAACACAAAAAACACTTAAATAATGCAAATATACCTATTTAAATATAGGAAAATTCAGAGAAAATCGCTATCTTCGCACCCGCAAATTTATAGTCTATATGAAAAGAATACTCCAAAGAATATTGTCTGCAGTGTGTCTGTCCGTGGTTGCTGTGTCCCTGACCGGTTGTATCGACGGCAATGATTCAGAGACCGTCGTGACCAATATGAACAATGCCAGTGTCAAGAGCCTCTCCATGTCAGACAATTCCAACGTCTGCAGGTCGCTGAGCAGCTATAAGTTCACTATCGACAACTACGGTCAGTCTGATCCCGACCTTGTCAGCGAGTGGTCTGACGAGTGTTTCGCCCGCAAGGACTCGCTGTCCATTCTCCCCACCGGTCTTATCTTCAACTGTGACTCCCTCCCCAAGGGTAGTATTGCCGACTCCATCAAGATCTCCATGTCATACAGTGCTCCGTCGTCGGTTAGGTTCTATCATTATGATGCCGAGCATACCCTTCTCAAGGTGGTCAATTTTGCTGACACTCAGGTCGTTTGGTTTGATGATTATGCAGTCACCCGTCTTGAGATCATAGCCCGTGATGGCTATACTGCCAAGAACTATCTTGTCAAAGTCAATGTCCATCAGTGTGAGACCGACACCATCGTGTGGCAGACGCTCACCGAGTCGGCGTTCGATGCTGCTGGCATCAGTTCGCAGCGTGTCGATACCCTTGCCGACCGTCTCTGCTGGTTCGTCACCATGGACGATGACTCGCAGCTTCTCCGCACGGCCGATATCAATGGCGATGCCACTGTCTGGAGCGATCCGCTCACTGTTGCCTCGCCTTCGGTCATCGATCTCGCTACGCTTTATAACTGGGACAATACACTCTATGCCGTCGGCGCTTCTGGCGATCTTCTTTCTTCGTCCGATGCCCAGACCTGGACAGTCGCCTCGTCCGATTTCCAGTTCGTGAGTCTCTTGGGCGTTCAGTTGCCAAGATGGAATGTCAAGGCCGATGATACGCTCAATGCCGTTGCCCGTCTCTGCGCCGTGGTCAATGATGGCGGCACATACCGTTTTGCCTGCTCGTCCGATGGGCTCTCTTGGCAGCTCGACAATGTCAATATCGATGGCACGAGCGTCGTTCCCGAATCGTTCCCTGTCACAGGCTTCACCCGTCCGCTTTCCGTCGCTGCCCGTTACACAGCCGGCAACACCACGTCGCGTCTCTACATCGTTGGCGGTGTTCGTGCCGATGGTGTTCTGACTGCCAGCACATGGTCGTTCGACGGTTCGTCATGGGCCGAGTTCGAGCAGCTCATCCTTCCAGCCATGCAGGGCGCCAGCATCGTGACCTACACACGCGATACGGCTCATCCGGGTGCGTTCTGGATTCTCCATCCTGGTGTGATGGCCGATGGCAGTGTCACCTCAATGCTCTATTTCAGTGACAATTCTGGCGTGACGTGGAAGAAGATGAGCCGTGAGCTCTCCAGGTATTCCGACACCTCTGTGCTCAATGCCAAGGCCTGTGCCTCAGCGTTTTTCTCACCAAAGAACTACCGCATCTTCTTCCTTGGCGGACAGGATGCCGACGGCCTCCAGCTCACTGACATCCATAGCGGCGTCCTCCCAGATCTGACGTTCTCCAAAGGATACTGACTTTGGCAAGAGCTATTAGTTGACAGTCATTCATCCTCCAATCGCAAATAGTCAAATCGTCAAATTAAAATCATGAAGCCTCTAGTCCTCTTTCTCCTGCTTCTTTTTCTTGTGCCTTGCCTCAAGGCTCAGGACAAGGAGTATCTCTATGAGATCGGTGGGGGAGTGGGCACGAGTTGGGCTTATGGCGATATCAACCGCAGCAGTGCGGTCTATAATCCGGGATTGGCGTTCGATCTCATCTGGCGCTACAATCTCAACCTGCGCTGGGCCTTGGCGCTCGATGTCTCGGCCAGCAAGCTCCAGGGCGACAGTCACGATTTCGACAACGCCTTTCCCGACGGTCAGCATCTCACGTTCGACAGCCGTCTGTGGCAACTGGCTTTCCGTCCCGAGATCACGTTCTGGAACTACGGTTTTGGCAGTGACTACCGCGAGAAGCATCGTCTGGCACCCTTCCTCACCATGGGCGTGGGTTTCGGCATGGCTCGCAATGCCTCGCTCACCATTCCTATGGGCTTGGGCATGAAATGGAAGATGTCACCGCGATGGAACGCACAGCTCACCTGCCTTTTCACCAAGGTGATGAACGATGCTACCGACCGCATTGACGATCCCTATGGCATGGGCACCACGATGCCGATGAACACCGACTGGATCGGATCGCTCACATTGAGTCTCACCTTCGACTTCAAGGAGCGATGCGTCGAGTGTCACAACCAGAACAGTTTCTAGTCAACAACGTATTAACAACATACCGTATCACTAACAATACCGTATCATCAACGACTATATGGCAACAATTGATCAGATTGATATGAACCGAGTGCCTCGTCATGTGGCAATCATCATGGACGGCAACGGACGCTGGGCCAAGGCTCAGGGCCGTGACCGCAGCGAGGGCCATCGTGCCGGCGTCGATGCTCTTCACACCATGCTCGAAGCCGCCAACAAGCTCGGCATCCGCTATGTGACATGTTACACCTTCTCCACTGAGAACTGGAACCGTCCGCAGAAGGAGATTGATGCCCTCATGTATCTCATCGGTTTTGCTGTCCAGCGCGAGACCCAGAACCTCCTCGACCACGACATCAGCCTCAAGGTCATTGGCGACATGGATCGTCTGCCTGCCAGTGCTCGCCAGGCGCTCGATGACTGTATTGCCAAGACAGCGCATTGCAAATACGGTTCGCTCATCCTTGCCATCAGCTATTCCAGCCGCTGGGAGATCACACGTATGGCACAACGCCTTGCTCACGACGTTGCTGCCGGTCGTATCACCCCTGATCAGGTCGATGAGCAGGCTGTCTCACAGCGTCTCTGCACCGATGGCATCCCTGATCCCGAGCTCCTCATCCGCACCGGTGGAGAGCAGCGCATCTCCAACTATCTCCTGTGGCAGATCGCCTATAGCGAGCTCTATTTCACAGACATCTACTGGCCCGATTTTGGCGAGGCTGAGCTGTTCGATGCCATTGTCGATTATCAGAGCCGCGAACGCCGCTTTGGCAAGACCTCCGCACAGGTTCAGGCCGAAAACAAGTAACCACACACACGCCACTACTAAATATATATAATGAGAAAGTTAAGTCTGCTGATTCTTTCGATCTTCACTGCCACCAGTCTGCTGGCACAGGAAGCCGCCAATGACACGGTGTTCAATCCCACCGTCAACCATACCAGCCAGGTAGCCAAGAAATATACAATCCAGGGCATCGAGGTCACTGGTGCCGACAACTATGAGGACTATGTCCTAATCGGATTCTCAGGTCTCTCTGTCGGTCAGAAGATCTCCGTGCCGGGCGATGAGGTCACCCAGGCCATCAAGCGTTTCTGGCGTCAGGGACTCTTCAGCGATGTGCGCATCACTCTTGAGAAGGTCCGTGGCGAAGACTGCTGGATCAAGATTGCCCTGACCCAGCGTCCGCGCATTGCCGACATCGAGTACGATGGTGTCAAGAAGTCCGAGCGAGAGGATCTCGACATCCAGATCGGCATGGCCAAGGGCAGCCAGGTCACGCCTAACATCATCGACCGTGCCAAAAAGGTCATCAAGCGCTATTACGACGACAAGGGCTATAAGAATGCCGATGTCGAGATCTATCAGAACGACTCTGATCTTGGCGAGAACATGGTCACCCTCACCGTCTATGTCGATAAGCACGAGAAGGTCAAGATCCATGAGCTTGCCATCGACGGTCTTGCCCATTGGGACTCAGTGGGCACGAAGATGTGGCCTGTGGTCAAGAAGCCTTACATGACCTACCGTGGTGCCAACCGCGCCATGAAGAAGACCAATGCACGTCATAAGTGGTATAATATGTTCCGTGCCAAGAAGTTCACCGACGATCTCTATAAGGCCGACAAGAAGGCTCTCATCGAGAAGTATCATGAGCTGGGCTATCGCGATGTGCGCATCATCAGCGACACCGTGTCACGCTTCGACGATAAGCATGTCGATATCAGCATCCATCTTGAGGAGGGTCAGCGCTATTATGTCCGCGACATCTCTGTGGTGGGCAACTCTGTTGAGCCTACCGAGCGCATCATGGCATTCCTTCAGATGAAGAAGGGTGATGTCTATAATCAGGTCAAGCTCGATAAGCGCATCAACACCGACGAGGACGGCATCGGCACTCTCTATATGGATCAGGGCTATCTCTTCTTCCGCATGGAGCCTATTGAGGTCAATATCGAGGGCGATTCGGTCGATCTTGAATTGCGTGTCACCGAGGGTCCTCAGGCCCATATCAACAAGGTAGTGATCAATGGCAACGACCGTCTCTACGAGCATGTCGTGCGCCGTGAGCTCCGCACCCGTCCTGGCGAACTCTTCTCCAAGTCCGACCTCATCCGTTCCGTACGCGAGCTTGCCCAGACCGGTCACTTCGATCCTGAGAAGATGAATCCGCGCCCTGTGCCTAATGTCGAGGACGGCACCGTCGATATCGTCTATGATCTTGAGTCCAAGGCCAACGACCAGGTTGAGTTCTCTCTCGGTTGGGGCGCCACCGGTCTCATCGGCCGTATCTCGCTCAAGCTCACCAATATCTCAATGAAGGACCTCTTCCATCCTGAGCGCTATCACGGCATCTATCCGAGTGGCGAGGGCGAGACCTTCACCATCGCAGCCCAGACCAATGCCAAGTATTATCAGTCATACTCAATGCAGTATGTCAACCCATGGTTCGGCGGCAAGCGTCCTAACTCGCTCAGCATGTCGGTCTATTACTCTCGTCAGTCCGATATCAACTCCAACTACTATAACAACCAGTATAGCAACTACTACGGCGGCTATGGCTACGGCTACGGTTATGGCTATGGTTACGGCTATGGCGGTTACGGAGGCTCCAACATGTACGACTATGCCATCGACCCTGACAAGTCCATTCAGATGATTGGTGCATCGCTTGGTTTCGGCAAGCGTCTCAGCTGGCCTGATGACTACTTCACTCTCCAGACCATGCTCAACTACCATGTCTATATCCTCAAGGACTGGCAGTATTTCCCTGTTCAGAACGGTACGTCCAACTCCCTTTCGCTTGAGGCCATCCTCTCGCGCAACTCTATCGACAATCCGTACTACACCCGTTCGGGCTCGACCTTCACTCTCGATGTCGAGATGGCGCCACCTTACTCACTCTTCCAGGATGCCGACAAGCTCGCTGCCCAGGAGAAGTATTCCAAGGACAAGATGAAGTGGCTTGAGTTCTATAAGATCAAGTTCTCTACCAAGACCTTCACTCCGCTCACATCGGGTCAGCACACCCTCGTGTTCCACACCCGTTCCGACATGGGCTTCCTCGGTCACTACAATCCTAACAAGGTATCTCCGTTCGACAGCTACTATATGGGTGGCGACGGCAACTCCTACTACTCATCGTCCTACATCACCGAGTACATCCCGCTGCGTGGCTATGAGAACGGCTCGCTCACTCAGTCCTATGGCGATGTTGCCACCTGCTACGCCCGATTCGTGGCCGAGCTCCGCTTCCCATTCATGCTCGAGTCTTCCAGCACCATCTACGGCCTTGCCTTCGTTGAGGCTGGTAATGCCTGGACCGACTTCAAGTACTTCAATCCATTTGCTCTCAAACGTTCTGCCGGCGCCGGTGTCCGCATCTTCCTTCCTATGATCGGCATGCTCGGCATCGACTGGGGCTATGGCTTCGACAAGACCTTCGGTTCGAAGCGCGACAGCGGTGCCAACTTCCACTTCGTCATCGGTCAGGAGTTCTGATCTGACGCGCGCGGATTAAACCTATTATATATATATGAGTCATAATAGCGAAAACCAATAAACATCACAGTTATGAAAAAGCTCGTTTTGATTTGCCTCATGGCCATCGGTTGCAGCCTGTCTGCCTTTGCTCAGAAGTATGCCCTCATCGATATGGACTATATACTCAAGAAGATTCCACAGTACGAGATGGCCAACGAACAGCTCGAACAGATCTCCAAGCGTTGGCAGAGCGAGGTCGAGGCCCTTGCCAGCGAGGCCGAGAGCATGTATAAGCAGTATCAGGCCGATATGGTGTTCCTCACAGCCGAGCAGAAGACCGATCGCGAGAACGCCATCGTTGCCAAGGAGAAGCAGGTCCAGGATCTTCGCGTCAAGTATTTCGGTCCTGAGGGCGAACTCTATCAGAAGCGCAACGCTCTCGTCAGCCATATCCAGGACGACATCTACAATGCTGTCAAGGAGATTGCCGAGCGCAACAACTACTCCATGGTCATCGACCGCTCTTCGGCCGAGTCCATCATTTTCGCCTCTCCAAAGATCGACATCTCCAAGGAGGTTCTCAGCAAACTCGGCTATTAAGCCCCCACTCTGATTCTTCATTTTTTTTAATTAGCCGAATTAGCCTAATAAGCCTAATAAGCCGAATAAGCCTAATTAGTCCAATAAGTCCAATAATCAAAAAAACAATAATTTATGAAAAAGATCATTATCGCAGCTGTCGTTGCTATCATGGGTCTCACCAACATCGATGCCCAGACCACATTCAAGTTCGGAAACGTTGACTCTCAGGAGATCCTCTTCGAACTTCCAGAGACCAAACAGGCACAGAAGGAACTCGAAGACCTCCAGAGCAAGTACGAGTCACAGATTGCCACTATGGGCGAGGAGTTCCAGAAGAAGTATGCCGAACTCCAGGCTCAGGCCGACTCACTCCCACAGGCCATCGTCGAGGCACGCTATCAGGAGGTACAGCAGCTCCAGGATCGCATCCAGAACTTCCAGCAGATGGCACAGCGCGACTATCAGCAGCAGCAGCAGGCCAAGATTGCTCCAATCATGGAGAAGATTGCCAAGGCCATTCAGACCGTAGGCGAGCGCGAGGGCTTCACCTACATCTTCCAGATGGCAGCCAATGGCATCGCCTACTTCGACCCTAAGACCACAGTCGATGTCGCTCCTCTCGTAAAGAAAGAGCTTGGTATCAAGTAATCCCCCTCTGATCATCACAATGCACCGCATATCTCTCACACTTGTCATGGTCCTCACTTCGGTGTGGGCCATGGCTCAGGATTTAAACGTAGGCATTCTCGATATCAAGTCTGTGTTCCGCGCTCTGCCTGAGTCCGTACAGATCCAGACCCAGATCGACTTCCTTCAGGGAGCCTACCAGACCGAGCTTTCAAAGCTTGAGGACGAATATCAGAGCAAGGTCTCAAACTATCTCACCGACCGTGACCGTCTGCCACAGAACATCCAGGATGCCCGCATCCAGGAGATCGATCAGCTCCAGCTCCGCATCCAGGCCATGCGCCGTGAGGCCGCTGCCGACCTTGCCAAGAAGCAGGACGCACTCACCGAGCCGCTCCGTGCCCGTGTCAACGATGCCATCCGTCAGGTCAGCGAAGAGAAGGGCCTCATCTATGTCCTCGACTCCGGCAGCGATGCTCTTCTCTATGCTTCGCCTACCCATGTCATCAACATCTACGATGACGTCCTCTCTCTCCTCACTTCTAAAAACTGATTTTGCTTATGTCCCGCTTTCTCACACTCCTCTCTCTCCTCTGCCTTCTCTTCTCATGCACAGGCACAGGCGAATATGAGACCGTAGCCGGCGATCCGCTCAATGCTCGCATCTACACCCTTCCCAACGGCTTAAAGGTCTATATGACCGTCAATCGCGAAGAACCGCGTATCCAGACCTATATCGCTGTCCGCACAGGCAGCAAGAACGATCCTGCCGAGACCACAGGTCTTGCCCATTATCTCGAACACCTTATGTTCAAGGGCACCACACATTTCGGCACCCAGGACTATGAGGCCGAGCGTCCGTTGCTCGATTCCATCACCACACTCTTCGAGCACTATCGCACCCTCACCGACGAGGCTGAGCGCCGTGCTCTCTATCATGTCATCGACTCAATCTCAGGCGTCGCTGCCCAGTACGCCATCCCTAATGAGTATGACAAGCTCATGTCCATCATCGGCGCATCCGGCACCAATGCCTATACCTCAGAGGACGTCACCTGCTATGTCGAGAACATCCCGAGCAATCAGGTCGAGAACTGGGCGCGCATCCAGGCCGACCGCTTCCAGAACCCTGTGTTCCGTCTCTTCCACACCGAGCTTGAGGCCGTCTATGAGGAGAAGAACATGTCCATGGTACGCGACCAGCGCAAGGAGTTCGAGGCTCTCGACCAGATGCTCTATCCTCATCACGCCTACGGTCAGCAGACCGCCATCGGCACTCAGGAGCATCTCAAGAATCCATCGATCATCAATATCCGCAACTACTTCAACAAGTGGTATGTGCCTAACAACGTAGCCATCTGCCTCTCGGGCGATTTCGATCCTGATCAGATGATCGATGTCATCCGTCGTCATTTCGGCTCATGGCAGCCGGGCACCGACCTCACGCCGCGTGCGTTCGAGGCAGAGGCTCCTATTACCGCACCTCAGTATCGCGATGTCCTTGGTCAGGAGGCCGAGAACGTAATGATGGCTTGGCGTTTCGAGGGTGCAGCCACCGATCAGGCCGAGATGCTCAATTTCGTCTCAGCCCTCATCTTCAACGGCAAGGCAGGTCTCTTCGATCTCGACCTCAACCAGGCCCAGCGCGTCATGGCAGCCCAGTCGTTCGTCTATGATCGTTCCGACTATTCTGCCTTCATGACCTATGGCATGCCACTCCCTGGCCAGTCGCTCGATGATGTGCGCCAGCTCATCCTCTCTGAGCTTGCCAAGCTCCGTGCCGGCGAGTTCGACAATGAGCTCCTCTCTTCCGTCCTCACCGACTATAAGCTCTCTGAGCAGAAGCAGCTCGAAGACAACGGCTCGCGTGCCAATATGTTCGTCAATGCCTTCATCAATGGCGAGTCGTGGCAGCATTTCGTATCGTCCATGTCACGTCTTGAGCGCATCACCAAGCAGGACATCATCGACTTCGCCAATCAGTATCTCCGCGACGACAATTACGTCTGTGTCTATAAGCGTCAGGCTGAGGATCCCAACATCCGTCGCATCGACAAGCCTGTCATCACCCCGGTCGTTGCCAACCGCGATGCTGTCAGCCAGTTCGTCCAGGACATTGCCCAGACCGAAGTGGCTCCAATCGAGCCTGTCTTTGTCGATTTTGATGCCGATATAGCCAAGACCACGCTCGCCCATGGCCAGCAGATGCTCTATCGTCAGAACGAGACCAACCAGACCTTCGAGCTCGAATATCTCTATGAGATGGGAGCCGATGCCGATCCGACACTGCCTCTCGTCAGCGAATATACTGACTATCTCGGCACCTCAGATCTCACACCCGAACAGCTCCAGAAGGAGCTCTATCGTCTCGGCTGCTCGGCCAATATCTCGTGCGGAGCACGTCGTTTCTATGTGACCCTCTCAGGCCTCGATGAGAACCTCCCTGCTGCTCTCGCCCTTCTCGACAAGGTGCTCAACGATGCCCAGCCCGACGAGCAGGTCTATTCCGTCTATCTCGATCAGATCCAGAAGGCTCGTGCCAACCGCAAGCTCTCCCAGGGATCGGTGTTCAATGCCCTCCGCTCATACACCGTCTATGGTCCTGAGTATGTCAAGGCACATAACCTCACAGATGCCCAGCTTCGCGCCATGCCAGCCAGTCAGCTCACCGACTGCCTCCACGGACTTGCCTCGCTCCGTCATCGCGTGATGTACTATGGCCCTCGTCCGATGGCTGAGGTCGCTGCTCTCGTCGATCAGCATCATCAGACCGCCGACGTGCTCGTCGATGCGCCTCAGAATCGCGACTTCCCTATGCTCGCCACAGCTGAGACCGCCACGAACTTCGTGCCATATACAGCCAATAACAGCATGATGTTCAAGTTCACCAATCTCCAGATGACCTACGAGCCTGCCATCGAGCCTGTCCTCTCGCTCTATAACGAGTACTTTGGCGGCAGCATGAACTCGATCGTCTTCCAGGAGATGCGTGAGACACGCGGTCTTGCCTACAGTGCCAATGCATGGCTCTCTTCGCCAAATCTCCCCGGTAAGTCCTATAGCCTCGCTGCTATGATCACCACACAGAACGATAAGCTCCCTGAGGCATACACCCATTTCGACGAGATCATCAATCAGATGCCTGAGTCCGAGCCAGCCTTCCAGAATGCGCTCTCCGGCCTCCAGAGCCGTATGCGCACGCAGCGCACCACTCGCTCCGCCTATCTCTGGTCTTACATCAATGCTCAGGACCTCGGTCTCTCTGAGGATCCCGACAAGGCTATTTTCCTCAAGACTCAGTCGCTCACCCTCGCCGATGTCGTTGCGTTCCAGCAACAGTATGTGCGTGACCGCCAGTATTCCATCGTCCTCGTGAGCGATCCTAAGCAGGTCGATCTCAAGTTCTTCCAGTCGCTCGGTAAGGTCAACAAGCTGACTCTCGAAGACGTCTTCGGCTATTGATAATCTTTTTATTATTCGAGTTTTTTAGTTCTCCATCATTCGAGTTTTTTGTTCTCCATCATAGGAATTCAAAAGAAATCAACTTTTTGGCTATTGTTTGATTTTCTCTGATTTCCTTTGATGGAGTTCACTCGCGATAGAATAATTCGTGGCTCATTTGTGATTATTTGAGGTTGTTCAAAAAACTTTCGTTTGGGCTTCCCAGGAGTTCGAAAGTGCTGGAGAAACTTTCATTTGGACTTCCCAGGAGTTAGGAAATGCTGGAGAAACTTTCGTTTGGACTTCCCAGGAGTTAGGAAATGCTGGAGAAATTTTCATTTGGACTTCCCAGGAGTTAGGAAATGCTGGAGAAACTTTCGTTTGGACATCCCAGGAGTTAGGAAATGCTGGAGAAACTTTCGTTTGGACTTCCCAGGAGTTGGGAAATGCTGGAGAAACTTTCGTTTGGACTTCCCAGGAGTTCGGAAGTGCTGGCGAATTTTAGTTTGGAATTATCAAGGTTTGAAGAGCTCAATCAGAAGGTTTATATCCGCCCTACACTTCCTTATACCCGGCGAAGGGTCGAAAATTTAGATTTTTGCAACTTTTTTCTGAAAAATATCATTAGTGTGCATTTTACACACGCACACAACAAACCTGACTTCTCATTAGTGAGCGTCACAATAACAGCGTCACAAAAAGTGTGCCCATACTTTGCCCACTGGAAAAAGTCGTAAATCAAACTCTATATATTTAAATAAATATAAATATATAGACCATATTTCACCTACATTCACGTCCAACTATTGTGACGCTGTTATTGTGACGCTGTGACGCCAATATGACGTGTGTTTAATTTCGTGAAGTTACTGCCAAACAGTGTGTATTACCGCGAATTTATAACTTGCAAGTATCTTATATCCAAGATTTAATATAGTTCGGCAGGAATTTTCTGCTTTGCAGTTTCAAAGTCCTCAACGGTGTCGAGCTCGCATGAGAAGAGATCGCTTACATTCAGGACATGATAGGTGTGTCCCTGGGTAATGAGACGTTCAAAGGCCTTCTCATAGAAGACATTTTGCAGCCCTTCGTTGAGCATCATTGGCTCAAGAGTGCGGAACAGGGCGGCGGTGTAAGAGCGTCCCATGCGTTCGATGCCCAGACTTTCGCCGGCGGCAGAGCGTGGGTCGCACGTCTTGCTGATCTCGGTAATCTTGCCATCCGGGCCAATCACTACCTTCATCTCTTCCTCGCCGAGAGGATGGCAGATGAGGGTCAGGACGTTGTCGGCATCGGAACTGAGCACACGGGTGATGATCTGCGGATCGTAGAGCAGGTCGCTGTCGAGCAGGAGAATCTCCTCACCGTCGGCCTCCGGTCGGGCAAGCCACAGGGAATAGATATTGTTGGTCGAATCGAACACGTCGTTGTGGATGAAACGCACGCTGATGCTTTCTCCATAGTGCGAGACGACGAACTGCTCGATCTGCTCGTGCAGATAGCCTGTGACGATGACGAACTCATGTATGCCATTGCTGACAAGGGCATCGATACTGCGCTGCAACAGACAGCGGTCGCCTACCTTGAGCAGGCACTTGGGTGTGTGGAGTGTGAGCGGACGGAGGCGTGATGCCATTCCGGCGGCAAGGATTACGGCTTTCATTTTATTTGGCTGTTGCTACGCGCTTGATGGTATCGACCACAACCTGGATCTGCTCAGGTCGGCCAAGGGTGATGCGGAGTGTGTCCTCAAGACCGGGATCGCCCATGAACTTGATCTTGTAGTCGTGCTCGGCCATTGCCTGCTGAAGGGCTGCCTTGATGGCTGTCGGATACTTGATGAGGATGAAGTTGGCCACCGACTTATAGACCTTGAAGCCTGGCAGCTGACCGAGCTCCTTCTGGAAGAGCTGGCGGTCCCACTCCATCTGATCGGCAACGTGGCGGTAGTGCTCCTCACTTTCGAGGGCTGCCAGAGCCACTGCCTCGCTGAACCGGTTGTAGCCAAGGTATTTGTTGGCAAACTTGAGATATGCCTCCTGACCCTCGCCGATGAAGCCGAAGCCCACGCGGAGGCCTGGCAGACCGTAGAACTTGGAGAGTGTGCGGGCGATGATAAGGTTGTTGTATCTGTTGACCAACGGGGCAATATAGTCGATGTCGCAGCTGATGAACGAAGCGTAGGCCTCGTCGATGAGAACCATGGTGTCAGATGGGATAGACTCCATGATGCGGCTCACCTCGGCAGGGGTGAGGCTGTTGCCTGTCGGATTGTTAGGCGAGGCAAGGAGCAGCATACGCGGATGGATGCGGTTGGTATATTCGATGACCTCGTCAACATGATAGCTGAAGGTGTCGGTCTCCTCATAGAGCGGATACATCTCGGTGATGCCCTCCACCTCAGAGGCAACGCGGTTGTAGTACCACCATGAGAACTGTGGAATGAGGATGGTCTTGTTGTTGCCCTTGGTCAGATAGTAGTGGATGGCAGACTTGAGCACTTCCTCGCCGCCATAGGTCATCAGCACACGTTCCTCCGGCACGTTGTACATTTCTGAGAGGCGCACGGTGACAACGCTCTTCTTGCCTTCGTCGTAGATGCGGGTATAGAAACAAAGTGTTGCAGGGTCAAAGCTGCGCACTGCGTCGATGACCTTCTGCGATGGTTCGAAATTGAATTCGTTGCGATCTAAGTAAACCATGTATGTGGGTGTTGTTTGGTTCGATGACTGTTTATTTTGTGTTTGTCGAATGATGATAATTTGACGCGCAAAGATATGTAAAAAAACTGAATAAGCACGCATAAACAGTACAAAACATAAAAAAAACACTGATTATTACGTGTTTTTATTGCCGATTGCAAAAAAAACATTACCTTTGCGCGCAAAACAGACTATAATTGCAATGAATCTGTATCTCAGACTTCCGTTCAACAACAAGGCTAAAAACGATATTGACGACCTGATGGAGGCACGTGGTTTCCGCAACGTGGCCGTTGGTTCGGCATGGAAGGGCACTGTGCCCCGTTTCTTCGCCAAACTGCTGAGCGTAGTGATGCTCGTGTTCCGCATCCACAGGGGCGATGTGCTGCTCATTCAGTATCCGTTCAAGAAATATTACCCCTCGCTCTGCCGCATCGCCCGCATGAGGGGCGCAAAGACCGTCACGCTGATCCATGACCTCGGCTGTTTCCGCCGCAAGAAACTGACCGTGGAAGGCGAGGTGAGGAAGCTGAGCCGTACGGATGTGCTGATCGTACACAATGAATCGATGGAGAGGTTCCTGCGCGACCACGGCTATAAGCGTCCGATGCTGACTCTCGGAATCTTTGACTATACTGCACCTGCCGAACCGCTCGGCGTGCCGCATCATGAGACGGGCAAGGCGTGGGATGTGGTGTATGCCGGAGGCCTGGCTGAACGCAAGAACCGTTTCCTCTATGTGCTGGATGAGGCATTGCCTGCCGACTGCTGCTGGACGCTCCACATCCACGGACGCGGCCTCGACGAGACCAAGGCTTCGGCTTGGACCCATATCAAGTCGCGCGGATTTATCAACTCTGACGATTTCGTGCGCCAGTCGATAGGCCATTTCGGCCTTGTGTGGGACGGCTCGTCGATCGATGAATGTGCGGGAGACTGGGGTGTGTATCTGAAGGTCAATAATCCGCACAAGACATCGTTCTACCTGCGTAGCGGCAAGCCGGTCATCATCTGGAGAGAGGCAGCCTTGGCATCGTTCGTCGAGCGCGAGGGTGTGGGCATCACCGTCGGTTCGCTGCGTGAGCTCGATGAGCGCCTGCAGAAGCTCACGGACGAGGAATATGCTCAGATGGTGGAGAGGGTGCAGACCGTACGCCAGCGCCTTGCAACGGGATATTATTTCAACGACGCATTCTCGCGTTCGCTAACTCTTCTTAATGACTGACCGACCGGCTGAACTGTGAAACTCGTAGTCAACACATCATACCAGCACATGCGTCAATGGCTGACGCAGCTGCCCGACCTTTTCCGTCAGGGTGGCGATCTGATCTACTCGGGTCGCAATGTGTTGCGCCGGTTTGAGGCCGATGGCGAGGCATTGGTGGTGAAGCGGTTCAAGCGCCTCGATGTGCTGAAGGGCATAATCTACACATTCTTCCGCAAGAGCAAGGCCGAGCGTTCGTATCGCAATGCCGAACGCCTTCTGGAGCGTGGCATCGACACTCCGCTGCCTATTGCCTATATTGAGCAGCGCCGCCTGGGTCTGGTTGCCGACACGTTCTATGCGTGTGCCTACACCGACTATGAGGAGGTGCGCAGCCGCTTCAATCTGACGGCCGATTTCGACCATGACCTCGCCGCTGCCTTTGCTGAGTTCGTGGCCCGCCTGCATGAGTCGGGTGTGCTCCACTATGACCTGAACTCGGGCAACGTGCTCTACCGTCAGCAGCCCGACGGCACTTACCGCTTCCAGCTTATCGACATCAACCGCATGGACTTCATGACCGACGGCAAGGCTGACGGAGAGGCGGTCAGAAAGCCTGTGCCAAAGGCCGACTGCATGGAGAACCTGACTCTCTTCACGGGCAATATGGCGCTGCATGCCTTCGTGTCGCGTCATTATGCCGAGGCAAGGGGGTGGGACGCCGATGCCTTCGAGAAAGAGGCCAGGGCCGTGAAACTGCGCCATGACCGAAGATGGAGGATCAGGAAGATGATTACTCACCCCAAAAAGGCTATTAAAAGACTGAAACAGTGCTGACGATAAAACTGACACCATATAGAGAGAGACTCGGAACAATATTCGACCGACAGACGCGAGGGCATGAGATGCTGTCGCAGGACGGGCGTTACCGCTTCGTGATGGGCGATGACGTGAAGGAGGCCGACTTCTGGGTTGTGCAGGGCAAGGGCCTCAGACGCAACGAGACGTGCCGCGTGGCTCCGGAGAACACCATCGTCCTGACCACAGAACCGCGATCGGTGCTGATCTATCCTGACAAATACCTGCGCCAGTTCGGCATGGTGTGTACATGCCAGGAACGTACGCGTCACCGCAACGTGCATCTCGGCCCTGCCATACTGCCGTGGTTCGTGGGCTATGATGACCGCCGCGAGGGTCCGATAAAGGTCACGCTCGACTATGATGCGCTGAAGGCCATGCGTCCGGAGAAGAAAAAACTCATCTCGGTCATCACCAGCAACAAGGCTTTCACTCAGGGTCACATCGACCGTATCCGTTTCGTCGATAAGCTCAAGCAGCATTTTGGCGACCAGCTCGACATCTTCGGACGCGGATACAATCCGTTTGGCGACAAGTGGGACGTGCTGGCCGACTACAAATATCACATCGTCATCGAGAACTCATCGCAGAACTACTACTGGACCGAGAAACTCAGTGACTGTTTCCTCGCTGAGACCTATCCGCTCTATTATGGCTGTACCAACCTCGGCGATTATTTCCCCGAAGGCTCATACACACCCATCGACATTGCCCGCCCAGACGAGGCTATACGCATCATAGACGAGGCCATTGCCAGCGAACGGTATGAAAAGAGCAGAGCCCTGTTGCACGAATGCAAGGATCTCTGCCTTGATAAATATAATATGTTCGAGTATGTGGCGCGCCTGTGTGACAGCCTTGATGCCAAACGGCCAAAGCAGGAGGTGACGATCAGCCCATGCCGGTCGAGCGGACACCCTGTCAACCTGTTGCGCTATCTCGTGGTGCGCAAGTATTACGAGTGGAAGAACAAACTCGTGAACAGGAACGTGAAGCTGTAGCGTTTCCTCAGTCGCCAGCGAAGCTTGATCTTGCGTATGAGGTTGAGAGGCTTGCGCCTGATCTTTCCCTGATAGTTTGCTATGAAGTCATCTATGGCATCGAGCACGCGGGCAGAGTTGCGTCCGTCGCGGTGTGCTTCGTGCCATAGTCCGTATTTGTGCACCTCATCCATCAGATCGGCCGGACGGGTCAGGGCCCTGGCAATAGCATCGGCCACGAGGTCTGGGTCGGTCACGTTGATAAGGTGAGGACCAGGGTGGGAGTTGTTGAACGTCACGACAGGCTTGTCGAGCAGCATGTATTCAAGGATGATGCTCGAACTGTCGGCCAGCATGGCATCGGTCTTGCGATAGGTCTCTACGCCCTCGTTCACCTCAAGGAACTGCACATTGTCATGACGGCTGGCAAGGTCGCGATAGGCATCGAAGATCTGAGGCGGAAGCTTGGGGTGAAGGAGGATGTGCCAGTCCCACGGACATTCTCCTGCCATGCGGTCGATGGCACTGAGCATGGATGGAGCCGATGTCACGGAACGTGTGAACGTCGGTGCATAGAGAATGCATGGACGCTGACGCTCTGGTTCGGCAGAAAGGCCGGGCGAGAAGAAATGATCGATCTTCGGACCGCCTGTCTCATAGACACGGAAGTAGCCGTGCTTATTTTCGAGTTCCTTGAACGTAGGCGTACAGCTTGGACCCGCAGTGCAGTAGATGTCAAACCACTCGCGTACCTCAAAATGGTCATCGACCTTCTCGAAACGCTTCTGTACGGGATAGCCATGGAACGTGTGAACCTTCACGCCAGGGAAGAAATCATAGACCCAGTTGCCCGGAGCAATGCAGGCGATGGGATTATAGTCGATGACCTGTTCGACTGTGAGCAGCCGCTTCTCATCGGGACGCAGAAGGTCAGGACAGGTTTCCTCCTCGATAAACCATGCACAGTCGTCACCACGGCGACGCACCTCATCCTCGATGGGGCGGAGCATGGTGTAGCTGTAGGAATGTGAGATAAAGAGCAGATAGCGTTTCATTGTGTGTCGGTTGTTTGTGCCTGGATCATTCGGACGGCGTCTTAAGCCAGAGCCTCGATGGTGTGGCGCATCTTATCGGTCATCGTGCCTTCCAACGGCTCCCAGCCAAGCGACTGGAGTCGTTCGGTGGAGAAGAGCGAACGTGTGACGGGGTTGAAGCCGCGACGCTCGACGTCTGACGGCAGATCGATGACCACCTTCCTGTTGCCGATCGAGGCAATCATCTCTGCCAGTTCGCGTATGGTGATGTTGGATGTCGCATCGGCGATGTTGTAAGGCTTTCCGCACTCGCCTTTGAGCAGGATACAGAGCATGGCAAGGGCGCAGTCAACCACATAACACCACGAACGGTACTGTGAGCCTGTGCTCTTCATGACGATGTCCTCGCCATTGAGCACGTTGCGTATGAACTGGGCATAGACACGGTTGTCTGCCGATGTGAAATGCGGACCGTAGGTGTGTGACGGCCGGGCCATGACAATGTCGGCTCCGTATTCAGACACGTAGGAGGCACAGAGTGTCTCGGCAGCACGCTTTGACGAAGGGTAGCATGAACGGGGCTGTGAGCAGTCAACATAGCCGCTGTATGCCTCATCGAAAGTCCTTCCGTCACCTTCGCCATACACCTCGCCCGACGACACATAGAGCATCCTGCGCATACCGTGGCTCATGCCATATTCGATAAGGTTGCATGTGCCTATTACGTTGGCCTTGATGATTTCGACAGGCGATTGGGCAAAGAAATTAGGCGATGCGTTGCTGGCGGCATGGATGATATAATGGAAATTAACATCGCTCTGAAGCGGTTCGAGCACATCGTAGCGCACGAAATGGAACCGTGGGTCATCGGCATAACCGGCAAAGCGCTTCATGGCAGAAGCCTCGTTGCGTCCGCTTGCATAGACGTGGCATGTGCTGTCGGCATGAGCCATCAGCACCTCCACAAGACAACCGCCGATGAGGCCGGTGGCTCCTGTCACGAGAATGTTGCACCCAGAGAGCCGTTCCCAAGGCAAGGCTGCTGCTGCGGCCCTTCTGATGTCTTCGCTGTAGGATGTCATTTCAGCCATCCTTCCTTCCCCACGTGCATCAGGGCCTTCAGAATCTCAAGGTCCTCGACGGTGGTGATCTTTATGTTCTTCTCTGAACCTGGCACGATGTGCATCTCTCGTCCGCCGACCTCGGCAGTCAGTGTACACGAAGCCACGCTGTTGGTAATGCCCATGCGCTTGGCCTCCTCATGGAGGGAGATGATGTTGCCGAGACGGAATGTCTGTGGGGTCTGTGTGCGGATGAGACGGTCGCGTGGAATGCTGGTGGTCGATGAGAATCCGTCCTCGCTCTCCAGGATTGCCTCACGGCACTTGATGCCTGTGATGGCATAGCCGAACGCCTTGCAGATGGCGATGTTGGACGAGATGATGTCCTGGCTGAGCAGAGGGCGCACGGAGTCGTGTATCAGCACAAGATCATCGTCGTTATAGCCAGCCTCGCGAAGTCCGTAGATGCCATTGTGGATAGACTCCATGCCTGTCTCGCCGCCAGGGAAGATGTGCTTCAGCTTGGTGACGTTGAACTGGTTGGCATAGGCCTGCAACACGGTGTCCCATCCGTTGAGACAAACCACTGCTATTGCGTCGATGTCAGGGTGACTCTGGAAGCAGAGCATTGTGTGGATGATAATAGGACATCCGTCAACATGCATAAACTGCTTTGGAATGTCCTGACCCATTCTGTTGCCAGAACCGCCGGCGATGATTAGTGCGATGTTCATTTTTGTAAATCGTAAATATGTAAATCGTAAATAGTAATTTGCAAACCGATAAATCGTAAATCCAAATTACTTAATCTTGTCGAATCCCTCGCCGAAGACACCGTGGCAGAATGTCTGGCTGACCATGGCATTCGGGTCGATGGCCTTGATGAGGTTGAAGACGTACTGGCTCTCGTACTTGCGGCAGAGGACCATGACCACCTGTACGTCCTGCTTCGAGTACCATCCCTGTCCGTGGAGTATGGTCACTCCTCGGTTCAGACTGTTGTTCATAGCGTCGGCAATGGTCTCGAAATTCTTTGAGATGATCATGAACTGTACGGTCTGTCGTGAACCGTTGAACACATAATCGACCATGATGCTGGCAATGATGGTGAAGACCACGCCATAGACGATGAGTTCGAAGCTCTGGAAGAGGATGTAGCTGGTGCAGATGATCGAGATATCGATGAACTGCATGACGCGTCCAAGGCTCATGCGAGAGAATTTGTTGACCAGGGCTACGATGATATCGGTGCCGCCTGTCGAACCGTTATGGGCAAAGACGATGCCAAGACCGGATCCGCTGAGCATGGCTCCTATAAGTACGTGCATGAAGATGTCTTTGCCGGGTTCGATGAGAGGTATGGCCTGAAACAGAGGCTGCATTGCGCCGATCACAACCGACAGCATCGTAACGCCGATGATGGTGCGGATGGTGAACTGGCGGCTGAGGGCCTTGAACGAGATGAGAAGAAGGGCTCCGTTGATGACCCAGATCAGGATGGCAGGGTTCCAGTTGAAAGCATAGTAGAGCAAAGATGAAATGCCCGATACGCCTCCCATTACGATGCTCTCGGGCAATATAAAGGCACAGAATCCAATACCATACATACTGATGCCTAAGAAGATAAAGGCATAGTCAATGAGATATTGCTTAAAGGTGCGCTGTTGAATTAGTTTGTGCAGATTTGGCATATTGTCTGTTTTGTTACATTTGGGGTGCAAAGTTACGCATTATCGTCCACCCGACCAAATAAAATCAAAATAATCTGTATTGCACGCCTATGCCGAGGCATAGTATGTCACGTAGGGTTATCTTTTTGTTGGGTACAGCCGAGATTATTGCGAGGTCGTAGGCTGACAGTTCGTAATAGATGGATAGCCTCTGCATGCCTTTTGTGCGTAGGTCGAGGCGGCTTCCTACGGCAAACTGCAGGTGTGTGAGACTGCTGTTGCCGGCCACGGTACTGACGGCTGCCGAAACTGTGAGAGGAGCAAGGCTCAGACGATTGGCAATCGTGCAACCGGGGTCTGATGCCAATGCCTTCTGCCATGGAGCCACATTCTGCCAAGGGATGAAGGTCTGTCGGGCTGTGAATACGGCATAGCGGTCGGAATACCGGCTTTCGGGCACCAGGCCGATGAGAAGGTGAGACTGCCAACGGTCATCGTGTCCGTATTCCCACACCGGACCGGCTGACAGTAATCCTATATTGCCGGCATACTGGATCTCAGCGACACTCTGTGGAAGAGCCCGCGTGCTGAAGGAAGCAAACACTATGAAGGCAATGACCCTCAACAGTGCCGAACGCGTGTCAGAAGTCAATACATTCATAAGCATAGGAACCTGGAGATATTGTGAAAACCATCAGTTGCCGTTTATGTATGTTTGGCACTTCATGAAAGAGCGTTCCGTCATCATAGATGTCGAGAGACTGAAGATGATGGTCATGTCCGTTCATGCAAAAGAGTAGATTGGGCAAAGAAGTGAGGAAGGCGTGGAAATCATTGGTCTTGCTATTGTTGAAGAGCCCGTCGAACGGCCTTACGTGCATCATCACTACGCTTTGACTGATGCTGTCTGGATTAAGTCTGTTGATTCGGCTTATTTCTGCCAGTTCGGCTGAAATGTATGAGAAGTCCGGGGCTGCATCCTCGCCATCGTTGTCTGAGCCTACGGTATTGAGCACCACAAAACGCGTGTTGCCAACGGTGAAGGAACTGTTCAGAGGCCCGAATATGGCACGGTATATTTCCTTGCCGTTGCTCTTCATGTCGTGATTGCCAATGGCGGTGATCCATGGGCAATTAAGGCGCTGCAGTTCGCGTCGCATCCATTCATACTCATCGGCAAGGCCGAAGTCAGTCAGGTCTCCTGCATGCATCACAAACCCGATCTCTGGGTGCCGGTTGATCCAGCTGACGGCATCGGCTGTGTCATCATAGCTGCGCTGTGTGTCGCTGATCAGTGCAAAGCAGAATGAGGTGCGTCCCTGTCCCCATTGTTCCACCGTTTCTATATGACGTGCGGTAAGTCCGGTTTCTCCATCAAAACGGGCTTCGTTGGGGTGGAAACGGAGCATGTCGCATCCGCAAAATGTCAGCAGTACGGCCATAAACACGGCGGCTGACCGTCCGAAAAGGCCGATGTGCCGTATGAAGGTGTCTGTCTGATTTTTGGATGTTATCTTTGTGCTCATATAATGTATGTGGACGCCTGGAACGTCGGTTGGTGGGCGCAAAGATAACGTATTTTTTCCTGAATTGCCAAAAAACTTGCCCGATATTTGCAGATGTGACGAAAAATACATATCTTTGCACCCGTAAAACATTTGAATGTTAAAGTTATGTCAAGGGCTACGTTCGCTTCGCGTCTGGGTGCTGTGGCCGCTGCTGTAGGTTCGGCGGTGGGATTGGGCAACATCTGGCGTTTTCCATACGAGACCGGTCAGAATGGCGGTGGTGCATTCCTGCTTATCTATGTGCTGTCTGTCATGTTTCTGGGCATTCCGCTGCTTATTGCTGAGTTTACTATCGGCCGTTCGGCTCACGCCAACGTCTCTCGTGCCTTCAAGATGCTCGCTCCTGGCACGAAATGGTATCTGACGGGTGTGATGGGCATGCTTGTGGCTGTCATCATCCTCGGTTTCTATACGGTCATATTAGGCTGGACGCTGTGCTACACATGGCGAGCATTGACCAATGACTTTGCAATGACTGTCGCGACTGCTCAGACCGTCGATCCGCAACTCAGTTCGGCCGATGTGATGGCAGCCGATTTCTCGGCATTCAGCTCAAGCGTATGGTCGCCGATCCTTTGGATGGCAGGCAGTATCCTGATCAACGCTGTGATAATGCTGGGAGGCGTACAGAAAGGCTTGGAACGCGCCTCGCGCATCATGATGCCTGCCCTTGCTGTCCTGCTCCTGATTCTGGTGGTCAACTCATGTCTGCTTCCGGGATTTGCCAAGGGTTGCGAGTTCTTCTTCTACCCGGATTTCAGCAAGGTGACGGGACGCACCATCATCACTGCCATGGGACAGGCGTTCTTCTCGCTCTCGGTGGCTATGGGCATAATGCTGGCCTACGGTTCGTACCTCGGCGACAATACAAAGATTGGCAAGACGGCATTGAGCATTGCTTCGCTCGACACGTTGATCGCAGTCCTGGCCGGAGTCGTGATTTTCCCTGCCTGCTACAGTTATGGCATTGATCCTGGTAAGGGCCCGGGCCTTGTATTCATCACCCTGCCTAATGTTTTCATGCAGATGCCTGGCGGATATGCCATGTGTCTGGCATTCTTCATGCTTGTCCTGTTGGCTGGACTCACATCATGCATGTCGCTGTTTGAAGTGCCGATCTCATATCTTCAGGAGGAGCACCGGATGTCGCGCCGTGTTGCCACAATGACTGTCGCTCTGGTCGTCTGCAGCCTGGGCGTTTTGAGTTCGCTCTCTTTGGGCATCGGTAGCGGAGTCACCGTGCTTGGCAATAATTTCTTCGATCTTGCCGATAAGCTCACATCTCTCTATATGATGCCGATTGGAGGTATTCTGATCTCTCTGTTTGTCGGCTGGCGTCTGGATCGTTCCATTACTCACGATGCGCTCACCAATTGGCGCAATGATTCCGGCTGGTATCTGCGTCCGCTCATCATTGGACTGCGATATGTGGTGCCTGTGCTCATCGCCATTGTTTTTGTGGGCAATCTGATCTGATGACACGCCACTCCCGTTGTTCTTTTTGAGCCACAACATTTCTAATTCTATTCAAATCGTAAAAATGACTGACAAACCTTCATCGAGAGCCATGTTCGTGACCCGTATGGGTGGCGTGGCAGCAGCCGTAGGCTCGGCTGTGGGACTTGGCAATGTGTGGCGATTTCCGTACGAGACCGGACAGAACGGCGGTGCTGCTTTCATCCTCGTCTATCTCTGCTGCGTGCTTTTGCTGGGATTCCCTTTGGTTGCGGCAGAATTGATGCTTGGCAGTACCACAAGGCGTAACCCTGTGGGAGCCCTTCGTCAGCTGGCTCCGCGTACGGCATGGCCATTGGTGGGAGTGCTGGGCGCTATTGCCATGCTGCTGGTTGTGGGCTTTTATTCGGTTGTGGCAGGTTGGACATTGCAGTATTCCGTCACATCTGTCATCGGCGGTATTCCTGATTTCGGTGAGTTCAGTTCGCATTTTACCATGCCATTTGTGTGCATGACCGGATTTATCCTTTTGAATGTCTTTATCCTTCTGGGTGGTGTGCGCAAGGGTATAGAACGTGCATCGAACATCATGATGCCGCTGCTATTTCTCATGATGCTGGTATTGTGCGTCAACTCGTTGCTTCTGCCTAAGGCTGGCGATGGACTTGCATTCCTTTTCCATCCCGATTTCTCGAAGATTGACATCTATGTCGTTGTCTCAGCCCTTGGACAGGCTTTCTTCAGTGTCTCTGTTGGCATTGGCACGCTGCTGACCTATGGCTCGTACATGCGTGACGGTTCGTCGGTCGGAAAGTCTGCATTGAGCATCGTGCTGCTCGATACGCTTATTGCCATTCTTGCCGGCGTAGTGATCTTCCCTGCATGTTTTAATTTCGGCGTGGAACCTGGCGCCGGTCCGGGTCTTGCGTTCATCACACTGCCTGACGTATTTATGCAGATGACGGGCGGACGGGTTTTGTGCACAATCTTCTTTGTGCTGCTGAGTGTGGCAGCTCTGACCTCTACGCTCTCAATGTTCGAGACTCCTATTGCCATTCTTCAGGAGAGTTTCGGCCTTCGTCGCCGTAATGCTGTGATTGTAGTGGCTGCCACGGGATGGTTGCTCGGTGTGGGCTGCACGGCATCAATGTGTCCTGATTGGAAAGATACAATTGCGGCGTTCGGTATGCCGTTGTTCGACCTCTTTGACCATGTCACTGCTTGCTATCTGATGCCGGGTTGTGGTTTGCTGTTCTCGCTCTTTGTGGGATGGGTCATGCCCCGTCATCTTATTGTCGATACGCTCACTGACCATGGCCGCCGTTCTGCTCGCATCGTCCCAGTGTTCATCTTTGTCGTCCGATTCTTCGCTCCACTTAGCATTTTGGTCATTTTCCTCAGCGGTTCGGGCATTTTCGAAAAAATTATGGCACTTTTGTTTGCATAATCCGACGGAAAGCCCTATCTTTGCGCGCCCATTTCGAAAGTATGGGCAAAATATTTTTACATTAATTATTATTGATTGGCAACCAATGAAAAAGTTGCCGATGATTATTAACCATCTAAAAAGTTGATTTCAGCAATGAATTATCTTTTCACGTCCGAATCAGTTAGTGAAGGACATCCAGACAAGGTCGCTGATCAGATCAGTGACACCATTCTCGACGAGTTCTTGGCCCAGGATGCGCACAGCAAGGTTGCCTGCGAGACACTCGTCACCACAGGCCAGGTAGTGTTGGCAGGTGAGGTAAAGAGTACAGCCTACGTGGATCTGCTCAAGGCCGCCCGCCGCATCATCAACAAGATTGGCTACACCAAGGCCGAGTATATGTTCGACGGCAACTCATGCGGTGTGTTCAGCGCCATTCATGAGCAGAGCGGTGACATCAACCGAGGCGTTGAGCGTGCCGACGAAAAGGAGCAGGGTGCTGGCGATCAGGGTATGATGTTCGGCTATGCCACCGACGAGAGTCACAACTACATGCCAATCACTCTCGAACTCAGTCACCTCCTGCTCATCGAGCTTGCCAAGATCCGCAAGGAGACCAATCTCATGCCATACCTTCGTCCTGATGCCAAGAGTCAGGTGACGGTGGAGTACGACGGCGAGACAAACCGTCCTGTGCGCGTACATACCATTGTTCTCTCAACCCAGCATGATGAATTTATCCTCCCATCAGAAACTCTCACACAGCAGCAGGCCGACGTGCTCATGCAGCAGCAGATCGAGAAGGATGTGAAGGAGATCCTTGTGCCTCGTGTCCTGGCTCGTCTCAATGCAGAGGAGCGCGCTCTCTTCCAGGGTGAGATTACCTATCATGTCAATCCTACGGGCAAGTTCGTAATCGGCGGACCTCACGGCGATACAGGTCTCACTGGCCGAAAGATCATCGTTGATACATACGGTGGACACGGAGCTCATGGCGGTGGCGCTTTCTCTGGTAAGGATCCGTCAAAGGTTGACCGTTCGGCAGCATACGCAGCCCGTCACATTGCCAAGAACCTTGTGGCGGCAGGTGTGTGTCGTCAGGCACTCGTTCAGGTGGCATACGCCATTGGTGTGGCAAAGCCGGTTTCGCTCTATGTCAATACCTATGGCACGGCATCGGTCAAGATGACGGATGCCGAGATCAGCAAGTTGGTAAGCGAAGTGTTCGATATGACTCCACATGCTATTGAACAGCGTCTCAAGCTTCGTAACCCAATCTATGAGGAGACCGCAGCATACGGTCATTTCGGCCGAGAGCCAAAACTTGTGACAAAGACATTCGAGAGCATGTACCTGCCAGAGCCGATCGTACGTGAGGTTGAGCTCTTTACATGGGAGAAGCTCGACTACGTTGACAAGGTCAAGGCAGCATTCGGTCTTTGATTCCTATTCAAGGACAACAGTTATCAGGTGGTCTTCGGCAAATAGCTCGGAGGCCACTTGCTGTATCTGGGCGGCTGTCACGGCATCGATGCGGCTGCAAGTCTCTGACAGGCTTTCGAGGCGTCCGCGTCGCAGTATGTTCTTGCCAAGGGCGAGTGCGTTGTTCTCAAGGTTTGCGGTCGAAATGCCAAGCTGACCCTTGAACTGTTTTTTTGCAGCTTCCAGCTGGCGGGCAGAGAGCTGATTGTCGGCAAAACGTCGCAGCTCCTTCATGCATAGACGTTCGCACAGACGGCGGTCGCTGTGATCGCAACCGAAGTAAATGCTGAAATAGCCAGTGTCGGTGAAGGTCAGTACATTACTCTCCACCGAATAGACAAGACCGCGTTTCTCGCGCAGCTGCTGGTTCAGTCGGCTGTTCATGCCAGGACCTCCAAGCATGTTGTTGATCAATGCCAATGCAGCGGCATTTGGGTGACCGTAAGGGTAGGTGCGAGCGCCGATGATGCAGTGCGACTGGTGGTATGAGTCAGCGTTGGTCTCTTTTATATTGACATCAGTAGGAATCGCATCATAGTGATTCTCATTGATCTTGTCCTTATTGGTCGAAGGATCGGCATGACTCCAACGGCTCACGCATTTCACCACATCGTCCCACTTCATAGGACCATAGGCAAAGAACACCATGCGGTCGGGAGTATAGTTGCGACGTATGAAGTCGATGCATCGGTCATGGTTGAAACCGTGGACGGTCTCAGCCGAACCAAGAGTGTTGTGACCCAGCGGATGACCCTCGAACAGGCGGTTTTCAAATACATCGTATATCAGTTCCGACGGTGTGTCGCGATAGCTTTCGATCTCCTCAATGACCACATCCTGTTCTTTCTCAAGCTCGTGTTGAGGTGCCGTGGCATTGAACATCAGGTCACATAACAGTTGGCATGCACGTGGGAAATCTGCAGCCAGGAATGTGCTGTAGAACGTAGTGTCCTCCTTCGTGGTGAAGGCATTCAGTTCGCCGCCTACACTTTCCATGCGCTGGTTGATGTGCCATGCGTCGCGTGTACTCGTACCTTTAAATAATATATGTTCAATGAAGTGGGCCATGCCGTAGTCGGCAGGATTCGTCTCGTTGCGAGTACCGCAATCGACAATGAAGCCGCAGTAGCCTACGTGCGATGGGTTGTGCTGGTGTACGATGCGAAGTCCTGACGGAAGAGTGGTCGTCTGATAGTCAAACATGTTGAATTGAGGCGTTAAAGTCGCAAAAAAGTTAGTTTCGAGGTGCAAAATTACACATTATTTTTAATATTTATGGTTTTAGATGCAAAGAAATCGAAAAAAAGCACTACTTTTGCACCGAATATTGAGCAAAAACAGATTACAAACATCTAAATTCGAAACAAAATGACAGCATTCCTCTTTATAGGCACCACCGAAATCATTGCCATCGTTCTCGTAGTGCTGCTGCTTTTCGGCGGCAAGAAGATTCCCGAGCTGATGCGTGGCGTGGGCAAGGGTGTGAAGAGTTTCAAGGACGGCATGAACGGCAAGGATGACGATGCCGACGTCCAGGAGAAGACCACCGAGACCAAGGATAAGGCCGACACAGAGAAGTAATGGCCGATCTCGAACGTATGCCCATGGCGGAGCACCTTGATGTGCTGCGCCGGATGCTGATGCGTCTGGCGGTGGTGGCTGCTGTGCTCATGATGGCGGTGTTCTGTATGAGGGACGCCGTCTTCCAGTTGCTGCTTGCCCCAAAGGAATATAATTTCATCACGTTCCGCGCCATTGAGCATCTGCTGCATCTGCTTGGCAGTGATTTCTGCTTCGAGCCCTATCACATTTCACTGATCAATACCGAGTTGGCAGGCCAGTTCATGGCCCACCTCTCCACCTCGCTCTATCTTGCAATCCTGATTGCCTCCCCATATATTCTAATTGAGATACTGGGTTTTATCCTCCCTGCACTTTATCAGAATGAGAAACGTGTGGCAGTGCGGCTCTGCGTGGTCATGTACATGCTTTTTGCCGTCGGTGTGCTGATGAATTATTTCGTGCTTTTCCCCATCTCATTCCGTTTCCTTGGCACCTATCAGGTTGACGCCACCATAGCCAATACCATCACGCTTCAGAGCTATTTCTCTTCGTTCTCCACCCTCACGTTCATGATGGGTCTTGTGTTCCAGATGCCGGTGGCTGTGCGTCTGCTTTCCCACATCGGACTGGTTTCTGCCTCAATGATGCGCCGCTATCGTCGCCATGCCATTGTGGGCATTATGGTCATTGCTGCCCTTATCACACCTCCCGATCTTTTCACGCTTTTCCTCGTCACCCTTCCGCTTTATATGCTCTATGAAGTGAGTATTTGGGTCATAAAATAGACGTTTGTTGCTAAAATAATATTATTTTCGTGTTAAAAACAGAGATATTTTTTGGTGTATCAGAAAATATCAGTAATTTTGCGCGTGTATTTGAAAATATTTATGCAGACAATGTTTGCTTTAGATACAATAAATTAAACTCTAATCTTATGAAAAAATTTTTACTTTCTCTTGCCGCTGTGGCATTTGTAATGAGTGCAAATGCAGAGGATACCAACCTTCTGCAGAATCCAGGCTTTGAATCTTGGACAGAATCAACTCCAGACCATTGGAAGTCTGCCTCAACAGCAAGCAATGCCACACTTTCGCAGTCAACTGACGCTCATTCAGGTTCGTATTCAGTAACCGTTGCTAGCGCATCGAGCAACAAGCGTCTTGCCACAGAGGAGATGACGGTTGCTGCCGGTTCTTACACATTCACTTTTTATGCCAAGGCAGCCACTGACACCATTGTCTGCAAGTGCCGTCCTGGCTATGTGCCTGTTGATGCTGATAACAAAGTCGGCTCTTACGTCTATACCTCGGCAACAGACCCTGTTCTTTCTGCTACAGAGTGGACGGCTGTGTCTTTCACCTTTGAACTTGCAGCTGAAACCCGTCTCAACCTTCTGGTCATGAATCCAAAGAACGGTGGCAGCATCCTCGTCGATGATGCTTCACTCGTTTGCACTTCAACCGGCGATAACGGCGGTGGCGACAATGGCGGTGACAAAGATAAGGTTGCAGAGGAGATCAGCATTGCCGATTTCCTTGCCAAGGCCGACACTGCTACCGTATTCCAGCTCAAAGGCGTTGTGGAGAACATAAAGAATACCACATACGGTAACTTCGATCTCGTTCAGGGCGAGTCTTCAATCTATATCTACGGTCTTCTTGACCTTCAGGGTGCAGCTAAGAACTTTGCAAGCCTCGATGTAGCTGTGGGCGACACACTCACACTCCAGGGCGTTTATACAGAGTACAACGGTAACCCACAGATCAAGAACGCACAGTATGTGTCGCATGTTAAGGCACACGGCGCAACAGATATCAGCAACACAGCTGAGACTGCCTATAGCGTAAGTGAGGCCAATGCCCTCATCGCTGCCGGTAAGGGTCTTGCCACTCCAGTCTATGTAAAGGGCGAGGTTGTTGCCGATCCTGTTCCAGAGGTTTCTGTTGACTATGGCAATGCAACATTCACCATCACTGACGGCACCGAGACTATTGTTGTGTTCCGTGCAAAGTATCTTGAGAACGCTAAGTTCACCTCTGAGGATCAGCTTAAGGTCGGCGATAAGGTGGTTGTCTTTGGCACACTCAAGGATTACAACGGCACATACGAGCTCACCAGCGGTTATGTGTATGCAATCAACGATGAGACTTCCATCTCTTCTGTTGCTGCCCAGTCGGCTTCTGCTGAGGTATTCAACATCCTCGGTCAGCGTGTCAGCAACATGAGCCAGAAGGGCATCTATGTTGTCAATGGCAAGAAAGTTATCGTGAAATGAATATTTCCAAGAAGACAATAATCATGGTTTGGGCAATGCTTCTCGGCTTTGCCCAGACCTCTTTTGCTGATGTTCCTGACCACTATTATCAGAGCATTGATGGCAAGAAGAAGGTCGAACTCAAGAAGGCTCTTCAGAATATCATCAAGAAACATTATGTGGCCAAATACAAGGAACTTTGGAACTGGTATGAGACCACAGACGTAGTGCCTGGCACTACCAATCAGGTGTTCGACTACTACAGCGACGTGGTGGAATATTTCCCGGAGCCAAGCAACATGAACAAGGAACATGCCTGTCCGCAGTCGTGGTGGGGCAGTGGTGCGAGCTGTGATTGCTACAGCGACCTGTTCAACGTCATGCCGTCCAACTCTAATGCCAACTCAGCCAAGAGCAATTATCCGGTCGGCGTGGTTAAATCGAGCAATATTACCTATAGCAATCCACGCATGAAGGTGGGCTCGTCTGCCCGTTCGCAGTACGAGGGCAAGGTCTTCGAGCCATGCGATGAGTATAAGGGCGATTTTGCACGCATTTATTTCTATGTGGCAACGTGCTATGCTGATGCCGCATGGGGTTCGAACACCAACGTAGCCTCAACCTGTGCCTTCACACAGCAGGACTATCCCACAGTCAAGCCTTGGATTCTAGATCTTCTCCTTGAGTGGCATCATGCCGATCCGCCGAGCGAGTGGGAGGTGATCCGCAACGAACGCGTCTATTCCGTCCAGACCAACCGCAACCCGTTTATTGACTATCCGCAGCTTGCCGATTATATCTGGGGCGACAGCATCGACTATGCCTTCGATCTCTCCACTGCACTTGTCAATGGCGGTGCAGATTACGGTCAGGGCACTGGCGAAGGTGGCAATACCGGAGATGGTGGCGACACTGGAGGCGGAACAGGCGATGGCGGTGACACGGGTGGAGATACCGGTGGCGGCGACACCGGCGATGGCGGTTCTGACATCAATGTCGAGGTTGGCACTGTGCTCATCGACGAACCTTTTGATGACATCACCGAGGGCAATGACAACAGCAACACAGGAGCCAATGCCCAGTGGTCAGGCAATGATAACTTCCCTAACGTCGTTACGGCCTATAAGGCAGGCGGAGCGGTGAAACTCGGTTCAAGCAAGAATCCGGGCAGCATCACATCGCGCACCATCGCATATCAGGGCGGTCCGTTGGCCGTGCGTGTCAAGGTCAAGGGATGGACGGCGGTCGAGGGTGAACTTCAGATCAGTGCCTCTGGAGCACAGCTCAAGAGCGTTGCCTACGAAGCCACGATGACCGATGCGTATGAGGAACATACAGTTGTCTTCGACTCTGTCGCAGCCAATCCGATTGTTTCCATTGCCACGTCCACCAAGCGTGCCTTCATCACCGAAGTCACCGTCTTTGTACCTGAGACCACGGCAATCCGTTCGGTCGAGACAGAAAAGACTGATTCCCCTGCCACCTTTTTAAACCTTTACGGTCAGAAGGTGTCAAACATTGAGTTGGGCAATATCTATCTTGTCAATGGCAGGAAAGTCGTTGTTCAATGACCATTCAGCATCATAATCAAACAAAAACCTTATTAATAATTAATCGAACTATGTTCAAGAAATCTATTCTCTGCCTTTTGGCAGGTTCAATCCTCGTCATGGGGCTTGACTCATGCGCTTCGATGAGCAACACCACTAAGGGCACACTCATCGGTTCAGGTGCTGGTGCCGCAGTAGGTGCTGGCGTAGGTGCACTCATCGGCAAGAATGCCAAGGGTACAATCATTGGTGCTGCCGTAGGTACAGCCGTAGGTGGTGCTACAGGTGCAATCATCGGTCATAAGATGGATCAGAAGGCTGCTGCTCTCAAGGCTGCCATGGAGGCACAGCAGGCAGCTGCTACAGTCGAGACTGTTGAGGATTCACAGGGTTTGAAGGCCATCAAGGTTACATTCGATGCCGACATGAGTTTTGCCAAGAATCAGGCTAACCTCAGCGCCAGCGCTAAGAATGCCATCGTCAGCTTCGCTCAGACCATGGCTGCCGAGGATATGATCAACACAGCCATCGTAGTTAAGGGTCACACAGATTCGAGCGGCGGCGACAAGATCAACCAGCCTCTCTCTGAGAAGCGTGCTGCTGCCGTGGGCGACGTGCTCCGTGCCAACAGCATTGCTGCATCGCGTATCACTCAGTACGGCATGGCCAGCAGTGAGCCAAAGACCGACAATGCTGCTGATGCTGTTAACCGTCGTGTTGAGGTGTTCATCCTCGCCACTGACGCCATGGTTCAGCAGTACGCTGAGTAATCCCGTCTTTCTCTCTCAGAGTTCTCTCTGACACATAATACCCATCGGTTTCGCCAATAACGATTCCGATGGGTATTTTTTTATGCCATATATTATCTCCATCAAAGGAAATCAAAGAAATCAACTTTTTAGGGGGCTATATCCTTGATTTTCTATGATTTCGTATGATGGATAATATAAACTCCGTCAAAGGAAATCAAAGAAATCAACTTTTTAGGGACTATATCCTTGATTTTCTATGATTTCGTATGATGGATAATATAAACTCCGTCAAAGGAAATCAAAGAAATCAGCTTTTTAGGGGGCTATATCCTTGATTTTCTATGATTTCGTATGATGGAGTAGTCTTGAGTAAATGAAGGAGTAGTCGTAAATAAACGATGGCGCATTACCCGACATCAAAAACTGAGCCGCCGATAAATTCACGGAGGAGGGAGTTCATTGGGATCTCCTTGTCTGGAATCGGCACGAAATAGGTGAGGAAATGAAGGAGTCGCTGGGCTTCGGGCATGGCAGGCGAATCGACAGGAACCTCGCTCAGAATCTTCACGGCCTTAGGGTAGAGGGCAGTGATCTCATAGACCATGGCAGTATTGAAGATTGCATCGGCATTCTCCTGGTAGGGGAAGATCCACTTTTCCTCGCCACGGCGCACCGACGGCCAGCGAGACAGCGTGTCCTCGGCCGAACAGCCACGGGTTACATAGTCGCGACACATGCGACGCAGCAGACGGTTGTCGCTCGTCGAGATGCGGGTGTTCTCGTCAAGGCGCAGCGCAGTGAGAGCCGACGCATAGACCAGATATTTGCACTCAGGCGCAATGTCGGCAGTGAGCACAGGATTGAGGGCATGGATGCCTTCGACGATAAGAATGTTGTCAGGTTCAAGGCGCAGAGTGTCGCCGCGGTATTCACGTTCACCGAGCTGGAAGTTGTAGGTAGGCAGTTTCACCTCCTTGCCATCGATGAGATCCTGCAGGTCGCGGTTGAACTGGGCAAGGTCGAGGCTGTAGATCGACTCAAAATCCTTCTCGCCGTTCTCGTCGAGCGGAGTGTCCTCGCGATTGACGAACCAGTTGTCCATCGAGAGGGCAACCGGCCGCTTCAGACAGGTCATCAGCTGCACGGCGAGGCGTTTCGATGTCGAGGTCTTGCCGCTTGACGACGGCCCGGCCAGCAGCACGACGCGCACCGACTCACGTGCGGCAATCTCCTCGGCAATCTTAGCGAGGTGCTTCTCCTGAAGGGCTTCGGTGGTGCGGATGATGTCGCCGATACGACCGGCACGGATAGCGTTGTTAAGGTCGCTGACATCTTTAAGTCCGGCGCGTGCATTCCACTCGGCACGCATGCGTATGGTATCTTCAATCTTGCTCATGGCATCTGTTTGGTTTGTTCTCAATCTATAGGGTTGATAGTTCGTTTTTATCTCGGCAAAGATATGCTATTTCGTCAAAAACTCCAAAAAAATTGCCGATAATTGCATTTTCTCGGTCAAAAATTCACACATTTGTAACAAAAGCACTATCTTTGTGCCACACAACCCTCCCTTCCGAGCTTGCTCGCGTGGAGCAAAGCGAAACAACCTCATAACCATATAACCTCCCAACCTCCCTCCATGCTCCTCTCTCTCCTCGGTGCCATAGCCCTCTGCCTGTTCGGCATGAAAGTAATGAGCCAGGGCTTATTACAGATAACAGGTTCGCGCGTGCGAGCCACATTGCGCGCAATCTCACAGAGCCGCCTCCATTGTTTCGGAGTCGGAGCCGAGGTTACGATGCTGCTTCAGTCCTCATCGTCCATGACCCTGATGGCCGTATCGTCGGTCAATGCAGGACTGATGACGCTGGCGCAATCCACCGCCGTAATCATGGGTGCCAACGTAGGCACAGCGTTCACGGCGTGGGTCATCGCAGTGCTTGGCTATGCCTATCCATGCACGTCGATAGCCGTGCCGCTTATTGTACTGGCGTTGCCGTTTACCTACAGCGTGCGCATCAAGAAGAAACCGTGGGGAGAAGTGCTGATGGGAGCCTCCCTGATGCTGTTGGGATTCTGCACGTTCATCGAAATGATGCCCGAAGCCTCGGCAGGCGGTTATCCGTCGGTGGCAGCGGCGCTCCAGGTCCTGACGTCGGCTGGGTTCTGGTCGGCATTGCTGTTCGTGGCGATGGGAGTGGTGGTGACTATGCTGCTGCAGTCGTCCGTAGCCACGATAATGCTTGCCATGGTGCTTTGTGCCAGCGGTTGGCTGCCTCTGACAATGGCCATGGCGCTTGTCATTGGCGATAACGTAGGCACCACGCTGACCGCCATCTTTGCGTCGCGCAAGGCCAATGTGTCGGCACGCCGAGCTGCCTATGCGCACCTTCTGTTCAATCTCTTCGGCCTTGTGTGGGCATTGCCTCTCGTCTATCCGATCTCCTCGCTGTCCGCCTCTCTGATGGGCGGCAATCCAGTGGCTCTGGCATGTTCGATAGCCCTGTTCCATACGTTGTTCAACCTGCTGACAGCCCTGGTGCTTATTGTCTTCCAGCCGCAGTTCGATGCGCTGCTGTGTCGCATCAAGACGGCGACCGAAGACGAAGAAGAGGAGTTTCATCTCAGCTTCATTCATGGCGGCATGCTCTCGACCGCCGAGCTGTCGGTTGACGAAGCACGCAAGGAGACCGTCCAGTTTGGCCTCAGATGTCAGCGAATGCTCGACCTCACGCTCCAGTTTATCCGCATGGCACCGAAAGGCGACGACTCGGTGCATCTGTTCAGCCGCATCGAGAAATATGAGAAGATCACCGATCGCCTGGAACTTGAGATTGTGCGCTATCTCAACGAGCTTGACAAGAGCAACATCACGCCGCGAGCCGCTGCCCGCATCCGTTCGATCTTCCGAATGGTGGACGAGCTGGAGAGCATCGGCGACGCATGCTATAAACTGGCGCGTACCATCGTCCGACGCAATGACGCAGGTGTGATATTCATTCAGATGCAGCAGAACAATATTGAGCGAATGCTTGGCCTTATGCGTCAGGATATTGACCTCATGGTGCAGCTCATGGAAAAGAACGACCTCACGCCTGCCGACATGAACCGTGCATACAATCAGGAGGACCTTGTCAACAGCCTCCGCAATCAGCTGCGCGACCAGAACATCGAGCATGTGCAGGCGGGTCACTACACATATCAGAGCGGCGTGCTCTACATGGATCTCATCAGCGGCTGCGAGAAGCTCTGCGACTATATCATCAACGTCATCGAAGCCCTGGCCGAACAGAACAACATCCCTGCGCGTGAGGATGATGATCCGATCATCGGCGAGGAGGAAGAATGACGTTCGTGAACACTCAAAAAGTTATGTTTTGGACTTCCAAGGTCTTGGGAAATGCTGCCGAAAGTTTGTTTTGGACTTCCCAACTCTTAGGAACTAACCAAAAAACTTTTCTCGGTTAGACTTAAGACCTGGGAACTAACCAAAAAACTTTTCTCGGTTAGACTTAAGACTTCGGAACTAACCAAAAAACTTTTCTCGGTTAGACTTAGGACCTGGGAACTAACCAAAAAACTTTTCTCGGTTAGAACTAAGACTTGGGAAGTGACGGGAGCTAGGTTTTGGCTACTCCCGGTTATCTGCCAATAGTGACATTGGTCTTTCCGGTTACATCTGCCTGGTTGCCACCGCCATAGACGTTGCCTGAGATGTTTGCGCCGGAATCTGTCAGAGTCGAGTCATCTGCACCGAGGTGTTTGCTCTGAGCTTCTGTGCCTATCCTCACAACGGTATTGCCTACAACCTTCGCAGCATTGCCGCCGCCGAAGACTACCCCGATTTCGCCAAGGATAGAGTCGTCGCCATCCTGATTGCCGTCGCCATCATAATCAATCAGGTTTGCATATCTTCCTGGAATCTGGTTGATATTGACCGTAGGATTGCCTACCATCACAGCACTCTCGCCGAGACCACCGCCAAAGATACGGCCGATGCGTGTGCATGAAATGATGTTGACCTGCGGATCTGCCTTGGCATCACCGCTGGTTTTGACGATAACCTTGCCATTGGCATCGAGTTCATTTTCATAGCCATATACCGAATATGCCGCCTCATTGCCGCCGCCGTAGAGTTCGTCGATGATGACTGGGTAACAGCCTGTCTCGTCGATGTTGACTGTGATTGAACCGTTGAGTTTGCCACTCATGTTGTTGCCGCCGAAGACGCGACCAAAGTGTCCGCTGGTGATGTTGAGCACAGCGTCTGTGTTGAGGTCTGCAGCCTTGGCACCACCGTAGATTTCGCCGAGGTAGCTCACGCAGCCGAGTGTCAGGTCGATGCCCAAGCCGTCGTATGCAGCCTCGTTGCCAGCGCCATAGACTTCCTTGAGCTTCATTTCGCACTGTATGCCAGGATCTGTTTCTGTGCATACGCGTTCGTCTAACAAAAGATTAATGTTGCCGCGGATGTTACCATTGGAGTTCGAGCCACCGAAAACACCACCTGTGTTGTCTGCGCAAATGCCATCGGTTGTTGTCCAGGTTCCTATTGTGCCGCCAAAAAGGTTTGTGTTGGCGTTGCCAGAGCATTCTGCGTTTTCTGTATCATCGTGATTGTAACCGACCCGAGCTCCGTTAGGATTGCCTGTCACAGGATCGAGGTTCACACCATTACCGCCGCCAAAGAGGTTGCCCATAACCAAGCCGCCCCACATTGTGGTGTTAGTCTCGAATGCAGGAGCCGCATTGCCGCCGCCGTAGAGGTCGCCATGGATGATGGTTCCGCAGTCGCGAACGATGACGTTGCAAGCACCTTCTACACCTGCCAGATCGCCGCCGCCGAAGACGTTTCCGTTAACTTCGGCATGATGTCCTTCCACCCAGTCACCGATGTTGACATTCGTTGTGCCCTTGATGTAAGCCTCTCGGCCTTTGCCGCCGCCGAAGACAGAGCCTGTGGCAGTAGCATCGATGAAGTTGACTGTGATGGTGCGAGGTTCTGCATTGTTGATGTTCGCGATATTTCCGCCGCCATATACATTGCCAAGTGATGCAACGGCGTCATCCGCCCAGTCGATGTTGACAGTGATGTTGCCGTTAACCTGTCCACCCTCATTGTTGCCACCGAAAACGTTGTCAAGATGTCCATCATTGATGTTGAGCGTGATGTCGCCGTTCACATCTGCATTGTGGGCACCACCGAACACGCGGTTAATGTCCGTACACTTGCCGATGCTGATTTGACCAGCATTGCTGGCTGCAAGATTGCCGCCACCATAGAGGTCTGCGACATTGACAGGACAGAGATCATTATCGCCATACTTCTGCTCAGCCACATTCACATAGATGGTGCCGCCAATATCACCCGAGTTATTCGAACCGCCATAGACCTCATGAATCGTGCCGCCATGAATCATCACATGCGTATCTCCAGTCACATTGGCAGGAGCCGATTCACCGTTACCGCCGGCGAATACTCGACCGAGAACGCCGCCCCACACTGTGACATCCGTTCCAGGCACAGCCGCTGCGTTGCCGCCGCCAAATACATCCTTAATGCTGTTGTCGCAGTTTTCGATGAGCACAACGGTAGAGTCCTTGTGAGCCTCAATTGTAGCCGCAGAAGGTACGTAGGCCGCAAGGTTTCCGCCGCCATAGACACCGAGGACATGATAAGGATGTTCTGCAGTCTCCGTACCCTTGGCTGTTGTCTTTTTGACATCTACGAAAGGACGTCCCTTAGGCGTGCCATTGACATTGTTGCAACCGAAGACGTTGCCAAGGACGATGGTGCCGTTGAGTGTTGTTGTAGCATCACCACCAATGAGGGCTGCAACATCGGCAGAACCAAGACCACCACCGTATGAATGACGAATAGTTCCGCCAGTGAGATTTACTGATGTGTTTGCACTCACATTCGCCAATGCACCGCCGCCATAGACATCTTGTGTGACAGTACCACCTTTGATATTTACTTCTGTGCTACCAGTCACATTCGCCAGCGCGCCACCACCATAGGCATCTTTAGCGATAGTGCCGCCAGTGACGTTGATAGTAGTGTTACCAGTCAACACAGCAGAAGCACCATAGCCACCGCCATAGATGTTGCCATATTCGTCGTCTGCCGTTTTTTCAGAGATGGCTCCACTCTTAATGTTAATGGTTGCGCCACCCACCACTTGCGAAAGGTTACCTCCCCCATACACATTACCCTTAATGGTTTGGCCAAAAGCAGGAGTGACGGCTCCGAGGAGGAGCAGTGCTATGATATTATAATGTATATTTCTACTCATCGTCACGAGGTGTGATTGTTTCGTTGTTAACATTGTTGTCGATATTGTCATTTACCAGAAGCAATTGTAAGTTATCTGCGGCTATCGTTGCCGCAATCTTGTTCAGTTCCATACACTCACGGCGCGTAATGGTTGCCGTGCGCTTGCGGTCCTCCCATGGGGCAAGGATTAAGAGGTTGCCTTCTATGCAGGCTTCGAATTCGCTCTTTGTTGGAGTGTAGAGGTCGCGGAAGCCTTCGCGAGTGAGGCAGATGTATGGGATGCTCATCGTCAGGGCTGCATCACGAATAGCCTTCTCCGTTTCGCTGATGAAGGGGCTGGCGAAGACGGCGCCGCCATCACCGGCTTGCAGTAGGCGTTCGGTGTGGGCCTCGGCCTCGGTGGGGCCTGCTATCGGCTCGCCAATTGTGAATATACTGTCAGCACAACTGCCAAACATTGGGGTGGATTCCGTCAGTCTCGGAGCGGCGGTGCCCGTTAGTTGCGCTGACGGATCATAGAACCGCTGACAGTGCCAACTTGGGTCGCAGGGAAAGTAGCCTGCAGGCACATCCACCTCCCAGTGGTGGAACTGCACCTGCTCCTTCCAAGGGCTGCGAAGAAGATTGATATTGCCGAGGGCTGCGAAGTCCTGACCATTGATGCGTATGTGCAACACTGTGCGCAGCAGATTGCGATGCTCCTGTTTCATTCGCAGACGGAATATATTATCATCGAGGTAGGCTTCCTCGGTTGTCATGTGCTTTGGGCTGAGGATGATGGTGTCGGTGTAGCCTTCCGCCCAGAGGGGAGCAAATGTAGGGTCGGAGGTGGTTGCGCTGCCGTCATAGACGAAGGAGCACAACTCCTCCGCACCTATTGCCTTTTGTTTGTTTGATGCTGCCTCTTGTTGACTCGGTGTTGAGCAGTTGTGCTGCGCAATCAATAAGCGACGAGCCTTGTTACATCCAGCCTTATACCCTGCTATCACGTGCCCCAGGTGCCGTGGCGTACCATTGCTGCTGATGATGGGGGCATGCACCACCAGAATTATGTGCAGGTGGTCGGGCATGATTTGTATTTTGCGCACTTCCACCATGGGGTAGTTGGCGGGGATGCCTTCGAGGGCTTCCTGCACTGTGGCACCCAGAGGGGTGAGCTCCAAGCGCAGGGGGCCTTCGCTTTTACAGAGGTGGGCATAGGCCGCTGCCTCGGTGGGAGTTAGGGTGATGCCCTTGCGGCCCAAGCGCACATTGCCCTTCACTGTGCCGAATGGATTGCTTCCGCGCTCTGGTACTACGAGAGTTATCATGTAGCGGCCGGGCTGGTAGTAGTCATGAGCAAAGCAACGGCGGAGCATGGTGTGCTGCACCTCCTTCAGATAGCCACCTGCAACCGCCTCGCGGTACGACTTACGTGCCTGAGCGAGACGTGCCGACAGCTGCGACCACACGCTGGCATTACGGGCAGGTCGGAACTCCTTGTCCTCGTAGATGCTACGAAGAGAGTCCGGATCCGCCTTCGTGGCAGCGATGATCTCGGCTGCTACGATGCGCCAGGGTTGGGTGAGTGTTACTTTGTTCATTACTCGTCTTTTTACTTATCCTTTTTTTTATCTTCTATTAAGACCGTCTTCAATCATCTATTAAGGCCTATGGTTGTCGTCTATTATGGCGCTACGGCTCCACTCCTACCGTCACGTTGGTGTTGCCAGTTACCTTGGCTTTGTCAGGATGACCGCCTTCGCCCTCGCCTGCACCAAAGACATTGCCGGTGATGATGCCACCCTTAATAATGACGTTGGTGTTGCCTTCCACTGCACCAAGGGCGCCGCCGCCGTAAATATTGCCTTCGTAGGTCCAACTTTCATTAGGACCTGTGAATTCAGGAACATTAGGAACTGCCCATTCATTAAATGGCTTGAGAATTTTAGGATCGATGGTAACGTTGGTATTACCATAGACCTTGGCGATATTCTGGAATTCGTTGGCAACAAGTGTTACCGGCGTTGAAGTATCGAAACTTATTACAGATCCCGAACCAGCAGCTTGACTATTCAAACCCATACCGCCACCATAGATGTCGCCATCAATTTCTCCACCATAGATGTTTACATTGGTATTACCATAAACAGAGGCTACGGTAGTGAACTTATTTTTATCCGCAGTAGAAGTAGCCAGATTATAGAAATCAGCCGAACCTTGGCCACCGCCATAAACACCGCCGGAGATCTTACCTCCATAGATGTTGACATGCGTATCTCCCCATAGAGAACCGGCCTGCTCCATAGCACACTGGATTCTCAACACATCGGAGTAACCATAACTGCCACCATAGATACCACCTTTAATCTCGCCACCATAGATATTCATTGTAGTAATGGTTTCTGCGAGGTCTATCACCTCGGGAGTGCCATTCATGATGGTTGTCACTTTGGCAATGGTCTTCGAGGCATCATACGGCTGATATTTGATGCCCATGTAGGGGTAATTCTTATCAGCTGAATTATCAAGGTATGGGATGTACTGATCGCATGTGTGATGGAGACCATCAGTACTCTGAAGACCACTTACACCACCAGCAGAGATAAACACGCCATTATTTATCTTTCCACCATACATATTCAATGTGCTTCTACCATAGAAAGCAGTATTGGCGATGCCATTGGTCGTACTAGTAGGACTGGGCTGCGATCGGCCAAGGCAGGCACCATAGTAGCGATTGATAGTGATGTCGTTGTCATCATTGTTCGGGATGAGATTTACCTCGGTTCTGCCGCAGAAAGTTGAATTGGAGAGTTTTACACCATTATTCTTAGTATTTGTTATAGACATACCCTGACAGGCAGATACTAGCGTGCCTATCTTTCCTCGCTTGATATTGAACTTGATGTCGCAATATTCTATTCCCTGGGTTGCTCCAGCACAGCAGAACTCAATATCGTTGGTATAATTTTTAGAGTTCCAATCTCCCTCTGACGTGTTAGGGTCAATATCCAAATTCAAGATTGCCGTCAAGGGGTGACTTGGATTACCCACAACATAGCGTTTCTTAATATCAGCATCAGCAGTTCCTGTAATACGGCAACTCAGCAGACGGCCTATCTTACCCGATTTGATAGTCAGCACCATCGGCTTTGTCTGTGCTGGCCACCCACCATCTGTTGTATTTGTGAAATTGTGCGTATTAGCATACATCATCAGATGCAAGTCCGGTGCTTTGTTCCCTTTTGTCGCTCCATTATCTACGATAAGATCAACGGCAATTTCATCCATCACACACCCTACATCGAACGTCACATCATGTAGGTAACACTGCAGGTATGCCTGTCCAGTTTGGCTTCCCACTATCTGACTGCGAAAACGCAGATACTTAAACTTGGTATCCATGCCCAATGACGGACCACCTGTGTCATTTCCCGTGTTTACATACACAGCGCCGCCTTTTGTTTTTACGTTGCTCGCAGTAGTATTCGCTGCTGTCCAAGGCCAAACACCAGTGATAGTCGCAGGTGCTTTGTTGGTAACGCTAAGTGTGTTTAATTGGTTATTGCTTGCATCGCACACCACAATGATATTATGATCCCATGCATAATCACGGTCGGCATCGGTAGTGCCAGTGTAGGCAGGGAGCTTGCTGTAGGCTTTCGCCCATGTTTTCACGGCTTTGTTCGTGGCACTACCATCGTTATTGTCATTTCCGCTTCCAAGGTTCAGATACACCACATTATAGGTTTCGTAATTACCATCGCCATCGTAATCATAGGAGTCGGTACTTTGTGCCCACACGTTACCTATACTCATCACTATGATGAAGAGAAGTGTCACTATACGGGATATGTTCATATTTTGTTTGGTCATATTGTTTGTTTTATTTTGATGCAACTGTATATCGTTTCCTATTATTAAAATATTTTTTATCTACTACGTACTACTTCACAAGCAGTTTCTGGGTGTTGACAACATAAACTCCTGACTGATCGACAGGCTGGACGATGGTCTCGCCTGGGGCAATCGTGAAGTTGGCAATGCAAACACCAGAGATATTAAAGATATTGACTACTGTATTGTGAGCAAGATTTGACTCAACAATAATCCTGCCTCGCTTAGCATAAATATCGAGTTTGCCAGAGAGCTTGCCGATGGTCTCCTGATCTGGTTCGAACTGAGTGTCGTTGGCCATGCCGAAGACAATGCTTCGAACTGAAGGTGCAGGAGTTGCCGAAGGCTTGACATAGGCAAAGTATGGACGGAAGGCCGAGACTGTGCGCTCGGCATCGGTCATGCTTTCTGTAGTCTTGTCGAACGAAGAACCTGTAGCGTTGAGCACAAAGAACGCGTCTCCGTCGGCTTGGCTGACAGGTGCCACGTCGTTGAGGTAGTTCGGCGCGAATGTGTAATCCCTGAATGTACCATTGGTCCATGAGTCGTCAAGTTCGTCATCGCTCACATGGATTGTGATGCCCGTTTCAGACACGAAGCTGACGGTCTGAGCATCAAGCTTGGCTGGCGTTGTCGAGCCGGAATTCTGAGGTACGAATGTGCCGCTAAGGTCGAACTCATAATAACGGCTGCCAGGGAATCCAATGATATATGGTTTGCCTGCCATAGAGAGCGGATAGTTATCATACGTGCGTGTGTTACTATAATATGTACGAGTGTCATCCTGTACAATGGTGCCATCTGTCTTCTTATAGAGGTCGCCATTGGCATCGATGCCATCGGCATTGTAATAGTAATCCCAGAGGAAGGTGTTGGTGACTGACTTATTGCCATCTGTGCCTTCAACAGGATAGTTCATGATGGCCGTGGTGATATCAGGATTGGCCGAAGGATCGCTATCTGTGCTCTTAACCACCTCAGTGAACTCGCGGAGCCAGTATTCGTGACCGGAAGTCTTTCCGGCATTGTAAGCGGCGCCGGGTGCAGAGTTATAGAAGTGTGTGATCTCACCCTTCTGCTGTGTGGAAACAAGTTCGGCAGAGAATGGGATTGAAATACCTTCCCAACCCTGGCTGAGGTTGGCATAGAGTTCTGGCGTGCGCTGATACCACATACGATATTTCGTATGCTCGCCCTTTGCTGGAATAAACTCGTACTCGATAGGGGCATTGAAGTCCTGCTTATCGACGAGGAAGTGGTCAGAGGCTGCATAGTAGTAGTGGCGAGCGTCTGTGGTGTTCTCCTTCATGACAAGGTGACCATGGACACTTGAGACTGTAGATGGATTAACGGCATCGACCTTGCGATATTTATCATCAGAATAGTGTGCTGAATATTCTGGTTCTTTGAAATAGCCCTGAAGCACAGAGAGAGTATTGGCCGTACCTCCACTCCATGAAGCAGTAGGAGCGTAGGCGAGAAGGTTCTGTGTGATATCGTGAGTCTCGATATCCATCAGGACTGTGTAGTCGGTGATAGGACCAAAGTATGTGCCATCATTGAGTGGCGCATATTTAGCCTCATATCCAGGCTTGCTGCTGATATAACGTGAACCATTGCTGAATGCCAAGCTGTTTGGAACAGACTGGAACTTATGCTCGGCAGTCATGATGGCTCGGTCGTTGAAGCCCGAGAAGTCGATGGCTGTGAGGCCTGGATGAATCATGCCGCCATCGAGCACGGCTGGAGTAAGTCCTCGATCCTGATCTGCCTGACTGAGTGTGAAGCCTGACTTCATCTTCTCAGCGAAGACGGAATAAGGATTGAAGTGGATCCAGCTCTTCTCGCTGCTACGGTAATAAGCCGGGACGCGATAAATGATGTTGTTCTGATTGGTGGTGAGCAGACGGTTATCCTTGCCTGAACCATCGATAGAAACAGTCTTGCGGATGTGCGATGGCAGAGGTTCGTATGGACGATTGATCTCATCGTAACCGTATGTCAATGTCTGGCCAAAGAACAGATAGTCATCAGGCCATACAGGCAGGTAACGACTCTCAGATGTGCTGTATCGTTCGTTAGTCACAATAGGAATAGTTCCGTACTTATAGACGAAGTCTCCATCGGCGAAAAGACGCTCGACGTAGCCGAGATTCTTGCCGTCGTAGGCGTGCATACTGCCACCGCCAAGGTAATAGCCCGTGGCAGGAGCATCAGAGCCGGTGCGGATTAAGTTGCCGTCGGAATCCTGCTTCCAATACTTATATACAGCATTGTCGCCTGTGGTTGGAGATGTGGTTTCTTCTGGGATGCTTGCCTCTGTAAGCACGGCATCTGAATAGCGCTTGTTGAGGTAGAAGCCATTCAGGTTGTAAGCAACCTCACCGTTGTTGAACTGGCGGAGAGTAGCAGAGTTTGCAGTTTCGCCGTGGGTGTGCGACTCCGGATAACCAGATCCTTCAGGATAGTAGCAGTTGAGGGTGTGCATGCCGCCTACAACTGCAAGCATATCTGTCACATTGCCATCGCCATCGCGTCCTGCCATAAGGTCGTTAGGCGTACCTACTACAGGATAGTAGAGGTCGGCAGGATTGGCAGAAGCCGTAGAAACATCGGCTGGGTCGGCACTTGTATAAATCCAGCTACTGTTGACGTGTCCGTGGATAACGGTAGGAGCAACATAGTTCTCAGGATCTGGGTTGCCCGTATCTGGCACTGTTCCATCACTCACGCGGTCGGCAACGCCCGACTTGGTGAACGATCCGGTGACACCAAGGTTATAAACGTAGCCACAAAGGTTCTCGAAGAGCGAATTGTCAAGACCGTTGATGGTGTGGCCCATACCGTGGAGCGTGCCCATGAAGCATAAGTTGTCATTGACAGATCCGATAGGTGTCCATCCTTCTGATTCTGACTTAATGCTCTTCACATCCTCATTGAGGAAGAAGTCGAGGTTGGCACAGTTGCGGGCGTGGTCGCTGATCTTCTGTACATACTGAGTCTCTTGTCTATAGACAGGGTATGGAGAAGGTGTATTTGTCGTTGTGTTCAGTTTGTTGCCATAGCTGTCGGTCTCATAATATAATGGACCGTTTGCATCTGTTTCCTGAACATCGACCAGAACCGGCTTCTTGTTTTCTTCCTTGTTCAATGTCTTGTCGAAAAGGTCATAGAGCATATCGATCTCGCTCTTAGTCGCATCCGGATTCTCATCGGTGTAGCTGTTGTCGATGTAGATCTTCGAGTTGCGCTTAACGTCCTTATGGTCGATGAACATGAAGTTCTCGGTATCTGCCATGACATCGGCGATGTCGTGGTAGTTAGCTACCTTGAACTTAACAGAGTTCGAGTATGTCTTACCCAGATATGTCTTGGCATAGTATGCTACATAATAGCCGTCCTGATACCAATACATCTGCGTAGCGTTGTTGACATAGGCCTTACCATTCTGATGCTTTTCGGCATCCTCTGGTGTGGTGAAGAGCTCCCAGCCACCGCCAAGAATCTCGTATGCACCAGGTGTTACGTTAGGAGACTTCAAACCGACGGTCTCGCCAGGAAGCACGATAGATGGCTCCTGCAGCTTGCCGATGGTTGGCACACCCGACTTGAAGGTGATGTGGATGTTGACAACGTGACGTTCGGTGATTTCCTCTACGTTGTTGCCGGTCTCATCACTTTCTTCGTACTTGTACTGGTAGATGACGGTGACGATACGATCCTTTGTGAGATCGAATACGTTCGACTCGCGGTTAACATAGAATGTCGAGGTCTCAGTAGGCGAAATGCCGTGGATAGTAAAATGCGCTGTTTGCCTGTTGACAAGATTACTGTAGTTGTCAGCTTTGATGATGACACCGCTTGGAACCACATCATTGGTGTTGTATTCTATGCCGCCAGAACGGATATCTCTTACAGACACACCCTCACCCTTCTCATTGACAGTATATTGGTCACGGCAGATATAGTATGTGCCTGCTTCCGTAGGAGTGTAGATTTGCACTTTATTCTTTCGCTGAGTATCGAAAGTGTTGTAGATTTCCTCTGTGATAACCCTACCTGCAGCATAGTTACTACCACCGGAGATGAATGATTCCTTTACGATGTAGAATGGCGTGTCAACCTCTGAATCCAGAACCTTGAACGAACTGTAGTGACGGCGTTCGTTTGGCAGGTTCTCGTAGTCCACTCGGTCTAACGGATCATCGGTATTATTCAATGTATGATCATTGCCGTCATGATCAGTCCATGTGAGAGGGTCGCTTCCTTCGTACTTGGCCTGGTAGTCAATCGGCTGCTTGGCACCATAGACCTTCTTTTCTGTCCATCCAGTCACAGGATCCCAATATGGACCATCATATTGGTTGACGTTGTTATTGCCCGGGCCTTCCTCGCCTGTGGCAGGATAGGTTGGCAGCAGGAGAGCATCGAGCGCATCGTAGCGGAAATTAAAGTGCGTGCGGTCTTCCTTCGACAATGTAGCCCAAGTGTCAAGTGCACGGTAGTTATGGTTGGCCTGGAAATACTGACCGCCATAGAGACCTGCCTCGGTGACAATGGATGCCTTGTCGAAGTGGTTGTTCATCTGTTGCTGTGCATACTCATTGGCTAAGTCGGTTTCACCAGGATTCTCCTCCAGATACTCATCTCTAAGCTTGTTTTGGAGTTCCTGATATTTAGTAACTGGAATCAATTCTCCAAAGTAGATATACAGACTTGTGGCAGCATCCTCAACGAAGGTGCTGGTACACTGGTATGCAGGCGAGAACTTGGCCTGGTTGGCGTCGCTGAGCGAATTATATTCATAGGCAGAGATGCCCACGCCAGCCTGGACAGTCTTGTGCTGGCCATCATAGTCGTATGTGGCAGCGGCGAGCGATACGTAGGCAGGACTAACCGTTGCCTGATGCTTGCCGGCAGCCTCAAGATCTGCAAGGTCATGGGAGTTGATGGTGCTATAAGCATCTACGACACTCTTTGTGACAATGTCGTCGAGCACGTATGCATGCTGACCATAGACACCGCCTTCTGTGGTGTAGTAGGTTGGACCCATAGTGTAGTTAGATTGGCTGCTGTGATTAAGTTCGCTGTATTGCTTCTGGCTGATCTTCTCACCATTCGACTGAGGAACATACCAACTGTCCCACGTTCCTGGATTATCGAGCTTAACAGCCAGCACATAGCCATTATCGTGACTGACGGCATTCGACACATGGAAGACATCGCTAATCAGGATTTCCTTCATGTGCTGTTCGAGTGTCTCAGGGTTGGTGGTGATCTCCTCTGGATCGTAGTAGTGGTTGTCGGTCTTCCTGCGTTCATACTCGGCTGGCAGGATGACTTCGCCCTTCTCAAAGACGGGGCCGCCGTCGCTTGTGCAGTAGTCCATAGTGGCTACGTAGGTCTCATTAACGAAATGCCTCTGCTGCGTATCGCTAAGCTGCATGTAGTCCCAGTAGCTGATCAAGTCGTTGAGTCCGTATGTTACACCATTGAGCACAATAGCATCGTTGGCGCCGAGAGGAATTCCGTCTTCTTTATAATAAGCATAGAAGTTCTGCTTGATGTCGATAAGGTCGAGACGACCGTTAGCACCGGCAGTGATGGTGAGAGGCAGATTGATATTCTCAGAGTATGCTGTCGAGGAACCTGTAAATGCTGATATATACTGGTCGTAAACGTAGAATTCACCACGGATGTACCAGTAGTGGGCTGGGGCTCGGTTGTAGTCATCCCAGCGGCCACCGGCAGGATAACAGTCATCGACAATCTGCTTGACGTTGTGGATAAAGTTGCCGGAGGTCTCTACCAACTGGCGGTTTCCTTCGTCGTATGTCCATGCAGAGTTGTTGACGGCGGCATGGTTATAAACTGAGAGATTCTGGTGAGCACCAGGGTTGCCCGAACGAGCACCGTGTTCGTTCTTTGCATAAACATAGCCGCCACCGAGGCCTGGTTTCACATTGATAAGATCGAGCTGAACGATGCCCGTGATGTAACCGTATTCCCTCTCGGCATTCGGATCTGGGGTTGTGGGCTCCTTGATGATTTCAAGGTAAACACCAGCTGCAAGTGCCACTGTGTTATGAGCAGTACCGTTATTACGCTTCTTGTCAGCCTGATGAGCAAGTTTCCAGTCGTAGTAGGAGGCAGTACCGTATGCTTTATCACCGACAGGATCCTTGTAGCCAGAGTCATTGTTGTCGGTGACACGTACGTCTTCGAATGATACATCTGAAGTAATAGCTCCAAGATAGTTCACGATGTTGTACATGCCGAAGTAGTTGCCGTGATGCAACTGCTCGTTGGTAAGTCCGGTCGTTGACTTTCCTTCATATTCTGCTTTATTGAGCGAGAGCTCGCCCACACGGTTGAGTGTATATTGAGTGTAATCGACAACCTCTGGCACACGGTCCTGTGCGCCCTGAAGTACGAGTCGGCTACCAAACACACCGCAGAAGTCGGCGCGCTGGATGGAGTTGAGCAATCGTCCGGCATAGATTGAACAGAAACCGAACATTACCCAATTTTCCTGCTCTGTTGATGACAGTTTGTCCCACTCGCTCTCCTTAATCTTGTCGCCTGCGGCATAATGCTTGCTTCCTTCTGTCCAGTTGGTGGCATTCATTCCTTCAACTCCTTCAGCCAGCAATTTATCAAATTCATCTCTTGTAATGTGCTGACCGCGGGTATAATCTTTTCCACCGTAGTTGCCCGGGGTGTTACAAGTATAGAAATAATCTGTGTGATCAGAACTGGTTTGATATTCCAACTCAAAGTAGGCGCGCTCGCGGTCGTTCATGGCATTATACTGATCGAGCGTGATGTGGTCCTGCTGACCATAGTAGTCTGTGCCATAGTTGGTGATGTTCAGTTCTCGGTATCCATCGACGAACGTAAGGTTGCCATCGCCATAGATACCACCGGTATGTTCTGTGCCGATGGAAATAAAGTCTCGGAAGAAGATATCGTTGACCGAAGCAGTGGCGTTGCCGAAGACAGTGTAGGCATTGGCATAAACCTTATCCGAACCCGCGCTGACGTTACCGCCGGCGAATACAGCATTACGCACGGTGACACCGGCATCAGAGAGCTTTGCCCACTGAGCTGCATCAGTATTCTTGTCCTTCAAAAGGTCAAGATATTCGGTTGGAACATAGCTGCCCTTGGCGAATGTACTATCCTTCAATACAGATCCGTCTGGCTGGGTCTTGCCATTACCCTTGATGGAGATACCGTCATTGGCAGTAACCTGAGCCCATGGCGAAATGACTACACGGCAGTCCTCTGAGAGGATTGATTCGTTGGTGACATCAGCGGTTGTTCCTTGTGCATTTACCTGAGTAAAGGTTGTCTGGAAAGTTGCATCCGTAGCCGAAAATGACTTGTGGCAATTACCACAAACACGAGGCGAATTGTGTTCATAGTCGATATATCCACACTTATCGCACTTCCAAGCATTGGTATAGTAACGACCTTCACCACCGCCATCACCACGCTTGCCATGTTTTACAGCATCGGTGAAGCAATAGCCGATGTTACCGCCGCCGAAGACATTACCATGACCATCGGCCACTGTCTCTGGAGTGCCGACTGTACCGCCGCGCACTTCTACATCTGTTGTGCCGAATACATAACCGTCGGTATAGAGGGTCTTGCCGATGATCTCATTACCCGTAAGGTCGTATGAATAACCACGGCCACCACCAAAGACATCACCCTGAACGAGTCCTTTATACATATAAATATGTGTACGGCCAGGAACATCGATATGGTCAACCACCGGATGCGCACCAACGGTCTCCATTACTGCACGGCCAACGGCTGCAATCTCTCCACCTCCATAAAGCGAGTTGCGGATGGTACCGCCATAGATGTTGACGTATGTTACATCGACCGAGGCACCTTCTCCGTAACCTGCACCGAAGGCATTGCCATTCTGGTCAAGAAGTCGGTCGTCTGGGTCATTGAGGTCGAGGTTCTCGACGTAGCAGTCGGCATTGCTTACCCCTGGTGAGGTCTCATGCGACGCGTCGTATTTATATCCAATGTGTCCCTGATTGAGCGTGAGGTAGGCTGTGCCATGCACTGGACCCATCTGTCCGCCACCATAAAGCGAGCGCTCTACGATAGGGTCGCCATAGATAATCTTGTGCTCATTGTCTCCGCTGATATGAGTGCCGTAGAAGTCAAACTCATGTTCATCCTTTGTGCCCAGTATGACATTGGTAGAACCTGTTACACGACCGTTGAGACCGCCACCATAGACATTGCGGGAAATGCCGCCCTGCATGTTGACGTTAGTGGCAGACAGAGTCATCTCGTGTTGGCCACCAGCCGGATAGATGAGGTGAGGATATTCCTCGACGTGACCGCCATATCCGCCACCATAGATATCTCCACGTACAGTGCCGCCCAAGAGCTTGACACTCGTTTCGCCAGATACAGTGGCCTTTTCTCCAAGGCCGCCGCCATACGCATTCTCTGCAACGATGGCACCCTTATTAATGAAGACATTGGTATTTTTCATGTCATCCATCTGGGTCGAAAGGAAGTAAACCGGGTGAGCATGGCCATGAGCATTGGCTGTATATGAGCCGAGAGGTTGGTTACGACTGTCGTATTGATATTGGCCAGTTACAGGGTCGGGTTTCCAGCAATTCTGTACAATCCAGTTGTGGAATCCGATAACCTCTGAGTCACGGAGGTATTTCTGATAGCCGTAGAGTTTGTCTTTATCCGGGGTGTCTGCTGTTATGTCAAGCGAGGCTGGGTATATCTTCTTGCCTTCTGCATCAAGCTTTGTATGGCCATCAACGCACTGCATCTGTCCATCGTCCAAATAATAGCGGAACGATGGAGTGTCAAGCACCTGGCCGTTGTTGCCACCGCCATAGACATTGGCAACCTGAGCACCCTGCAGAAGGCTGACATTGGTATAGAGTGTAACAGTATTTTCGCCATAACCGCCACCGAAGACATTGGTGAGTTTGTCTTCGAAGTTCTTTACAGGTGTGGATACGGAGATATAGGCATTACGGGTCATACGGTATGCATTGTTGCCACCGTAGATTGCATCCTGGACACGCGCATTTGGACTCTTCCAAGTCACGAAGGTATTGTAGGCATCGCAAGGATAGGCATCACTTCCACCCTCGGCGCCGCCGAAGATGGCTTTTGCACGCGATGTGGATGTTTCAGGAATTTCGACAGAAGAAGCATAGGAAATACCCTGTGCGAAGCTTGCGCCATATATGTATCGCGCTTCACCGCCATTGAGCACAACGCCGGTTTCCTGTGCTCCTGCATTGGCTCCGCCTCCATAGATATCCATTTGGTTGTTGGTCATCTCATAGAGACGGACTGCAGAACGGAAGCCCATGTAATTGGTCTCGTAGTGGCCTTCAGGATTGGTCAGTTCCATTGTGGTCAGTTCTTGGTAAGTGATACCGTGTGCACCGCCAAAGAGAGAGCCGAAATAACCAGTATGAGCATCGACCAGCGAACGGTTTGTGTTCGAACAGAAGCCGGCGCCATAGACGCGATGTGAGAGTTCGCCTGTGGTGCGCTGGCTCTTTGTTGCCGACATAAGACGAACGTAACTTCCTCGCTCATCTGCCAGATTGATGTGTCCCTTCAGACCCTGACCTGCGCCGAAGATATAGCCAGAGATAACATCATTGTCAAGCGTAGATTGAGAGATGACATTGACGAACGAGTTGGCAGCATAGCCTGCGCCACTCAGAGGTGTAAGCATGCCGGCTGTCAGGAGGTCTTCGAGCAGCTGAGGTTTGCATACGTATCTCGCTGATCCCTTAGCAGGATTAAGCGGGTCAGAAAGATCCCACTCGAAGTAACGATCATCATCGTATTCGTATGCACCGCAAGGACCACCGAAGATATTGCCAGAAATCTTGCCGGAGTTATACTCGACGTATGACTGGGCAACAATCTTCTCCATGGCATCATTGCTGTCGCCATCCTTGTTGTTATCTACAAGGTGAGTCTTGTGACCAACGATGAGTCCGCCGAAGTCATTTGCACCATAGACATTGTTTGTGACCTGAGGCGCGCTTGTCTTGCCCACATACATCTCGGTATGTCCGATGATATCGGCATTAGAGGCGCCACCGAAGGCATCATATACTCGTCCGCGATTCAGATTGACCGTAGTGTTGCCACTGATTGTTCCCTGGAAACCGCCGCCGTAAAGTTTGGCAACGTTAAGTTTGTTGTCAGCAAGGAGGTTGGCATTGAGATTGACGATGGCATTATACGTCTCGGAGAACTTTGCCACAGAATGGTCTTTGCTGTCGTATTCTGTCACTGGAGTATTGTAGCCGTGCACATCCTCAAACACGGTATGTGAATACCATTCCTGCACGATGTCGGTCAGGAATATACCGTCAGCATTTCGTTTCAATTTACCTACGACGCCCATCTCGCCACCACCGTAGGCCTTCATGATCTGACCGTTCTCGGTAATGTCGATTGATACGTTGCCCCAAATCTCTGTCTCCTGACCGTAACCGCCACCGTATGCAGCGAGGGTAGAGGCAAGAACATCGTCACGAACGGCGTTGAATGTGACACCCGAGTTGGTGAAGACATCATCGCTGATGGCATTCTTAGAGATGTTGATGTCAACGCCACCGTTGACGTAACCAGAAGAATAGCATCCGCCATAGATGTTTGCACCTACGAGCATTTGCTCGGCAGGGCTTGTGCCTGCAATATCTTCAACATTCCAATCAAAACTGAAAGTATTGTCTCCAGGATTGTAGGTGAGCTTGCGAGGTTCCAACTGAACACCGGCAATATCGAGCTGGACTTTATTGCCATTCTCAAGCGATGTGTTGTTGGTCAGGCCGCCCATGTGGAAGGCATTGTATTCAGTCTTTGCCACGTTGGCATTGTTACAGCCACCTACGAGTTTGTCGTAGATGACAAGCAGGTCGAGGAACGTGAGTTTGAATGTTCCAGCCGAAGTCATGGAACCTACGTTGCCGCCACCGTAAAGTGAACCGATCTTTGTTGAATGAGGCTCATAGCCGGCATCGAAAGTTACGGTCGGACGGATGGCTACCTCTACGCCGCGCATGTAATCCTCGAAGTCGGCAGTAGTGGTGAGGTCCATAGTATTGAATTTGCCGAGGCTACTATCATATCCTGCTGGGCCATTCTTATAAATCTGCAACAGATCATTTGCAGTTTCGCTCTTGACCATGTTCTCGCCATTCGAGCCAAGGAACACTTTATCTGCAATAACATACGAACCAAGTTTCAGATTGGCAGTCGCGCCAGCAAGGTCTCCATAGGTTGTTTCATGGTTATTGATGTTGGCGCGAAGTGTGGCACTGTTACCACCGCAATATACACCACCGCCGATATATGTTGGATGTTCTGCATCCGTGCCTATAATATGTACGAGCGAGGTCGATGCATTTGGACGATGGATATTCAGAGCTTCGGCTGACGTGCGTGTGCCTGGATCATAATAGTAGTCACCCCAGATTGGATCATCTTTCAGGTTGGCATTGTCGGTATAGGCATACGAACCGTTGCCGGCGCCATAGACATTGCCAATGATACTGCTTCTGATCTCTACGTCCGAGCCGTAATAGACGATACCTGAGACATCATTACCACCATATACATTATTAATCTTGCCACCAGAAATAAGTACACGGGCAGCATAGTTCTGTGGGAAGCTGTATCCGTCGATGGTCTCGGCATTGATGGTCATGTCCCTGCCCTGATGTGCATTAGGATCGACGTCAGCCATACGGCAACCGCCATAGACGTTGTTGACGGTCATGTCATCACTGGCGATGTGGATGAGGATGCCGGCTTTGCCAGCCAAAGACTGCGCGCCACCGGTGCTGGTTTGATAGAAGTATGTCATCGCACCTGCATTGCCGCCTGAGTAGAGGTTGTTAACCGACGCTTTTTCAAGATACCAGTTCGGACGGATAGCCATCGGCTCCTTATTGTTTCCACCGAAGACGCGGTTGAACTGGTAGTCGGGTGAGAAACGGGCGAGGCTCGTGGTCGTCGGATGATCCGGATCGTCCGGATTGTCCAAATTGCCCAATGGCAGCAAATAATCCTTTGAAGCCTCCGTGTCGTTGATCAGGCAGATATCGGTGCTCTGGGCTACCGTGGCAGCATTACCGCCACCATAGACGCTGCCATACATACCGCCCTCAAGCTGAAGATAGGTCTTGCCGATGACTGGCTTTGACTTTCCGGCATAAGGATTGGTTTCCTTACCGGCCACCATGTTCGATGCATAGTCGTAGTCTCCATTGCCGCCACCATATACATTGTCGATGAGGGTCTTATAGGTTGTGCCCTTTGTGGCCAGGACGAAGGCATTCCATGAGCCGTTGACGAGTGTGACCCCATCGACTACATCTGTAGGTTTCTTGGTCAAGTTAGGTGTGTTGGCCAATGCGAAGGTCGTGCCATCGTAGAGTGTAGGCAGGCTTGCCTCTACGGTTGCCTTCTGCGTCCATGTCCAATGTTCCGAAGGCTGTATTTCGCCTGCGATATCGTTGCCGCCATACACATCGATGATGTGAAGGTCGTTGGTAGCATTCTCGCCATCCACATTTATGAATGTGCGACCAAAGATATTGGCCAGCTTGGCACCGCCATATACGGCACCCACATAAGTACCACCACGCAGAGTAAGCAAAGTTGAGCCCATCAAATCGGCCTCATTACCACCGCCATACACGCTCTGCTTGATTGTGCCGCCGGTGACGAGCAGAGAACTGCCGCCATAAACGTGAGCTTTACAGCCATCGCCTGCGCCGAACACATTACCGTTAGCCAGGTCGGCATCACCATCGATGCCGATGGTTCCGCCACTCACACTTACCGAGGTTTTGCCATAGCTGCGGCCCTGTTCTCCACCACCGAAAACAGTCTTGATATTGCCGCTATGAACCTGTACGTCAGAGACGACCAGTGTGTTGTTTGTTACAGTCACCTGGGTAGAGTCTGCCTCAGTGAGGCATGCGTCTGTTGTATTGCTAGTGCCGATTGCACCTTCCTTGCCACCACCATAAACCTTTCCGCCGATGTGGATTGCACCGTTGGTCTGGGCTTCGGCAGGTGGTGTTGCCAAAGTGAGCAGAGCTGTCATCAACCAAAGGCTGATGGCTCGCAGGCTCAAGTTATATGATGTTGGTTTTGTCATTTTTTGCTAATTTTTCTTATTGGGCTAATTGGTTTAATTGGTTTAATTGGGCCAATAGGCCTAATTTTCTAACTCAATAGTCGGGTTGTCAAGGTCAGGATTTGACAGCATAAAGAGGTAGGTCGGCTTGATTGTGGCCTTCACTTTAAAACTCTTGCCATTCTGTACGCCAGAACCTGGGAGTGTCCATTTGTTAACTGCAATACAACCTTCGCGTACACAGTTGCCAAACACAGGATGTTCTGGGTCACTGAGGAGGTCCTCGCCGTCCTTATCATAGACATCATAGTGAAATTCAAATTCGAATGATGCTGTGGTCATGCCTGGGGCAAAGTATCCTGGAACGCTTGTCGGATGTTCTGGGTCCGACGACACAATCATTCCGTCCTCATCACTGCGAGGGTAAATCAAGGCATCCACATTTCCGCTCGATGTGAAATCAGGAGGGAACTGAATGTTTTGAATAGGACTGGTCGGACTGTTCGTAAGCGTAACATCCACATCTACAACATCCTTTATGTTCTTTGCCTTCATCTTGATTTGTCGAAGCACAATGGTGCGGAGTGTGGCATAGTTTGGATCCAACGACAGCTCAAGATTCACATTCGTATAAAGGTGGTCGAGCAGAAGATAGACGTAGTTATCATGTTCTGTGCCTCTGTAACTATATATGCCCTGGGTGAGATGATTGTCATTAGGATCAGCAGGATCTGCGTCTATGTTGGCCAGGATTACAGGGCTCTCAGGATCCGATGGATCTTCATGCGTGACGGTTGCTTTCAGCACACCCACCACTACGCAGACGTCGGCAGGAGTGACCGTGTTGAGGTCCTTGAAATGCATGACGCATCCGTCAGCCCACGAACCTGTGCGTTTGCTCGTTGTGACGCTCAGACTGCCTAAGTTCGAAGGCATGTAGCCGAATATATAATATGATTCTGGTCGCACACCCACGGTTGTTTCCCATGAGTTAGTTTCCAAGTAACTGAAATAGCCTGAGATGCTTGTATATTCGTTTCTCGCACCTGCACCAGCTCCTTCATCCTGCGTCATAAAAGCACCGATGGTGGTGAATTCCTTGTTGATAGGCATAGGGTATAGTTCATTGTACGGCCAGAATGTATTTCCGCCGACATCGAAAGAAGTCCTTGTCTGAGCTCCATCCTGTGGTATTATTCCCCCGAAACCGATAGGCGTCAGTGGTTTGAGTTTCTCGTGATGAGATTCCATAACCTCATCAGAGCAGGATGTCAGCAAGATCACTGCCATGCCTATCAGGCTTATAAGTCGTAATATATAGTTGTTCATTATGTTAGTTTCTGCGATTCTTTACCAGTTGTAGATGTCGTGATTATCATTCTCGACGGTCCATGCTGTCACGCCAATCTGTACGATGTCGATAAGCTGTACCTCAGTGGCTGTCAGTTTGAACTTATAGGTGTATTCCATATTCGGGTTCCACGACATATATTCCGAAGGTACGGTGGCTATTCTCGGTGAGCCATAGACGGTGAGCGTCAGCTGATATGAGCTCTGAAGGATATGGGGGAGCACATAATACCAGTCGGCATAGTCGTCGGTAACTTCTGGGTTGTCATCAATAGCGTTTCTGCGGTTCATCGTTATCGAACCGGCAGGGTCACCAACTAATGTGAGCGTTGGCAGATACTGAGTGAATGTTGTTGCACCCTGCAATGGATAAGACACCTTGAGGTTGCCTTTCTGGACAATATCTCCGCCACCGATGGGTCCGAAATTCAATTCAGTGATACCTTCTGACAATGGATCGCCAATCAGTTCGCCCTTCTCGTTCACCAATAGGATGCGCACCTTGGTCACAGGCTTCATGAACTCCATCACTACGGTGCTGCCGTAGATATTTGGAGCGAGTGCTGTCGGCTGGTTGTTGCTGATCCAGAGTGCAGAGATGTATGGCGCCTCTTCTGGTTTGCTCGCATCGGCTGCAAACGTAAAGTCATATTCTGTCGCGTCCGACAGATTGCGGTCATTCGGACCAAACGATCTGAGAATAGATACATCTGCCGGAGCAAGGCCGAAAAAACGGTAACTTGTGGCATCCGTATCCCAGTATTTGATGTTCTGCCTCTGGTCGTGGTCTGTGATTCCCACATATTCCCAGTCGGCGCTGTTAGATGCCGAGGTTCCTGCCGAGTTCTCTGTCCATTCTACTTTATATCGGTCCATGATGGTCTGCAGATCGCCATATTTCTTTGTGCCCTCGTCATACGATTTTGTCTTATAACACCAAACGTAGAAATCTTTGACACCTCTTTCCTCAAGACCCACGGCGCGGGTGTTTGACTGAGACACCATTTCTGTGTTGCGGAATGAGATAGGCAATTCTCTCGTCTCTGGTATCTCAGACATGCCGTCATGCTTTGAGCAGGAGCAGAAGAGCGCAACAAGGCAGAGCACCGCAAGGCAGAAGTGTCCCGTTGTGCAGTCCGCAACTCTGTCTGTTGCCTGATTTGATCTTGTTATGTATTCAAATAATCTCATTCTTAATTCTTTCTTTATCATTTGCCAATTACCAGATTGTCGCTTCCAATATTGAAGTAGGCTTGATTATGAGTCTGCATTGCCGATGGAATGCTTGTGCTGACCATAAAGATCATAGCTCCGTAGGCATAGTTATAGATGTTCGTGCCGTTGTCCTTCACACCATAGATGGCGAGGCCTTCGATTGGGTTGCCGCTTCCGTTGCATACATCACCCGAGGCGAAGAAGTTGCTGTTTGTGTAGCCTGTGCTTGGCCAGTTAGTGACAGCGCCGTTGGCAATGGTGTTTTGGGCGTTCCATGCTGAGTTGGTGAAGAGTCTCCACTGATTCCATCGCATCAGGTCGTACTGGCGGTGATTGTATCCATTGATTGTGCTGCCATCACCATCAACTATAATGTTTGCCTCAGGGTCGATCATCATCCAAAAGCCGATGGTTGTGCCAGCCGGGAACTTGGTCGAAGTATATCCGTTCTCGTCGGTGTAGAGAAGTTTCACGGTCTCGAACTCCTGAATAGGAGCCTGTGCTGGTGTGCCTACGTTGTTCACATCCTTGTGTCCTGCCACACCTTTTGCGAAAGGTTCGTGGTTCGGTTTCGACACATCTGCAAAGATAATATTTTTTGTCACCGAATTGGAATTCACGCTGCCTTCGTTGGCTGTTGGATAATAGTAGTAGCCAAGCAGGTTCTGATTCCAGCCGAACTCAGAGATGATGGTAAAGAAAACTTCAGTCTCGGCCGTGATCTGGATATTGTTGAAGGTGACGTTATCCTGTTTGAGGTCATCGGCGTGTCCTGTGGCATAAAGAGAACCGGATACTGGGCCGAGCCACGAAGGAGTGCCTGCATAAGACTGCGACTTGGCACGGCTTTCGATTGCCGTCTTGTTGTCGCGAAGCTGAGCCGGCCAGTTAGCCTCGGCAGTAACAAGTCCCTGTGGATCGTATGCCTTACCGTATTGATTCCACATGCCCAGGAGTGAGTTGACCTTAAACTGCTCGCTGATGATGGTTGGGGCATAACCCTTCGACATCTTTGCGGCAAGCTTGTAACTCTTGCCGTTGGCAAGCATTGGCAATCCTGTGCTGGCTGAGGCAGAAGTCTGACCAAGGAAAGACTTGAAACTGCTGTAGTAAGTTCCGTTAGCAGCCTCTACCTTAACATTATACTTCGAGCGGAACACATCGATGTTCTCAACGTCGGCAGAAACAAGATATACTTCGGCAGAATATGTGCCGTCGCCATTGCCTGTGGCCGAACCGCTGACGTTGGCTGTGATTGTGTTGGTGTAGTCGGCATTCGAGGCGAGCGAAGTGCCCGAAGTCTTTGCCGAAGGAAGAACACTGTTGACGGCATTCCCCAGATTGGCAGTCTTGAAGCTTACTGGGAATACTCGATCTTCGGTTGTTCCTGCATCGCCCATTGACATTGTCTGAAGCTTTACAGCCGAGATTGCACCTGGATTCTCATTGAATGTCATCTGCAGACGAATGACATAACCCTGCATTTCGCCCATTGAACGGCCGTTGCGCCATATCATAGGGATGAGATTGGCCAGATGAGATGTCGATCCGAGCGCAACACTTTGAGATGTATAATCGATGGTCGCTGTTGCAGCTTCACCTATTGTGCCGCCAAGATTAGGATGCATATAGATATAAGTCTCGCCCGATTCAAGTTTTGTTACGTTGCCCTCAAAGGTGCGGGTCACGTCGGTCGTCTGTCCGGAACTTGTGATGGTTCCGGCATAGATAATGTTACCGTCTGTTTTACGGATGTAAACGCCAAGTGTCTCATCAACTGCCCACGAACGGGTTAGTTCGCCCGCGCCTTGAGTGTATGTCACACGTGTGTCATTCTGTTCGAGCGAGGCGGTGAAGGTGATATGCGTGAGTTCGCGATCCACGGCCTCGGCACAATCGTCCACTCCTGGCTGCTGCATTTCGACAACATCATCGGTGCAGGCGGCAAGGAGTAGGATGCCTATCGCGCGTACTATATTATATATATATGTGTATTTTCTCATCGTCATATTTCTTCTTCTGGAATTTCTGGCAGTACCAATGGACGGCGTGCATCGCCGATGCGAATCACCTTATAGTGGTATTCTGTCGGTGTCTTGATGTCGCTGGTGGTCTTGCCGTAGGCAGGATCTCCTTCGAGGGCGTCCTCAATCTCTTGCTGAGTGAAGCGGATTGCATCGGCAGCCTTATACCTGAACACATACACCTCGTTGCCAGCCGTGAACTTTGCAAAGTTGCTTCCTGTTGTGGCATCGATCCTTTCGTCGGTAGGTGAATCTTCATCCTCGATGTGGTCGGTGAATGACATAAAGCTACCAGATACTTTCGTGAGTGTCAGCACGTCTGCCGGCACATCTTTGGTAACTTGGATGTGATATGTGTCTGAATCTCCGTCATCGATCTTCGTGCGGATATTCTTCTCGGTAATATCATCCAAGGTCAATGCGCCTCTCAAAGAAGTGGTGAAGAGCGTCGAGTTATCGTTGGTCAGCATGATGGCATCTCCGTCGGTTACTGCCACATAGATATGATCGCCCACATAGTAGTCACTTCCGAGTTCGCCCTTAGCATAGGTTGTGATCGAAGGATTGTCAATCGTTGTGATTGTCTGCTGCAGGCCCTTGTCATCCACTGTCTCAAGCGCATCGAATGTGATAGGGTAGAGCAACTGCTGTCCGAAGGCATTGGTCAGCGCATCGCTAATCTTAAACAGATATGTGTATGCGCAGTTTGCTCTCCAGTCGGTGAACTGTGCCGGTATGGTTGCCATTGCGCCTTTCACTTCGATGGTTTCGTTATAGTCAATCGAAACCAGGGTGAAATCTACTTTGAGGGTCAGGACATCTGCCGATGCTGGGATAACTGCTACATCTGCTGTTTTCGAAGCATTGGATGATGTGCGACCGACGTAGATGCTTCCGCCGTTTTCACTTTGTTCGGCTGCCGTCTCGGCCGAGAATGTTCCGAGCTGCAAGATCTGAGTCTTTTCGCCATCGCTGCAGAACTTCACGTCGGCTTTGTTGAAATTGACATTTTCCGAGTCTGTCACAGGGAATGAAACTGTCACAGTGCCTCCGTTATTGCTTGGGATGGTCTGAGTGCCGGCATAGAGATAAGGAGTCACCTCGCTGCTGGCGCTGATAGGTTGCTGGTAGAACTTTACATCCTTTACCGAATAGCCAGGGATGGTTTCATAGAGGCCGATGCGAACCATTGCCACAAGCGGATGGAATGCAAACTGAATGGCATTTCTGTACGGATAGAGCAAATTGGTCTTCTCGATGGCATCGTTTCTCGCGGTGACACGGTCTGCAATATATACCTTTGCCAGATCTGCCAACTTGCCAGTGATGGCATAGGCCGATGACTCAAGATTGGCCTTGTCGATCTTAGTGATCTTTACCTGATTTGTGCTCGGTGTGTTTGTAACCTGTTCGGCATCTCCTACAGAGAAAGCTACGAAGTCATACTGATCGGCAGCAAAGTCCCAATATTTGATTTCCTGCTGTACGCCGCCAGCCTTGTCAAGGTTCGTCAGCATATTCAGCTCCTGATTTGAGTATTCCCAACCGGCAGTATTTGTTTCTGACGAGAAGGCAGAACCGTTGGTAAAGTTCACTGTATAGTGATCGAACACCACTTGTTTGTTTGTACCTGTGGTTTTGAAACCATAAACCACGAAACTATTGTTGAGCCTTTCGGCTGCAGCACTTCCTTGCAAAGCCGCACGGGTCATCATATCAGTTCCTCCGTCGAAACTGATAGCATCATTCCTCGTGATGTCCTGTGGATCGCCAAGGTATTCGTCGCTTGTGCAGCCTGTGCACATCAGCGATACCAAAGTGATCATTGCAAGGATGTATTTCTTCATTATTCTATTAATTCTTTTTGCCCACCGGGGCGATTTGATGTTTTATTTAGCCAAGCGGAGTCTCTCCGGCTTTGCCGCTTTCGGAGTTAGCGGAGAAAATCCCCACCTCTGGATGATTATTGTTTCCTACCTCATAATTATCTATCCAAAAAGACTTTTATGAGTGCCTGTATTTGTAAGCAGCAGAGTTAGTCTTTTGTTATCCTGACGCCAAACCAAGAGCCAATCGTCATCTATATGGCATTCCCAGAATCCAGCATAGATACCAGTAAGCATGTGCGGCTTAAAGGCTTCGGGAAGAACTCCTTCTTCTGCCAGTATCTCCACAACTGCCCAGAGTTCATCCGGGTCTTTTCCAGCCCGGATACACTCTCTTAAGGAATGTTCGAACTGTTCGGTGGTACTAACGCTGTACATCGGCGAATTTTGTTTTTAGTTCATCCAGAGATGAATAGTTGTTGATACGACCCTCAGCAATGTCATCCATAGCCATCTGCAGTCCTGTCTTTTGTTGCGTGAATAGACCCGAGGCGAGCAATAGCTGGAGCATTGTCGTTGCTCGCTTGTCATCAACGTCATAGCAAAGTGTCATTGTTCCTGCCATAGTTCTACATATTTAATGGTTTTATTTTATTTCTCATTCCACCCATCTGGGCGATTGTTGTTTTATGTAGCCAAACGGGGAGTCTCTCTTGCTTTGCCGCTTTCGGAGTTAGCGGAGAAAATCCCCGCTTGGCTTATTAGGGTTTTGCTTTCCTTATTACATTGTAAGGAGGTTGCATTTTATGAAACTACCTTGATAACCTTAACAGCGTACACATTGTTGTTGTTGGTCAACTTCTGGTAGTAGGTGTCACCATCAGTATAATCACCAGCTACGCAAAGGGTGGTGCATCTAAAGTCCTTATAATATGCAGTTGTGAAATCACTTGGTGCGCTTGCGCCCGTGAGCGTAACTGCTGTGTTATAAGTGCTAGCTGTGCCAGTGGATACGGTATAAACATAAGCATAAGTCTTGCCAGTTGCACCAGTGAAGCTTGCAGCCTGACCAGCGGTAACGGTGATGTCATTGCCATTTACGCCAGGGATAGCGGTGATGGTAGCATCGCTTGTAGCCTCGGTGAGAACAAGACTGTTGCGACCAGTGATAACAACAGGCGAACCGGTGCCGGTTGAAGTGCGGATATTGAGAGCATCCATTACGTTAGCCTCGGTAGCAGGAACGTTAGTAGTAGCACCAGTTACAGTGTAGAGCTGACCATCTGAGCTGAGATCCTTAATAGTAGCACCATCCTGAACCATTACATAAATAGTACCTGCAGGATACTCGTCATTAGCAGTTGCATTGGGAGCCTCCTTCATGTAAGTGGTGATAGAAGGAGTAGCAACAGTGGTAACAGTTTCCTGAAGACCATCCTCAGTCTCAGCAACAACAGCATCGAAGGTAATAGGAGTCAAACCAGCAGTGCCCAGACCAAGACCCTTAGTACAACCATTGGTGTTGTCAGAGATCTTGAAGAGGTAGGTGTAAGCATAGTTAGACTTCCACTGAACGTACTGAGCAGGAACAACTGCCTTAGCACCCCAAACCTTGATAGTCTCGTTTGAACCATCGTTAGAAACGAGAGTATAGTTCACACGGAGAGTGAGAGCGGTTGCAGACTCGTTAGGAAGAACTATGGTGTAAGGCTTAGTTGTAGAGTTGTCTACATAAGTAGCATTGTTTGATGCCTCACCAAGATACTTCTTTTCAGTCTTTGAACCAACAGCACCTTCCAGTGTCTTTGCATTGTTGTAATCAAGAGCTGCATAAGTGCTGGTGGTTGCTGCGCCAGAAGTAGAAGCAGCGAACGAAACGTGAGCCTTGTTGTTGTCAGAGTCAGTGTTGTTGTTTACTGTAGGATAGTAAACTGTGTAAGTGCCATCGCTATAGATGTTAGCTGTCTGAGAATAGAGAGTAGCAGTCGTTGTTACGTCAGACTCAGGTACGCAGTAAGTTTCATTTGAATCGTAGTTGTCTGAACTTGTGTAAGGAGTGCCATCCTGATGGAAATAATTCTCCATTGTGCCTGATGTAGGCTGAGGACTAGCTGCTACATAACGAACATCAGCAGCATCACTCTCATAGAACTCAACGTCGCGGATAGAGTAACCAGGAACTGTCTCGTAGAGAGCAACACGTACCTTAGATGTCAGGTTGCGGAACTTGATTGAAACTTCGTTGCCAAAGTTTGCCTGAGGAACAGTTACGAGGTCAGCGATGTAGAAATTGCCGAGGTCAGCGGTTGCACCAGTTACGGTATAAGCACCACCGGTAGCAGATGTTGCAGTAGCAGGAGTAATCTCGGTAACATAGAGTTTGTTCGCAGCTGCTGCATCGTATACTAGATCAGCCGTACCACCAGAGTAAGCGATGAAGTCATACTGACCTGCGCTGTAGTCCCAATACTTGATAGACTGAGCGGTGATGCCGTTAGCAGTAGCGTATGCGTGAACGGTCTGGCCAACATACTCCCAGTCTGCAGTATTGGATGCAGTGGTGTTAGCAGTGTTCTGTGTCCAGTTTACATTGTAGTGGTCGAACACCTTAGTGGTAACAACCGAAGAAGGAGTACCGATAGTACCACCCTTGGTTCCCATTACCACGAAGTTGTTGCCGAGCAGGTCTGCTGCATCTGCACCAACGTGGTCAGCACGAGTCATGCCATTGGTAGTTGACGCGAACTTGATTGCTCCGGATGCGTCATTTTTACTGGTTTGGTTTTCGCCCAAGAACTCATCATTCGAGCAGCTTGCTAAAGCGAGAGCTGCAACGGAAAAGAATAAGATCTTTTTCATAAGTTAAAAAATTAAGAAGTTATTAATATTATTTGTTGTTTTTATTATTTCAATATTGTCTAGCAAGACGGGGTTACAAATTCTGTTTGATTATTCGTAATGCCCATACGCGGAGAGAACAAGTACGATGATTTCCTCATCTCTTATCTCATAGACCAGCCGATGCTCTCGGGTGATGCGTCTTGACCAAGTTTCATTGGTGAAGTGCTTCAGCCGTTCCACCTGTCCTGTGCCTGTACGAGGATGCTCTGCTATCTCAGCAAGAAGCTTTTGGAGCTTGGGCATTGCGCTCGGCGCATGCTTAGACAACAACTCCATTTGCCTTAATGCCTCATCAGTAAAATCTATCGTGTACATAATTACTGTTGGGTTTGCAAAAGCCTGTTGACATAATCACTGACACTTTCACCCGGGTGTTGTCTGTTCCTACCATCTTTCCGTTCTGTTGCAGCAGAACGATCAATCATGGAGTAGAACTCCTCTTCTGTCATCTTGGCTCTGGGTTTCTGAGTTACCTTCACGGATGATATTCCTTTCATCTGTCGCAGCAGCGTTTTGACTGTGCGAAATACTGACGGATTATCCATCTCAATGGTAATTGTTCCTATTGTTGGTGTTGTCGTATTCATATTCTTTATTTTTTTGCCCTCCGGGGCGATTGATTGTTGCTCTATGCACCTCGCTTTTTCATTTGTTCAACGCTCTTCTCAAATCTTTTGGTTGTCGTTACTATATATGCCATATCTTAGATGCCAAGATGTGTGAATAACTCTTCTGCCGAATTAAAAGGACCACTGACACGACCAGCTTCTAAATCTTCGAAAGCTCGTTCTAATCCAGTTTCCTTCTTCGTCACAGTTTTCGTTTTAACCTTTACTATGCCTTTTATCATATTTATGGCTCGTTTCACATCTGCCAGTTTTACATTCTCATCGAGTGTAATGTCTAAACTGATGGTCTGACTTGGAATTTGCATAGTTGTATTCATATTCTTTATCTTTTTTGCCCACCGGGGCGATTATTTGTTTTTTGTTTTGTATCCAGAGGAGGAGTCGAACCTCCTCTGGATTTTATGGATTCTCGCGTACTTATCTTTATAAAGAGCGCGAGATGGGAGAATTACTCAGTTACGGTAACAGTTGTAACTGCAACCTGCTTGCCATCTTCAACGTATGTGAAGTTGTAAGAACCAGCTACAGAAGGCTTGAAGATAAGCTTGCTGCCATTGGTTGTCAACGAGTAATCAGCACCTGCGGTAGGAATGACATTTGAACCTCCGATTGTTGCAGTAACAATTACCTTACCAGCAGCGGCGTTGATATCCTCGCCATTCTTTGTAACGCCAAGAGTTGTGAACTCTGTGCGAGCTGCAATCAAAGCATCAGCAGCAGTAATTGTATATGCATTAACAGTTACCTTAGCAGTTGCGTTCTCATAGGTTACGTCGAATGAACCACCAGCAACAGCTGTAAGAGTAAATTCACCATCAGTTGCATCAGCACCTGTTGCAATAGCATCATTACCATTAAGTGCAGAATAAGCCACAGCTACACCAGTAGCACTACCATTCTTCTTCAATGTAAGAACACCTGTGTCGGTACCAGTCAGAGCCTTGGTGATAACGAGATCGCTAGCAAATGCATAGCTATCAACATTAACCTTCAGTGCAACGCCACCAATTGTCGCGTCATAACCAGCAGCCTTATAAGCAACATTAGCATCAGCAGTTACTTTATAAACACCAGAACCCTGAGCATCGATTGTGATACCCTTGTTTTCGTTAACGATAACACCGTCATCGCTCAATGCACCAGCAATCGTGAAGGTTGTGTTAGCACCAGTAGCATTGCCTGCAGTAACTGTAACTGCAGTAGCAGTCAGAGCATTTGCAATGTTAACGGTAATGCCAACTGTCTTACCCTCGAAATCTACTGTGTAAGTGTCGTTAGCCTTACCTGCGTAGATAGCAGCAGGATCAACGGTTACATCGTAAACACCATCGGTAGCAGTTGGAGTAATGACAAGAGCCTTGTTGCCACCTGTGCTAGTAACCTTGAAGTTTGGTTTAGCACCAATTACACCAACAGTACCCTCCTTCAATGTGAGGACAGTCTTGCCTGCAACGGTGGTGATTGGGTTAGAACCATCGGTCTGAGCCAAAGTGAATGAAGGATCTGTCAGGCTGCCTGAAACCTTAACAACCTTCCAAGCCTTCTTCCAACCAGCGCCATTGTTGTAGTCATACATAATAGCGTATGTCTTACCTGCCTCAGCTGTGAACTGGAGGCACTTGCCATTGTCGAATGTCAGGTTAGTGCCATTGGTCAATGGAACATTATCTGCGAAGTCAACTGGAACTTCGGTCAATACGCAGAAGTTATTCAAGTAGTTGTCAACGATAGCCTCAGTTGGAACAGTTTCGAAGCTGTTTGGAGTGAAGTTGTTAACCTCGTATACCTTAGATACGCCACCAGCTGTGTTCATGAGCACGCCATTGTTCATGATGGTGTAGTAAACCTGGCCCTCAACATACTCATCGTTCTCTGTAACGACAATACCCTTCTGGTAAGTTGTGATGCTTGGCTCAGATACCGAAGTGATGGTCTCCTGAACATCCTCCTCGTCGGTAATTACGACAGCGTCGAAGGTGATTGGGAATAGACCTGCTGGATCGGTAGGATCGGAAGTTGGGTCATTAGGATCGGTTGTGCCGCCAGTAGTACCATTGCTGTTGTCTGAGATCTTGAAGATGTAGGTATAAGCGAAGTTAGGCTTCCACTGGTTGAAGTTGGTAGGAACCTTGGCAGAAGCGTGCTTAACCTCGATTTTCTCGCCCGAACCACCAACAGATGTCAGGGTATAGTCAACATAGAGCTCAAGAACATTATCTACTGGAGTAGAAAGAGCGGAACTCTCGTAAGGGAGAATCATTGTGTAGCTCTTGTCTTCCTGATCGTAAGTTGCCTCAGTTGAGTTTGTACCAAGAGCCTCAGCATTCTGGATGTTTGTACCGAAAATGCCATAAACGCCACAGTCAACATTAGCATCGTCATAAGTAACCTTTGGACGGTTCTCAATACCTGAAGCATCATCATAATAGGTTACGGTAAGAGGTGTAGTTGCAGTAGAGTTAGCCTTTCTGAAAGTACCATTGATAGCGAAGTTGGTCTCGGTGTTAGCCCAAGATGAGCTATTGTAGTAGAACTTGTCAACGTGTACTTTATAACCAGGAACAGTCTCGTACATAGCGAAACGAATCTTGGTACCGAGAGCACGGAAGGTGAGGGTCACCTGATCGTACTTTGTGCCTGCAGGTGTTGGCTTTGCTACTGGCAGACGATCTGAAGCGTAGAGGTCAGAGAGTGAACCTCCTGCTGGGATCTCAACAGTCCAACCCTTGTCGTAAACAGTGGTGCCTGAAGTGGTCTTGGTAGCAGTGATGCCAGTACCAGAAACTGCTGAGAATACATAGCCTTCGGCAGAGTAATCCCAGTACTTGATGGTCTGATCTTTCTCAGAGCTACCCTGGTGAGCCTGGTAACCTACATACTCCCAGTTAGCGGTGTTTGACTCGGTGGTGTTGGCTGTACCTGCTGTGTAATTGACATTGTAGAGGTCGAAAACCTTGTTGTCAACTGAGCCGTCTGCTTCTTCTGCTGCCGAGGTCTTGAAGCCATAGACGATGAAGTTGCCATTCAGCTTCTCTGCTGCTTCGCTTCCGTCAGCTTGAGCACGTGTTGGACGCAATGTCTCACCGCCGAAACCGATAGCTTCGCCAGTGCCTTTTGAGTTTGACGATTGTCCTGGGCTTGTTCCGAGGAACTCGTCATTCGAGCAGCTTGCCAGTGCAAGGGCTGCAATCGAAAGATAAAGATACTTTCTCATAGTTAAAAAAGTTTGGTTAATAATTAGTTTGTTGTTTTGTTTGTTTTGTTTATTTTTGTTTGTTGTTTGTTTCTGTTTTGTGAGTAATAGGATTTTAATGGTTAGTGATTTATTTTGATTGATTAATTGATTAATGATTGTTGACTGTTACATTTCGAACTCGTGGGTTTCTTCCTCAGGATCCACCACCGTGGCATCGAAACCGCTACCGCCGCTTCGGCTTGGGATTTCCACGTCATCGACATTGAGATGGACTGTGATTACGCCTCCCTTGTATCGTTCCCTAACCTGGTCGGTCACGTCGAAGACGAATGTCGAGTCAGCGCCGTTGTTGAACTGCATGTTGACCTCGAGGAAGTTCGGGATGTCGGAGTCGAGGATGGTCTGGTAGCTTGTCGTCGATCGTGTCACCTGGAATGGGTCGATGCCCGTAAGTCCGAAGGTGATGGCTCGTCCGCCAATAACATCGACCTGTTCCGTTTCCTCAGTCACTTTGTCAATGTAGGTCTTGTCCAGTTTCATTCGCATCGGATAGTTCACTGAGATGTCGTCCTCGCTCGTGATGTGGGTGTTTAGGTTCACTGAACGCGCCATGCCTGTGAGGTTGCCTGATCCGTCGATGTTGGCGATACGTCCTCGGTTGTTGTGGAGGATGACCTGCGTGAGATAGATATAGGTAACCGGCGTCAGATAGAGAGGCACGAACTTATACCATGTCATTGTCTCGACGATAAGCGAGTCGTAGTCGGCTGGGTCGTCACTCACATGCAGGTCCTCATAGTGACCCGAGAAGAGGAATTCCGGCTGATAGAACGCGTAGCCAGGCTTGATGGCAGGAGCCTTTGAGCGTGTGTGCTTATCGGGAGCGCCGGTGTGGGTGGTCGATTGGTTGGTGTAGGCAGTGACGTATTCAAGGGTCGATTCCTCGTCGTAGTTGAGCGACTGCACGCCGTCGATGGTCTTCACGTTGTTCCATACCAGGATGTCGTAGTATCCGTACTTGTATTTGGCTTGGAATCGGGTGCCTTCCACCACGTCCTTGAGCACGGAGGAGTGTGGCTTGTAAGGGTCATCGCCTGTGAAATAGCGGCGGATGTTGAATACCCTCGGCTCCTGGATGTCCCACTGTCCGAAGAGCTCATCGTCCTTTTCGTCCCAGTCATACATCCATTCGGCCTGCCAGTCGTACGAGAGCTCATATTCCCAAAGCACCTCGAGGTCGAGCACAATCTTGTCGGTCGAGAACTCACTTTCGATCTCTTTATCCCTATCGACAAGCTCAAGGAATGGCACACGTTCGCAAGACGAGAGCGCGGCAAGGCTGACGATGAAGAGGAGAGCCAGCAATCGGATTTTACTCATAAGAGCCATCATCGGCCATCTCCTTTCTCCCACATGCTGAAGCGTGGGCGCTTGCTATGCTGCTTGCGATAGAGCAAGTCGTAGCTCAGGGTTATGCCGACACGTGTAGGGCCGAGCCATGTGTATCGGTGCTGACGCTTTACGAAATTGTCGCGGTAGCGGTCGGTGTTGTAGTAATAGTTGCCGTCGATTGCACCGCCATGGTAAATAGGTTTGCCCCATACGAACGGGTCGTACTGGGTGCGGAACAGGCCGAGCTGAAGTCCGAAATCCAGTCGCCAGTGTTCGCTGCGGCTGATTGGCAGCATGTAACCGCCGCCGATGCCGGCGCCGTAGCCCTCGCCAATCCAGCCCTTCTTGGCATTGAATCCGATCTGATAGAGGAAGAGATGGGCATTGGCCTGAACGTACCAGCCTTTAAACGCAGCTTTGCCCAAGGCGGGTCTTGTCCGTTGGGCATCGCTGTAGCTGAGGTCGCTGTTGCGGAAATAATATCGGGCTTCAAGCTGAAGGTTGTTCAACTCGAAATACTTGTGGTTCTGGGTGTTGCCGATCCACCATGGGAAGTCGAACGAGGCGCCGTAGGTGAAGTGTCCGTGCTTTGGATAATATTCAACCGCCACGTTCGGCATCGGACACCATCCGTATTGCGGCACGTAGGCAACCCATTCGAGCAGGTTGGTCTTGACCGATAGCATCTCGCGTCGGCAGAGCCTTGGCGGTGTCGGCTGGTATGCCATGTCGGTGCCGATGATCTTTGGCTGGATTGAGGCGGCAGTCAGTGAACTGAAGTCAGCCACCTGGGCTTTGTATGATTCGAACGTTATGGCCGGCAGCGGGTCGTACACCATGATACGTACGGCTCGGAGTCCCGGATAATACTGTTTGTAGAGTCGGCGCCAGAGTCGGCCCTTGTTCACTCGCTTGAGGTTTGCCTTGATGGTCTTGAAGTTTCCGTTGCCCTTTTCGACAATCTTCTTCACCCTGGCATAATCAGGGTCGTTCTTCTCACGCATTTTCTCAAGGAGCAGGTCATACTCCTCGTCCACGATGTCAAATCGGATGTGCGATGTGTTGACGCCCTTCAACTCAAGGAAATCGACCACGGACTTATGACGGCCCACGGCAAGGCGGTGGTTGTTAGGCAACGGACCTTCAGGCGACGCTGTCGAACGGCCGAGGATGATACTCTGTGGGCTGCTGGAAATGAGGGTCGGGATCAGCGAATCGACCATCCAGCGTTGCTCCTCAGGGCGGAGGAAAGTCTTATCGACGACGAAGATAATCGGATGTGAACCGTTGAGGAAAACTGAGTCTGTCGTACACTGAGCAGCGGCATCCTGAGCGGGCAGGATGCTGAGGACTGTAACGAGGACAAGTCCCAAAGTGCGTAAGTGATTTGACAGTAGTTTGAGCATTTTCGTTTGATATGTGGCCGCGAAATTACATATAATTATGTAAATAATCAAATCAAACTGACAAAAATCTATCGGGGGGGGGTGATTTTTTGTTTTTTTGCTCTCTTCGCGCTTGCCATGCAAAGTGAATTTCCGATTTGTAAAAGGAGGACTATAGATATTAATTTTGATACATGCGGATGTTGTTTTTGTAACATTTTTATTAATTTGGATAATATTTAACTCTTTTTTTATGCGTCTTAGCACACGTTTTCGCGAAAAAACATTATCTTTGCACCCGTAAACGTTATATAGAAACCATTTGAACTCTCGTGTTTGCTGAATGATAGATTTTTATCTTCTTGACTTTGCCCTTTGTGGCCTTTGCGGAGGCGTTCTGATATTGCTTGGGTGTTATTTCCTCTTCTCAAAACGCAGCGCATTCTTCCCTGACTCCGAGCCGGATTATTCGGTCAGGCGCCTGACCGGCTATATAATTGTTTTCTGGTCGTTCTCGTTTCTTTCGACTTTGCTCGTTCCCCTCTTTGGACGTGGCGATCTGGTCGATCACATCATTGTGACGTTCGATCTGGGCGCCCTGTCATCGCTGCCGCTGATTCAGCTGCTTCTGTGCCGTATTATGCAGTATCCTCGCATTGCCAAACGCTACATTCTCCTGCAGGCAGTGGTTCCTGTCTGTGCTACCGTCTTCTATGCATTCTTCCCGATTGTTATCGTTGCCTATGGCATTGTGGCATATTGGGTCATCCATGCCTTTGTGGTGATCATGCACTTCTATCGTAAGGAACGCAAGTATCGCAAGCGTATGCGCGATCTTTATTCTGATCCTGTCAACCACGATGTGCAATGGGTGGAACGTTTGCTTCTGATTGTGGCGATCTACATGTGTGTATTCTTTGCTGTCTATTATTACGCCTCGTATGCCATCGCTGACATTTCCTATCTGTTTTTTGTCGGCCTTGTGTTCTATTTCGCCGCCAATGTTGACCGTCACAGCCGCAACGTCGAGGTTTGGCCGGATACGCATCACGCAGAGTTGCATAAGGCTGATGCCGCTGAAAAAACTGCCGGCACTCGCGACCTCAACTGGATCGGTGAACGTCTCAGCGAAAAGTTTGAGAAGGATAAGCTCTATCTCAACCATGAGATGAATATTGATACCCTGTCAGCGATTATTGGCACTAACCGCACGTATGTCAGCAAGTATCTTGCCTCGCAGCAATCCACTTACTATGATTATATCAACCAGTTGCGCATCATTCATGCCAAGCAGCTGATCGATTCGGCGGAAGACGAACTAAATCTCTCGGATGTAGCGTATCAGAGCGGTTTCCGCAGCGACAGCACTTTCCGTCGCGCATTCCTCGAATTTGAGAAATGCACACCTTCTGATTATCTGAGGTTAAAGGCCGGTCAGTAAGTCGTCTGTGCGCGCAAATCTGCGCATCCATGGTTTGACCGAATGCTCGCGAACCAAGCAAAACCTCTTCCCAAGAGTCGGGAAATGCTGACGAAAGTTTCTTTAGTATTTCCTAAGACCTTGGAAGTCCCAACGAAAGTTTCTCTGGCATTTCCTAAGAGTCGGGAAGTCCAAACAAAAGTTTCTCTGGCATTTCCTAAGAGTCGGGAAGTCCAAACAAAAGTTTCTCTGGCATTTCCTAAGAGTTGGGAAGTCCAAACGAAAGTTTCTCCAGCATTTCCCAAGAGTTGGGAAGTCCAAACAAAAGTTTCTCTGACATTTCCCAAGAGTTAGGAAGTCCAAACAAAAGTTTCTCTGGCACTTCCTAACTCTTGGGAAATCCAAACGACAGTTTTTTGGGATAACGTAAATGCCCGAGAATTTTCCGCGAATTATTCCGTGAATTAGAATTTTGAACACGAATTTTTCAAAAATTATAATTCATGGAAATTTATGTGAAAGAAAAAGAAATTTACGATGAAATTCACGGGCAATTTACGGCAATTCGCGTGAAAGAAAAACCGAGAGTTTTAAACGTAAATGACCGAGAATTATCCGCGAATTATTTCGTGAATTAGAATTTTGAACACGCTCCGAGCTTGCTCGCGTGGAGCTTGCGTAACAATTATCACGAATGAACCATAAATTATTCAAAAATTATTTATGAAATTCATGTGTAATTCATGGAAAAATTCATGTTAAGAAAGAAAATTCATGGTAATTCGTGTAAAGAAGTAATCTTGTAGTTTTGTGTAAATAAAAAATCAGGGTGCGGAAATTGCTTTCCACACCCTGTAACCATTATCTGACGATCGATTATCGACGGAGGCCGAGCTCCTTAACGATAGCACGATAGCGGTTGATGTCCTTTGCAGCGAGGTAGTCGAGCATACGACGACGCTTACCTACGAGCATCTTCATTGAGCGGCTGGTAGCGTGATCCTTGTGGTTGGCGCGCAGGTGCTCAGTGAGGTGTGCGATACGGAATGAGAACAATGCGATCTGTGCTTCTGGTGAACCTGTGTCGGTAGCACCCTGACCGTACTTTGCGAAGATTTCTTCCTTCTTAGCAGAATCCAAGTACATGATAATGTAATGTTTTAATTGGTTAATAATAAAGGTCGAGCCGGAACTCTCCCAAATTAAGTCGATGGATCAGCGCCGTGGCTCCGAGCCATTCTAGCTTCAAAAAAGCGCCGCAAAGTTACAATCTATTTTGCAATCTGCCAAATTTTTAGGCTCTGTTTTTCTTTTTCTTGCCCGTTTTCTTTGAAAATTGCTATTTAAACTTTATCTTTGCACCATATTTCTGCAATAATTGACTATTAGAATGGCTAAGAAAGAAACACTCACATACACGGCCGCTATGGCTGAACTTGAGCAGTTGGTGGCCCAGCTTCAACGTCCCGACTGCGAAATCGACAAACTCTGTGAACTCACCCTGCGAGCCACCGAGTTGGTCCGTTTCTGCCAGGAAAAGTTAACCAAGACTGACGAGCAGCTTGTCAAATTGCTCGATGATATCGAATAAAACTAACAACTATATAATAATTATGTCAAATCGTCCGGTTGTGGTGCGCTTTGCACCTTCTCCTACTGGTCCGCTGCACATCGGCGGCGTTCGCACATGTCTTTATAACTATCTTTTTGCCCGTCAGCATGGCGGCAAGCTCCTGTTCCGCATCGAAGATACTGATTCTCAGCGCTTCGTGCCTGGAGCTGAACAATATATAATCGAGTCGTTCAAGTGGCTCGGCATCACCTTCGACGAGGGTGTTTCGTTCGGCGGTGACCATGGCCCATACCGTCAGTCGGAGCGTCGCGAGATCTATAAGAAATATGTTCAGGTGCTGCTCGATGCAGGCAAGGCTTATTATGCCTTCGACACCAAGGAAGAGCTCGATGCCGCACGCGAGAAAACTGCCAACTTCCAGTATGATGCCTCGACACGCGGTCAGATGCGCAACAGCATCGCCCTCGGCATGGATGAGGCTCAGCGTCTCATCGCTGCTGGCGAACCATACGTTGTCCGTTTCCTGATTGAACCTGGCGAGGACGTTCTGGTCAATGACCTGATTCGCGGCGAGGTTAAGATCAACTCGTCGATCCTCGATGATAAGGTGCTCTATAAGAGTGCCGATGAACTGCCAACCTATCACCTCGCCAACATTGTCGATGACCACCTGATGGAGGTTACTCACGTGATCCGCGGTGAGGAATGGCTGCCATCGTCTCCGCTTCATGTGCTCCTTTATCGTGCTTTCGGTTGGGAGGCTCCGCAGTTTGCCCACCTTCCTTTGCTCCTTGCTCCTGAGGGCAACGGCAAACTCTCGAAGCGCGATGGCGACAAGTACGGATTCCCTGTGTTCCCTCTCCAGTGGAACTTCATCGACAAGGAGACGGGCGAACCAAAGTCGTACAGCGGCTATCGTGAGAGCGGTTATCTGCCAGAGGCTGTCGTCAATTTCCTCGCCCTTCTCGGCTGGAACCCAGGCAACGACCAGGACATTATGACCATGGACGAGATGATCCGTATGTTCGACCTCGGCAAGTGTTCGAAGAATGGCGCTCACTTCGACGTGAAGCGTCTGCAGTGGTTCAATCACCACTATCTGCAGGTTTGCGATGAGCAGATTCTTGTCGATGAACTGAAGAAGCAGGTTGTTGAAAATGGTGCTGATCCAAAGAACGATGAGTATGTTAAGGTCGTTGTCGGTTTGATGAAGGAGCGTATCAATCTCCCTAAGGAACTTTGGGCGCAGTGTAATTTCTTCTTCGCTGCCCCTGAGGCGTATGAAGAGAAGTCGCTCAAGAAGTGGTGGAAGCCAGCTTCGACAAATGCCGAAACCGGTGCTGCTGTCCCAAGTTCTTCGCAGATGGTTGCCGAACTTTGCGACTTCCTTGAGGCTCAGGAAGATTGGAATGGCGCTACTCTCGAACCTAAGGTTATGGAGTGGATTGCTTCGAAGGAATATAAGGTCGGTGCCGTTATGAATGCCTTCCGTGTCACTCTTGTCGGAGAGGCTCGCGGACCTCAGATTTTCCTTATCACCGATCAGCTGGGCAAGGAAGAGTCGCTTCGCCGTGCGCGTGTTGCCATTGAGCGTCTTGCATAACTTCAGGCAAAAATGAATATATTATATAATATAGGTACGCGCGCGTATTTCGGAGGCATTGCCATTGCTTCGGCTTTTGGTCATCGTAAAGCTAAGCAGATGCAGGATGGTCGAAAGGATTGGGCTGTCGGTCTTGCCGAAAAGATGAAGCCGCTGGCGGGTCAGAAGGTCATCTGGTTCCATGCGGCAAGTCTTGGCGAGTTCGAGCAGGGGCGTCCTCTCATCGAATCCCTCCATGAGCGCTATCCCGAGTATCGTATTGTCCAGACTTTCTTCAGCCCTTCCGGCTATGAGGTTCGCAAAAACTATAAGGGAGCCGATGTGATCTGCTATCTGCCTTATGACAAAAAGTCTGAGTGCTGCAAGTTCCTTGACCTTGTCAAACCTGAGATTGCCATCATCGTCAAGTATGAGTTCTGGGGCAATATCCTCGAAGAACTGAAGCGCCGCCAGATACCGACTTATCTCGTCTCTGGTATTTTCCGTCCGCGTCAGGCGTTCTTCAAGTGGTATGGCGGCATGCTTCGCCCTGCGCTCGACTGCTTTACGCATCTTTTCGTCCAGGACGAGGAGTCGCGCTCTCTGCTTGAAAGCATCGGCATACGCAATGTGACCATCTGTGGCGACACACGTTTCGACCGCGTCATCGCCATCCGTCAGCAAGCCAAGAACCTGCAGTGGGCAGAAACTTTCCGAGGCAATCATTTCACTTTGGTGGCCGGCAGTTCGTGGCCGAAGGACGAGGATATTGTCATCGACCATTTTAACCGTCACCCCGAAATGAAGCTCATCGATGCCCCGCACGAGATTCACGAAGAGCACGTCCAGTCGATCATCGCAAAACTCAAGCGTCCTTATATGCGCTACAGTGAGATGAAACCTGTGCTCGAAAGCGGCGACGAATCGGCGGTCAAGGCTCTGCTCGATAAACTTCAGGCGGTCGATTGTCTGATTATCGATGCCATCGGCTTCCTCTCATCTATATATAAATATGGAGATGTGGCTTATATCGGTGGCGGTTTCGGTGTCGGAATCCACAATACGCTCGAAGCTGCTGTCTATGGAATGCCGGTTGTTTTCGGTCCTAACCACACTGCTTTCCGTGAGGCGCTCGGCCTTATCGACGCAAAAGGCGGTTTTACAATTTCAAATCAGGCTCAATATGATGCCCTGATGGATAAATTTATCGCCGATTCAGAGTTTTTGACCACTTCCGGTGCCCATTCCGGTGCCTATGTCAGTGAAAATAGCGGTGCGAGTGAAATGATTTTCTCAGCATTGTTCAAGAAATAAGGCGTTTTTCACTTGTGTTTACGGTGGTTTTGCCAAATCTAATTTGCAAAAATCGGGTTTCTTGCCCGATTTTTGCTGTTTTTTAGGCATTTTTTGAAAAAAGTCACAAAAATATTTGGACGACTCAGAAAAACCCGCTATCTTTGCACCCGCTAAACGAAAAACAGGACATCAAAACCATATTTAGTTTGGCTACGATCTTTGAAAGAGTGAAATCAAACAACAATAGCAAGTAGTACAAGTATAGAGCTTAATCGTCAATACTTATAGATGCTGGGATTTCTTTTCAAAAACA
>JAGHUA010000022.1 GCA_018065085.1 Candidatus Liminaster caballi | reverse complement strand
GATTAGCAGCGTAAACGAAATCTTGTGATAATCAATGCGAGTAAGTTATTTTGCGAACTGTTAATTCGAATAATTAGAATTGGTAGTTCGCAAAATTTTGTATTGATAAAATAAGATTGAATATACAACAATAAAGAAATGTCAATAAGGAATAACTATGAGAGTGAAGACATTAGAGTTCCTTGAGGCTCATCAAAGTGATCAGCCTTCTACTTTCACAGAAGACGCAAAGTGGCGCCAGGAAAACGAACTGTGGCTCAAAAGGTCACGCGGTATCGCCTTGTCCATCGTTGACTACATGCAGGAAAATGGACTGACACGTTCGGACATCGCTAACAAACTTGGTGTGTCACCTCAGTATGTCAGCCGCATTCTCTCCGGCAGTACAAATTTCTCATTCAAGAGTGTTGCTGAAATAGAAAGGAAACTTGGAATATCTTGCATGGAGGCTGCAATGGCGTAAATTAATTCATATAAGATTAAAGTAAAATTATCATTATGGAAGATTCGATTTCTCACAATTTGAATAATCTATCATTATCAAACAACAATGCAACCTATATATTGCGTTGGAAGAGTGCATTATCACGTGTATTCACCTTATCAAGACTTGAACAATGCATGAAAAGATTTGATTACAATCTTAACATATTGAGTATGAGGATTATGGAGTGGCAGAATGTTCGTATGGGTGATGTTCTATATATAATACATGAGGGAGAAGGCGCAGCGGGAATAGTCTTGCGAGGAATAATAATGCATGGACCTCATACATACAAAGATTGGTGTATTGAAGAACATGCTGATCGGCTAATTGATATTCATGTAAATCAAATCATGCATCCAGATAAAGCTATACTTCCAGATACAAGACATTTAGAGGAGCGTTGGAATAATGATGAGTGGAAAGGTTGTAAATACCTCACTTTAATTGATAAACAAACTGCAGAAGAATTAGACAACCTGTTTAACAGTTATCTTAAAAAGAACAAAGAACAATTTGCAGTAAACCAAAACAACGGCGTTGCTATTACGGATTTTGAGATAGATTGACAGAAAATGTCTCACACAGCAACGGTTAAATACAATATTACAAGAGATTATGTTTAGATATTTTGATAATCGCCATATGTATCATCGAGATGCAGATTCATATAAAAAATATGATTTTTATGATTTGGCTACACTCAAAAGTTACAATAACGCAAGAGATAAGGTTTGCGAACTCCAAAAGTTTTATCTAGATTATCCATACTCAAAAGTGTTTCAGCCGGAACAGTTTGGTTTATCGTGGAATGACATACACAATTGTATTGATACCTTCTATAGTAAAATGATTGCCCAGGAGTCAAAACGATGGAGAATGAATGGAGCATTTATATGGGATGGATATTTCCATTCTAAGTTCGATATAGAAGAAAAATGGAAGTGTCCGACCTTATTTGTTGGTTTACTTCTTTATTTTGTATGGGCAATTATTGTCCTTTCACTTGATGTAAATATAGAATGGTATCAATTTCTTTTGATGTTTATATTTATAATTCCTGAGTTTGCTCTGGGGTATTTATTATCAGCATATGTTGTGCAGTTCCTTATGGTTATTATACAAGGAGCAGTTATATCATATAAACAAAATAAGATAATTAAATGGTTTATGACAACAGAAGCTTATACAATAATTAAAGCCCAAAATCGTGTAAGAGACAAGATAGAAGAATTAAGTAAAGCTTTTGATTTCTAATTTCATCCCATATACATTGATAAATCATGAATGATATAATAAAAGGAAAAGACAGCTTTTAGCCAATAACAAAAAAGTTCCTGAAACATATGAGGAATTGGGTTGGTGTTGCGAAATGCTCGGCGAATTTGAAGAATCGATCAAATGGTATGAGCATGCAGCTTATTCTGACGATGAGTATTTCTCTGTTGAAGCTCAATGTGCATTAGGAAATATCTATATGCATTCGAATTTCTCTGGAGCAAATGAACAAATTGCGATTTCGTGGTATAGAAAAGCTGCCCTTAAAGGACACGGCTGCGCTCAAGCTTCTCTGGGGCATTATTACAAAGAGAAAAAAGATTTTGCAACTGCAATATTTTGGTACATGAAAGCGGCTGATTACAGTGAAGATGAATTAGACGCATGGTATGAAGTTGGTAAGATTCACCAAAGTTTACATAATAGAGAAGAAGCAAGATATTGCTTTGAACAAGGTGCAAATCTTGGCAGTTCTGAATCTGCTTTTCAGTTGGCAAATTATATGGGGAATGATGACATTAGTGAAAAGATGCAGATTTATGAAAATCTAGCCAATTATGAGGAACATCGTGGCTCAATGATCAAACTTGCACAAATGTATGAATTGGGACGTGGAGAGGATAATTGTATTTTAGAAAGAGATATAGATGAGGCAATTAGATGGTACACGAAAGCAGCAAATTTAAAAGATGAAGTATACGCAAAACGACATATAGCAGAGTTACTAAGGCGAGAGAAACGCGATTTTTCAGAAGCCGAGAGATTAGTTCGACTTGCAAACCAAATAGAAGAGAATATCTCTTTATGAGTTTTAGTGCTTATAATTTGGCACGATGTCGCACATTAAAAAAAGTCTTACATTCATTGTACGACTGTATCTTAGAACGAAATGTAATGTTTTACACGTTTCAATCGTAAATCATCAAACATATAACGATGAAGCATTTCCGACGTCGCAGAGCGACTCACGATTTTTATAACACTATTAACAATGGCAACTACAATATCAGCTCAAGAACTCAAAAGCGACTGGCCAAAAGGCAATCCAAACGATGCATACGCTCAGTATTTCACAGGACAGAGTCACCTCGCACAGATTCAGCCAAAGAACCTTGCCGATGGCGAAAAGACAGTTCAGAGTTATGCCAACGTGACCTTTGAACCTGGTTGTCGTAACAACTGGCACGTCCATCACGGAGCACACCAGATACTTATTTGCGTAAGCGGCGAAGGCATCTATCAGGAATGGGGCAAACCAGCCATCCGTCTTCATGCTGGTGACATCATCGACATCCCTGAAGGAGCAAAGCACTGGCATGGAGCAACCAAGGATTCATGGTTCCAGCACCTTGCAAGCCACGTTCATGTAGGCGATCCTGAAAGCAACGAGTGGCTTGAAGCAGTAACGGAGGAACAATATAACGAAGCAAACAAATAAGAAAAATGAAGAAAGAAATCGTAATATGAAGCTTACGAAATGGGTAAGAACGTATGATCATCTGTGCCATAAACTCGCCAAGAGAACTGATGTTTGCAGATGAATTGTTTTAGCGAATAGGAGAAACGTCCCAACTATCTATGATATTGTAGTTCCAATCATCCTCGTAGGTGCCACCTGTCTTGGCACCTTTGCATGCAAAGGAAGACAGACAACAAAAGTCAGCACTAACATGAGAAACCTTCGGCAGTTCTACTGTCAAAAAGCGAGATTTATCTGCATTGTTAATCGAAAAAGAGACAATATGATGTTTGATATTTGCAATAAAAAGGGAACATTGCCAGAAAATTTGGAGTTCTCCAAAAAAGCAAGTATATTTGCACCGTTAAACGTAAAATAATCACGACAGAGCAAAATCTATTTCCAAAAACTTGGGAAATCCAAACGAAAGTTTCTCCGGCATTTCCTAAGAGTTGGGAAGTCCAAACGAAAGTTTCTCCGGCATTTCCCCAGAGTTGGGAAATCCTAACGAAAGTTTCTCCGGCATTTCCTAAGAGCTGGGAAATCCAAACGAAAGTTTCTCCGGCATTTCCTAAGAGTTGGGAAGTCCAAACGAAAGTTTCTCCGGCATTTCCTAAGAGCTGGGAAATCCGAACGAAAGTTTCTCCGGCATTTCCCCAGAGTTGGGAAGTCCAAACGAAAGTTTCTCCGGTATTTCCAGAACCAGGGAAGTCAAAATAATTATACAATGAAGAAATATTTCACATTATTGATGCTGATGACATTGACAATTATCGCATCGGCACAGGTCAAGAAAAGTTCATTCAATGCCCGCGCCGGCATGTTAGGCAATCCGGATATTATCTTCCATCAATGAGCCACAGACATGAAAGACTATAACAAAACGAAATGGGCATGTTACCTGGGGTTCATAACACAAGCCATCGTAGCAAACTTCACGCCCCTGCTTTTCGTGTCCTTCCATCGTGAATACAAAATTCCATTGGCAAGTCTGGCTCTGATTCCTGCCGTATTCTATATCGTGCAACTGGTGACTGACTTTCTGTGCGCCAAATTCAAGGATATTGACTACCGCAAAAGCATAATCGTTTCGGAGATCACATCTGCATTGGGACTTGCCGGTCTTGCATTCGTGCCCCAACTCTTTGACAATCCAATCGTTGGCATACTGCTGTGCGTATGCGTCTATGCCGTTGGCAGCGGATTGATTGAGGTGCTTTGCAGCCCTATCATCGAAGCCTGTCCTTTCCCTAACAAGGAGGGCATGATGAGCCTTCTGCACTCGTTCTATTGCTGGGGAGCTGTGGGAGTCATACTCGGTTCTACTCTGTTTTTCACAATCTTCGGGTTGGACAACTGGCGCATACTCGCATGCATCTGGGCTATCATACCACTTTATAATATTATCAACTTTGCCACCTGTCCGATTGAACCTATCGTAGAGGATTCGAATGGAATGAGCATGAGCCAGCTGCTCATGAGCAAGAAGTTCTGGCCATTCCTCATCCTCATGATTGCAGCAGGAGCATCAGAAAGCACCATGGCCCAATGGACATCAGCTTTCGCAGAAGCATCGCTCGGCCTTGACAAGGCTCTCGGAGACCTTGTGGGTCCTTGCGGTTTTGCCTTCTGCATGGGACTTGGACGCCTTTGGTACGGCAAGAAAGGCCAGAACATGGATCTTGTTGGCTACATGACAGGAGCAGGAATACTCAGCTTTGCGGCTTACCTCACGGCGTCGTTAGCACCCATTCCGCTCATCAGCCTTGCCGGATGCATGATCAGCGGACTTGCAGTGGGCATCATGTGGCCAGGCAGCATCAGCATCACATCTGCACGCATCCCCGGTGGCGGCACTGCCCTCTTTGCCCTTCTGGCATTGGGTGGAGATGCAGGCGGAACTTTCGGACCTTCGATTGTAGGTTTCTTTACCGGAGCCAGCGAAAACAACATCCAAAGCGGTCTGCTTGCCGCGTCTGTATTTCCGGTCGCATTGATAATGAGCCTCTTTTTTATTAGAAGGGAAAAGATGAAAGAGGCTGTTGAATGAGTCAAAAAAACTCCGACGATATCACATCGCCGGAGTTCAAATTACCTGATTAATACCAAACCATACACATGAAAATAAATACCAAAGTTACCTTTTGTTAATCATTACCAAAAAAACATATTTATCAAAGCAACTCAGCAGGGAGCACAGGCATTGCGCCCTTCTGAGTACATACATAAGCACTGACTGCCACCGCCTTGCGATGAGCCTCAGGAATTGTGCATCCCTTGAGAATCTGAGCCACGAATGTAGCTGTGAAAGAATCACCGGCACCTACAGTGTCTGCAACCTTTACTTTTGGAGTCTCGACATACGAAGTTTCGTCAGCTGTGTAGACATAGCTACCGATGGCGCCACAGGTAAGGATGACCATTCGAATGGAAGGATACATGCTGATGAGCTGACGACATACACTCTGATCGTCGCCTGTAATGCGAAGCAATGCCTTGACCACGACTATCTCCTCATCATTCAATTTGAGGATTGTGGCACGACGCAGGCTTTCTTCGATGACCTCAAGGCTATAGAACGCCTGACGGAGATTAATATCATAGACGCGCTCAGTATCTTCGTCCATAGTGCCAAGGAAACGGAGAATGGTGTTGCGTGACTCAGGATTACGCTGAGCCAGAGAGCCGAAGCAAACGGCCTTTGTGCGATGCGCAAGTTCCTCAAGGTCCTTGGTCCAAGGGATATTATCCCAGGCAACATTCTCACAGATCTCGTACGATGGAATGCCATCGCCAGAGAGAGTCACCTGAACAGTGCCTGTTGGGAATGGAACACGTTCAATCTTATGAGTGAGATTGACAGATGCAAAACGCTCGAGAATCTCATCGCCAAGCGGATCATTGCCAATGGCACTGACTACTACGGTCTTCCAGCCAAACTGACCTACATGATAAGCGAAGTTGGCCGGAGCGCCACCAAGTTTACGACCTTCAGGGAGGCAATCCCAAAGAGCCTCACCCATTCCTACGATAATGTCTTTCATTTCATTTTTTGATTTTAAGTGTTAAACCACAAAGATAGAGAGCACCTACTGCCATTACGACAACAGCGCCGATTGTGCCCATTGCATCACTGGCATATCCCATTGCAATAGGGAAAAGAGTTCCACCAAAGAGACCCATAATCATAAGACCCGATATCTCATTCTGGTGGTCTGGATCATGAAGCAAAGCCTGGCTGAAGCAGATTGAGAAAACATTCGAGTTGCCATAGCCAACAAGTGCAATGCCCACATAGAGCAGCATCTGCACATCGCCGAAAGCAAGGCAAATCATTGAAGCCACAATCATGCACGAAGAAATGCCGAGGAATGCCTTGCTCGAAATCTTAGCAAGAATGCCCGAACCGGTGAAGCAGCCTATTGTACGGAAGATAAAATACAAGGATGTAGCAAAAGCAGCCTCATCAAGTGTCCAGCCCAAACGCTCAATCAGAATTTTCGGAGCATAAGTGTTAGTACCTACATCGATGCCCACATGGCACATGATGCCAAGGAAGCAAAGCAGAATGTAAGGCTTGCCAAGAAGAGCAAAACACTGACCCACAGTAGAAGCCTTCTTGCCTGGATCAATATCTTCGTGAATAGAGGTCATCGAGAGGGCTACAATAGCAAGGATACCAATCACAGCGTAGATTGGGAAAAGCACCTTCCACTCCAAGCCGAATGATGGCAGGACAGCAGTAGCACCCCACATGGCCAGATAAGGAGCAAGGAACGATGCAATAGCTTTGACGAACTGACCGAAAGTAAGTGTCGAAGCCAAGCTGTCACCACCCACGATGCTTGCAACCAATGGATTGAGCGATGTCTGCATAAGCGCATTGCCAATGCCAAGCAAAGAGAATGCAAAAAGCATCACAGGATAGCTCGCTCCAAAAATCGGAACGATAAGCGAAATGACTGTAACAAGGATTGAAAGAAGCACAGTCTTCTTACGGCCAATCTTGTTCATGAGCATACCTGTAGGGACAGAGAATATCAAGAACCAGAAGAATACGAGCGAAGGCATGATGCCTGCCTGTCCATCAGTAAGTCCAAGATCTTTCTGTACGTAGTTTGAGGCAATGCCCACCAAATCTACAAAGCCCATTGAAAAGAAGCAGAGCATGACGGGCAGCAGCACTGCAAAACTTGTCTTTTTCATATATCTTATAATGAGATGTTACGAACTTGTACATTTGACATTCCCTCGCCACTGATCTTGTTGTATGGGGTCTTTGGGAAAACAAGGTTTGTCATAGTAGCCTTGCCACCCTCCACAAACATTTCTACAGAGCAACGGTCAAGCCAAAGCTGCACATGATAAGAATCCTTCTTGCCACAAAGCTGCTCAACAGGCGCCCAAGTGCCACTGTTAATGCCGAGTTCTGGGACAGGACTCCAAGTTTCACAAGCGAAGTCTTGTGTTGGAATAATGCCAGACTTCTGACGATCCATCAGAATACGACCTCCACGGCATGCTATATAAACGAACTCTTCGTCATCGTTGGAAACGGTGACTGCCGAACCGTTCTTAATATCGAAATCAATGCAGACAGGGGCATCTTCATTGCCAAGCTTAACGCAATCAGCAGAAACCTCAACCGATGCAGGTTTGAGAATGCTCTGCATTTCTTCAACCGGACGCTGCCCGACATAAACCTCTTTGCCTGACTGGAAGGCAAAAAGCTGGCGAGCCATGCCCATCTGACTGCGATACTGACGTGTAGGAAGATCGTTTGCATACTGCCAGTTGCTCATCCAAGGCATAGCAATAATTCTACCCTTAGGTTCGCAAGAGAATGTAACTGCGGCATAATGATCCTTTCCCCAGTCAAGCCACTTGACTGTTTCTTTCTGATTGTCACACTTAAATGTTGTGCCGTCAAACTCGCCTGTGAAATACTGTGAAGCAGAACCACCGAACCAGCAACCAGGATTAACATTTACAATCATGACCCATTTTGCCTTCTGCTCACGAGTCATCTTTGCATCAGGATTCTCTGGTTCAACTGGAAGAACAAAGAAATCAGGGCATTCAAACTGACGTGGCTGAACACCGTAACCATCACCGAAAGCAGAGAGATAAGTCCAGTCACGAAGGTTCTTCGAACCATAGAACTGCATCTCCTTATCGGCTGAGACAATCATGCCCCACTCGCCACGCAGGTCATTCCAGAAGAGTTTTGGATCGCGAAAATCACGAGGACCATTAGTAGCCAGACGTGGTTCACCGAACTTGCGGTAGGTACGTCCGCCATCTGTTGATATGGCAAATGACTGCTGCTCCTGAAGTTCACGTGGCAGGTTATTGTTCTCGCTTGTGTAGTATGAAGCAATAAAGTCGCCTTCCGTACCATTGCCAGGAACAAGAACATCGGCCTCAAAAGGATCAGTACCCTCTGCGCCTTCTGGCAATCGGGCAATGTAGCTTGAACCAGAGAAAATCTGACCGTACTTGTCGCGCGAAATGGCAGGATCGAGCTGTTCCCAATGAATCATATCCTTGCTCACGGCGTGACCCCAATGCATGTTGCCCCACTTTGAGCCGTAAGGATTGTACTGGAAGAACAGGTGGTATTCGCCATTGAAATATGTCATGCCGTTAGGATCGTTCATCCATCCGTAAGCCGGTGTAAAGTGATACAGCGGACGATAATACTCACGGTTTGTTGTATCGAACGTATCGGACAACTGGAAATTATTCCAAGCCACAGCATCAGCCGGCAAGTGCATAACATCAACTCGGGCTTCTGCGCCATCGGTAAGGGCAAATGGCACATAATAGTCCACAGTCTCACGAGCCAGACGCACATCCATCCAGACATCGTCCTCATCATTGCCTGTATTGAGTTTCACCCAAACATCTGGCTGATCTTCCTGAATAGGCAGAAGGAGATATTTTGTTGGAGAAGTTATTTGTATGGCCATCGTGTCGCCATGGCTAACAAATTCCATCTTAGGGACAGCGTTCTGTTGGCAAGAGACAGCCAAAAGACCAGCAGCTCCAAAGATTAAGGATTGAACAGTCTTCATAGTATTACCTTATTTCTGAATATATTTCTTTCCGTTCTTGATGACCAAGCCCTTTGTATTGTCCGATACCTCGCGGCCAAGGATGTCATAGCATTTAACTGCGGTTGCATCAGCATTGACCGACTCAAGAGCCGTAGTATTCTTAACAAGCTCGATCGAAGTGAAATTGAATGGGTCGCCCGATTCCTTATTGCACTGAATCATCACACGGTCAGAAGCATAGAAAAGAGCCTTCTTCTGAGCAGAAAGAGCTGTGAGATCAATCTCGGCATAGTCGTTGGTCATAGTCATTGCATCACGATCGGCAATGGTCTGATCTGCATCCCAGCCGACAAGCACCTTGATAAAATAATCAGTACGGCCAGCCTCTGAGCAGAAACGAATTGCAGAATAGCCATCAAGGCTCTCAGGCAGACACTCCTTCCAAATCTCAAGGGTGCTCCAGCTGTCCATCCAGAAGAAACCTGTCCAAATGGTGTTCTCAGTAACATTGTCCTTGCCATCACCGAACCAGATTTTGTTAAGAGTGTAACCACATCCACAAACCTCAAGACCTGTAGCTTTGAGCTGGGCAAGCATAGCTGGAGTTGAGAAGACCTCAAACGAAGTCTGATCAGTATAAAGCTGATGGTAACGTGTGCCAGGCAACTTCTGGCCGTTGCTCTTAAGTTCTACGACATCGTCGAACTGCACTGTAAATTCGAAGACAATCTTGTCACCCACCTTCATCTCTGAGAACTTGTCAGCCTCAACAGAAAGTGTATTTTCCCACCATACAGAATGCGAACCAGTCCACAGATCTGTAGCAAAAACGGAAGCAGAAGCCATCAGGCCCATTGCAAAAAGTAAAATCTTTTTCATAATAGAATGTTTTAGGTAATATGGTTAGTCATTTGCTGGCACCAGCGGTTGTTTTGCCGCTGGCGCCACGATAAATTAATATTCAGTAACCTTCAGATTGCTGATTGTGATGTTGCCACCGTAGCTGTTGATGCTCCAGCCATTCTTTTGAATGCCATAGATACGGTTAGTATAGGCATAAACATCGTTGATGTAAGTCACGCAGACAGAGTTGTCGGTGAAGATGTCGATGTGGTAAACACCGTCAGCAGGGGTCTCGAAAGCACGACCGCCATCGATGCCAGGCACGAACCATCGGCCATTTTCCTCCTCGAAGTTGATCTTATGCTGATGATCGTTTTCGGCATTCACACGCACTGTATAAAACTTCGAATACTCATCCTTCTCGCTGTCATAGCCACGCACGAAAGAAACGCCGAATGAATCCCATACGTTGCTGGCTGTTACAGTCATGGAGATGTGGTTATGATAGCCAAGGCGACCGAAGTAAAGATATGAATCGCCATTGAGCTTATAGCCATCAGATGTGGTTTCGGTATTCTGACTCTTCTTGACATCGAGTTTCACCTCCTTGTTGTACTTAGCCTTAATGCCATCAACAGGACCGAGGGTAAGAACACCGTCATTATTCTGAATGAGACGATGGCAAACCATGCTGCCCGACCAGTTAGGTTCGCGATCCTCAGCCACATTGATATTCTTTTCCTGTGCAGTTGCACCAGTACGTGTAGGACACCAACCCCAGCAATAGCGGTTTGTGCCATCGAAAGCTGTCTTGGCTGCATAGAGACCACGGCCATCGATCACGCCCTCAAAACTGTCTGGCCACACTGGAGAGGTGATGGCATTGCGCAGTTCGTCAAGAGTCTTGCCCTTGAAATACTTCATCTTACGACACCATCCCACATTGTTCTGCTCGAAATAGGTAAGATACCACCAATCGCCCATCTTGAAGATATCAGGGCACTCGAATACACGATCCCAAAGCATGTTTGAGAAGAGTCCGACATGCTTCCACTCCTTAAGATCGGAAGAAGTGAAGTCTGCAAGTTTCAAGTCGCCACAGCTGGCAATTACCATGTGGTATGTACCTTCATCATCACGGAAAATCTGAGGGTCACGGAAATCGCTGACAGAATAGCCATAATCAGCACCATTGATGCACCACTTCAGGTCTTTTGTCCATGTCTTGTAGTCGGCTGATGTTGCACGGAGTATTACCTCACGCTGCTGACCGTCGCGATAGCTGTGACCTGTGTAATAGATGTAGTAGAGCTTATCTGCCTCGCTATAAACCGAGCAGCCAGTACCAATAGCAGCATCCGCCTCGGTTGCTGTGGTACCACAAGACAGCACCTCGCCGAGCGATGTATAGTTGGCACAATCCGTTGTCTCTACGCCCCATATTGGGTGGAAGCAATTAGGATCGTTCTGTGAATACTCCTGCAGATAGAGCACTTTGAAGCTATTTGTATTTGGGTCGAAGAAAGGCATCGGATCGCCCACAGTACCAATGGCAGGAGTATAGTAGGTAGAGAATCCCTGCTCGTCGGTGCTGTCAAAGAGATAGGTTGTCCCAGCCCAGTCCTTGGCAATGATTTCCGGTTCGTCGTCATTGCAGGCTGCGAGTGCCAATGAGGCACCCAGCAGCATGAATATATTCATAGTTTTCATTTGTTTGTTCAATTATCAGATTATTACTTCATCAGGTAGTTGAAAGCATTGCCTGTCATGATGCCTACATTGCGTTCGAAGTTTACCTCGTATGGTTCTGGAGAATACCAGTCATAGCAGCCTGAGCCGAAGCAGATGACACCGCCCTTGCCGAACTCACCGCTGGCAGCAGGGCATTCCCAGATGGTGATAGCGCCGTCCCAGCCGTGTGCAAGCATCTTACAACCAGTAAGCTCAGCCCACTTGTCATGGCCATCGCCATAGTCGCCCCACATACCCCACTGTGATACGCAGTTAGAGATCTTGTAGCCTGCATCGAGGGTCTTGACCTTACCATCCTCAAATCCGATGATGTTCTCCCACATCCAGCATGATGGATCGGCTACAGGGAAGTCCCAAGGACCGCCGATGACCTCACCGCCGTCGTCGCTGGCACCCCAGCAGTTGTTTGCGCAACGCTTATCCTTAACAGCTCCGAGCTCAGCAGCAAAGTTGACTGCAGCACGGCTGAGGATGAAGCTACCGCCATTCTTATAATATGTCATAAGCGTATTGAGAGCTTTCATGGCTGTTGCTGATGCTCCGCTCTCAAAGTCTGTGATATTCTCAGAAGGAGCATGCTGCCAATGCCACCATACAACCTCGCAGTCAGAGAGATCGACATTGCCATTGATCAGATCAGACCATGATACGAACAGAGAATTGCTGATGTTCGAAAGCATCCACTTGCAAGCTTCCTGTTCCTCGCCGCAAAGTTCATCGAGCACCATTGCCTTCTCAGAACCGAGGAAGATTGCCTTAGGCTTAGACACGACTTCGACCTTAACTGTGTAGGTAGAAACAGCTGTATTATCTGTAACAGTATAAACCACAGGACTTGAGAAGTCGGTAACCACACCGCTGCGAGGTGAGATCTGAGCATCCTCGCTAACAGTGATGGTTGGAACAAGCTTTGTTACATCGACAGTACCAGGCAGATAGAAGGTCACAGTGTGTTCAGCCTCATTGACCGAACCCTTATAAGTGCCATCGAGGATGAACGAATAGATCTTAGCCTCGTCGTTCTTAACATTCACAGTCCAGTCAAGGAATACATCACCATTGGTTACATGCATAACCTTCGGAGCCGAGAAGTCAACCACATCGCCCTGAGCCATATTAGCCTTGGCTCCCTTCGAAATCTCAAGTTTGCTGACTGTCATTCCAGACTTATCGGTAAAATCTACCGGAACCTTAACCTTAATGGTTCGATTTGCAAGATTGATCTGACCTTCGAGATTGTCGTTGAGTGTCAAAGCCTCAACCTTACAGTCGCCGCTCAGGCTCAAGTTGCTGACATTGCTATCATCACACGCAGTCAGGAATGGAGTGAAGAGCAGTGCACCTACTATATATTTATATAATGTGTTCATTGTTTCTTTAATTAATTTTTAGCGAATCAGATTAGGCAATTCCTAATGAATTACCAGTTGCCGACATTCTGCTGATATTTACCATTCGAAGCAGAAATCTGTGAGAATGGAATTGGCAGATACTCGCACTTGTTTTCAGTAAATGCAGCCGAAGAGTAAATATTGCAGTTATCAGCCTCCTCAACGTAGTACTTAGTAAGTACACTTGCAGCATCGCCCCAACGTACAAGGTCGAAGAAGCGCTCTGACTCCATGCCCATTTCCAGACGGCGTTCCATCTTTACAATGTTCAAAGTCTCTTCCTTTGAATATGCGCCAGTATAATCACCAACATTCATGTTAACGCCATAAGCATGAGAATAGCCCGAGATAATGCCCTTATCGCCACTAAGCTTCGCACGCTCACGAATCTGGTTTACGAGGGTAATGGCTTCCGCTGTCTCGCCCAACTGAGCCAAAGCCTCAGCACGCTCAAGAATCACGTCAGCATAACGGAACACAATACGGTTCTGAGCCGAAACCCAATACTCGGAAGTCTTACCAAAGAAAAGATAGCCTGATGCAGGATCGACATTCTGCTTCAAAGTTACATAGTAGCCATACAGACCGTTCGAACGGCTCCAGACAGGAGACTTATCCATTATAAGCGAAGGATTGAACTCGTATGGAAGACCAGGCAGACCAACAGTAAGGAAAAGACGTGGATCAGCAAAGTCTGTAACCATATCATAGTCCTTGTCGTTGAATGTACCGATGTATGGCAAGCCATTATTATCGACACGGTAAGCGTTGACAAGGTTCTGTGAAGGCTTGTAGAAGTCTGTACCGCCATCGGTCACACCTGGGATGTTTGGAGTAATCAAACCGTAGCCCACATTGAAGTTACCGCCATCGGTGTTACCATCATTCATCGAGTACTGGATTGCCCAAATGCTTTCCTTGCCGTTCTCATACTCAGGTTCTGGACGGAAGTTGTTGTGGAAGTCGTCCTCAAGGCCATAGCCTGCACTGGTATAGATCGAAGGATCAGAATACTGGAGAACCTTCTTCAAGTCATCCTGATTGACCTCAGTCACAGCGTGAGAATTGACGTCATCCTGATGATAAGCCTTGTAGAGATAAACTTTTGACAGGAATGCAGCAGCGGCAGCCTTGGTAGGACGGCCGACCTCAGCCTGCTGTTCTGGCAGAGTCTCGTATGCATACACAAGTTCGTCGATAATCTTCTGCCAACCCTCATCGTTTGTAAACTCACGGTTCGAGAGGTTGTTGTAATCGTCCTGTGTATAGTTGCACTCCAATACAAATGGGATGTATTTGTAAAGACGCTTGAGGAGGAAGTGTGCATAGGCACGAAGGAAGCGCATCTCTGCAATACGCTGCTGCTTGAGTTCGTAGCTGTCGCTGCACTTCTCAAGAAGGGCAAGGGCAATATTGGTACGTGAAATGCAGTTGTACAGACGCTCCCACATACTGTTGATGTTCCAGTTTGTGGTCAGAACACCCTGCTGTACTTCGAGCTGATGGAATACATCACCGTCCGATGTACCATTTCCACCCTTATAAGCATCGTCAGAGCGCACATCGAAGTTCCACATTGAGAAAGATGTGTTGATATCCTCTGATGACATAAATACGGCGTATGCCGAAATAACCACGTTGTCAACGTAGGCTGGATCTGTTACCTGCTTATCGCTCAAGACACCCTGTGGCACCTGTTCCTCAAGGAAGTCAGAGCAACTTGTCATTGCTGTCAGGAAAGCAGCAGCCGAAAGAATATATTTAAATTTCATAATCTATATTTCTTATTTATTAGTACGACTATCAGTTAATGTTTTTTAGAATGACATGTTAAGACCCACAGTCATGTTGAAAGGAATAGGATAGTCGAAGTTAGGGTTCTCAGGATCTACGCCAGTAAAGTCCTTGCTCTTGATTGTGAAGAGATTCTGTGCCGAAACATAAAGGCGGAGGCGCTCCATGTGGCAAGCCTTGGCAGCCTTCTCAGAGAGCACATAACCGATCTGTAGGTTGCGGAGTTTGCAGTAAGAACCGTTTTCTACGAAATAAGACGATACACGCTTCTCGTTATTATTATCAGAGAGTGTGAGTGCAGGGATATCCGAGTTCGGATTGTTAGGGCTCCATGCATCGAGCAGTCGAGCACCCTTGTTCAGGTTACTGATGTTAAGACCAGCCCAGAGGTCAGTTTCCTTCTTGAGGTCGCTGATGATTTGGCGACCTGCTTCACCCTGGAAGAACATTGTGAAATCCCACTGCTTATACTGCAGGTAAATATTCAGACCGTAAGAGAAGTCTGGCACTGGGTTGTAAATCCACTTCTGGTCTTCCTCTGTAATCTTGCCATCGTGGTTAAGATCCTTCCAGCGGATACGGCCCAAGCCGGCACCCTGCTGCTCTGCATGGTTCTCAACCTCTTCCTGGCTCTTGAAGATTCCGTCAGCAACATAGCCGACCTGCGATCCCATGGCATGGCCGACAACGCTCTTAACCTTGTTACCGCCGAATGTACCTTCAGAAGCCACAGTGTCAGGCAACTTTGTAACCTTGTTGCGATACGAACCGATGTTGCCCGAGATATCGTACATCAGGCCGAAGCTTGTCTCCTTACGGTAACCGAGCTGAAGTTCCCAACCCTTATTCTCGACGGAACCAGCATTGATCCACTGTGACGAGCCCTCGCCCATGGCAGCAATACCGATCATTCTGAGCAGAATATCGTCAGTCTTCTTATAGTACCAGTCAAAGTTGCCATAAATGCTATTGTTCATAGCAGAGAAATCGAAACCGAGGTTTGTCTGGGTTGTTGCCTCCCACTTGATATCATCGTTTCCGAGCTGGTCGCGCTTGAAACCTGAATCAAGGATGTGACCGCCGTTTGTACCGGCAATATCATAGGCGGTGCCGTAGCTTGAACCGCCGAAGTTCGACTGTCCGTAGTTTGAAACGAAGATTGTGTAACGGGCATTGTTGTCGATCTCCTGATTACCGGTCATACCCCATGAAGCACGGAGTTTGAGTTCGTCGAGCCAGCTTCGTGTGGACTCCATCCAGCTCTCCTGATTGAGACGCCAACCGAGCGAAACCGATGGGAATGTACCATACTGATTGTTCTTACCGAAGCGGCTTGAACCATCGCGACGTACGGTGAGCGAAGCCAGATATTTATTATTATATGTGTAATTAGCCTTGCCGAAGAACGAAACAAGCGAGAAACCTGAGCCGCCGCCATAAGCCTGAGCATTGCCCGAACCGGCATTTGGCCACATGTAGTCAGGTGTAAGGATGTAGAATCCCTCCTTATAGCCAGAGAAGAACATATCGTCCTGGCGGTTAACCTCCATACCGACCATCACGTCTCCGCGATGCTTGCCCTTCTCAAAGTTCCATGTACCAATGGCATTCCACATCCACTTCATCCAGTGTTCCTGCTTAGCCTCAACGGCGTTCTTCTCGTTAGCCACAGTACCCTCAGTCACAGGATACTTGAAGAAACGCTGCTGCTTCTGGCTGTAATCAACACCGAATGTACTGCGCAGATTGATGTTATAAGGAAGTTTCACGTTGGCCGAAACGTCGCCAAACATACGCCAGAGAGTATAACGGTCATCGCTAGCACGTGTCAGACGGGCCAATGGGTTCTGACGGTCAGGATAACCGCCCACAGGACCACCCCAACCTCCATCAGTTGTGTGTACTGGGATTGATGGATTGAACTGCAAAGCATTCTGCAGGAACCCGCCAGGAGCCTGAACTTCAGAAGTACGGTTGACGGTAAAGTTCTCGCCTACGGTCAGGTGATTGTTCAAAAGATTATAATCGGAATTAATACGAGCCGAGAAACGATCGAAATCGGTCATCTTAATAATACCATTGTTCTTGTAATAACCGAGTGACATCAGGCTGTGACCCTTTTCTGAACCCTGGCTGATAGAGAGATTATACTGTTGCACCATACCTGTGCGTGTTACCTGATCAAACCAGTCTGTATCGCCGGCAGGAGTAATGCCTGCCTGATCAAGATACTTGTCCATGGTCACATTATTGAGCACAGGAGCGCCGTTAGCACCGTATGACCAGTCATAATGATAGCCCAAACCGTTGCGGTTAGGATTAAGACCATCGTTGACGTATGCCTGCCACATTACTTGTCCGAACTCTTTGGCATTGAGCACATCCATCTTGTTGACATACTTTGACATTGATACCGAAGCATCAAAATCTACCTTAAGAGTGCCTTCCTTGCCTTTCTTGGTTGTGATGATGATTACGCCGTTTGCAGCACGGCTACCATAGATAGAGGCAGAAGCCGCATCCTTCAAAACCTGGATGCTCTCGATATCGTTGCCGTTCAGTTCGTGCATGCCGCTCTTTGTTGGAACACCGTCGATGATGTAGAGAGGGTCATTGTTGTTGAGAGTGCCGATACCACGAATGCGTACGGTAGATTCACCAGAAGGAGCACCTGATGCCGAGATATTCATACCAGGCACGCGACCCTGAAGAGCCTTCATCGGGTTGTTCTCATTCATTTTTTTCATTTCACCCACGCTTACCACAGCCACAGAGCCTGTAAGGTCGGCCTTTCGCTGCACGGTGTAGCCCGTTACAACCATTTCTTCAAGCATCTGGCTGTCTTCAGCCATAGTTACATCGACCTTGCTTGCAGCTGGATGCTGCTGGCTCACGTAACCAATGTAGCTGAACTGAAGTGTGGCGTCGGCCTTCACTGTGAGTTCATAGTTTCCATCGAAGTCTGTAACGGTACCATTCTGGGTACCCAGCTCCAGAACAGTAACTCCGGGGATTGGGTCTCCGAATTCACTGTCAATCACAGTTCCATGCACCTTCACAGTCTGAGCAAGAGCCAGAAGCGAGGTGCAGAGAATCATGGTAGCGATCAAAAGTAATCGTTTCATGTGTGTTTAGTTTGTTAATAGGTTAGTTATTTTTTGTTATTTCCAAGCGATGTTTTGGAGTTGCAAAGGTACACAATCCAATATATTATAAATAAAACTATTGTTTCGGACAAGACAAAAAATGTTGCAATCGAGAAGACTTGCAACATTTTTCACACACAATGAATAGATTTTATTATCTAAGCATGTTCAACGTAAGCCCCAAAGCGCTTATCCTTTGCGTTTCACGAGCTCTATTGGGTTCTCGCCGAATAATTCCTTATAGCATTTCGTAAAGTAACTTGGAGCTGAAAAACCTACAGAATAAGCCACTTCTGCAATAGTATTCTCGCCCTGAGCGAGCATAGCCTGAGCCTGTTTCAGGCGCGTGTTTCTGACAAGTTCCACAGGCGAATAATTAGTCAGAGCCTTTACCTTTCTGTAGAGTTGAGCTCGGCTCATACCTATCTCCTCGCCCATTTGTTCGATGCCATAGTCCGTATCTGCCAGATGCTTCATGATGTTCTGCTTCACCTTCAGAAGGAATGCATCGTCAATCGAAACTGCGGGGGTTGACACGGCTGATGACTTGTGATGCGATGTCAGTTCATCGCTAAAGAAATCACGGACTCTGTCATGATTCTTTATCAACGAGTCGAGCTGAGCCCTCAGCACCTGTTCGTTGAATGGTTTTGAGAGATAGGCGTCAGCTCCATGCTCATGTCCCTTGACACGCTGTTCATCAAGCGAGCATGCGGTCAGCATCATTACCGGAATATGAGAGGTATTCACCTCAGCCTTGAGCCTGCGGCAGCATTCCAGTCCGTCCATGCCGGGCATCATTACATCACAGACTATTACATTAGGAACTGCACGCATGGACTTGGCGATTCCCTCCTGTCCGGAAGCCGCTGTCAGCACATGATAAGTATCGCTCAGCATAATTGAGAGCATCTGACGGATGTCAGAATTATCATCCACCACCACGATCACAGGTTTCTCGTCATCGTAGCTTGCCGCAGCATTATCTTCAAAAGTCAGCAACTCGGTTTCGACCTGTTCGCTCTTTATTGCCATTTCCTGGTTTGCCGGTTCAACATCTGCAAGCTGTTCCACTACAGGCAGAGTCACCGTCATAACCGTGCCTGTGCCTTCGCTTTGGTTTGAAACATCCACACGACCGCCATGCAGTTCAGTAAAACTCTTTACAAGAGCCAGGCCGAGACCAGAGCCTTCGTAATGCAGCGAGTCGAACTGATAGAAATCCTCAAACAGCTTGTTAATCTTGTCAACGTGTACGCCAGGTCCATTATCAGCCACGGTCAGTAAAATATTACCGTCCTTGCGAGCTAATGCTACGTTTATGCGTCCATTCTCTGGCGTAAACTTGAAGGCATTGCCCATCAGATTAAAGAACACACGTTCGAGTTTTGCGATGTCGCCTCGCGTCCTGAAGTCATCATCGGTCACCTCAAGGCGCATGTGTATGTGCTTCTTAATAGCCAGACCATCGAACGAAGTCTGCCATGCCTCGACCATCTCACGCAAATCGACATTCTGCAAATTCAGTTCCATCTTTCCACTTTCATATTTGCGGAAGTCAAGGATCTGGTTTATCAGTCTGAGGAGCACCTGTACATTCTTATTTGCCAAAGCCAGCAGCTTCTGCCTATTTGGCTCTTTCTCTGATCGTAGCAGGTTTTCAATCGGGGCAGAAATAAGAGTCAGTGGGGTACGGAAGTCATGACTCACATTTGTAAAGAAAGTGAGTTTTGCTCTGGTGGCATCCTCTACCTGATGGCTGAGTGTGGTAAGCTGAGTGTTTTTTCTTTCAAGTTCATCACGTTGTATCTTCAACTGATCGCGATGTTCCTTCAGAGTGGCACGCTGTCGGTCGAGGCTCAGATTTGCTCGCTGCTTGGCTTTAATCTGCAGCATCAGCACCACCAGCATTATTACAAACACCGTAAGGAAAACGAGCAAGGTGCCAAGCAAAGCCTGCTCCAGATTGTGCTGTTCCCAATAATAGTCCACCTTAGCTTTGAGCATCTGTACAGTTTCCACCTCATGATTCACCTCCTTGGCAATATTGTTCATGAGCGGCGCATTGCCTGAATCGATAAGATAGGTGGCAAGTTCGGTATTTCTTTCAAAAGGTTCGCCCGACAGAATCTTCACCGCCGTCTGGATAATCAGGTCTCCACTTGTGGCATAGACAGCCGAGGCGTCAATCACTCCATTGCTCACCGCCTCGATGCCGTTGCCCTGTCCGCTGAGGCCATCCACACCCATGAAAATAATGTTATGGCCAGGCAACAGTCTGTCAGCTGCCCTTCGAGCGCCTATTGCCATAAGATCGTTCTGAGCCACTACCATGTGGACGTCAGGATGCAACCTGAACAAAGAGTCGGCCACCAGCTCGGCTTTCTGTTCGAAAAAGTTTCCTACTCCCTGCACGATTTCGTAGCCCGAACCTAACACTTCCATAAAACCCTGATGACGCAGTTCGGCAGGAGTACTTCCAGGCAGGCCAAGAATCTCAATAAGCTTGCCGCCATTTGGCAACACCATGTGTACATACCGTCCCATCAGATGGCCCACCTCAACGTTATCGCCGCCTACGAAAGCCGTGTATTTCTCGCCTGTCACATTTCGGTCGGCCACGATCACTGGGATACCGGCATCATAAGCCCGGCTCACAGCTGGCGTAAGCTCGGCGGCTTCATTAGGCGAGACGATAAGCAGATCCACACCCTTGGCAATGAAGTAATCGATATCGGCAGCCTGAAGCGTATTATCATCATCGGCAGAACGTACCTCCAACTCGATTTCGGGGTGAAACAGCAGCTCGCGGCGCATCTCTTCGTTGAGTTTGGTTCGCCACGCATCGCTACTGCATTGCGACACGCCAATCAGATACTGCGGATTCTTATCATTACCGCATGACACAAGAATCAGCGCTCCAAAGAGAGCTATCAAACTATATAAAGCCGATTTCATATTACGCGTATGACGATTATATGTATATTATATACTGGTTGCATGATTCGTTCAGATATTCACGTGTGCAAAGATAGTTACTTTTTTCTTTACGGCGCGCTTTCTGTTCTCTTTTTTCTGCTTTTATGCTTTATAACATATAAAAAATCATCAAAATTCGCGATAAACACCCTACTTTCACGATAAATATCATACCAGTTTCTCAATCTTTGACCTGTCCACATCCGGGAACAGACCTTGCAGATGGTCGATGATACGCTTGCGCGACTGCTTTGGTGTTCTTCCCTCTACCCTATCCTTGAGAGGAAACAAATCGGGATACATAGCTTCGGGCGTACAATATCGGGCAACACCCCATCCGTACGGCTCGCCTTTCTTGGAGATGAGATATTCAAAGAATCCCGGAATGACATTCTTGAAGAACGGCAGGAATCCCCACTCCTTTATCAGCGCCTCCAACTGCTCCTGGCGCTCTATGATGATACTGAATCTATCCATAATATATTAATACACGACATTTTACAAGTTTCGTGAGGATTTCCCCTAAATCAGGAATTCCTCACGAACTTATTGTCGGCATTTCCAGAAGACACTATTTCTTTATCACAGTCTTTCGTCCATTGATAATATAAATGCCTGGGGCAAGCGCACGAACGTCCGAACAAGGAACACGCTGACCGAGCACGGAGAATACCTCTGGAGAATCGCCCATCACAGCTGCGATGGTTGTAAGGCCTGTTGCCTCAGTCACGGTGAGTGTGCCAGCTGTGTAGCGGATGTTGTAGTTAGGCGACTCTGCTCCTGCCGGGGTGATGACATACTCGCCTGTAGGACTGTCAACAGTTGCCTCGCAGATACCGGTTGGCTTGACGGTAAGATCATCCTCTGTATCATCGAGCACAAAACCGTCATAGGTGAATGTGAAGACTGGATTCTCCTGTCCGAACTCGCGGATGGTGTCGCACGCTGTGATCATGAGCGAAACCTTCTGCACCTGAAGATAGCCATTGGCATAGACCACGTTGTTGGTGGCTGTGATGGTGCCAGGCTCAATGGTGATGACATACTTGCCGGCAGGCGAACTGGTTGTAGCCTCGCACGAGAGCTTAGGAGAACCTGTGACACGCTCGCCGATGATCTGGTAGCCAAACACAGGGTTTGGTGTGCCATACTTACGGTTGACGGTGCGAGCCTTGATGCATGTACCGAACTCATGGACGTTGTTCTCGTTGCAGATAACCTTCCACTGAGCGTTGCGCAGATAATTGTCGGTGCTGCCTGCAATGATCGAAACGCTGAGGTTGGTGGACTTGACGCCTTCGAAGCACTTCTTGCCGGTGGCAGGCACATCGTATGTGTAGCTGCAAAGGCGGATGAGCTTCTCGCAACCGTTGAAGGCATAGGCGCCGACAGTTTCGAGCTGACGAGGAAGGATCACGACGCGGAGGCCAGTGGCGATGAAAGCGCTGTCAGGCAGGGCATTGTCAACAAGGGCTGCATCCGAGAAGTCGAGATTGCTGATGAAGAGTGTGTCCGACTGGGCAAGCTCACGGACAAAAGCGATGTCCTCTGCATTGAGTGTACCAGAGAACTTGAAGCCGGAGAGATGCTGATACATAGTGTCGCAGACAAGCGAAGCAAGCGTGCCAGGAGTCTCAACATTGACTGTATCAACGACGAGCTCGCCGAAGTTACGAGAGTCGTCAGGATCGTACATACCGAGAATCATGTCCTGATAGCGGCTGAAGGCATAACCTGTCGGATTGAGAAGGTCGATGCTAAAGAAGCCATCGTCAGAACCGCTCCAGCCCCAGTTGATGTGGACACGGCCCTGCTCGTCATAGCCGTCGCACACGAAGGCATGGCCACCGCCGCCGCTGCGATCCACGCCCGAATAATACATGGCATGGCCGCCAGCCACCTGAGTATAGAGCATCTCCATCCATTCGGCATCAGAGAAATAGTCACGCTCGACGAGGTGAGCGGTCTCGACGCCGAAATACTGACGGATGCCTTCGGCAGCCTGGTCGCTGTATGCACCGCTGCCGCCTTCCCATGATGTGCCGTAACCCATATTGACAGCCACGCCGCAATGCAGCATGAGAGTGGCAACGGCATCAGCCTGCTCTGAGGTCCAGTTATTATACTCATAGCGGTCGAGCATGAGGTCGTATTGATATGTAGTCTCACCAAAGTTGGCAGTCACGGTGCTTGCGCTTGTATTGGTGCGAGAGCCGAAACCTGTGGTTGGATATTTGTTCGTATAGAAGACCTGGGCAATGGCTGTGGCCACACATCCGGTGAGGCAACGCGAACTGCCCTTGGTAGGGCACTTGTTCCAGTAAGGACTCTCCTGATCCCAGCGGCTTGGCACAAGGGCATCGACACGGGTTGGGAAACGCGAAGGATCGGGGGCAGGGACAGTGCGTGGCGAGAGATTGCGCGAAACACTCTCAGCGCTGAGTTCTTCGATGGCATCGAGCCACCAGGCAAGGCCCGGATTGGCTTTACCAGAGAAACGCGAGTCGCCCACAGCCAGGACGGCAGGCAGACGATCGTCTTTTGCAACGATGGCGAAACCATCGGCATCATTGAAACCGAGCACCTCGACGGCTTCGGTCGAATAGATGTGCTTGAGCGGTGCAGGAGAGGCTGCAAGGCGTGCTCCGTCAGGAACCTCCTTAATAAGCGCAGACTTGGCTGCATCGATGATTTCTGCCTCTGTACGGGTGCGTGCATCGACCGCAATGAGACTGCCGAGAGCAGCAACAGCAAGCAGGGTGTAGAGTTTTTTCATTGTACCTTAAAATAAATATAAAGCTGGGGCTTGCCCCTGTGCGAAGCAGGCCCCAGCCGAATATCAGATCTTAGCGAATTACTTTACGAAAGTCTTAACGCCATTGATTACATATACGCCTGGCTCAACCTCAGCAGCCTTAACGAGCTGACCCTGGAGGTTGAAGATTACGGCATCAGCAGCAATAGCCTCAACAGAAGTGATTGCGTCTGTGCCGATCTCAACGGTTACAGGAGCTGACTCGTTGCTGCCATAGAGAGCTGTTACAGATACCATGTGAACACCAGCAGCGAGAGTCTCAGTGTATGTGTAAGATACTGCATCAGCAGCGCAAGAAGCTACGAGAGCCTCGTCAACATATACATTGAAGCCTGTTGGAGTAGCACCACCAACTGTATACTTGAGGTCGTCGATGAAGAGAGCGAAGACGTCATTAGATACATAGTGGAGAGCGAAGTACTTAGCACCCTCTGGGAGGTTAGCAGAGAACTCACCCCATTCCTCGGTGTCGAATGAGAACTCAGCAACCTTAGTGAAGCTTGTTACGTTGTTATCGGTTGTAGAAACCATAACCTCGAGAAGCTCAGGACCATACTGGGTAGTCATTGGGATAGCGCTGAATGAGATAGTCTGTGCGCAGCCTGGGAGTTCAGGAGAAACAAGGTACTTGTCTGACTGAACACCAGAGCCAGTGTTAGCATCAACCTCTGACATGAACATGAGAGCCTGCTCGCCAGAAACAGCCTGAATATCAGTACCTGCAGCGAAGACAATATTGAAGTTCATGATAGCGAATGCGTATGGCACGCCAGTGTTGTCCCATGCGATCTGAGAGCTTTCCCAGCCGTAGGTAGAACCCTGTACGAGGTCGATAGCACCCCACTCGCCCATGGTTGTACCATCAGCGTACATAGAGCCAGCCTCATAAGACTCGAAGTCCTCAACAACCTCAGTTGCAGACTCAGTAGCTACAGTCCAAGCAACCTCAACGCCGTTCTCAGCAAGAACAGCAGTTACGTTCTCAACTGGAGTTACAGATGGAGCAACGACAGCAACTACAGCCTCGTCAGCGTTGTCCTCAGCCTTGAGGTCAGCGTCGAAGAGAACCTCTGCCTTAACAGTAATGTCGCCAGCCTCGGTGAAGACAGTTGTCTCAACGTTAGCAGTAACAGTTACAGCCTCCATGAAGCCGAGAGCTGCGTTGTCGGTGAACTCAGCAACAACCTCGTCATCAGCAGTAACCTTGATTACATAGCCCTCAGCAACATTCTCACCCTGGTTCTTGACAGTTACCTTAACGGCAGCGGTCTTACCAGCTACGACACTCTTAGGAGCGTTGAGAGAAAGAACGAGGTTATCAGAGATCATATCCATTACAACGATGTTGTCAACATAGAGTTCAGTTTTGCCTGTGAACTCACCGTGGAGAGTGAGGCGTACCCACTTCTCGTTAGCGAAGTCAGCAAGGGAAACCTTAGCAGTTGACCATGACTCAGAAGCAGCAACATCGATGGTCTTAAGAGCCTTCTCACCCTCAGCTGTAACAGCGATAACGGTGAGAGTTGCAGCAGCGTCAGACTTGTAGTCGAATGAGATTGCAGCGTTGGCAGCACCGTTCATAGCGATCTTACCAGAGAGGAGGTCGATGTAACCAACAGTCTCAGCAGCGAAGAGGAAGCTGTAGCCATCCTCGTCAGAAGACTCCTCACCAATGTAGAGACCACCTTCGAGAGCCTCGTTAGCCTCATCGTAGTCAAGACCCCACCAGTAAGCGAGAGAACCACCTGCAAGACCCTCAACGAGAGGCATCTCATAAGGAGCACCTGTGAGGAGAGCAGCCAATACGCCGCCAGACTCACCAGCCTCGTTAGAAGCGGTTACGCCGAAGTAAGAGTACTGCTGAGCACCAGTGTTGGTGTCGAATGCAACATCGTACTTTGTGTCGGTAAGCTCAGTAGCGTAAGGATTATCGGTGTCCATAGATGGGAACTGCATACCGAAGAACTCAACCATCTCAACAGGGTAAACATTGTAACGAACGTTCTCTGGCTTGATGATACCGCCGTTGTAACCCTCAGTTGGAGCATCCCATGTGAGGAGAACGGTTTCGTTGCAATCAGCAGCAGCAATGTTCTGAACGTCATCTGGAGTATCCTCACCAACGTAAACCTTAGCTGAAACAGGGTCAGAAGCAACATCGTTGAGAACAGCAACTACAGAGTAGGTGTGAGAACCTGGAGTAGGAACATTGTTATCCTGGAGCTCAACGAGTGCACCGGCAGCAGCAGTCAAATCATCAGAGATAACCTCACCGTCACGCTTAACAACAAAACTGATTGTCTCGGTGATTGTGTCACCGCCAAGAGTTGTCATAGGAGCGTAGAACTGGATAGAGGCCTTAAGATCTGCGTTCTGATCAGGAGTAACAGCGAGATCTGCTGGAGCTGTAGGAGCCGACATGTTGTTCTCCTTTACAGAGAAGTTATCTGCGAAGAGATAGTACATGTCAGGATCAGAGATTGCGTGAATTGCGAAGTAGTAAACGCCTGTTGAATCTGGAACGAACTCAGCTGTGAGAGTCTCGTAGTCAGTTGAAACAAGATCAGTAGCAGGGATGACAGAGATTGAGAGCTTAGAAGCCTTAGCTACCTTGCCAGCAACAACCTCAATACGCTCTGGGTAAGATGAGCTATAAGCACGAGCGTCAACAGAAACCTTATAAGAAGTACCAGCTGTGAGTGAAAGACCTGGGAATACCACATAGTCGTTACCACTGTTTGCGCTGCTATAAGCATAGCGGGCAGCTGTGCTACCAGTGTTGGTATCGTTGGTCAGAGTGAAGGTCTTGCCGTCATCGTTGGCATCAAAGATTGCAGCCTCAGCCTGCTCAGCATCGGTGTCGAAGCCGTTAACGTAAGGAAGAGCAGCTGTAAGATCTGTGATAACCGGCTCCTCAAGAGCACCCTTGGTAAGAACGATGCCTGAATACCAGCCGAGATAGTAGATGCGATCTTCAGCAGCATTGGCAAGACACTCGTTGATAGCATAGAATGCGTTGTCAGCAGCATCATACTGCATCTGGAAGTCGTCCATGTAGGCTTCCTCGCCATCCTCGGTTACACCGATCATCCAGATGTTGTAAGTACCGCCGTAAACACCGACGAACTGGAACTTCTTGAATGTAACAAGACCATTAGCGTCCATTGTACCCTTAACCCATGAGGTTGGGAAGTCCTTGATAAGACCCTGAACGTAAACGTCATTGCCAGCGAAGCCAACCTTAACACGAGCAGTTACAGAAGTCTCGCCTGAGCTTGAAATCTGAGTAGCCTCAAGTGCCCAATCCTCAGCAACAAGGCTTGAAGGAGGAGTTACGAGCTCTGTGCTGACAGGTTCGAAGTTAGGATCGTAGGTAAGTACGGTCTCAGCGTCGCCATAACCGGTAGCAGTGTCGTCATCATCCCAGAAAGCACCCATGTAGTAAGCATCAGCACTTTCATCATAAGTAGCTGTATTGAGGAGAGTCCAAGTATCGCCAGCAACCTCGAATACGAAGTTCTCAGCATAGCTATCAGCATTGTTGATGCTGCCAGTAGCAGTGATTACACCCCAACGGAGGCTGATAGTAGCATCGTATGAAGAGTTGTAAGCGAGTGGCTGATGAGCAGCAACAACGATAGTGTTGCCTTCCTTTGTACCCTCAACCCAAGAGCCCTGGGTATAACGTGTGATTGGGTCCTTGATATAAACCTTGTCACCATCCTCGATAACAGTTACGGTGCCAGACTGAGCAGCCATAGACATCTGCGAATTGTTAACGAAGTAAGCTGTACCTGAAGCAGCACGAGCGTAGCTCTTAGCAGTACCACCAGTTACAGAAGTGATGATGCCGTGAGCATCCTTGGTAACGACAACCTCTTCGGCACCAGCCTCACCATAGTTGAATGTAAGCTTGTAGAGAACAGTGTTTGCACCGAGGTACTCAACAACAGCTTTATAAGCACCGTTGCCGAGGTCGGTCACAACTGCTGTGAGGTCAACACAAACTACGCCATCCATGTCTTCAGCATCAATGTAAAGACCGGTGTAGTCCGCAATAATATCCTCAAAGGTATAGGTTCCAGCAATCTGGTTAGTGTTGATGGCAACGAAGGCCTCAAAACCATTTTCCTTGGCACCTGCGAACTGGATGATACCAGAAGATGCTGATGCATCAACAAGTTGTGTTTCAGCTGCAGTAAATTCAACCTCTACGGTCGATGTTGGCTCTGGAGCAGCTTGAGTAGTATATGTAACGTTGTAGGTGTTGTTCACATTGTCAACAACGGTAGCAACATAGTCTGTGCCGTTAGCACCGGTAAGAGCCTTGAAAGAAACAGACTTGTATGAGAATTGAGTGTTTGTAAGCTTGTTCTGGCCCCAAGAGTAGTCCTCTATCATGTCAGCAAGTGTGTACTCATGGTTAAGCAAGAGACCGTCAGCTGACTGGTCGAAGATATCGAAACGGAATTCGAGGTTTGCGTTTGAAAGAACTACAAACCAATCGTTGTCTGGCTGACCATACCACTTTATTGTAGCAGTAGTTGCCTCGACGTCAATAGTCTCAGGACGAGGAGCTGTGTAAATGACATGGTATGCATCGCCATTTGTGAGAACAGCCTTGACATCATAGTCACGACCATAGAGACCCTGCTTAACAACGAATGAAGCAGAAGCGTACTGAATCTTAGTTGATGTAGAACCGTTAAGTCTGCAGAAAGAATAGCTTGGATCCATATCAGCGAGTGTGTACTCGTGGTCAAGCTCGAGCTCTGCAGGATCGTTGGTAACAATGTCGAATACAAAAGTATTCAAATCGTCCTTTAAGACGCAGTACCAGTCACCGTCTGATGCATAGTATGTTGCAGCAACTGATGTAGCTTCAACAGGGATGTAGTCAGGGAGCTTGATCAGGCTAACAGTTCTAACAACGTACCACTGACCACCTGCGCGATAGTTACCGATACCGTAAGCGAGAACGCCGTCCTCACCTACTGTGCACTCGATCTCACGGAGACCGTTATCCCAGTCAGCAGCGTCGAGACCAGACTTTGTGCCTACAGTAACGTCAACCTTTGCGTCGTTAGCAAAAGCGTATGCGATGCCATCGCCAGCGAACTGAGCTACGTCAAGGTTACGAGCCACGTTGGCAATTGCATGGAAAGTAACGAGATACTTACCTGCAGGGAGGTTGCTGATAGTCTGGGTCATGAGATCGCCCTCTGGGCAACCACCTTCGGCATAACGCTCAGCGCCACCGCCGTAAACGCCAGTAGCACCAGCCCATGCAGCCTTGTCGTTGCTCATGTGAGCTGTGTAGATACCCTCTGCCTCGAGAGCATCCCAGTAGGCAGCGTATGCCTCAGCGCTAACAACACCCCACTTGCAGTTTGTTGTATCAGCTGTGAAGTTAACGCGAGTGTTAGCCTCGTCGCCACCCCATGTGAGGACAGTGCCAGGGAACTTGGTGCAACCGATGAGGTAAGTGTCAGCACCGGCTGCCTCGAAGGTGAACTTGTCGTTGCCGTCACGGCTGCCATCGATCCAAAGACCTTCAGCGTTGTCTGGGCTGAATGCGCCGAGCTTGTATGTGCCGCCAGAAACCTTAGAGATTGCGATAGGCATACCGCTGTTGCGTGAAACTGATGCACGTGTACCCCAATCGTTAGCGCCTACCATGAAACCACCGTAACCGAGGTTGAAGAGATACTGCTGTGTACCATCCTCAGCAACAGTTGTGAACTCAGGAAGAACCTCCTGAGCAGCCTTCTTAGGAGCAGCGAACCTGACAGGTGCAGCACCAACCTTGAAAGCTGCCTTCTCGTGAGCGACTCTGCTCTTCAAAGAAGGACCATTGAATGCCTGGCGAGTAGCCTTAGCACCCTTGATTGCCTTGCCAAACTCGGTGAGGTTGGCCTTAGCATAAACGCGCGAGTTACCGGCAGCCTTAACAGCTGTTGCGGTAAACTCCTCAGAAGCAGCAGCCTTGGCTGCCTTTACTTCCTGCAATGCAACATACATTGCCTTTTCAGCAAGTGCATTAGAACGGTAGGCAACCTCGATAGTGTTGCGCTTTACGCTCTTCTGTACAGGAGAAGCGGCAAAAGAGAATGCTGCAATCGCTGAAATCAAAGCGAGAGATAAAAACTTCTTCATTCTCAATAATGCTTTTAAATTAATAAATGTGTATAATAAAAAAAGAATTACCTTTACTATAACCATTGAGATGTGAGTGCTGCCTCCGATAAAATGAGAATAACACGCATACCTATATAATTTGGGTGCAAAGTTATATGTTTTTTAACAAACACAAACAAAAACAGCCAAAAAAATCACTTCTTTTGGCCGTTTTTGCATATTTATTTACTTTTTATGTACTTTCTGCAATGTAAAACTTACTTTTTTATTGCTTTTTTCTTAACAAAGCGCGCAACTTTTATCTTTACTCTGACATCATTCTGAGGTGATGTTTGGAGCAATGAGCTTATAACCCTTGCCGTGGATGTTGATGATCTCGGTCTCAGGGTCGTCCTTGAGATGCTTGCGCAACTTGGTGATATACACATCCATCGAACGGGCGTTGAAGTAGTTGTCGTCGATCCAGATGGTCTTCAGGGCGAAGTTGCGTTCGAGAATCTCGTTGGCATGGGCGCAGAGGAGGCTGAGGAGGTCGCTCTCCTTGGTGGTGAGCTTGGTCTGCTCCTCGCCGCGCGAGAGTATCTGCTTCTGGACGTCGAAGGTGAAGCTGCCGATGTGATAGGCGGTAATCTCCTTGCCCTTGTTGCCCTTGACGCGACGCAGGATTGCCTCGATGCGCAACAGGAGTTCCTCCATTGAGAAAGGCTTGGTGATATAGTCATCGCCGCCGATCTTGAATCCTTCGAGGATATCCTCCTTCAACGACTTGGCTGTGAGGAAGATAATAGGGATGTCCTGATTGAGAGCACGAATCTCCGAAGCCATCGTGAAGCCGTCCTTCTTAGGCATCATCACGTCGAGGATGCAGAAGTCGTAACGTCCCTTCAGATATGCCTTGAAGCCTGCATCTCCGTCGCCATAGAGGTCACAGAGGAAGCCCTTTGCCTGAACGTACTCGCGGAGGAGCATACCGAGGTTCTCGTCGTCTTCGCAAAGCAGGATGCGAAGTTTGTCGTTAGTGTTTTGCTGGATCATAGTTATATGAGTTGAATGTTAATAATAAACGTTGTTCCCTGACCGAAGACTGATTCGGCCTTGATCTGTCCGCCGTGGTCGGTGACGATCTTCCAGACGTAGGCAAGACCGAGACCGAAGCCCTTGACATTATGGAGGTTGCCTGTCGGCACGCGATAGAATTTCTCGAATATTCGCTTGAGGTTTTCGCTCTTGATGCCGATGCCGTTGTCGCTCACACGTATCTCAAGATGACGATCATCAGGATTGGACGTGTGCACACAGAGATGGAGCGGCACATCCTCGCGCGAATACTTATAGGCATTGTCGAGGAGATTGAAGATCACGTTGGTGAAGTGCATCTCGTCGATCATGCAGACATCGTCGTCGGCATCGAGCTGGGCTTCGAGCGTTCCGCCAGCCTTCTCGACCTTGAGACGGAAGGTATTGACAATGCTATCGACCAGAGCGTTGACGTTCTGCTCCTGCAACTTGAGGTTGGTGCGCTGCTTGTCGAACATCGACATCTGCAGGACCTTCTCGACCTGGAACCGGAGGCGCTTGGTCTCATCGCCGATCACTCCGGTGAGACGTGACACCATATCGGGCGACTTGGACACACTCGGGTCGTTAAGCATCTGAGCTGCAAGCGATATGGAACTGATCGGAGTCTTGAACTCGTGGGTCATGTTGTTGATGAAGTCGTTCTTCATCTCGCTGAGTTTCTTGCTGCGGAAGATGACCACAATCACGAAGATAAAGAGGAAGAGGATGACCGCCGAGAAGAGGAACGACGGAACCATGAAGTCAAGGCTGTCACGCAGGAGGTAGCGGTCGCTGTTGGGGAAATAGACCTCGACATAGTTAAGGCGGTCGGTGATGGCTCCGCCTTGCGGCTGGGTGGCCGACTGCAGCGACTCAGAGTCGAACAGGACCTGCATGAAACAGCCCTCACGCTCGGCACGTTCGGCATTATATCCAGGCGAACGGTAGGCTGTGCGACCGTCGCGCTCGACGATACAGAACTCAAACGGAAGCTCACAGCCCTCGCGCTGGAAAGAGGCGCTGAGCATGCGTCGCAGCTCGTCGGGATCGACACGGTCGAGGATATTGCGGTCAGAGGCACGCACCATGATGCGGAAGATCACATCGTCGAGCACATTGCGCTGATGGACATACTGGCGGAAGAGCATGTCCTGGCGCGTCTTCTGACGGCTCTGGATGTTGTTGCCCTTATGCTGCGGACCGACGCTGTAGGACTGGAGCATCGAAGTGTCGGCCACAGAGAACTCGAACGTCTGAACCGAACCGTCGGGCCCCATCACGCTGACGCTCTGATGCTGATGGCTGATCTGCATCTGATTGGGCATGGTCGTGACGGACGACTGGGAATAGAGGGCCTGAAGGTCGTCATAGTCATCGTGGAGCATCTCTTCAAGCTGCTGACGCTGATCCTCGTCGAAGTTCTCATTGAGATAGGTGCGTGTCTCCTGACGCTCAAGCTCGCGGTTCACCATGTAGAGCGAACGGTTGACGGCACGCTTGAACTGCTCCTTGCGAGTGCCCACAATGACATCGAGATACGAGATCTGCAGGGCAATGAATCCGGCAAAGGCCAGTATCAGCACAATCGTTATATACCAGATAGTACTCTTCTTCATTCTTTAGCTGTTTTGTCAATACAACAATGCATCGATTAACTTTTCGGGTGCAAAATTAACATTAAATTTTAACATTTGAAATAAAAACGCTGAAAAAGTTTAAAACATTAATGATAATTAACAGCAGAAACGTGATTATTCAATAAAATGTGAATAAAATTAGGTTTTTCGCGAAATAATTTGGTCATGTCAATAAATGAATGTATCTTTGCGCCCATGAAAATGCTACGTCAGGTACTTTTGTACCTTTTTATTATATGCGCGTGCGTGAATGCTGCAACAGCATACGCACAGAGCAACCTGTCGGAAGACGTTGCTGCGAACACAGGCAACGGCAGCACGGACAAAAACGCGACTACCACCAAGGAGGATAACCCGTGCATCCCCCTGCGCGACGATCGACTTTGCTACATGCTCGATCCGCTCACTGGTCTGAGACATTGCTGCGAGCCCGACACCTCGTTCATCGGTCTCGGCAACCGTCAGACGATGAACAGTCACGCGTTGTCAGTTCTTCACACGGGTAATAATTTCAGCCCGCACCTTGTGCAAGCTTTCTTCGACCGTCGCGATGATCACGACTTCATCTTTGCCAACGCTTATAATCTGTTCCGTACAGACCCTTCACAGCAGCTCTACTACAATACGAAGGTTCCGCTCACAGTAATCAACTTTACAAAGTCCGGATCGAGCATCCAGGAGAACGACCGCCTGCGTCTCAGCTTCATGGGCAACTTCAACCGACAGACAGGCATCGGTTCGCAGCTCGACTATGTGTATGCCCGAGGCGAATACATGAACTCGGCCACCAAGCCGTTGCGCTGGACGAGCTATGCCTACTATGAGGGCGACCAGTATAAGGCATACATCAACTTCAACCTGTCGAAGCTTGCCAACCAGGAGAACGGCGGCATCACAGACCGAGGCATGGTGCTCAATCCGGATACGTTCAACTCGAACTTCACCGATCCGCGCAACATGCCGACGCGCCTGACCGACACATGGAACGAGACCGACACGCGCCAGCTCCACTTCCAGCACAGCTACGACTTCGGCATGTGGCAGGAGCGCATCGATCCCGCAGACTCATCGGTCTATGACGAGTTCATCCCCGTGGCATCGATCTTCCACAACATCGACATCGAGTCGATGCACCATAACTTCGTGATGGGCAAGTCAGCCCAGGCCAAAGACGACCCGTTCTTTGCCGACAACTGGTATGACCCGCTTGAGACCCACGACTCGACCTCCTACCGCTGCATCTCGACCTACGCCGGACTCCGTCTCAACGAGGGCTTCAGCCGTTTCTCGCAGTTTGCAATCAGCGGTTTCATCGGCTTTGAGCATCAGCAATATACCATGCTTCAGGACTCGCTCGACCTGAAGTACATCCCACGTTCACACTCATCGAACAACGTATGGGTGGGCGGACAGATCAGCCGTCAGCAGAGCTCGGACATCCGCTTCGACGCCACGGCCAAGACCTGCATCTCGGACGGAGACAAGCTGGGCGATGTGATGGTCGATGGCACAATCTACACCACCATCCCATTCGGCAGACGCGACGCGGAGACAGGCCGCCGCACCGACAGCCTGCTCGTGACCCTTGGAGCCAAAGTGCGCAACACCCACACGCCTTATCTTCTCCAGCACTATTTCAGCAACCATTTCCGTTGGAGCAACTCGAAGTTCAAGGCTGAGAAGCATGTCCGGGTGGATGGCACCATCGCCTACCCTCGCACCGGCACCAGCATCCGCGGCGGCATCGAGCATATCAGCGACTTCCACTATTTCGACAACACAGGCATGCCTCGCCAGTTCGGACAGCAGATCGACGTCTTTGCCATCGAAGCCCGTCAGGGACTCCATGCAGGCAAATGGCTGTCGTGGGAGAATGCCGTACTCGTACAGATTTCGAGCAAGTCGAAGGTGCTCAACCTGCCGACGGTAAGCGTCGAGTCAGACCTCTCGTTCCGCTTCCGCATAGCCAAGACACTTCTGATCCAGGCTGGCGTCACGGGCTATTATAACACACGCTATTACGTGCCTGTCTATCAGCCAGCCACCCAGCAGTTCTGCGTGCAGCGCGACATCAAGTGTGGCAACTACCCGATGCTCAACGGCTACGTCAACTGTAACCTCAAGCGCATCAAGTTCTTCCTTGCCATGCACAACCTGCTCGACGGAGCCGTCACCAACGACTCGTTCATCATGCCTTACTACCCAGCCCAGACACGTCGCATGGAGATGGGCGTGATCCTCGACCTGCAGAACTAAGGACGAAAGACAAAGGACGAAAGACAAAGGACGAAGGACGAAAGACAAAGGACAAAGGAAACTAAAGAACAAAAAAACACTCACGACCATGCGCCAGCACCTCAACATACAGGAACACCTGCTCAAGCTCGAATATGAGTTTGAGAAGAAGGAGTATGAGGAGATGAGCCGACAGGCAGGCATCCAGCGGCGCATACGTCAGGGCAAATGCCTCTACCCCATCAGCGGCGGACGCACGTTCTACAACGCCCTCAACCAGCTGGTCATCGAGGTGTTCAACGACATGGAGGGCGATCAGCCCGACCGTGAGGCCGAGTTCGAGCCAGGACGTCCGGTGGCATTCTTCCGCACCGAGGACGACCACGAACGCCCGATCTTCTTCACATGGTCGTGCATGGTGTCGAGGGTCGATGGCCAACGCCTGCTCATCACCATTCCCAACACACAGGCAGCCGAGACCATACGTCAATATGCCCGCACGTCCCATCTGGGCGTTCAGCTCTCGTTCGACGCCACATCACACCACGTCATGCGCGAGGCGATACACAAGGTGTCCACGACCGACAATCCGCGCCTCCAGCATCTACGCAACGTGCTGATTGGCAGCGAACAGCCATCGTTCCGCACCGAGCAGCCGCTTCCGTTCCCATGGCTCAACCAGTCGCAGCAGAAAGCCGTGATGAAGGTCATCTGCGCACGCGAGGTAGCCATCGTCCACGGACCTCCGGGCACGGGCAAGACCACGACGCTCGTCGAGGCAATAGGCGAAACCCTGCGACGCGAGACACAGGTGCTGGTGTGCGCACAGAGCAATGCGGCAGTCGATTGGATAGCCGAACAGCTGCTGGCACGGGGCATAAGCGTGCTGCGTGTGGGCAATCCGATGCGAGTGAGCGACAGTCTGCTCGATGCCACCTACGAACGGCGCTATGAGTCGCATCCCGACTACACCGAGCTCTGGGCGATACGCAAAGCCGAACGTGAGGCCATCGCCAAGCTTTCGTCGCGCAACGCCTCTGCCACCGAACGACGTGCTGCCGGGTCGCAGTTAGGCAAGCTCCGCAACCGCCGTACCGAACTGGAGATACGCATCAACGAAGACCTCTTTGCCCAGAGCCGCGTCATCGCCTGCACGCTCATCGGAACGGCATCGCGAGTGCTCGAACGCAAGCATTTCTCCACGCTCTTCATCGACGAGGCTGCACAGGCATTCGAGGCCGCCTGTTGGGCTGCCATCATCAAGGCCGACCGCGTGATCCTGGCAGGCGACCATTGCCAGCTGCCGCCTACGGTCAAATGCCGCGAAGCCGAGATGCAGGGACTCAGCCACACGCTCATGCAGAAGGTGGCGAAGGAGAAACCCACATGCGTGGAACTCCTGACCGTGCAATACCGCATGCATCAGGACATCATGCGCTTCTCGTCCGACTGGTTCTATCAGGGCAGGCTCACAGCCGCTCCCGAGGTCGCCCTGCGCACGGTCTTCCCGCTCGACACGCCCATGGTGTGGATCGACACCTCGAAGCTCGGTTTCGAGGAGCAGCTCAATCCGTTGTCGCAGAGCCGACTGAACACCAGCGAGGGACTCCTGCTCGTCAAGACCCTGCGCGACTACATCCGCCAGCTGGGCATCGACCGAATGCTGCGCGAACGCATCGACTTCGGCATCATATCGCCATACAAGAGCCAGGTGCAGCTGCTCCGCAAGCTCGTACGCCAGAGTTCGTTCCTCCAGCCCATCCGTCATCAGATCACGGTCAATACGGTAGATGGCTTCCAGGGTCAGGAACGCGACGTGATCCTCATCTCGATGGTGCGAGGCAACGACGAGGGACGCATCGGCTTCCTCAACGACCTGCGACGCATGAACGTGGCGATCACCCGAGCCCGCATGAAGCTCATCGTCCTTGGCGACGCTTCGACGCTCTCACACCACAGCTTCTACCATCGTCTCGTGGAACACATCACCGAGCATGGCGAGCTGAGAGTTGAACAGCCGGATGACGCAGCAGGCCACAACGCATAACCGGAAATTCATAACTGGGAACACATATTCATAGTTGGGAATAAATAATTCAAAATCATAAGAAATGCCTCTCCTTCTCTGGGCTGACGACGAGATTGATCTCTTACGCCCACACATACTCTTCCTTCAGCAGAAAGGATACGAGGTGGTGACAGCCACCAACGGACAGGATGCGCTCGACCTCGTGCATCAGCATTCGTTCGACCTCGTCTTCCTCGATGAGAACATGCCTGGCCTGACCGGACTTGAGACCCTCCAGCGCATCAAGGACCTGCAGCCTGCCCTCCCCGTCATCATGGTCACCAAGAGCGAGGAGGAGAGCATCATGGATCAGGCCATCGGCGGCAAGATTGCCGATTATCTCATCAAGCCCGTGCTGCCCACACAGATGCTCATGTCCATCAAGAAGAACCTCCATGCGCGCGAGATAACCCAGCAGCACCAGACCTCGGGCTATCAGCAGGAGTTCGGCCGTCTGTCGATGCAGATCGGGTCGGCCATGACGTTCCAGGACTGGGTCGAGGTGTATAAGCGACTGGTGTTCTGGGAACTGGAACTCTCCTCGTCCGAGGATTCGGGTCTCAGCCAGATGCTGCTGATGCAGAAGCAGGAGGCCAACGCCGCATTCTCGAAGTTCGTCAAGCGCAACTATGAGTCGTGGATCGGCGAGAAGCTGGCAGCCCAGTCGGGTCGTGCCCAGTCCGATACCGAGGCACCCGTGATGTCCACCGACATCTTCAAGACCCACATCTTCCCATCGCTCGACTCGGGCGAGAAGGTGTTCCTCGTGGTGATCGACAACTTCCGCCTCGACCAATGGCGCGTCATACAGCCTCTGCTCTCGGAATACTTCACATGCCAGGAGGACGTCTATTGCTCCATCCTGCCGACAGCCACACAGTATGCGCGCAACGCTATCTTCTCGGGTCTGCTGCCTGACAAGATCGCACAGATGTTCCCCGACCTGTGGGTCGATGAGGACTCGGAGGAAGGCAAGAACCTCAACGAGGCGCCTCTCATCCAGACCCACCTTGACCGCTATCGCAAGCCCTACCGCTTCAGCTATCACAAGGTCAACGAGTCGTCATACGGCGACAAGCTCGCCTCGCAGCTCCGTTCGCTCGCTCAGTATCCGCTCAACGTCATCGTCCTCAACTTCATCGACATGCTCAGCCATGCCCGTACGGACATCAAGGTGGTGAGCGAACTGGCCAACAACGAGTCGGCCTACCGAGCCCTCACACGCACGTGGCTCGAACACTCGTCCACCATCGAGCTGTTCCGTCGCATAGCCGGCATGGGATACAAGGTCATTCTGACCACCGACCACGGTTCCATCCGCGTGGACAACCCCGTGCGCATCGTTGGCGACAAGAACGTCAACACCAACCTGCGATACAAGCTCGGCAAGAACCTCAACCATCAGGACAAGAACGTCTATGAGATCACACGTCCAAAGGACTTCGGCCTGCCCGTGCTCAACCTCTCGACGAGCTATGTCATCGCCACGTCGCGCGACTTCTTCGCATACCCCAACAACTATAACTACTATGCGCAGTACTATCGCGACACCTTCCAGCACGGAGGCATCTCGATGGAAGAGATGCTCATCCCACTCATCACACTCACGCCTAAGCAGTAATCGCTTACGACGAAGCAATTGCTCACGCCGAAGCAGTAATCATCAGACAGAACCATTAACACGAATATAAAAACATACAGTCACACATCCTTATCCTTATAGATTATGAAAGCCAGATTGAACGCAGTACTCGAAGAATCGATCCGTCAGAACTGGGACCTCCCCGCCCTCAGCAACTACCAGGGCGAGACCTTCACATACGGACAAGTAGCCCAGCAGATAGCACGCTATCATCAGATATGGCAGGAGAAAGGCCTCAAGCCGGGTTTCCGCATCGCCCTCTGCGGCCGTCCGAGCGCACAATGGAGCATCGCGCTCCTCGCAGCCTTCACCTACCGTGCCGTTGCCGTGCCGTTGCTCAACGAGTTTACGGCCGAGACCGTCGAACGCCTTGTGGCCCACTCTGAGAGCGAGATCGTCCTGCTCCAGCCAGACCTCGTGACGCTTACTGACTGCCCTGAGCTGACCCCTGAGGACGTCCACTACGAACGTCACACACCCGACGAGCTGCTCATGATCAACTATACATCAGGCACCACGTCCGACCCTAAGGGCGTGATGATCCCCGAACGTGCACTTTGGAGCAACATGGCATTCGCCCAGCAGGTGCTGCCTAACCTCCATGCCGGACAGTCAGTCCTCTCGCTCCTGCCTACCGCCCACCTCTACGGCATGTCGTTCGAGCTGATGTACGAGTTCTGCACCGGCATCCACATCACATTCCTCAACCGCGCCCTCACGCCTACGCTCATCATGGCCGCGCTCAAGGACGTCAAGCCTATCATCCTCGTGCTCGTGCCAATGCTCATCGAGAAGATCGTGCGCAAGGGACTCATGCCTCAGTTCAAGGATCCGAAGATCTCGGCCATGCGTCGCATCCCGTTCCTGCGCAATACCATCAACCGCAAGATGCGCGAAGGCCTGATGGAAGCCCTCGGCGGCAATCTCTATGAGGTCATCATCGGAGGCGCAGCCCTCAACTCGGAGGTCGAGGAGGTGCTCAAGGAGATCGACTTCCCATATACCGTGGGCTACGGCATGACCGAATGCGCTCCGATCATCGGCTATGAAGACTGGAAGGACTTCGTTCGCAACTCATGCGGCAAGGCTGCTCCACGCATGGAAGTGCACATCGACAGCACCGACCCGCACAACGTGCCTGGCGAGATCCTCACACGCGGCATGAACGTCATGCTGGGCTACTATAAGAACGAGGAGGCCACACGCCGCACCATTGATGCCGACGGATGGCTCCACACAGGCGACATGGGCGTCATCGACACCGTGGGCAACATCTTCATCCGCGGACGCATCAAGAACATGCTCCTTTCGGGCACAGGACAGAACATCTACCCAGAGGAGATCGAGGCCGAGGTCAACTCGCTTCCGTTTGTGGTCGAGAGCGTTGTGGTGCAGCGCGACCTGCGCCTCGTGGCCCTCACCTACCCTGACCGCGAGGCTGCTGCCAAGGCTGGATTCAAGGACGATGAGGCCCTGCTCCGCCACTATAACTCACTCATGCGCGACATGAACCACCGCCTGCCGGCCTACGCTCACGTCAACGCCTTCGAGCTCGTAGAGCAGGAGTTTGAGAAGACTCCAAAGAAGTCCATCAAGCGATTCCTCTATTCCTAATCATCCCCCACGATGAGCGGCAGCAAACCTATGCGATTCTACCAGATGGACCTCGTGCGATACTATCTGGCAGTATCGGTCATCATAGCCCACTTCAACGTCGTGTTCGGACGTGACATCCCATGGCCTACCGATAGCGGTACGGCCGTGGGTGTGTTCTTTGGTCTCAGCGGATTTCTGGTCTATGCCAGCTACGAGCGCAGCCGGAGCCTCAGCCGCTATGTGGCAAGCCGAGCCTGGCGCATCCTGCCAGCCTACTGGTTTGTGGTCGGGGCGTGTGCCCTGCTGCTCAGTCTTCTATCCACGTGCGATGTGGCGGCCTACTTCACCTCATCGGCGTTCTGGCGCTATCTTGCCGCCAATCTCACATTCCTCAACTTCCTGCAGCCCGACCTTCCGGGCGTGTTTGCCGACCATGCGGTCACAGCCGTCAACGGTTCGCTCTGGACGCTCAAGGTCGAATGGATGCTCTATCTGAGCCTGCCCCTGTTCGTCTGGCTGCTCAGGCGGTTCCGCATCCGCTTCCTCTGGGGCATTCTCGGGCTGTTTGCCTTCTCTCTGATCTACAATTATTCGATGATCCGCATCTCGTCCGCCACGGGCAGCGACCTGTTCTACAGGCTGTCATACCAGTTTGCCGGACAGTTCGTCTATTTCTATCTCGGCGTGCTCTGCTACAGGTACAAGGAGCATCTCATGGCCCACAAGCTCGTGTATTTCTGTTTTGGGGCGACACTCCTTAACCTCCACGTTGCCTGCATGAGCGCCATGCCCGACGGCATCGTTGCCCAGCTGTCCGGGTCGCTCGTCTATCCGATTGCCACCGTGACGATGTTCCTCGTGCTGAGCGTCTCCACGTTCATAAGTCCGAAGGTCTCGGTGGTCGGCAACTGCTCGTACGAGATGTATCTCTTTCACTTCCCCATCCTTCAGAGCCTTGCCTGCTGGCCGATGTTCCACACCCTGCCGCAATGGGCCATGCTGGGCATCAGCCTTTCCCTCACATTCCTTCTCTCATTTCTGGTCAACCGCGCGATCATTGGTATACGCTTTTTTGTTCATCACGATTGAATACAATGCGATCTGCAAAAATGCGCACGTTCATCGAAATAACAGAAGAAAACGGACTGAAAATTTGGAGAATAGAAAATTAGTGCATATCTTTGCACCCGAAAAACAACAATTCAAATACTACAACAATTATGGCAACAGCATCCATTCAGCAGACAACACCTTTCACCATCAACATTCCGAAGGTGGATCTCAAGCGATTCAAGGGTTTGGCCAAAGCCATGGGATGGCATTTTGAGGAGAATATCGTAGAGGATGAGACCGAGTACATCATGGCCAATACCAAGATTATGGATAGTATTCGTGAAGGCGAACGCGCCATAGCTGAAGGTAACGTGAAAGTCACAAAGCTTGAAGATCTATGGAAATAGTTCTCCTTCCTCAAGCTGAAGCAGACCGAGATTTCTGGAAACGCACAGGCAATAAAGCCATAATGAAACGAATCTCGGCTCTTCTTGCGGACATTCAGGCGCACCCATTTACAGGCATTGGCAAGCCAGAACCTTTGAAACATGAACTGCAAGGCAAGTGGTCTCGTCGCATTACGCAGGAGCATCGTCTTGTATATGAGGTTTCAAACGGAATGATTTACGTATATGTCTTCTCTATGCGTGACCATTATTAATTGCATCCGATATTAATCATACAACACACTACCTAAAGTCTCTCTCACTTTATTTACTGTTACAGCCATCAGGCGGATGCAGTCTTGCATCTGCCGAGGATGATTCGATGAAGGTACTATATGCCTGTTTTGCAATATCAGCCTGACATTTAATTACAGAAGACCCCGTCCGCAGTTGCCTGATCTGGTGATTGCATCCGTTCCACGCACAGCAGCAAAACTCCTGAAGCAAGAAGTCATGTCCAAACAGAAATAACAGAAGAAAACGGACTGAAAATTTGGAGAATAGAAAATTAGTGCATATCTTTGCAGCCGAAAACTAACAATTCAAATACTACAACAATTATGGCAACAGCAGACTACTACGAAAGCCAGATGTTTTATGAGGAGCTGGACGAAGCCGAGCAGGCTATTGCCAACGGAGAGGGAAAGACCGTTAACAACATTGACGAACTCAACGCCTAAGTTACGCATTGTCTATTCATATTATTGTTCAAGAGTGTTTATGTACAATCAGTTATATATAATAACACCGATACTCAATCAGTAGTTTGATTTGAGAATTCAGAAAACGACTTCTCTCCACTCTTCTCGACAACTCAAGTCATGAGATATTAATGTATAACAAATTAATATGATGTTATGATTCTTATTATTTCTGCTTTATCAGTTTTATTTATCTTTTTTGTCATTTTTATGATTGCGTCAACTATTGAAGATAAAAAACGAGAGAAAAGAAAAGAAGAAAGAAGAAAAGCTTATAATCCAGAAGAAGCTGAAAAAAGAAAAGCTTTGGCTGCACAGAAATTGATTGAATTTGAAGCTAAGTATGGCAAGGATCCAATTATTGTTCGTACTCGACTTTATGACAAACTTGTTGTTAGCAAAGTGAATCCAATAATGCAGATTAATGAGACTGATTTTAGTTTTGAAGATGTTCTTGACTATAGATTGCAAGATGACTACAAAGTCATCGCATCAACCATACAGACAAAAACTAAAACAAAGACTGGCAGCATGGTAGGACGAGCTATTGTCGGCACACTAGTTGCAGGTCCTGTTGGGGCAGTAATTGGTGGTGCTACTGCAAAATCTGAAACAGTTACTACTGGTAGTCCAGAAAAAACTGTTCATCATTACAATATTTATATTACGGTGAATGATTTAGAAAAACCTCAAAGAGTATTGCACTTTGGTGAAGAAAGAAACAAGGCAAATGAAACCTTGTCTTTACTGAAAGTTGTATTTGCTCAGAAAGAAAAAAAGAATGGTTGATCATAAGAAATATATTGAATTATGTGCAGGCTTTGGGCAGGAGTATTATACTCACTATATTATTAGTATAAGTATGCTACGCAAAGTCGAGCACAAATATGTAGAATGGACAATTAATAATGGTTATAAAGATGGGGACTATTATTACTCTTTTCGTTCATATTTCATTGTGGATTTATTGTTATGCTTAAATTATCTTGGCATTGACCCAGTTGTGGAATTTGAAGAAGAGAAGATGCTACCATTCAAGTACTTTTTGAGTAATATTAAGCAGGATACTTTTTCCCCTTCAGAGAATTATTTAAACGAAAAGAGAGAATACCTTTATAATTATGTTCAGGGAATATGTGATTCGGAAATCTATCGAAGTAAAATCAATGACAAATCCTATTCCCTATACATACCATCTTTTTACTCTTCATATGAATTATATATGCGAAATGAAATGTACTATAAAGAGCTTTTTTCTTTCTCACAATTGGTTTCATCTGCATGTAATTATTCATGCAATATAGGTAGATTCAAATTGTTTTTGAAAAATAAAATCGCATATTTTTCAAATTGCGAAGATGAGCAATTCTGGAACTAACATAACCTTATCTACTACACAGATAAATAACATTTTCTAGGCAGATCAGGAGGAGAATTTTGAAGAGAATAATAAAACCATACAACATACGAGCTACGTCTTCGACCTCGAACCTGCAATGAGGATGGCGGCAGACGACACGAAGTTAGATTATCCTCCGATGAAGTAACAAGTAAAAAAAACTCTAATATCAACATTAAGATGACCAAAGAAGAATTGATTAATCATATAAAAAATGGTAATGCGAAAGCTATCTACAAGCATGTTGGTGAATGCACCAATTATTTCGATTATGATCTGCTGGATGATATCATAAACCAGTTAGATAACAGATTGCAAATGGATTCATTTGCTGCTGTAGCAAGTGATGAATACGATTACTATTTACATTGTAGAGGCGAATTATATGATCAAATCTGCTATGAAGACGAATATGGATGTCCTGTTCCGAAACATCGTCCTCACATTCTTCCGAAACTCGGAGACATTATAAGTCGTGCTATTTCAAGAAAAGAAATGGATGCGAAGTATAGGACTTCAAGCATAGTCTTGACCGAGGAAGAAGCCCAGAAACCTATACCTACACCAGCTGAATGGATAGAAACAAGCAAATCCGTGCTCGACATGATGCAGACTTCCAATCTCCAGATTGAAGATTGTCTGAACCGGATGCAGTCTGTTTCTAATCAAAGAATAGAGCAGCTCAAATTATTAAAGGATAAGTCGTTAACTACATTATCAATTCAATTTAATGATTTGAATTCACAATTGATAGAGGTGAAAGAACAACTTCAAAAGTATAAAAAATGGTTTGAAGACTGGCAAAAACTAAAAGAAGATATTGCTTCAGAATGTTATGACCAGAGCGATATACAAGAGGCAGGAGGACTAGATGATCCTTCGTTAATGTATGATGCTATACAATCGATTATTAGTGGAAATTTAACAGAGAAACAACTTAAAGAAGAAAACGAAAAGCTTAGGAGCCAACAAGAGGCGTGGCGAGAGAGACCGGAGTATAAAGAAGAGATTGCAAAACTTAAGAATTCGGCTAAGAGGATGATTTCTGTTGACCAAATTAAAGAAGGAATACTGAATCAAGCTGATGAGTTTAATGGCATACAGGATTTAACCAATTTTACTCTTAGAGTCAATAAAATGTTGCGCAACACTGCATGGGATGCCATGGCTGATGATGTAGAGCGTGAAGCAAAAGAGTCTTTCAAACAAAACAGGCCTGTCACAACCTACCAATTCTATAATGGCTCGCAGAATGTAGAGCATATTGAACGACAAGATAACACTTATCAAAAATAAAGCGTATGAGCGAAGGAAAAGTATATAACTTCTATAATGGCTCGCAGAATGTAGAGCATATAGACAGTCAGGTGAACAACTACAATTATTATGGTAGTGCCTCCCAAGAGGCAGATAGATCTACCCAAGCCATAGATGCACTTTTTGACAAGCTTACCAAAGAAGCAATTCAAAAAAAAGGCAAAGAATGGAAGGAAATACTAAAGCCACATAAAGCAGCCGTAGATGCTGGTGCTATGGTTCAATTGTCATTGACTGGCTTCAATGAACGTTTTGGAATAGACGTTCCGAAAGATGCATTCAGCCGATGGATGAATGGTTCTTACAATTATGAGACACATGAAATAGGAGCATTGCAAGCTCGCTTTGAAGCTCTGAAACCACAAACCAAGTAATGTGAAGATGTCATAATTCCCAACGCTTCACAACTATTCCCAATTCCTCCCAACAGCCTCCGAAACCCCAAAATAGGTTTCGGAGGCTGTTGTTTTTTTTATACCTTTGCACCGTGAAGCAAGAGCCGCTCTATTTACCTTGGAGTAACGTTCTGGTTTCTGCAGCCCGCTTCCCCCATAACTTGACCGGTCGTTGTGGTGTGCTGCTGATATTTATTTCTTTGTATTTTTTTTAATTGATCATTACTATGCAAAATCAATTATTCAAAAAGAACTATCTACTCGGCATCGACATCAAGACCCTGCTCGTGGATGACAATCTCCCTGAGGTGGGCAAGAGCTACTCTGGGGTACTGACCTTGACAAATGAGTTCAACGCTACATTCGTGGAGAAGGTGAGTCATAAGACAGACAGACGTAACAGCCATGCGTTTCGCGGCTCACACATCACTATGACCCTCCGCCCTGAGGACGATTACATCCGCCTGAACTTCAAGGAACTCCATTTCTCGCGAGACTTCAACATCGACGCATACGCCATTGAGGTCATGCAGGAGGTGCGCGAAGCGCTCTCAGAGGCAAAAGGCCTTGTAGAGAAAGCTGAGTGAGAACAAATACCGCTGGGGTCAAGGGGTCAGTATCAAACGGTATCAGATGGAATCAGCCGTTTCAAACCCCTTACTAACACTCTTATAACTAACTAATAGTTAATAGATTGAACAACAGAAGGGGACATCAGACGACATCTGACCATCTGACCCAACTGACACCTGATCCCAAAGGCAATTATTAACAGAACAAACAATTAAAAGCTACTATGAAATTTCAACAAATTTTACAGTCGAAACATGCTCCAAAGATGCCTTCGCTGATGGAGCCGGGCATGGAGTTTATTCTTCTCCTATCAGGCCTTGTCTCGAAGGAGATGCGCGAGGCAGTGATCGCTTCCATCTACCCTGCCATCTGCTCGCTGGTGCGCAACACAAGGTTCGTCTATCAGTCGAACGAGGTTCTTGGGCTCTGTGGCATGCTGGGCTGCCTCGTAGGTGTCTCGGGTATCGGCAAAGGCGAACTGACACGCCTGTCGAAAATCGTGACACGCCGTCTCAGACAGCACGACGATGAGACGCTCCAGAAGTATCTGGCCTATCAGAAGCAGTATGAGAAGCAGAAGGGCACGAACAAGACGAAGGAGGAATGCCCGGATCTCTACTACCTTGCACCACCGTCCAACTGCACAGGTCCGGCATTCACCAAGAACGCCATGGCATGCGAGAAGGCCGGCAACTACACGTTCTATGTCAATATCCCTGAGATTGAGATGCTCAACAGTCTCTGCGGCGGACATAAGAAGATCAGCGAGACGCTGCGTGGCATTTTCGATGAGGAAAAGCTCGGAGCCCTGCGTGCCACTGCCGACGGTGTGACCGGCAATCCGACCCTGCGAGTCAACATCAACGCATCGACCACCCCGGGTGAGGCGCGTAAGTTCTTCCGCAACGACATGCACAACGGCACATGGAACCGCTTCATGTGTGTCTATAAGGAGCAGGGCGAACGCTCGGGCAAGATCCCTGTGCAGGGCATCCTCGACGATGAGAAGCAGCAGCAGATCGACGAGTACCTGAAGCGTCTCTCGGCCTACGAGGGCACACATCGCATCGCCGAGCTTGACAACGTGATAGCCCGTCTCTCGAACGACATGGCCGAATATGCCAACCTCACAGATTCGAACGAGTTCTTCACGCTCTCGCACCGCACGCTCATCATCGGCTATAAGGTGGGATGCCTACTCTGGCTGCTCAACGACTGCCGCTGGACTCCTGCCATGGCGAAGCATGTGGAGTGGCTTGTGGCGATGGATCTGTGGAGCAAGTATCAGGTGTATGGTGACAAGATCAGCGAGAATGAGTTCTCAGCCATCGACGACTCGATCAAGGCCGGGCCCAAGAACCTGCTGGACAATATGCCGAAGGACTCGTTCAGCCTGACCGAGTTTGAGGAGATGTGCCGCCAGCATCAGACCAAGACCGAAGCGAAGGGCCTGCTGAAGAACTACAAGAAGCGCCGATACATCGAATACTGCCGCCAGACGGGTCTCTACACCAAGACTCCCCGATACCTCAAAATGATCGGACGATGACACACGATGAACTGCAAAAGCTCCGCGACCTCGACTGTTTTGGGGTCGCCGAGCGACTCGGACTGACGCTCAGCCGTGGGCGATTCCTCTGCCCCGCCCATGAGGACCACAAGCCGAGCGCCTCGATATCGAGGGCAAGGAACGTATGGCGATGCTGGGCATGCGGAGCCGGCGGCAACACGATCGACCTGACCATGATGGTGCTGAACAAGTCGTTCAGGGAGGCATGCGAATGGCTGGCCGACACAGGGAACGTGATCATCGAGGACGACCGCCGTCAGCCTCGCCTGCCGATGGAGGACAGGAAGGGGACTTTCGACCCCACCAGATACGCCCGCTTCTTCGAACACCCATGGCTGAGCGAGAGCGCACGCAGGTTCCTGTTCGACAGGCGACGGCTCAAGCCGAGCGTAGTCAACTGGTGCCGCGTCACGTCATGGACCGACCGTGAGGGTGTGGCATGGCTTCAGATACCGTATTACGACGTGGACGGACGGCTGATCGGGGTGCAGAACCGCAACTTGGGATGCGCCTCACAGCCTGGCGTGAAGGACGGCGAAGGGAACGGACAGCCTCGGTTCCGCTTTCCCTCGGGCAGCCGGACATCGATCTACAACCTGCCGATCGTCCGCCACCTGAAGACTGGCGATGAGTGCTGGATTGCCGAAGGATGCTCGGACGCATGGAGCCACATGAGCGATGGTCACAAGGTCTTGGCGATAGGCTCGGCAACGCTGCTCCAGGCTAAGGACAAGGACCTGCTGCGTGAGCTGACCGCGAGGCTGCAAATACGTTGGCGAATGTCGCCTGACAACGACGAGCCGGGCAGGATGCTCTATGAGCAGCTCAAGCGGATACTGCCCATGCTGGAGTATGTGGCTCTGCCTGAGGGCTGCAAGGACTATTCGGATGCCTACGTGATGCGCGTCGGTCAGGAACGCGACCTCAGCGCGACGGATGGCAGATTGTATAACCATCAAACACCAAACCAGATATGAGTAAGACATTCGAGATACGATGCTACACGAAGAAGGAGCTGGCGCTGATGTACTTTCCGGATGCTGCGTCGCCCCACACGGCGGTCAATCACCTGATGGCATGGGTGAAAAGGTGCCCGCAACTGTGGAAGGCTCTGGAGGCAGCCGAGTACAAAGGCACATCCAAGTGGCTCACCCCTAAAGAAGTACGCCTGATTGTTGAGCACCTGGGTGAACCATAGGGGAAATGGTCGCACAAAGAGCGCGAACGTATGGTAACGTCCGGGCATCTGCCAAGGATTGCGTATCTTTGCATCGTCAAGGTCAGCGAGGAACATGCTGTGACACATTGCACATGTGACGAGCTCGCGCAGCAAGGCTCTGGCTGACCATGACGGGGTGATGCGCTCGCCAAGGCACGGACAGTCGCTATTGCCTCTATGTGAGAACTATAAACAATAATTTTTTTCAATCCCAAAAAACAGAAAGATTATGATTACACGATCAATCACTTCGTTCAGCAACCCCTACTACGTGGCCCTAAGTGACTCGGTGGCTACGCTCATCGACCAGTATGGCCCCGAGAACCTCGGCCTCAGCGAGACCTTCCTGACCGGCTATCAGGGCGCGATCCAGGCTCTGAAGGATGCGGTGAACAAGCCGCGTGCGTCGAGCATGACCAAGGAGATCCACGATGCCGACAAGCAGCGCGACCGCCTCTACCGCTACATCCGTACGGTGCTGCTCAACACACGCCTTTCGCCCGACGCCCAGGTGGCTGCGCTCTACCCTACGATCCAGTCGGAGCTGCTCAGCATCTACCCTGCCAAGCTCTGCCGCGAGGCTATCCACAAGGAGTATGCCCACATCGAGGGCTTCGTCATCGACGTGAACCGCGTCCTGTCGCGCCACATGGAGAAGCTCGGCCTGACCGATGCCGTCTCGAAGCTGTCGCAGGCCAACAGACAGTTCCTTGAGTCGTTCAACAGCCGCAACGCTGAGAAGCAGTTCCGCCTGGATACCACGAAGTTGCGCAAGGATGTTCAGGGGTATTTCGACCGCATGAAGGTGACCGTCAACTACTTCGCCCAGCTCACCGACTCGACCATCGAAGCGGAGAAGGACAAGTGCCACTCATGCCAGGGCATGGCCATCGATGTGGAGAATGTCATCAAGGAGTACTACACCCGTGCGAAGGCTGATGCTGTGGGCGCCAGCGGTTCGGGCAACGGCGACGGTAACGGCAACGGCGGTCAGAACGGCGGAACCTCGGGCAACGGTGGCAGCACTTCGGGCAACGGTGGCAGCACTTCGGGCAACGGTGGCCCGACGGGCAGCAACAACAGCGGCAACGGCACGGTGAGCGATGAGCTGAACCAAGGCACCACCAAGCCTGGCGACGGAACTACGGTGAAGCCGTGATGACAGGATCCACAGATGAACACAAATGTGCTCAAATTCCTGGCACTCAACCACTGATGCGCACCAAAACGATGACCCGCAGGGCGATGAAAGCCCCACGGGTCATTTTTCGTGATGTGTTTGATTTCGTATGACGGAGGAGTTACTTCTTGAAGTAGCGGTTGAACAAGCCCTGGAAGCCGGCGCCGTGGCGAGCCTCGTCCTTGGCCATCTCATGAACGGAGTCGTGGATGGCATCGAGATCGAGCTTCTTTGCCATCTTGGCGATCTCCATCTTGCCGGCACATGCACCCTCCTCGGCGAGCATGCGCTTCTCAACGTTGGTCTTGGTGTCCCACACCACCTCGCCGAGCATCTCAGCGAAACGCGAGGCGTGGTCGGCCTCTTCGAGGGCATAGCGCTTGAAGGCCTCGGCGATCTCAGGATAACCCTCGCGATCGGCCTGACGGCTCATGGCGAGATACATACCCACCTCGGTGCATTCGCCAAGGAAATGGTCGTGCAAGCCCTGACGGATGAAGTCGCCCTCAGCACCTGCAGGGATGGCGTCAGCGATGCCGAGCTCATGTTCGGTCACAAACTGAAGGCCTTTGTTCTCCTCCATCATCTTAAACTTTGAACCTGGCACCTTACACTGAGGGCACTTCTCTGGAGCGGCGTCACCTTCGTGAACGTAACCGCATACTGGACAAATCCATTTTGCCATAATCTATACGTATTAAAAGGTTGATGTAATTTATGATTGGTGCGGCAAAGATAATGTTTTTTTGCGATATGTGTAATAATAAATAGGTATTTTAGGTGCATATTTTTTCAGTTTTAAGGAAAAATAACTATTCGATTGCCGATAATTGCCGACTTTTGACTATATTTGCACTCAAAAAACAGAACCGAATATGCATTATCAGGGTATTATCATAGCTGTGGCCACGTTCTTTATCATCGGTGTGTTCCATCCGATTGTCATCAAGTCCGAATACTACTGGGGCGTCAGGTGCTGGCCTGTGTTTGCCCTTGCGGGGGTGGCTCTGCTGGCTGCCTCGCTGTTCATCGACGACGTGCTGATGGCGGCGATCATCGGCGTGACGGGATGTTCGGCTCTTTGGAGCATCCTGGAGATATTCGAGCAACGCGAACGTGTCAGAAAGGGATGGTTCCCGAAGAACCCGAAGAGGAGGGATGATGAGACGTTAGATGTTTAACTGCGTTAAACGTTAAATGTTTATCTGCGATAAACGTTAAATGATGTGACGTTAAATGTTAAATGTTTAACTGCGTTAAACGTTAAATGATGAGACGTTAAAGTATGGAATATTTATCGAAAGAATGCTATGACAGCCTGGTGGCCGAGCTGAACGAGCTGACCACGGTGGAGCTGCCCAAGGCCAAGGACGAACTGTCGGAGGCACGCGCCAAGGGCGACCTGAGCGAGAACTTTGAGTATCACGCGGCGAAGCGTGCCCTTCGCAGGGTGATGAGCAAGATCAGGTTCAAGACCTCGGTATTGCAGAACGCCCAGGTGCTCGACCCGGCACGTCTGGCAAGCGACACGGTGGGCCTGTTCCGCAAGGTGGAGATCACCAACATCGAGCGTGGCCGCACGTTCACCTACACCATAGTCAATCCGCATGAGGCGGACATACGCGAGGGAAAGATCTCGATCAAGTCGCCGATAGCCGAGGCCCTGCTGGGCAAGAAGGCGGGCGACGTGGTGGAGGTGCGTGTGCCTGCCGGACTACAGAAGCTGCGCATCGACAGCATAACGCTCTGACACACGGGCAAAGACCTCGTCACGGCGCAGGAGGTCGGCATCGCCCACGAGCAGCATCAGCTCGCGCGCACGGGTCATCGCCACGTTGAGCTTGCGGTCGATGACCGAGCCATGCTCCTCGAAGCGGTTGTTGGCAAGGAACGCCAGCTGATAGGGCCGCGAGACGGTGAAGCCATAGACGATCACGTCGCGCTGGGAGCCCTGGAAGCGCTCGACGGTGTCGATGGTGATGGCCGACAGCGAGGGCGAGAGGCGTTCGATGGCCTTGCGGACGGTGGAGATCTGATGGCGGTAGGGCACGATGACGCCCACCGAGTCCTGAACGTCGAACGTGAGGCCGTTCTCGGCATAGAGGCGGCAGACGCCCTCCACGATGCGGGCTATGACCTGAGCCTCGCTCTGATTGACCTTATCGGATGTCGCACTCGCGATGTCCGTTTTTTCTTTCCTCACATCGATGAACGAGACGCGGCGGCTGCACAGCATCCGGAGGCATGGGTCGGCCGATGAGGTGCGGTAGGGAATGGGGCGCTGCTGATGGACGAGCGGCACCTCGGTTAGACGGCCTTCGTAGAACGACTCGTTGGCAAACGCCGCCACATCGTGGTGCATGCGTCCCTGCGACGAGAGCATATAGACGGCCTCGGGCGGAGCTGTGCGCAGAAGGCGTTCGAAGAGGCTCTGGCGGCAGTCGAGCAGGCCGATGGAGCGCAACGACTCCTCGCTGACACGGCTCTCGGCCTCGGTCTGCTGGACGACGGCAGGCAGCTGCTTGTGGTCGCCGATCATCACGAAGCGGCGCACGGCACTCACCTCGCCATGACGCGCCGAGAGGATGCCGAGGAGGTGGGGTTCGAGGATCTGTGAGGCCTCGTCGATGATGCAGAGGTCGAACCGCTTGAGGGCGAAGAGCGAGCGCAGGGCTGTGACCGACGAGGTGGTGCCCACGATGATGCGCGTCTGGCTGATGATGTTGCGCAGCTCGACCATCGACGCACATCGGGCTGTGGCCTGGCTCAGGAGGCGCGGACGGTAGTCGTCGGCACACGAGAGGTCGGAGCCAATGCGCAGGTAGTCATGCCCCATGGCTTCGAGCTTGGAGCAGATCTCATCGACGGCGCGGTTGGTATAGGACACGAGCAGCACGTTGCTTCCCTCCTCGCCCAGCTCCTCGCTCAGGATGTTGACCAGGCCGCATGAGGTCTTGCCCGTGCCCGGAGGTCCGATGAGCAGGAAGTAGTCCTGAGCCTGACGCGACTGGAGCACGAGGCGGTTGAACGCACCATAGTCGCCCCTGAGCGTGACGCCCATATCGAACCTCGGCTGACGCTGTGAGAGCAGCAGGCGGCGGCGGTCGGCCTCGGCCTGAAGGAAGAGGAAGAGGCTGCGGTAGAGCCCCGTCTGTGACGACTCGGTGAAGTCATGCTCGACGGCCCAGAGGAGGTCGGCATCGGCCGAATAGGGCCTATTGGACTTATTGGCCCAATTAGGCTTATTAGGCTCATTGGGCTTATTGGGCCAATTGGCCTCATTGGCCTCATTGGGCGAGAGGCCGAACACGCCGAGGTTCTTCTGAGGCGCACGCAGGCGCAGGCGGAGCGTATCGGACGTGAGCCCGGCCACAGAGGCACGGAACACCATGTCGCGGCGGGCATCGGGGTCGGCGTCCGAGGGATAGGCATACATCACAACGATGTCGCCCTCACGGAAGTTGGGCAGCAGGGCGAGCGAGTCTTCGGCCATGGAGAGCGTCACGAGGTCGTGGGCAGGACTGATGCTGACGATGCGGAGGCCGTCGATGAGGTTGCCCGCCTCGCGCTTCTCTCCCACCGTGCTGTTCCATAGGGCGGCAAATCCGCTGGCCTCGCGCTGGGACGTGCCGACCTTCGAGAGTATATGCTCGCGCGCCACGAAGGTGAAGAGGCGGTAGAAATAGTCCTGTTCGATGGGCGCGGCACGATGGATGACGTCGAGCACCTCGGCTATGCGCGGACGTATGTAGTTGAGCCAGAGGGTGCCCTGCTGACGGGCTACGTTGAACGTATCGGGCGTCAGGTGCGAGATGATCTGCCGACCGTCGCCCCGGCTCAGAGCCAGCTCAAGGTAGGCCATCTGATTGCGCAGACGCAGGGCATCGGCAAGCAGAAGGGGCGCCGGAGCCTCCTTGATGAGACCCTCGGGATAGCGCGAATAGAGCAGGTAGCTGGCGATGTCGTCGTTGCGAAGAGGGCGTCCGTGGTCGTCGCGATAGGCATAGTGGAGCATGGCCTGATAGAGCAGCACCTGGACGAAATGCTCGGTCTTGTGCGTGCGACGGTACTCGTCCATCTTGCCCGATTTCTGCTCCATGAGCACGTGTTTGTCGGACTGCAGGAGGTCCATACGTCCCTGCAGGCCAAGCACCTCACAGTAGAACGACGGTTCGAGCACCACGCGGTCGAGGTCGATGGTGCGATCCTGGGCGAACGTGTGGCCGACGATATGACGGAGGTTCTGCTGCTGGACGCGCGCGGAGGTGTGGAAGTCGCGTTGCTGCTGGGGCTGCTGCAGGTCGTGGCACGAGGCGATGTTCAGGGCATTGGACGTGAAGAACGCGCCGACGCTCTGCTGATAGGTCACGGGCTGGGCCTGACCCGAGCTGTGGACCTCCTCATCGAGCATCTGAGAGGCAAAGTTGCCGAGCAGGGTCGCTGCCGAGGCCTCGTTGGGTTCGAGCTTGGAGAGGATGTAGCTGTAGGGCGACGGGCCGCAGTTGCCAAAGGCATGGGCAAGGGTGCTGATCTCGATGAGCAGGTCGGGCTCGTAGATCACCTGCTGGGCATGGATGAGGCCTTCCTCCTCGTAGGGATGCACGAGGTTGAGCTGTGTGCCCACGGTGAGCATGGAGCGCAGGTAGGTGTGGTCGGTGTCGGGCATTCCCATGCCGTTGGTGTGGCGCCAGGGCATCTGCCAGTCGTCGCCCGCCTGCCCGGTCATGTAGATCAGGTCGGAGTCGAAGCGCGTCACCACCATGCGCATGTAGTCGCATATCGGCTCGCGCAACTGCTGGACGGGATATTCGGGCGCCATCGCCGATCGGAGGTCTGAGGGTATGGGCTCGCCATAGAGCGCCGCGAGGAACTGGCAGAGCGCACGCAGATCGACCGACATGGACAGGCGCAGCTGATCGTCGGTGTACTGGCGAAGGTGGGTGGATCGGCCTCGGAAGCGGCATATCTGCCGGTAGCCCGGAGCATTGGTCTGGCGATACTCCATCTGACGGCACAGGTAGTCAAGGCGCGCAAACGTGCCCGTGAAGGCTATGCTCAGCGTCTGTGTCTTGTCGTTGACCGCTGTGACCAGCACATGGTACATGACGTCGTAGCAACGCCGCACGGGGACGCTGGATGAGGAGGATATGAGGAGAGACAGATCGGAGAAGGGCATGGGGACGTTAAAAGATGGACGTTAAATGTTTAACTGCGTTAAACGTTAATTGTGGGACGTTTGGGACGTTAATGGGGTTACGAACATAGGAGAACGTGGGAAAAGATAAGAGCACCGGCTCTGGGTGAACCGATGCTCCTAATTGCTTAGTATTGATGGGAAACCAATCAGAGGAGAGTGACAACGACGTCGTCCTCGGAAGCCTCAAGGTTGAGCTTGCCTTCACGGGCGAGCCAGCCGAGAGCTGCATAGATTTCCTTGTCCTTCAACTTTGTGGCCTTCTTGAGAGCCTTGACGGTCTGTGAGTTGGCGGCATTGAGCGCATTCCATACAAGACCTGCATTTGTACCAATAATTTCAATCATAACACAACACTTAAATAGTTAATAAATTGGTTTTTACGAGTGCAAAGATAGTAAATGCAATCGAAAACGCAAAGGATCAGACCTATAAAAATGTATTTTTATGTCGAAATTCGGTATGTTTGCATCAAAAATACAAAGTTTTGCAATTTGCAGCAGTCAGTTTCAGCACGTTACTGCTTGATCCAGCGCAAGATATCCTTCCATGTGAACTTGCGGCCATACATCAGAATGCCTGTGCGGTATATGCGCGCCGAAAGCCAGAGGATCAGGAAGGCTGTGGCGAACAGGATGGCAAGGCTCGACGCAAGCTGCCAGAACGGGATGTCGTAGGGCAGACGGATCATCATCACGATGGGCGATGTGAACGGAATCATCGAACACCAGAACGCCAGCGGACCGTCAGGATTCTCCATGCTGAACATGGCGGCATAGAGCGCAAACACCATGACCATCATCACGGGACCCATGAACTGCGAGGTGTCGCTCTGCTGATCGACAGCCGAACCGAACGCCGCAAACACGCTGGCATAGAGCAGATAGCCGCCGGCAAAATAGAGCAGGAAACAGCCGATGATGAGCGGGAAGTTGATGCTGAGCACCATCTGTACGATCCTGCCAAGCGAACCGCCGCCTGCAGCCTGGTCAAGAGCCTGGACGGAGGCATCGAGCGCAGCCTGATCGGCACCCGCCATGCCGGCGATGGCCGACGGATTGCTGACCATCGAACCGATGCCGAACGCCGCACCCACCACGCTGAGAATCACGCCCCAGAGAGCCAGCTGGGTGAAGCCCACAAGAGCCACGCCGATGATCTTGCCCAGCATCAGCTCGATAGGCTTGCAGGTCGAGACGATGACCTCGACGATGCGGTTGGCCTTCTCTTCGACCACTCCGCTCATGATCATGGCGCCATACATCATGACGAACATATAGGTCATCATGGCAAGGACGAGTCCGATGATCATGCTGAGATCGGCCGACGAAAGGGTCTCCTCGCCTTTGGCATTCCACTTGACATTGCGCACGTCGAGGCGCACGTCGCAGTTGCGGATGATGGTGGCAAGGCAGTCGATGCCGTAGCTGGCTATGCGCTGGTCACGCAGGATGCCGCGCAACGAGCCGTTGACCGTATTTTCGAGGCTCATGGCCACCGACTTGTCGCTATAGATGTTGACGCGCGCGGTCTGCTCGAAGTCGGCTGGGATCACGATCAGGGCATAGAGACCGGAGCCCCCGTCGTTCTGCGAGGCATAGAAGTCATGCAGCCCGGCTTCGGCCATGGTCTGAGCGCCATCGGCCATCTCCACATTATTAAATATATATTCGTCCGTGTCGGCTAAGACCGAGGCAAACGGCGCACCCGGATTGAGATCGACCACGGCAACGGTCTTCTTCTCGTCGCTCTTCACGTTGGAGAGCATCACGGGCAGCACTCCACACACGACGATGGTGAGTATCGGCACAAGCAGGGTGGTGACAATAAACGACTTCTTTGCCACCATCTGCAGATACTCGCGCTTGATGATTATTCCGATTCTTGACATTGCTTTATTCTTTACTCTTTAGTCTTTACTCCTTACTCTTTACTCCTTGCTCATTACCACCTCTTCCACCATCCACTCCCCTCCCTTGCGGAGGGGCTGGGGGGAGGGTCTTTCTCTACTTCACACACTCCACGAACACCTCGTGCATGCTGGGCAGGATCTCCTTGAAGCCCGTCAGCTCGTACTCGTTGTTGAGGCGAGAGATGGCATCGTGCATGGTCTCGCCAGGCTGGAGGGAGTAGTTGAACGACTGGCCGTCGGCTGTGGTCACTTCGAGCACGTTCTTCTTGAACATCTGGCGCACGTCGCCGACCGTGCCCTGGAGCACCACGCGGCTCTTGTTGATGAGCGTAATCTCCTGACACACCTCCTCGACCGACGACATGTTGTGGGTGGAGAACAGGATGGCGGCTCCCTTGTCGCGCAGACGAAGGATCTCGCGCTTGAGCTGGTCGGCATTCAGCGGGTCGAAGCCCGAGAACGGCTCGTCGAAGATCAGAAGCGGCGGACGATGGATCACGGTGCAGATGAACTGGACCTTCTGGGCCATGCCCTTTGAGAGCTGTTCGATCTTCTTGTCGCGCCACTCGCCGAGGTTGAAGCGGTCGAGCCACTCGTCCATCTCACGGCGTGCGTCGGCCTTGCTCATGCCTCTGAGCTGAGCCAGATAGAGGATGTGGTCAGACACCTTCATCTTCTTGTAGAGTCCGCGTTCCTCGGGCATGTAGCCGATGTTGCGGATGTCGGCATCGGTCATCGGTTTGCCATGCATCAGCACCTCGCCGCTGTCAGCATGTGTGATGCGGTTGATGATGCGGATGAGGCTCGTCTTGCCAGCACCGTTAGGACCCAGAAGTCCATAGATGCTGCCATCGGGCACGGACAGCGACACGTGATCAAGCGCCGTGTAGCTGCCATAGGCCTTGCATACGTCTTTGATTTCGAGATACATTTCTTTACAGTTAACAGGGAACAGTTAACAATTAACAGTTAAGGGTTATACATTTCGCTTCATCTCCTCGATGCTTGAGGCGATGCGCTCAAGGGTCTGAGGGATGTTGATGCGCTGCGGACAATGCGACACGCACACACGGCAGCCTACGCAACGGTCGGCCTGACGGACGGCAGGCACGGCACGATCGTACGAGATGAGGTACTTGCGGCGCATCTCCTGATACTGCGGATCCTGCTGATCCTTAGGCACAGAGCCCTCGTTGACCATCTTGTTGTAGTGGAGCAGGATGGCTGGGATGTCGAGGCCGTAAGGACACGGCATGCAGTACTTGCAGTCGTTGCACGGCACGGTCGGGTACTTCTGGATGAGCTTGGCGGTCTCGTGGAGGTAGGTCATCTCCTCTTCGCTGAGCGGTTCGAGCGGACAATGCGTGCGGAGGTTGTCCTGGAGGTGCTCCATGTAGGTCATGCCGCTGAGCGAACACATCACGTTCGGGTATGTGCCGAGGAAGCGGAACGCCCATGACGCAGGGCTGTCGGACGGACGGCGTGCCTTCAGGTGATTGACCACGTGGGTAGGCAGCTTCACCAGTCGGCCACCCAGGAGCGGCTCCATGATCACGGCAGGGATGTTGCGCTTCTCCAGCTCGTAGTACTCGTGGGCGATGACCTCGTTGTTCCAATCGACATAGTTCATCTGGATCTGCACGAAGTCCCAATGGTAGCGTCCCTCATCGTGCCACTTCATCATCTCGTCGAACACCACGAGGTCGCCGTGGTATGAGAAGCCGAGGTTGCGGATCTTGCCTGCCTTCTTCTGCTCGACAAGCCAGTCGAGGATGCCGTTGTCCATGTATCGGCGGTTGAAGTTGTCCATGCCGCCGCCTCCGATGGCATGCAGGAGGAGGTAGTCGATATAGTCGGTCTTGAGGTAACGGAGCGAGTTGTGGAACATCTTCTGGCTCTCCTCGCGTGTCTGCTGCTGAGGCGCGAAGTTAGAGAGCTTGGTGGCGATGAAATAGGTGTTGCGCGGATGACGTGCGAGAGCCGTACCCGTGGCCTCCTCCGAGAAGCCCTTGCAGTAGGCCGGGCTCGTATCGTAGTAGTTGACACCATGTTCGAGGGCATAATCGACCAGGCGGTTGATCTGCTCCTGGTCGAGGTCGTTGCCATCGGCACGCTCCTGACCCTTCTGCACCTGAGGCAGACGCATCATGCCATAGCCGAGGAGCGACACGCGGTCGCCCGTGTTCGGATTGGTGCGATAGGTCATCTCGCCTATCTCCTTCTCGCCTGTACCTACATGTTCGCCGGTCAGCGCCTCGGCAACCTTGTCCGTGCCTGCGCCACCTGCACAGCTGTTCAACGTGGCAGCTGCACCAACCACGGCAGAGGCAATACCTGCCCTGCGCAGAAATTCTCTTCTATCGATATTCTTTGTTTCCATAATGAAGGTTCGGTTTATCAGAGTTCACGTTGTACTTCAATTCCCTCGACATGAATGGCTGAGAACGGACGTACCGGACACAGATGCTCGCATGCTCCGCAGCCGATGCAACGCTCGTCATCGACCGATGGCACCTTGAGCGACTTCGGATCGTCGGGGTTGAGCGCCACCATGCTGATGGCTCCCGCAGGACAGCGGCGTGAGCAGAGTCCGCAGCTCCTGCCGTCGGCCACAGGCACACAGTTGTCCTTGATCCATACGGCTCGGCCGATCTTCAGGCTCGACTTGCGTGCCATCTTCTCCTCGTGGGTCTTGCCCAGCGGAATGATGGCGCCGGCAGGACACACATCGCTACATGCGTGGCACTCCGGGCGGCAATGACCCATCTCGAAGCTCAGACCCGGCTTCATGAAGCTGCTGAGCGACGACGACGGACGAAGCACGTTGTTAGGACATGCCGACACGCAGAGCATACAGCCCGTACACTTCTGCTCGACGTTCTTCAACGAGATGGCGCCTGGCGGACAGATCTCGGTCTGGCGCCTGTATGGCTTCTTATCCTCAAGGATGGCATAGCCGCCGTCCGTGGTCTTCTCCTGAGCCTTGACAACCGATGCGGCAGCAAGGGCTGTGGCTGTGGCGATGAACGAGCGACGTGACTGATCAGGCGTGCCGGCATTATTGCCGCCAGCCTTTGCCCCGGCTTCCTTGGTGTCGGCATCCTTGGTGTCGGCATTACCGCCCTTCTTGGCAAGGCCGAAGCTCAGGGCATCGCGGTTGCAGGCATCGAGACAGTCGAAGCAGTCAACGCAACGGGTAGTATCGACGGTATGGTTCTTCGAGTCGATGGCCATGGCCTTGCATCTGCGCTCGCACAGACCGCAGCCCGAACACTTGTCGGCGTCGATATTGATGCGCACCAGCGAACGGCGCGACAGGAGGCCAAGCACGGTGCCGACAGGACAGATGCTGTTGCAATATGCACGTCCGCCAAACCATGACATCACGAACACAAGCACGAAGCTCACCACGGCGACAATCAGGGCTGGCAATGAGCGCATCCACACCTCGACCGAATAGAACGCATAGCTCTCATGGGCGGCACACCAGCCGGCACACACGTTGTTGAGCCAATCGACCAGCGGACGCACGATGGTGGTCACCATTCGGCCATAGCTGCTGTAGGGCGCAAGGAGCTGCACACACGTGCCCATGCCGAACACAAGGGCCACAAGGAAAAAGCCAAGCAGACCGTAGCGCGCGCCTTTGCCAAGCTTCCACTCGCTGTAGTGGAAACGGCCGAACCTGCGCTTGGTCTTATCGCGGTTGCACTTGCCGGCAAGCCACGAAATGCCATCCTGCATGACGCCAAGCGGACAGATGACCGAACAATAGAGACGACCGATGAGCAGAGTCACGGCCACAATGAGCACAATCACTCCGACATTGACAGCCAATACCGCCGGAAGGAACTGCAACTTGGCCATCCATCCCAGCCACGCATGGGCGGCACCTGTCAGGTCAAGAAACAACAGCGTCACGCCAAGCCAGAACACGAGGGCGAGGGCAACTCGAATCTTTTTCATCATAAGGTTTTATGTTTTGAGGGTTATTAACTGACTATTGGGCTAATTGGGCCATTAGCTAATTGGGCTAATTGGAGGCTTACTCGAACATGCTGCGCACCTTCTGACGGAACTTATCGAAGAGCGAAGGCGTGGTCGAGAAGTTCTTGTGCTCCTTCAGCTCGCGCAGGGTCTTGCGCTCGTCATCGTCGAGTTTCTCAGGCACGTAGATGCCCACGTTGACGATGAGGTCGCCGCGACCGTAGCGGTTGACGGTCGGCAGGCCCTTGCCCTGGAGGCGGATCTGGGTGTTAGGCTGCGTGCCGGGAGCGATATGAATGGTGTGGGTGCCTTCGACGAGCGGGATCTCGACGTCGCCGCCAAGGGCTGCCGTAGGGAAGTCGAGCAGGAGGCTGTAGATGAGCATGTTGTCCTGACGGATGAACTGCTTCTGCTCCTCTTCCTCGATGAGCACGTAGAGGTCGCCTGCCCTGCCGCCGCGACGGCCCACGTTGCCATAGCCCTGCATGTTGAGCTGCATGCCATCGGCCACGCCTGCCGGGATCTTGACAGTTACGGTCTCCTCGCCCATCACCACGCCCTCGCCGTTGCAATGAGAGCAGCGGGTCTTGATCTTCTTGCCCGTGCCCTGGCAGTCAGGACACACGGCCTCGGTCTGAGCCATGCCGAAGATGGTGCGCATGGACTTGACGATGCGTCCGCGTCCATGACACGTAGGACATTGCTCGATGGCGGTTCCGTCCTTTGCACCCGTGCCGTTGCAATGGGCACACTGGACGTATTTCTTGAGCTTGAGGCGCTTCTCCACGCCGTTGCACACATCCTGCAGCGAGACCTTGACACGCACACGGATGCTCGATCCGCGAGGCGCGCTTCCGTCCTCATCGTCGCCGCCGAAGAAGCTGCTGAAGCCGCTGCCTCCGCCTCCGAAGAAGCTGTTGAAGATGTCGAACGGATTGAAGCCCTGTCCGCCGCCAAAGCCGCCCATGCCCGGGTCATTGAAGCCGAACTGGTCATAGCGCTGGCGCTTCTCAGGATTGCTCAGCACCTCGTATGCCTCGGCGCATTGCTTGAACTTCTCTTCGGCCTCCTTGTCGCCCGGATTCTTGTCTGGGTGATACTTGATGGCCAGCTTGCGGTAGGCCTTCTTTATTTCGTCCTCGGATGCCTGTTTGCTGACGCCAAGCACCTCGTAGTAGTCTTGTTTCTCTGCCATTATGTCGTTTGCTTGTTTATTAAAATCGCGCAAATATATTGCATCTGCGAGACAATTCCAAATTTTAGGCTCAATTTATTGCAAAAGTTGCACAAAGAGCACGGAATCGCGCCAAAGTGTCTTCTCCGAATTTCAGCATCGAGGCCTCGACGCGCTCCATCTTCTTCTCCTTTTCGGGCGATGACTTCGAGTAGAACTTATCGGCGAGGCACACCAGCTTCTCTTCGAGCGTCTCGGGCAGATAGTCTTTGATCTCCATCGGCAACTGCTGGCGACGGATGTCCTCGACGGTAAGACCTGCGCCTGTGTGACGCTCGCAGATACGCGCATAGGGCTCCATGTCGATGCCGTTGTCCTGACCGTACTGACGCAGCATCGAGGCTCCTATCGTGCCGTGCAGGAGGTAGGGCTCATTGCCCACGCAGCAGATGCTGGGAGCATCACAGCGGCCGATACCGATATCGTGCAGTAGGGCACCGTTGACCACCAGCTGCATGTCGATGTCGAGGTCTGAGAGCGCGGGGTTGGCAAGGATGCTCAGGCACTTGTCTCTCACCTGCGTGCTGTGGAGGATGAGGAGGCGTCTCAACTCGTTGTCTTCGGGATAAAAATGGCGTATAATTTCGAGTGCGTTCATCTGATTGGATATTTTGATGTGGTTTCAGTCAGTTTTTTCGGTTTATGCTTGCAAATGTCAGTTTTTTTCATTTACTTTGCGCCGCGAATATACATATTATTTTTAATATATGAGTACAAACCGCCATAAAATATCATTTTTCACGCATATACTCCTGGTTTTGGTGTCTGTTTGTTCATGTCAGGCACGCAACACGCAGCATGAGCCGGCAGCCGCCGCAACCGAAACAGCCAGCACCGAGGCACACCTGCTCACCGGAGCCGACCGCACGGATGCCTACCTGCCCATGCTCGAAGGCAGGCGTGTGGCCATGCTGGTCAACCAGACGTCGGTCATCGCCCATGACGGCGGCCACACGGCAATCGTCGATTCGCTCATCAGCCGCGACGTGGACGTGCGCTTCCTCATGGCGCCCGAACACGGCATCAAGGGCCTCATCAGCGCCGGCGACCCCGTGACCGACAGCCACTATCAGCAGAAACAGAACCTCAAGGTGTATTCGCTCTACGGCAAGAACAAGAAGCCGCAGGCCGAGTGGCTCAGCCAATGTGACGTGGTGGTGTTCGACGTGCAGGACGTAGGCTGCCGCTTCTACACCTACCTCTCGTCGCTCTACTACCTGCTGCAGGCATGCGGCGAACAGCATAAGGAGGTCATCGTCCTTGACCGTCCGAACCCCAACGACACCATCGACGGCCCCGTGCTGAGCGACGACCGCTTCCGTTCGTTCGTAGGCATGGTCAACGTGCCGATGCTCCACGGCTGCACGCTGGGCGAGATGGCACAGATGATGGTGGGCGAAGGCTGGCTGGGCGACTGTCCGAAACCCAAGCTCACGGTCATCACATGCCAGGGCTGGCACCACGGACAGCCCTACGACCTGCCCATCGCCCCATCGCCCAACCTGCGCACCCCTCATGCCATACGCCTCTACCCGAGCCTTTGCCTCTATGAAGCGTCGGACGTGAGCGTCGGACGAGGCACGGACACGCCCTTCGAGGTTGTGGGCAAGCCCGGCTTTGCCAAGGGCGACTACCGGTTCACGCCTCAGCCATGCGAGGCAGCCACCAATCCGCCACACGCCGGAAAGCTGTGCCAGGGCTATGACCTGCGTACGCTCGATGTCTCTGTAGGCCTCCACCTCGACCTTCTGCTGCTGTTTGCCGACACGGAGTGGATCACCCAGACGAAGTTCTTCGACCGCCTTGCCGGCACGGATCAGCTCCGGCTCATGATCACCCAGGGCAGGCCGGAGGACGAGATACGCCAGTCATGGCAGCCCGACCTGCTGAAATACAGGGCGATGAGAGAGAAATACGTCCTCTATTGACCCGTCACGCCCCGACCCTCACCCTCGGCCGTCGGCACCGGCCAACGACACACACGCCACCCTAACCGCTACATCCACCACCACACCCATGCGACGCCTGCTCACCTTCATCAAGTACATGCTGCACACAGCCTTCATCCTGGCTGCGGTTGTGGCTGCCGTGCTGTATGTGGCGGTACACTACAACCTGACGGGCATGCTGGTGGAGGACCAGCTCATAGCCAAGCTCTCAGGCAAGATCAACTCGCGCGTGGAGATAGGCGAGATAGAGGTCAACTGGCTGAACCAGGTGGCGCTCAACCACATCGTGATCTACGACCAGCAGGACGACACCCTGCTCTATGCCCGACGCGCCATGGTGGCCTACGAGTTTGTGCCCCTGCTGCGACAGAAGCTCGTGCTCAACACCATACAGCTCATCGGCTTCGAGCTGTCGGTCCACAGGGACACGCTCGGAGCCACGGCCAACTATGAGTTCCTGGTCGAAGCCCTTGCGCCACGCCAGAAGAACCGCCAGCGACGCTTCATCAACGACGCGACGATCAACGCCCTCCTGCTGCGCCAGGGCACGGTACGCTATGACGTGCTCGATCAGCCGCACACCGGCATGCGCCTCCTGCCCGACCCCAACCACATCCGCCTGAGCAACATCAGCGCCAGCCTCAAGGTCGATGTCTCGCACGTGTCGGGTCTCGACGTGGTGCTCAAGCGCATCACACTCGACGAGAGCAGCGGCCTGCGGCTGCACGAGGGACACGGATGGCTCGACAACAGCGACGCCACCGTCTGCCTCGACAGGCTCACACTCAGCGACGATGACTATGCCGACATCGACCTGAGCCTACGCACCGATCTCGACCTCAACGCACCCGACTCATTCCGCCTCGACGCCCGGATACACCCGTCCACGCTCTCACGCCAGGCCCTCAGCGACGTCTGCACCATGTGGGGCAAGACCCTGGACGGCGACCTGCAAACACTAAGCCAGCGCATATCGCAGCTGACGCTCGACGGACACGTCGTCGCACGTGGCATGGACAACATCGACGTGCAGGCCAACGTAGGCACAACGGGTCAGCTCATCGCACGGTTTGCTGCGACAGCATCCTACACGGGCAAGGTCGAATCGGCAAGTGCGAAAGGCACCTTCCACAGGCTGCCATATCTCGGACACACCTACACCAACGTCTCGCTCGATGCACGATACGTTCCGGGCAAGGTCTTTTCACGCCTCGCCATCGGTGATCCTCTCTGTCGCATGTCAGGTTCGGCCGATGTCACTATGTCCGACACATCAACGCAGGTGTCCGCGACACTTGACATCAGTCGCATCCTCCCCCACGAACTCAATCTGACATCATGGAAGAATGCCGAGCTCATCGCGGCAAGCGGACGCGTAAGTGGCACATTGGACATCGACCGAAAGAAATCTGCTGCGACATCCGACATGCTGAGCATGCTGCCAATTGGGTCGCTCCGCATCGACTCGCTCATGCTGACCAAGCCCGGCGACACGCTCCGCCTCGATCCGCTTCGCCTCAACGTGCAGCGCGAACAGGGCACGAAGGTCGCCGTCGTCGCATCGCCCGTGATCAACGTGGTGGCAACGCCTTCGGTCGTGATGGGCAACATACCCGCCAAGCCCGAGCTGACACGCATGCTGGGCTATGACTTCGAACTGGGCGAGACCGCCGACTTCATGGCCGAGTGGGACAGCATCGGCGACAACATCCAGATAGCCCTCAACGTGCCAAGGCTCAGGCGCGGCGAGGCCGACATCCGGCTGGCTGTCAATGCCAACGGAACGACACGCCACGGACAGCCCCTGCCCGACTATCTCACCACGCGCCTCAACCTCGACTACGCCACGGCCAAGCATCACCTGACCACCAATCTCCGCGCCGCCGTCGAGCCCGAGCCTCTCTTTGTCAAGATGGAGCCCTCGGTCATCACCATCGACGGACGCGAGTTCCAGACCACAGGCGCCCAGCTCGTGCAGGAAGACGACGGCGGCTACGTGCTCCAGGACATGATGATCAACGACAACGAAGAGCATCTTGCCATCTCGGGCACGCTCTCGGCCGCACGCCGCCTCGACCTGAACGCCTCGCTCCAGCACTTCAAGACCGACTTCTTCTTCGACATGCTCAACAAGCAGTACCTCGACTTCGGAGGCTTTGCCACGGGCATGCTGACCGTCTCGTCCGACTCGGTCCTCCACCTCGCCACCGACAGCCTCGTGCTCGACGACTTCACCTACATCGGCTATCCGATGGGACGCCACGTGGTCAGCTGCTTCTACGACCTCGACAACTCGCGCCTGCTGCTCAATACCGACATCCACACCGACTCGCTCCACTTCACACACACCGACTGCGACATCATGATGGGCGACGTGGATAGCCTCGACCTGCGGTTCCGCACCGACTCCCTGCCTGTTGACTTTGTGTCGCATTGGGTAGGCGACGTGCTGCAGGACATGCACGGCTTCGCGTCGGGCGACGTGCGGCTCTACGGCAAGTTCAGCGACCTCAACATCACCGGACGTCCGATGCTCCACAACGTGAACTTCACCCACAGCCTGCTGGGCTCGCGCTTCTCGGTGAGCGACACGCTCTTCATGGACGTGGACGAGACGTCGGGCCAGGGCTACATCGGCATACGCAACACCTCCGTGCTCGACCCTAACGGACAGCAGGCCATCGCCACAGCCGACGTCATGCACACAGGCTTCTCGAACATCGAATACGGCGTCGACATCGAGCTGCCCGAGACGCCCGGCGGATTCCTGATCTTCGACCACCCGCAGCAGCTCCAGAACGAGCTCTACTGGGGTCGTCTCTGGGCCACGGGACGATGCCAGATGCACGGCGCAAACAGCCGCCACAAGATCAACCTGCAGATGGCAACCGCCGGACGCTCGGTGTTCTATCTCTCGCCGGGCGAGGAGAACTTCTCGGAGGGACAGTACAACTTCCTCACGTTCCGCGACAAGCGCTACGTCCACCTCGAAGACAGCACCCTGCTGAAGCTCACCCTCGCCGCCAACGACCGCAGGAACGACACCCGTTCGTACATCGACGCCGACCTGATGATCAACGCCAACGAGCATTGCCAGGTGATGGTGCAGCTCGACCCTCTGGCCGATGACCGCCTGACATGCAAGGGCACGGGCGACCTCGCCCTCCACTACGACCCATATCACGACATCACCCTGACCGGCAACTATGACATCACCTCGGGCTCATATACGGTCAACATGAAGGGCGACCTGATGACCAAGGCATTCGCCCTCCAGAACGGCAGCCGCGTGACCTTCTCGGGCATCCCGAGCGAGGCCGAGCTCAACCTCAACGCCGTCTATAACGTGCCGTCGGCCAACCTGCGCGACCTCGACGAGAGCTTCGCCTCGCTGTCGAGCATGAGCCGCACCACCCTGCCCGTCGATTGCAAGCTGCTGGTCACCGGACAGATCACAGCCCCGCAGATCGCCTTCGACCTTGAGGTGAAGAACACGAGCGACGACGTGCAGGCCCTGGTGCACAACATCATCGGCACACAGGAGATGCTCAACCGCGAGGTGTTCTACCTCCTGCTCTTCTCCAAGTTCTATACGCCTGAATACGCCTCAACGTCGCAGCGACAGACAGGTTCCGAACTGACCTCGTTCGCCAGCTCGTCGCTCACCTCGCAGCTCAACAACATGCTGGGCCACCTGAGCGACAACTTCACGCTCGGCACAAACTTCCGAAGCGACAAGGGCGACTTCTCGGACATGGAGATGGACCTCTCGCTCTCCACCCGCCTGCTCAACGACCGCCTGCTGCTCAACGGCAACCTCGGCTACCGCGACCCTGCCAACCGCATCGGCATGACCAACACCAACAACTCGTTCATCGGCGACTTCGACATGGAGGTGCTGGTCAACCAGTCGGGCTCGGTGCGCGCCAAGTTCTACAGCCACTACAACGACCGCGACTACTCGGTCAACAACGCCCTCACCACACAGGGCGTGGGCATCGTGCTGCGCAAGGACTTCCGCCGCCTGCGCGAGCTGTTCACCCGAAAAAGCAAGAAACCAAACAACAAAAAGACACAACCATAACAGATGACGCCCACGACATCCCTTCAGTTGCTCGCCCTCATGCTGGCCATCGCCGCCACCCTGCTGCCGGCATCGGCCACAGCCCAGTATATCGAGACCATACAAGCCCAGAAGGACGCCAACAAGTGCATCGGCCTTCATGACGAGTTTGCCACCTACGGACAGTCGGGCCGCCTGTTCAACTTCGGCTGGCGGTTCTCAATGGGCAATCCCGAGGGAGCCGAACGCACCGACTTCGACGACTCGGCATGGCGCACGCTCGACCTGCCTCACGACTTCCAATTCGAGATGCCTTGGGACTCGCTCGCCTCGCGTGCACGCGGCTTCAAGCAGATGGGCGACGCCTGGTATCGCAAGACATTCGTGCCCGACACGCTTTGGCGCGGCCATCGCGTGCTGCTCGACTTCGGCGGCATCATGTACTATGGCGACGTGTGGCTGAACGGCACGAAGGTGGCATCGACCGAATACGGCTACCTCGGCTTCGAAGCCGACATCACACGCCATCTGCGCTACGGACAGGACAACGTCATCGCCGTCTATGCCTCGACGGGCGACGTGAACGGCTCGCGATGGTACACGGGCGGCGGACTCTACCGCGACGTGCGCATCAGGATTCAGAACCCCACCCACATTGCCCGCCATGGTGTCTATGTCACCACGCCCAAGGTGTCGGCCAACGGTGCTACGGTCAGCGTGCAGGTCGAGGTCGATGGATGGCAGAAGGCGTCGGTCGAGACTGCAGGCGGCACCACCGAGCCTGCCGTCATCACCATCGAGACCGAGATCTGGGACAATGAGCGATGTGTGGGACGCACCTCGTCGGCCATGCCCGACCACACCATACAGCGATGCACGGAGGTCACTCTGCCACACGTCAGCGTGAGCAGTCCGCATCTGTGGAGCCCCGACACTCCTTATTTATATAACGCGCGCGTAGCAGTCAAGGCCAACGGCCTGACCATCGATACGGCTTCGGTCGATTTCGGCATCCGCCAGCTGGAATATTCGCCCGAGTTCGGCTTCAGGCTCAACGGCAGCAAGCTCTTCGTCAAGGGCATTGCCAACCATCACGACATGGGCGCGCTGGGTGCGGCTTCGTACGACCGCGCCATCGAACGCATGATGCTGCGACTGAAGGAGTTCGGCTTCAACGCCATCCGATGCTCCCACAACCCATACAGCGAATCGTTCACCCGCATAGCCGACCGCGTGGGCCTGCTTGTGGTCGATGAACTTATCGACAAATGGAGCGACACAGACTACTGGGGCGGACGCAAGCCGTTCATGAGCCTGTGGCCCGAGCTGATCACAGAGTGGGTGAAGCGCGACAGGAACTCGCCTTCGGTCATCCTCTGGAGCCTCGGCAACGAGCTGCAGACACGCACCGAATGGAGCGGCTACCGCACCAACGACTGGGGCGTGACCACCTACAGGATATTCGACCAGATGGTGAAGCGCTACGACCCGACGCGCAAGACCACGGTGGCAATGTTCCCAGCCCGTGCCGGAGGCCAGCGCAACACGCCCGACTTCTGGCAGTATCTCGTCCCGCCTGAGCTGGCATGCGCCACGGAGGTCGCTTCGTTCAACTATCAATGGAAGGCCTACGCCGGTTACTACGAGCACAAGCCCGACCTCATCCTCTTCCAGAGCGAAGCCGTGACGAGCGAACTGCTGGCGCCGTTCTATGGCATGGATCAGGAGCGAGGCGTGGGTCTGGCCTACTGGGGCGCCATCGAATACTGGGGCGAGAGCAACGGCTGGCCGAAGAAAGGCTGGAACTTCAGCTACTTCAGCCACACGCTCATGCCGTTCCCGCAGGCATGGCTCATACGCTCGGCCTTCAAGCCCGATGAACCCGTGGTACGCATCGGCGTGGTGGAGAACAGCGGCGAGCTGCTCGAATGGAACGACATCAAGGTGGGTCAACAGGTGATCGGCGAGAACTGGAACCGGCCGTCGCCCAACCTCTTCACATACACCAACGCCGAGGAGGTGGAACTGCTCATCGACGGCAAGTCAGTGGGCATCCAGCGCAACGACCAGACGGCTCCCGCCAAGCGCAACATCATCTACTGGCAGGGCATCGACACGGGCAAGGGTAAGTCGGTGACCGCCATCGCCCGAACAGGCGGACGCGAGGTGGCACGTCATGAGTTGCAGGCCACAGGACGTGCCGTGGCTCTCAGTATCGAGGCCGAGACTCCGCAGTCATGGCGGGGCGACGGCATGGACCTGCAGTATGTCACCGTCTATGCCGTGGACAGCAAGGGCCGCCGCGTGCCCGATGCCGACTGTGAGGTCACGGTCAGCGTGGAGGGCGAGGCCCAGCTCGTGGCCGTCGATAACGGCGACCACTACACCAACGACACATTCCTCGGCGTCAGCACACGCCGCATGAAGAACGGCTACCTGCAGGCCATTGTGCGCTCGTCACGTAACGCAGGAAAGGTGACCATCAAGGCCACCTCTCCATCGGTCAAGAGCTCTCAGCTGAAGCTCAACACGCTCTGAGCCTGCCAATAGCACAGACCCGCATAATCGTCTATCTCTTCCCCTACTTCAATCCCAACGCTATGTGAGCATCAGAAATGATGTTCCGTATCTCGTCGTACTCGCCGAAGCACAGCTCACTGGTCATCACGCGCTCGAAGTTAGGCAATCCGCCGCCTTTTTTTGATTCGCCGTCCTGCGGGTCGTGCTGGCGCTGGCGGTACTCCTGGCATATCTTATGGCCGAGCATCACGATGAGGTCATAGAGCTGGTGGCCTCGCACGAAGAGATAGGCGTTGCTGCGGTTCACGCCCAGGGCGTTGCATCGCGCCTCATACCACGTCGGATCGGCCTCGGGATACTGCCGGCGGAAGTGCGACACCATCTTGCTCGTGCGTTCCTTGAGCACCTGCAGCACGGGCGCTCCGTTGCGGAACGTGGCACGCGCTCCGACAGGCAGGCTCAGCAGTCGGTGGAACACACTCTTTGGAAATGCCTCGGGATCGACACCCTGAAGGTAGAGCTGCCACACGAAGAGCGGATAGATGATGCGGCTGTAGTCGGTCAGGAAGGCCGTAAAGTCGAACGGCAGGCTGCCGTCACAGACTTCGCGCACAGCCCGGTTGAGGTTGGCGGCATAGCAGTAATGGTTCTCGAAGCTGTAGGTGTAGGTCTGCAGGATGTAGTGATTGGCATCGATGTCGGCCTCCTCGGTCAGATAGCGGTAGTCGCTGTCGATGGCAATCCAGAAATGAGGGTCGAGGAAGTCACGGTATTGCAGGCATTGCGTACATCCGCTGGTGATGTTGCCACCGATGTTGCGCGACGAGGCGATGAACCTGAACCTGCCCATCGGATAGGCATGCTGGAGCACCTGTCGCCAGAACATCTCGTCGTTCTTGTTCTCGATGTGAATGGCGGCGGTGGCTCCATAGAGTTTCAGTTCGGCCTTGAAGCGCTTGGCGGCTGCGGCGTAGAAATTCCGTTTCTCCTCGTCGGTGAAGCGTGGTCGTGGTTCGCTGTTCATGTGCCTTGTGGTGTGCTGTAGGCGGCAGGGCTCTACTGGTCAATAAGGTCGGAGATGAACACGAGCTTGTCCTCCCATCCGTCGGCAAAGATGTTGGGCGAATGGGTGGTCATGATGATCTGGCAGTTAGGGTTGAGTTCGCTCATCATGGTCACGAGGCGGTCCTGCCACTCGATGTGGAGCGAGATCTCCGGCTCGTCGAGCAGCAGCACGTTCGGCTTGTCCTCCATCAGGAAGAGCGTGAACAGGAGGAGCAATATCTGCTTCTCGCCTGCCGACAGACGCTCCACGGGGATCAGGGTCTGTCCCTTATGGAACACGATGCGGTTCTTGTCGTCGATCTCGATGGTCTTGCCGGTCGATGAGAACAGCATGTTGATCATCTCGAAGAACTTCTCGATGCGCTCCTGTTTCTGCAGGGCGGTCTTCAGATCCTTGAGCATGCCCAGGCGATAGTCCGAGAAGCTATAGACCGAGTCCGAACGCTGGTAGAGCACCGAGTCGAGCGACGCGCCAAGCTGCGAGAGGGTCGATTTCTTCGAGGCAGGCACATCGAACGTGCTCACATAGTGGAAGCACGAGCTGCTCTCAAAGCCGCCGAACTCGGGATGGTGTATCATCTGCCTGCCGTCGAAGAACATCTCGCCCTCCGTCGTCTTGATGTGCACCTTGGCCTTGAGCAGTTTGCAGAACTTGTCGTCCTTGGTCAATACCGAGCGGATGAGGTTGAGCATCGTGGTCTTGCCGAAGCCGTTCTGACCCACCACGATGTTGATCTGCGGGTCGAGGTTGTGCCATGAGAGCGAGGTGTCGCCCCACATGGTGCGTATGTCAACGTCTGTGATTCGAAGCATATAGGTAATGGTGTTAAGTCTTTAAATGGTAATTACTAATTGGGCTAATTGGGCCAATTAGGCCAATTGTCAATTGTCCTAACAATCTCTCAGTGTGGTCCATGCGATCGCGGGGTCGCGCTGGAACCATGTCATCTGTTTCTTGGCGTAGATGTGCGTGTTGCGGCAGATGCGTTCCTTCGCCCTCTCGATCGTGTAGATGCCCTCGAAATAGAGCAGCATCTCCTTGAGGCCCACGGTGTTCAGGACTGACGGCATGAGGTTGGGAATGGGCTGCGCCTCGGTCGGCCCCGGATTGCGCACGACGCATGCCAGCTGACGGCCTATCTCGTCGCGATAGCGGTCATAGACAGCCCGGGTCTCGTCAATCAGGCCGCTTGCCAGCATCTCGTCCACACGGCGGTCGATGCGGCTGTAGAGCTCCTGTCGCGGACGTGTCAGGCCTATCTTCTCGATGACGAACGGACGCGTCTTGACCGTCCCCGTGCGGAACGAGCTGAACGGACGTCCGGTGGTGAGACACATCTCCAGGCCATGCACCACGCGCTGTGTGTTCTGCCGGTCAACGGTGGCGTAGTAAGCAGGGTCGAGCGCCTCCAGCTGACTGAGCAGCGGCTCAATGCCTTCGGCCTGAAGTTGCTCACGCAGACGCTGCCTGATGGCAGGATCGGCCTGAGGCATGTCGTCGATGCCACGGCACACGGCGTCGATATACATCATGCTGCCGCCACACATCACAGCCGTGTCGCCCACCTCATGCACACGGGCGATGACGTCGAGCGCCTCCTGCTCGAACCGCGCCGCACTATAGGCCTCATCGAGACCGAGGTTGCCCACAAAGAAATGAGGCACGCGAGCCTGCTGCGAGGCTGTAGCGGCGGCTGTGCAGACGGGCAGGTCGCGATACATCTGACGGCTGTCGGCCGAGATGATCGGGGCACGATGCTCGGCTGCCACCCGAAGCGACAGTTCGGTCTTGCCGACTCCTGTAGGACCAAGTATGACGATGAGTTTTTTCATGTACCGATTATAAATGAGCTGCTGTATCGATTGCAAAATCGCTGCAAATGTAAGGAAATAATTTGAAAAACTTGTACAATTGCCAAAAAAAATGTATCTTTGCACCCAAAATTCTGCCTTATGGATAGTTTTCTCTCTATAGCAAACGAAATACTGAACACCGTCAACGGCTTTCTCTGGGGATGGCCGATGATCATTCTGCTGGTGGGCACGCACCTCTATCTGACCATCCTGCTGCGTGTGCCACAGCTTCATATCGGCAAAGCCATACGCCTGAGCATAAGCCGCGACAAGGAGGCTCATGGCGACGTGAGCCAGTTCAGCGCCCTTGCCACAGGCCTTGCCGCCACCATCGGCACAGGCAACATCATCGGCGTGGCTACGGCTGTGATGCATGGCGGTCCGGGAGCTGTGTTCTGGTGCTGGGTGACGGGGCTGTTCGGCATCGCCACCAAGTATGCCGAGGCTCTGCTTGCGGTCAAGTATCGCGTCAGGGCTTCGAACGGCAAGATGATCGGCGGCCCTATGTATAGCATCGAGCGTGGCATGAAGTGCCGATGGCTTGCCGTCGCCTTTGCCGCCTGCGCTTTCCTCGCGTCGTTCGGCATCGGCTGTATGGTGCAGAGCAACGCCATCTCGACCACGGCTGCCGACAGCTTCGGCATCTCCACCCAGACCACGGGCTACGTCCTTGCCACGCTTGTTGCCGCCGTGGTGTTCTTCGGCGTCAAGGGCATCGCCAAGGTGTGCGAGTCGCTCGTGCCTTTCATGGCGGCATTCTATGTCGTCGGCTGTCTTGTCCTGCTGGCTATCAATGTGCAATATATCATTCCGGCTCTCTGCGCCATCGTCACCCAGGCATTCTCGACCGAGGCGATGGAAGGCGGCGCCGCCGGTTCGGTCATCATGCTGGCCATGCGCTATGGTGTGGCTCGCGGTCTGTTCTCCAACGAGGCGGGCCTTGGTTCTGCGCCTATCGTGGCTGCTGCCGCCCGCACCAAGAATCCTGTGCGTCAGGCTCTCGTGTCGAGCACCTCTGTGTTCTGGGACACGGTCATCATCTGTGCGCTGACAGGCCTCGTGCTGGTGAGCACCATCATCGCTCCTAACGGCATCGACGTCAGCGCAGGCGACGCCCTGACCAAGCGCGCCTTCGAGCAGATTCCGCTCAGCATCGCCGGTGTGAGCGTGGGCAAGGTCATGCTGTCGATCGCTATCTTCACGTTCGCCTTCAGCACCATCCTCGGCTGGGCTTATTACGGCGAGAAGTCGCTCGAATATCTGTGCGGTCGTCACGGTCGCACAGGACGCTATGTCTATCGCGTGCTGATCATCATCGGCTCGTTCTTCGGCGCCAACTGGGCGTTGGATCTGGTGTGGAACTTCGGCGACACAGCCAATGCCCTCATGGCCATCCCTAACCTCGTCTGCCTGCTGGCGCTCAGCGGCGTGCTGGTGCGCGAGACCCGCCACTATCTGTGGGAAGACCGACTGGACGAGCAAGGCGAGTGACCTTGGATTATATCGAAAGATCATATCGAAAATGGCCATACTTCCCGGCAGAGAAGTATGGCCTTTATTTTGATAAGCAGGGGATGCATCAGATGCGTCCCACGTAGAACTGCTTGGTATTGAGGTTTGCCTTCATCGAGAAGCACGCATCGACCATAGGCGTAAGCAAGGCACACAGAAGCGGCGAGAAGAAGAAACGGTGGATGCCGAGTCGCTTGGCCGTGTAATAAGGAATGAGAACGACCAGCAGCGCGTGGATGAGCAAGAGAGCGAGCGCCGCACCCATCACCCACCAGTTCTGAAGCCACGCAGCAACGCCTGCGCATGCCAGACCAGTCAGGACACACACATAGCGCGAGAAAATGTCGATGTGACGGACTACGCAAGGCGCAAGGAAATAGTATCGGGCTGTGAACGCACGCTTCAGACGATCCTTGCTCCAACCGTATCGCAACGGCTGCAACTGATTGACGAGCAGGGAGTCAGGCGAACATGCCACAGCCACATTGCCCTTGCGGGCCACACAGTTGACGAAGAGGTCATCCTCGCCCGGATGGAGGTCCAGATGACGGCTGAACGCCTGGTTCTTATTGGCAAAGAACACCTCCTTGCGGAAAGCCAGATTGCTGCTCCATCCGCCGTATGCCTTCACGGCCGATGTGAGTCCGAGCATCGTGATGAGACGGTCGAAATAGTCCCACTGGTAGAAATGGTTCATGATGCCCGTGCGGCTCTCATAGACCACAGGCGACATCACCACATCCACACCCGGCACAAAGCGGCTCATGACCGACGAAATCCATTTGGGCGAGGCCGGCACGCATTGAGCCTGAGTCATGATGATATAGTCGTTGTGCGAAGCCTTGACACCCAGCATCATCGCCAGCTTGCGATGGCTCACGGTGCGGACTTTCTCGTCGATGGTGGTGTGCTGGAAATGCTCCGAGCGCTGGTCCATCTGCTTCAGTACGTCCTCTGTGTCGTCAGTCGAACCGTCATCGACCACCACCACATCGAAGAAGGGATAGTCATTATCGAACAAGACGGGAAGGTTGCGGAGCAGGTCGTCGCTCTGGTTGTGGGCATAGACCACGACCGTGACACCGGGCTGCTCATCGTTGAGCTTCAACCGGCCCTTCTTCTCGGCCCTGAGCAACGATAGCGGGCGACGGCGCACGATCAGCAGATAAACGAGCTGAACGAACCATGCGGCAAGAAACACAATACACACAATCTGAAGCCAGACGGGTAGCGAAAACCAAATATCCTGTAGCATCTTAATAACGGATTTTGCGAGCAAAGATAGTGACTTTCGCGATAACATGCAACTTTTTGAGTCATTTTCTTCAACACAGAGCCACATTTTCAAGTGTCCACAGCCCAAAAACCGTCTGTTTTGCACTTTTTAAGTCTTTTTATTTGCTGTTTTGCGAAATATTCACTACATTTGCGCCCTGAAACAAGTGGTCATATCCTTCTTGCAAACATTCGCAAATAATCAAACCAACAATAGTATGAAAAAGATTCTTTTTGTTTCTGCACTCGCCATCTTCGCCCTCTCGCTTCAGAGCTGCAAGTCGCAGAAGACCCTCAGCGAAGCCACAACAGTAGCCGACCCAGCATCTGAGGTCACAGAGGTTGCTCCTATAAAATATACCAACGCACGTCCTGCAGCCAGCGAGGCTGTTGCGCCTGCAGCTCCTGCAACACCTGCTGCCAACGACCGCACCGAGAAGGTGACCGTGGTTGACAATGGCGACAGCGGCCTGCTCAAGGGCTACAACGTGATTGTCGGTACCTTCGGCTCGAAGACCAATGCCGAGGCTCAGAAGGCTAAGATGATCAGCCGTGGCTACAAGGCATTCCTCGTACAGAACGCAGGCGGCATGTTCCGTGTTGTGGCAGCAAGCTTCGACACACGTGAGGCTGCAACAGCCATCCGCGACGTCATCCGCAGCACCTATGCCAACGAGGCAGGCACTTGTGCCGAGGCATGGCTCCTCATCCCACAGCAGTAACATAACATCATTTTATACAATCATTACCAACGCCAGCGTTGACACCACAAACGCTGGCGTTGCCGTTGACAGACCTTATGCGAAAACTCGTCACCACTCTCCTTCTCTCACTTCTTTTCATCGGCCTCAACGCACAGGGCCGATACAGCGTCAAAGGCACCATCATTGACCGCGAGACCACAGAGCCCGTCATGGGCGCCAACGTCCAGTTGCTATCCCTGCCAGACAGCACCTTCGTCAAAGGCGCGGCAGCAGGCGAGGACGGCACGTTCGAAATCCATCGCATCCCAAAGGGCAGGTATGCCGTGAAGATCACCTTCATCGGCTATGTGTCGCATATCATCAACTACACACCCAACGACAAGAAAGGCAATGCCACCGACCTCGGATTCCTGCCGCTCACAGCCGACGTCAGGATGCTGAAGGAGGCCGAGGTATCGGCCAATGCTGCCAAGATGCAGGTCGATGGCGACTCGCTGGTGTTCAATGCCGCCGCATTCCGTGTGCCGGAGGGCTCGACACTCGAAGCGCTCATCAAGCTCCTGCCTGGAGCCAAGATCGACTCTGAGGGCAAGATCACCATCAACGGCAAGAGCGTCACCAAGATTCTCGTCGATGGCAAGGAGTTCTTCCTCAACGACATGAACGTGGCGATGAAGAACATACCGACATCGATGGTCGATCGCATAAAGTCATACGAAAGGAAGAGTGACCTCTCGCGCATCACGGGCATCGACGACGGCGAGGAGGAGACCGTGCTCGACCTCTCTGTCAAGAAAGGCATGAAGCGAGGCTGGCTGGGCGACGTGAACGGTTCGGTCGGCACCAACCATCGCTATGAGGGACGATATACGGTCACACGCTTTGCCGAGACATTCAAGGTGGTGCTGCTGGGTAGCGCCAAGAACACACCCGACCGCTGGGGACGAGGCAACGGACTGGTGAGCCGCAAGGAGTCAGGCGCCAACTTCGCCACCACAAGCGACAAGTTCGAGAGCGGAGGCAGCGTCCACTACAGCTACAACGGCTCGGACCGCCGCAACGCATCGACGAGCGAGGACTTTGCAGCCGAGGTGGGCAGGTTCTCACAGCGCGACAACCACTCGATCAGCAACGGTCATAACTTCAACACCCAGTTTCGCATGGAGTGGAAGCCCGACACGCTCTGGAACATCATCTTCCGCCCCAACCTCACCATATCGAACAGCAACGGACGCAACACCAGCTGGTCGGGATCGTTCAACGACAAGCTCGACATCGAGAGCTATGCCGACGTCGAGGATGCCGACTATGAGATGCGCGACCTGATTGTCAATCTCAGCCAGAACATCTCGCAGAACCACAGCGAGAACCTCAATGCCAACGGACAGCTGCAGGTCAACCGCCGCTTTACCAGCAAGCGAGGCCGCAACCTCACCATGCGCGTCACAGGTGGCGCCTCAAGCGGCGAGAACCGTTCCGTGTCGGCCGCCCATGTCGATTACAGGACACGCGGCACGGAGACGTTCAACAACCGCTTCTACGACACCCCGTCACGCAGCCATAACGTCAACGCCCGCCTGTCATACAGCGAGCCGATTGCTGACCGCACCTACCTGCAGCTCTCTTACCAGTATGCCTACAGCTACAATAAGAACGACCGCACAGCACAGGTCTATGACGAGGGTGCATACGAGAGCCTGCGTGATCATCTTTATAATTACAGGTACGACGTCAACGGCATGCTCCATGCCCTTCAGGACGCCGGAATCCTGCCCATCGAGGACAGCCCGAAGGCCGACAGTCTCTCGCAATTCTCTGAGTACCGCAACAACAACCAGACCATCACCCTCCAGCTCCGCCGTGTGCGCAAGGAGTATAACTTCAGCGTCGGCGTCGATGCCCTTCCGCAGCACAGCACGCTCAACTACCGCTACATGGGCAAGGAATACCCCGAGGTGAGCCGTTCGGTGTTCAACATCGCGCCGAATTTGTTCCTGCGCCGCAACTTCTCGAAGAACACCAACCTGCGCATCCGCTATAACGGTCGTACGTCGCAGCCGAGCATGACCTCGCTCCTCGACGTGGTGGACGATTCCGATCCTCTGCGCGTGAGTCGCGGTAACCCAGGCCTCAAGCCTTCGTTCACACAGAACATCAACGCCAACTTCAACACCTCCAATCCCGAGAGCCTCACCAGCTTCTGGAGCTGGGCCAACGGTTCGATGACCAGCAACCAGATTGCCAACAAGACCACCTACGACGATAACGGCATCCGCACCACCATGCCGATGAACATCAACGGCAACTGGAACATCGGAGGCGGCGTGGGCACAAACATCGGCCTCGGCAAGAACAAATACTACAGCGTCGGAGGTTCGCTTGGCACACGCTACAACAACCGCGTGGGCTTCTACAGCAACCGTGGGTCGAAGGACGAGGCTCCGTCCACAACCCGTTCCATCACCAACGACATCCGCATCAATGCCGACCTCAACACCGCCTACCGCAACGATATCGTCAACTTCGAGCTACGCGGCACCATCGACTATAACAACGCCGACAACAACGTCAACAAGTCGGCCAAGCGCGAGACCTATGACTTCAGCTACGGCGCTGACATGCAATGGACCATGCCTTGGGGCACAGAACTTGCGTCTGACATCTACATGACCTCACGCCGAGGCTACACACAGGCATCGATGAACACCGACGAACTGCTCTGGAACGCATCCGTCTCACATGCCTTCCTGCGCGATAAGTCGCTCATAGCCAAGATCGAGATATTTGACCTCCTCGGACAGCGCACCAACATCTCGCGCACCATCTCGGCATTCAGCCAGTCAGACTCGCGCACGAATGCCATCTATCAGTATGCGATGTTCTCCGTCATCTATAAGTTCAAGCTTTTCGACGGCAAATAATCCGCCCCTCACGCATCTTTGCAATCGGATTGCAGAAAAGATTCCGTATCTTTGCGCCGCATTTAAATGACATCTGTCAACATTAACGGCTATGAAGATACAAAGACTTTCCCTGCTGATCGCAGCCTGCATGGCGCTGAGCAGCTGTGCGCACAACCACGAACACGATCACGAACACGAACACGAACATCACGCCCTCCACAATGAGCCCACCCATAACGGCGAGTCTCACCATCATGACGATGAGAGCCACCATCACGGCGACGACATCATCATGGAGCCTGAGAAGGCCGCTGCCGCAGGCGTGGAGGCCAGCACAGTCAGCCGAGGCACATTCCACGACGTGATTGTGACCAGCGGCAAACTGCTGGCAGCATCGTGCGACGAGACCACCATCGTGGCAACGGTATCGGGCATCGTGACTCACGCCCAGCACATCAGCGAAGGCATGGACATCAGCCAGGGCACAGTCCTCTATCATATCGCATCGGCCAGCCTTCAGGACGGCGACCAGTCGGAACGCGCCCGTATCAGCTATCTGGCCGCCAAACGCGAATATGACCGCGCTCTGCCTCTGGTCGAGGACAAGATCATCAGCGAGAAGGACTTCAGCATCATCCGTACAGACTATGAGACCGCACGCCTTGCCTACGAGGCCATAGGCCGCGAGACGACCGACAAGGGTGTGTCGGTCAAGGCTCCCATGTCGGGCTATATGAAGCAATGCATGGTCAAGGACGGCGACTACGTGCAGGTGGGCGATCCGATCCTTGTCCTGACACGCAACCAGCACCTATACCTTCGCGCCGAGGTTCCTGTGCGCTATTACTCACAGCTTGGCAACATCCGTTCGGCCAAGTTCCGCACCCAGTTCAGCGATAAGATCTTCGACCTTGAGCAACGTCATGGCACTCTGCTCTCATCCGGCAAATCGGCTGTGAGCACTTCGTCCTACGTGCCCGTCACCTTCCAGCTCGACAATCACGGCGACATCGTGCCGGGCGCCTACGCCGAGGTGTTCCTCATTGCAGGCGAACGCAGCGATGTCATCAGCCTGCCTCAGACCGCCCTCACCGAGGAACAGGGAATCTATTACATCTACATTCAGGAGGACGAACACGCCTACCACAAGCAGGAGGTGACCCTTGGGGCTACCGACGGCGAGAACACCGAGATCACAAGCGGTCTCAACGGCGGCGAGCGTGTGGTGACCCGTGGCGCCATCAGCGTGAAGCTGGCGGGCACCAGCAAGGCTATTCCGGGACATACGCATTCACACTAAGAATGGCAAATTGTAAATTGTGCATGCAACCATGGATCAGATAATTCGTTTTTCGCTAAATAACAGGCTGCTAGTATTGATGCTGGCCGTGCTGCTCACCGTGGGCGGCGTGTTCATCGCACGTCACACCGAGATTGACGTCTTCCCCGACCTCAACGCACCGACCGTAGTGGTGATGACCGAAGCCAACGGAATGGCAGCCGAGGAGGTCGAACAGCTTGTAACCTTCCCCATCGAGACCGCCGTCAACGGATCGACAGGCGTACGCCGCGTACGTTCGTCTTCGACCATGGGCTTCTCAGTCGTATGGGTTGAGTTCGAATGGGACACAGATATCTACATCGCTCGTCAGACCGTATCCGAGAAACTGGCAGCCATCAGCGAGTCCCTGCCCGACGGCATCGGACAACCCACCATCGGTCCGCAGTCGTCCATTCTCGGCGAGGTGCTCATCATAGGCCTCACCACCGACGACAAGACCCCGAACGGACTGCTCGAACTGCGCACGCTGGCCGACTGGTCCATACGTCCGCGTCTGCTCTCCATTGGCGGCGTGGCTCAGGTGGCTGTGCTGGGTGGCGACATCAAAGAATATCAGATTCTGTTCGATCCGGGCAAGATGAAGCACTACGGCGTGACCGTTGACGAACTGATGGCAGCCTCGCGCGACATGAACCGCAACATCAACGGCGGCGTCATCTATCAGTATGGCAACGAATACATCGTGCGCGGCGTAGTCTCGACCGACGATGTCTCGAAGCTCCAGCGCACACTGGTCAAGATGACCGACGACGCGCCCATCACCCTTGCCGATGTGGCAGAGGTGTGCATCGGAGCCCAGGAGCCGCGTCTGGGCGTGGCGTCAGAGCGTGGCGTTCCTGCCGTGCTGCTCACCGTGACCAAACAGCCCAACACAGGCACCATCGACCTCACTCAGCGCATCGAGACTGCACTCAGCGACGTGCAGGGCAACCTCCCGCCACACGTCCACATCTCCACCGACATCTTCCGCCAGTCGCGCTTCATTGACAGCTCCATCGACAACGTCACCAGCTCCCTGCTCGAAGGTGCTATTTTTGTCATCATCGTCCTCGCCCTCTTCCTAGCCAACGTGCGCACTACGGTCATATCGCTCGTCACCATGCCGCTGAGCCTCATCGTGGCCCTACTGGTGCTCCACTGGTTCGGACAGAGCGTCAACACCATGAGCCTCGGAGGCATGGCCATCGCCATCGGATCGCTGGTCGATGATGCCATCGTGGACGTTGAGAACGTATGGCGCCGACTCCGTTCCGACCACGGCAGACCTGCGCTCGATGTGATCTTCGAAGCGTCAAAGGAGGTGCGAATGCCTATTCTCAACTCCACGTTCATCATCGTGGTGAGCTTTGCCCCGCTCTTCTTCCTCGACGGCATGGAGGGCCGGATGCTCATTCCGCTTGGCATCGCGTTCATCGTGTCGCTCTTTGCCTCGACCATCGTCGCCCTGACCCTCACTCCGGTGCTCTGCAGCTACCTGCTCACGTCGGTCATCGACAAGCCAGAGACAGCCACCGACTCGCGCATCGTCGCCTTCCTCAAGCGCCACTACGAGCGCTGTCTGCTCTGGGTGCTCAATCATAAACGTACGGTCGTGGGCAGCACACTCGCCCTGTTTGCCGCCGCCCTGGTGTCGTTCTTCACCCTTGGACGCAGCTTCCTGCCTCCGTTCAACGAAGGCTCGTTCACCATCAATGTCAGTTCCCTTCCCGGCATCTCGCTCGAAGAGTCTGACCGCATCGGTCGTCAGGCCGAACAGCTCCTCCTCTCCATCCCCGAGATCAAGACCGTGGCACGAAAGACCGGACGAGCCGAACTCGACGAACATGCCCTCGGCGTGAATGTCTCCGAGATTGAGGCTCCCTTCGAACTGGACGGTCGCTCACACAGCCAGCTCCTTGCCGACGTGCGTCAGAAGCTCTCCACCATCGTGGGCGCCAACATCGAGATTGGACAGCCCATCAGCCATCGCATCGACGCCATGCTCAGCGGCACACAGGCCAACATCGCCATCAAGCTCTTCGGCGACAACCTCAACCGTATGTTCACCATCGGCAATGAGATCCGTGAGGCCATCGAGGACGTTGACGGCATCGCCGACCTTAACGTCGAGCAGCAGATCGAGCGTCCAGAACTCAAGATCGTGCCCAACCGCGAGATGCTGCTACGTCAGGGAATAACGCTGCCCGAGTTCAATGAGTTCATAGCCGTCAACATGTCGGGCGAGGTGGTGTCGCTGGTCAATGAGGGAGGCAGGAGCTTCAACCTCATCGTGCGTGCCAATCCTCAGAGCCGTCGCACGATGGACGATATCCGTTCGCTGATCATCGACACCCAGGACGGACGCAAGATTCCACTCACCGACGTGGCTGACGTCATCTCGGGCATGGGACCGAACACCATCAACCGCGAGAACGTCAAGCGCAAGATTGTCATCAGCGCCAACTGCAGCGGTCGAGATCTCGGCAGCGTAGTCAATGACATACGCGAGCGCATCGACGGAAAGATCTCCCTGCCCGAAGGCTACCACATCGAGTATGGCGGTCAGTTTGAGAGCGAACAGTCGGCAAGCCGCGTCCTCATGTTCGCATCGCTCATCAGCATCATGGTAATCTTCCTCCTGCTCAATGCCCAGTTCCGCAATCCGCGCGAGAGCGGCATCATCCTGCTCAACCTGCCTCTGGCGCTCATCGGCGGCGTGTTTGCCCTGCTTCTCACCACGGGCGAAGTCAGCATTCCTGCCATCATCGGCTTCATCTCGCTGTTTGGCATCGCCACTCGCAACGGCATGCTCCTCGTCACGCAATACAATCACCTGCGCGTTGACCGCCACATACCTCTGCGCGAGAGCATAGTGCGAGGTTCGCTCGAACGCATGAACCCAATACTTATGACGGCCCTCACCTCGGCCCTTGCCCTCATCCCTCTGGCCCTGCGCGGCGAATTGCCGGGCAATGAGATTCAGAGCCCGATGGCAAAGGTCATCCTCGGCGGCCTGCTCACGTCCACGTTCCTCAACGCATTCATCATCCCTATCGTTTACGAAAAGCTCCACACCAAGAAATGAGACACCTGACACTCCTTTTCATATCGCTGATCACACTCACCGCCTCTGCCCAGTCTCCCAGCTCATGGCAGACCGACGTCGCCTCGTGGCTTCAGGAGGTCGAAAGCAACAACCTTTCGCTCAAGGCCATGCGCCATAGCAACGCAGCCTCTGCCCTCGACCGTAAGGCCGACAACGCTCTGGGCGAGACTTCGGTCGAATACAGTCCGTTCTTCTCGAAGGGCTATGACGGCGTATCGAGCAGCGAACTGATTGTGTCGCAAGAGATCGACTTCCCTACGGCCTACGCAAGCCGCAGCCGCGTCAACGCTGCCCGTCAGACGGTCGATGAACTCCAATACATGGCTCTGCGCCGCGATGTGATGCTCCAGGCTGAGTGTCTGCTCATCGATCTCCAGAGCGCCATGCTCTCGGCAGCCGTCCTCACGTCGCGCTTTCATGCCACCGACTCGCTGCTCAACGCCTACGAACGCCGTCTCGCTCTTGGCGATGCCTCGGTTCTTGAGGTCAACCGCATCAAGCTCGACCGCATGAGCACGCGCACCGAAATCATCCGCAACCAGTCGCTCATCGGCAATATATGCAACGAGATGACTGCGCTCAACGGCGGCGTACGTCCTGCTGTCATCGCCAGTATGCCCAAGGCAGAAACCCTTGACCACGGCAGCCTCACCCAGCTCATGGACGCAGGTCTCGACGCCCCGTCTGCCGATGCCACACTCCTATCGGCCAACATCGACGTCCAATTGGCCGAGGCATCGCTCTCTGCCACCAGTCGCGAACTGAGCCTCACCCGTCAGCAACTGTTGCCACGGCTCACACTCGGCTACCGGCGCAACACCGAGATGAACGAAGCCAGCAATGGCTTCCTCTTGGGCGTGTCCATGCCTCTGTTTGCCAGCTCACGCCGCACCAAAGCGTCACGTCTGCGCCAGTCTGCCGCCGAACTCGAACTGCAGGACACCCGCATCTCCACCGAGAAGACCCACGACGCACTCTCGTCCCAGCTCATTCTGCTGCGCACCGCCATCGACACCTACGATGTCCCACTCATGCAGTCCATGCTCACGCTTCTCGACAAGGCTGTCGCTGCCGGTCAGATCTCCGTCATCGAATACTTCAACGAGACAGACCTTATCTACGGCAAGCTTGCTGAACGCATTGCTCTGGTCAATGAATACCGCCAGATATCGGCAAAAATCAAGAGAATCAAGGACTGAATCACCATTTCCCTAAAGATTGCTTTGACTTGTACTGATATTGGTTGACACTATAAAAAGAGAAAAACCAATGAAATCAGAAAGAAAAGTAGGTGCATTTTACACCGAGGAATTCAAGCTAGATGTACTGCGTGCCTATTATGAAAGCGGTCAGGATTTGTCAGGTACTATTAGCAAATTTGGCGGGTTAAGCCGTAGTACATTTAATTATTGGCTTGAAAAGTATCCAATAGACGAGAAAAGTCTATCTTTGCCAAGAGAAGTAATATTGAACATGGGCAAAGAAAAGAATTACACCAATGACCTTGGATTGGCACAGAAGCGCATCAAGGAGCTTGAGAAGGCTCTTGAGTTGGAGAAGTTCCACAGCCAGCTGCTGGACAAGATTATAGAAATCGCGGAGCGGGATGAGCACATCCAGATAAGAAAAAAATCTGGGGCCAAGCAGTAACGGAACTGTGCGGGCCGAAAGGAGGGAAGCACACGTTTCCCGTAGAGTCGGCCTGTAGACTGCTTGGCCATAGTAGGCAGGCCTATTATCAGTTCAAACAAGATTGGAAGAAAGAACGAGACGTGGAGGTGGAGATAGTCAAGAATGTGAAGCATCTGCGTGAAGAGGATCCTGGCATAGGAGCCTATAAGCTCTTCCTAATTCTGTCTTTGATCATGGTCGGTATTAAGCTTCCCGGGCGAGATAAGTTCTATAATATTATGCGTCGCAACAGGCTGATGCTCCCTCCAGAGCGGACACGCCATACAACCAAATCCAATCACAGATATCACAAATATAAAAATCTGATTAAGGGTATGGAGCTTATATCTCCTAATAGTCTATGGGTGAGCGATATTACCTATATAGAGACGAATGAGGGCGTGTGCTATCTTCATCTTGTTACGGATGCCTATTCGCACAAGATTGTAGGATGGTGCCTTTCAAACTCACTGAAAGCCATTCATTCAATCGAAGCCTTGCAGATGGCTATAGAACAATGTCCTAAAGCCAGTCTTTCCAATCTCATACATCATTCAGACAGAGGAGTTCAGTACTGCTGCGACGCTTATGTCAATATCCTGAATGAGCATGGGATAAAGATTAGCATGTGTGAGGATTACAAGCCTACGGACAATGCGATAGCTGAGCGGATAAATGGCATTATCAAGGAGGAAAAGGTCTATAGGATCCCAAGATTCGAGAATCAGGAAGAGGCTGATGCCGTCCTTTCAAGATTTATAGAATTCTATAATGCCCGACGCCCTCACTCTAGCATCGGATTTCAAACACCAAACTACGTGCATGAAAATTGTGCGGGAGAATTGAAAAGATGCTGGAAGAACTATTACAAGAATAGTTATACAAGGCAGGGATTATAAGTTCGGCGCCACCCCCTAGGGGGTGTACATTAAGTGTCTTTTATTATTGTATGACTTTACTCTCATGTAAAGTGAATCAGTATACAGAGTGGCCATATGTAAACTTATTCAGTACTGATATCAGACACTGTCAATCTAAGCAGCATGAGACTACTATGCTGTCAAGATTTTTAGCAGCATCTGTATTGGATGTAATGCGTTTTAGTACGACATCTTTTATGGTGTAAAAATATTCAGTAATATTAACCAAAAAGTGTCAACTGAAATTAGGTAAAGTTATAGGAAACGCTGGCGAAACTTTCATTTGGACTTGCAAGGTCTTAGGAAATGCTGCCGAAACTTTCATTTGGACTTGCAAGGTCTTAGGAAACGCTGGCGAAAGTTTGTTTTGGATTTCCAGCTTTCTAGAAATGCTGGCAACAATGTTCTGAGGACTTCTAACTTCCTAGAAACGCTGGCAACAATGTTCTGGGGACTTACCAACTCTTAGGAAACGCTGGCAACATTGTTCTGAGGACTTCCAACTTTCTGGAAACGCTAGCAACATTGTTCTGAGGACTTCCCAACTCTTGGGAAATCCTCAGAACACATTTTTTGGTCTTCCTAAGTCTTAGAAACAAGTTTTGCTTGTTAAGTCATGGAGCCATGCGTTGACCTTATCGTATGTCAGCCCCTGGAAATCGAGCATGACATGATGACATTTATCGGCGATGGCTTCGGGTTTGTTGTAGGTGGCAAGGCCAATGGTGAGCATGCCGGCAGACATGCCTGCCTGAAGACCGGTGAAAGCATCTTCGAACACCACACACTCGCTTATCTCCGATCCGAACACCCTTGCGCCAAGCAGATAGCAATCGGGATCGGGCTTGGAAGCGGCAAACATCTCGGCAGTCAGCACACGGTCGAACAGCGAATCGAACTCCGGCATCTGACGGCGTACGCTGTCCATCTTCGGTTGGTTGGACGAGGTCACCACGGCACAGTTCACCCCATGCTCACGCAGATCGTGCAGGAAGTCCAGAGCACCAGGGATGAATTCATAGTGCATCTGAGCCTCCCACTCATCGAGTCCCTTGATCAATGGTTCCTGAACGGCAGGATCCGGAAAATATCTCTCCAGTATCTGCTTCAGTGTCGTACCTTTTATTATCTCATCGAAATGCGGGATCTCCGGATGGTACTTCCTTCCCATCGCACCCCAGAACACAGAGTACTGTCCTTCGGTATCGAACAGCGTTCCGTCAAGATCGAACAACGCAGTCTTAAACATGTCTTGAATCTTTTTATATCGTAAACTATCTATCTTCAATCACATTGCTATCGGCATCGGTGATAAGCGAGATTGCAAAGATACGATTAATCCATCAAACGGCAATCATTTTCGTCCTTCTTTTATTCAATCTTTAACAGATTTTCGGATAAAACATGAGTTGTTGAAAAATAAGTATTTCAATAATTGCACTATCCACCCCTTCCATCTACATGAATTGCATAATAATGTACATGTACTCCTTTGCCTCAAATACTCTTATTATCTCCCTACTATCGTTGTACGTACTTTCGATATGTCGGATGACGATGCAAAGGTAGGGAAATAAGACAAAGAAACCAAATTTACCCGATAAAAATGCTAAATAGAGCAAAGAAACCACGCCATATAAGGACATAAAAAACAGCAAGACAAATTTATTATCTAAATCTATCTTGCTGAAATATAAGTCAATAAGAGTGTATCGTCTTATCAATATTCCTCTTCGTTGAAGAAGAAATCTTCTTTGGTGGGATAATCTGGCCAAAGATCTTCGATGGTGTCATAGACTTCGCCATTGCCGCCGTCTTCGAGCATTTCGTTAAGGTTTTCGATGACTTCAAGCGGAGCGCCCGAACGCTGGGCGTAATCGAGTAATTCCTCTAAGGTGCAAGGCCATGGAGCATCCTCAATGCGGCTGGCCAGCTCAAGTGTCCAATACATATTGTAGAGATATTAGAAAATGTGAATAATCGGTGTGTATATTGATGTGAATAATCGGTGTGGCTGTCAAAGTGAAGAAACAGGGTGAAAGCAAATAATCTGTTTTTTCGGGGCGCAAATATAATATTAAATATCTACGATTCGCCTACGGGCAGTTGATTTTTAAGTTTTTTTAAGAATAGTATGACCTTATTTTGCTAAAACATGCGGGAAAACACATCAGAAACGCTTTGGAAACATGCAGGAAAGCACATCAGAAACACTTTGGAAACATGCAGGAAAGCATGCCGTCAATGTCAGAAAGAGACGATGTAATGCTGTTTGAAGAAGTGCTGGCGATGGATTGCAAGGCCATAGTCATAGAGATCCATGGTGACTTCGATGGCATCGTTGTCGCACACTGTGTCCCAGAAAGATTCGAGCATGTGACCTGGCTGAATGCCACGCACGAAGATGATGCTTGAGTCATGGATGCGCATCTGGATCCATGAGACGAACTCTTCGTCGGTCATCGATGACGGGCGTCCGTTGACGATGATCATGTCGGCCAGATAATCGTCGGGGAGCTGAGCGATGGATTCGATGAACGACACACGCTGGTAGTGGCCGCGATACATGACAAGCGAATGCTCGGTGTGGCGCATCTGTTCGGCTGTGGCAAGCGAGATGACTTCGTTACGGCTATCAGCCATGAGCGCAGGGAGAAGCGAGTAGCCGCCATCGCAGCCGATCTCTATGATGCGACGCGCATGGAAGCGGTTTGCCAGACGGAAGAGCAGGGCGGCAACCTTCATGGGCAATGGTGCCTGCTTATGGTAGAGGCGCTGCATCGACTGGTAGGCGTAGTAGGGCAGCTTCTCCTCGATGACCTCCGTGATGATGGCGAAGGCGAACGGAGAGTGAACGCCGAATCCCTTGCGATGCTTCAGGCGTCTGACTCCCTTGCGGATATAATCTCGTATTTTCTTTGTTTTTTTGTTCATGGATCAGAGTTGATGATCAGCTAATTGTGATGGTCAGCTTGTTGTGATTGTCAGCTTGTTGTGATTGTCAGCTTGTCGAGTATGCTGACATAGAGGCAGATGGCATCGGCAATCTCCTGACGGCAGATGTATTCGTCAGCCGTGTGCGAACGTGCCGAATCGCCAGGGCCCATCTTCAAGCTCGGACATGGGAGCAATGCCTGATCGCTCAGTGTCGGCGAACCGAAGAGCACGGCATCGGGGACGACGCTGAGGATGCGCTGGACGAGTGGATGCTGCAGGTCGATGCCGGATGGCTGGAGGCGTGTGCTGCGCGGTGTCAGTTCAACAGGCGCAACGAGTTGGCTGAGAATTTGGGCGACCTCCTGATTGGTGTAGGCATCGGTGGTGCGGACGTCGGTGACGAACGTACACGTGTCGGGGATGACATTATGAACCGTACCTGCATTGATCACGGTGGTGGTGACTTTCACAGGGCCGAGCATGGCCGATTGGCGGTCGAAGACATGATTGCGGAGGCGGTCGATGGCATCAAGGGCGAGATAGAGTGCGTTGACGCCCTCGTTGCGAGCGGCATGACCGGATTTGCCATGTGCCACACCGTCGAGCACCATCAATCCCTTTTCAGCCACAGCCACGCGCACGCCGCCCGCCACCGTGGGGTTCATGCCGGTCGGTTCGCCCACCAGTGCCACATCGATATGCGGCAGCAATGGCAGCACGCTCTGTATGCCGTCCTTGCCTGACACCTCCTCCTCGGCCGATGCCAAAAAGACGAGGTTATAAGGCAACGGCAGGCGCTGGAGATAGAGGAACACATGCATTAGCGAGACGAGCGATGCCCCATCGTCGTTCGTGCCAAGGCCATAGATACGGTCGCCCTCCACGGTCGGGTTGAAAGGGTCGCGCACCCACGAAGCGACGGGTTTCACCGTGTCGATATGGGCATTGAGCAGGAGTGTAGGCACCGTCGCGTCAAAGCCATCGTGCACGAGCCAGATGTTGTTGCCATGGCGATGCACAGGGGTGGCGGCAATGGCGGTGAGATAGCGTTCGATGGCATCGGCCACGGCTGCCTCATCGCGGCTGACCGACGGGATTGCCACTATCTGGCAAAGCAGCCGGATAGCATCATCGATGTATGCTTGCAGTGGTCCGTTAGTCATGTGGAGTTTGTTTTTCGGGCGCAAAGATAGTATAATTTATCACAAAAAGCAATAATCATGTCCATATTTTTTGTATTTTCGACAAAAACACGTATATTTGCCGCCGTTTACACATTATTATAATATAAAATAAGGAAAGACCGTGATAACGATCGAACAGCTCAAAGCCACGCAGGAACGTCTTAGCGACCTGCACAGATACCTCGACATCGAGAATAAGCTCATACAGATCGAGGAGGAGGAACTGCGCACACAGGTGCCAGGATTCTGGGACGACCAGAAGGCAGCCGAGAAGCAGATGAAGGTAGTAAAGGGATTGCGTGCATGGATCGAGGCCTATAATGAGGCCAAGACCAATGTGGAGGAACTTGCCAACGCATTCGAATTCTATAAGGAAGAACTCGTCACCGAGGATGAAGTTGACGAGCAATACAAGAAGACCATTGACCACTTCGAGGTCATCGAGCTCAAGAACATGCTCCAGGGCGAGGAGGATCCGATGAACTGCGTGCTCAAGATCAATGCAGGCGCAGGCGGCACCGAAGCCAACGACTGGGCAGAGCAGCTGATGCGCCTTTACATGCGCTATGCCGAGGCACACGGCTACAAGGTCACCGTTCAGGATCTGGTGGAGGGCGATGATGCCGGCATCAAGTCATGCACGATGGAGATTGAGGGCGACATGGCGTTCGGCTATCTGAAGGCCGAGAACGGTGTGCATCGACTGGTGCGCGTATCGCCCTACAATGCCCAGGGCAAGCGCATGACCTCGTTTGCGTCCGTCTTTGCCTTCCCGATGATCGACGACTCGATTGAGGTGACCATCGACCCGGGACGCCTCACATGGGACACCTTCCGTTCGGGCGGCGCAGGCGGTCAGAATGTGAACAAGGTGGAGTCGGGTGTCCGTGCCCGCTACATGTACCTTGATCCATACACCGGCGTCGAGACGGAGCTCTTGCAGTCGTGCACCGTGACGCGCGATCAGCCGAAGAACCGCGAGATGGCCCTCCAGCTGCTCAAGTCGCAGATCTACAACATCGAGCTCGAACACAAGCGCGAGAAGCAGGCAGCCATCGAAGCCGGCAAGAAGAAGATCGAGTGGGGTTCGCAGATCCGTTCGTATGTGTTCGATGACCAGCGTGTCAAGGATCACCGCACCGGCTTTGAGACACGCAACGTGCAGGCGGTCATGGACGGTAAGATCGACGGCTTCATCAAGGCCTATCTGATGGAGTTCGGCGGCCAATAACACCACCATCAAAGGGATTGGGGATTTTTCTCCATCAAAGGAAATCATAAGAAATCAACTCTTTAAGACAAGAATTTTGATTTTCTCTGATTTCCTTTGGTGGAGTTATTATTTTCAATGTAATCTGCGGATTGGAAGAAGGGAAAATGAGGATTATCAGAATTCGACAAGAATTCTGAAGACCTTTCCAGGATTGAGATCCCACCACTCCATGACGGCTTCGGTGTCCTCCGGCTTGACCACACGGGTGATGAGCTCGTCCATCGGACAGGTGCCACGCTCAAGGTAGTGGATAACGGCACGGAAGTCAGAAGGCATTGCGTTGCGCGAACCACGGATGTCGAGTTCCTTCTGCACGAAATATTTCGTCTGGAACGACACCTCACTCTTGGCATAGCCGATACAGATGACACGACCCGTGAAGGCAACGGCATCGACGGCGAGCTGATATGTGGCAGGCGAACCGACCGCCTCGATGACAACGTCAGGGCCGAAGCCGGAAGTAATGTCACGGAGGCGCTTCACGACGTCCTCGTTCTTCGTGTTGACCACATAGCTTGCGCCCATCTGCTTGGCCAGAGCCAGCTTGTCATCGTCCAGATCGGCAGCCACGACGGTAGCGCCACGCTGTGCGGCACGTACCACGGCACCCATTCCGACCATGCCGCAACCGATCACCAGCACCACGTCAATATCTGTGACCTCGGCACGGCTCACGGCATGGAAACCCACTGACATCGGCTCGATAAGCGCACAGTTGCGGGGCGTCATAAGTCCTGCCGGGATGACCTTCTCCCAAGGCAGGGCAATATACTCGCGCATGGCTCCATCGCGCTGTACGCCAAGCGTTTCGTTGTGTTCGCACGCATTGACGCGTCCGTTGCGGCACGATGCGCACTTTCCGCAGTTGGTGTATGGATTGACCGTAACCGTCATTCCCGGCTTGAGAGCCTCTGGCACTTCGGCACCCACGGCTTCGATCACGGCACCGACCTCATGACCAGGGATTACAGGCATCTTGGCCATGCCGTTCTTTCCGCGCCATGTGTTGAGATCCGAACCGCAGAATCCCACATACTTGAGGGCGATAAGCACCTCGTTTGCCTTGATCTCAGGCTTTTCTATCTCTACAACCTCCAGTTTGCCCGGAGTGGTAATCTGTACTGCTTTCATATTTTTTTGAGTTTACAACTTTCTGAGTATTTTTTCTGGAAGTTAAAGGAGGTAAAGGAGTTAAAGGAGTTAGCTCCTTCGTCGCTTTGGGGAGTTAAAGACATCACTCCGACATGTTCTTGACGTATGGCAATTCAGCCAATGAGCCGAAGCCGTAGAACCGGCGCGCATTTTCGCCGAGGAAGAGGGCTTTCTCGCGGTCGTTGAGCAATGGCGAACGGAGCACGAAATCGTACGACATGCGGTAGGTGATGGCGGTGATGGTGCGCGGATAGTCGCTACCCCACATCAGTTTCTCGATACCCACCTCGTCGGCTGCCTGGCGTATGGCACGCATCGCGCCGTCGAACGGATAGAACTCCGCATTGAAGAGCCACGTGATGCCGCCCGACTCCACCATCACATTCCTATGGTGCGCCAGGCGGATCTGCTCCATCCAGCCCTCGGACGTGACCATGCCGAAATGTCCGATAGCAATCTTAAGCTCAGGGCATTGGGCAATGATCTCCTCCACCTCCGGCAGCTGGTGGTTGTCCTCATGCAGGCACAGCGACAGGATCATGCCCTTCTGCTCCATGAAGCGGAACATCGGCATCATGTCGGGCAACGGCGTGTGAAGGCGATGACCGGGCAGGGCAATACCGCGCAAACCCATGTCGTGCACCGCCCTGGCTTCGTCGAGCGTGAGCGCCATGCCCATCAGCAGGAACCGTCCGCTGTTGCCATATCGCTGCTCCACCTCATGCAGGTATCGGTTCTGATTGCCGTCGATAAATTCCTGCACCACGACGGCGGCATTGACCTGGGCATAGTCCATATTGCTCAGGAAGACCTCGGCGGTGTTGTGACCGTCGATCATGAACGGAGGCAGCATCTGACGCTCGCCGTCGAAGAACGTCGAGCGCGACCTGTTGCCCTCAAGCGGGTGTATGTGGCAGCCATCCACCACCGTGTCCTGTTCCCACCACAGATGGCTGTGAGCGTCAATGATTAGCATGGTCGTGAGGTTATGGGGTTATGAGGTTATGGGGTTATGAGGTTATGAGGTTATGAGTTCTTCCACCTCACGCGCATCTGGTCGCCGATGATGTCCTGCACCTCACGGACGAGGTTCCAGTCGATGGGTTCCTCAGCGTAGGCGAGGTTCTTACGGACATTGTCGGGGTTGGCCGACGAGAAGAGTGTCGAAGCGATGCGAGGGTTGCTGATGGCATACTGGATGGCGAGTTTCTCGGCAGGATAGCCCTTGGCATTGCAGTGCTGCACGGCCTTGGCGCATGCCTCGACGAGCGCCTTCGGAGCCGGATGCCAGTCAGGCACACCGCGCGTGCCAAGCAGGCCCATCGACAGCGGCGAGGCATTGATGATGCCGACGCTGTGCTGCTCGAAGAAGTCGAAGTAGTCGTTCAGCAGCTCATCGTTGAGCGAATAGTGGCAGAAGCAGAGCACCGACTCGACCGTACCCTCCGGCACGTGTTCGATGACGTATTTCAGGTTCTCCGGCTGCAGGTCGGTAATGCCCACATGGCTCACCACGCCCTTCTCGCGCAGCTCCACGAGTGCAGGCAGTGTCTCCTGGCACACCTTGTCGAGGCCTCCTGGCAGCGATGCCTGGAACTCGATGTCGTGCACGTTGATGAGGTCGATGTGCCCGATGCCGAGGCGCTCCATGCTCTCATAGACGCTGTCGGTGGCACGCTGTGCCGAATAATCCCATGTATTCACGCCGTCCTTGCCGTAGCGGCCCACCTTGGTCGAGAGGTAATACCTGTCGCGATCGATCTCCCTGAGCGCCTTGCCCAGCACCGTCTCGGCCTTATAGTGGCCGTAGTAGGGCGAAACGTCGATGAAGTTCATGCCGCCTTCGATGGCCGCAAACACCGCCTTCACGGCCTCGTCCTCCTTGATGGCGTGGAAAACGCCGCCGAGCGACGATGCGCCGAACGAGAGCTGCGACACCTTCATACCTGTCTTGCCGATTTCGTTATATTTCATGTCTTATCAGATTTTTGTTGTTTGTGTGTTTATCAGTTTTTGTGTTTATCAATGGCGCAAATATAGCGCATTTTCGTCAATAACGAACAAAGTCAGCCGTTTTTTTGTGCGAATACAGCCGAAATTGACCTTTTTTGGGGCAAATATTCCCTTTATATTATAAATATGTGTATCTTTGCACGTCGGAAACGGCCCGGCCCCCATCCGGCCCCCATCCCCAACCCTTGCCCCCTTGCAGGGGGAAGGGCGTATATACAAAAGGTGGGCAGGTAATAGAGCCGCAGGTTTCGCAAGTCCTTACTTGCCTACATGAGGGAGAGTCAAAAGACAAAAGACAAAAGACGAAAAACGAAAGACGAAAAACGAAAAAAACAATGAAATACCGCACATACCTCACAGCCGTCATCCTTGCCGCCGCCACGGTGGCCGATGCGCAGATACAGCAACCCACCTCGCCGTGGCACGAAAGCTTCGAGCAGGCCGACCCATCCGATCTCTTCTGGCTTCCCGAAGGCTGGACATCGCAGCGCACCGAGGCACTGGCCAATGCCGCCGATCCGCACACATGGGGCGTCATCAGCCAGCTCAATGCCTTCTATCCCACACCGGCTGACGGCCGCTACTATGCCGTCGCATTCTATAGCGACGATGCCCCTCAGGACGAGTGGATCATCACTCCGCAGCTCCACGTCACCGAGGGCGACTTCCTGTCATACAACGTCCTGCTCCAGCCCTACTGGCTCTACGACACCCGATACTTCGACACCTCCACCCTCACCTATTCCCAGCGCGTGATGCTCTGCGACATGCAGGCCCACATCTCGGTCGATGGCGCTGAGTGGCAGATGATCCACAGCCAGTTCGACGACTGGTTCGACGCCGATGCCGCCGCCATCTACGAGGACGCCCACAACGGCTACGTCACCTCGCGCTACGTCTTCATCGACATGCAGCCCTATGCCGGACACGACGTCCGCCTCGGCTTCCGCTACGTAGGCCAGGGCGGCAACTCCATCTATCTCGACGACATCCGACTCGGCGCGCCGTCCATCACCGCCAGCTACGAGAAGCCCGCCTCGTCGCTCTATTTCGGCATGACAGCCGATTTCCGCCAGCCGACGGCAAGCCTCTACCTGCCCGACGACACGCCCCTCACCTGGCGCAACACCTCGTCAGCCGACGCCGTAGGCTTCACATGGCGCTATGCCGACACCGCCCTCCACTCCCTCACCGCCACATCGTCGGCCAGGGATCTTGTCACCGCCTACACCGGCTACGTTCCCGCCTCGCAGCAGGTCAGCGGCACGGAGAACACCATAGCCGTGCCCGAGCTTGAGGCAACGTCGGTCAGCGGCCAAACCGTCACATTCGCCCACCCTGCCCAGCAGATGGTCATCGGCGGCAAGGCTCAGATCATGGCCGATGGCGAGATCCTGCCCACAGGCGCCAGCAACTGCAATCCTGCCTTCGGCAACACCATCCTCACCTCACATGCCGACATCCCGTATTTCGGCCCCAGCGCCGGCAGCTCAGCTCTCTGGAACAGCATCTTCGACGTCGATGCGGGCGACAACGTCACCGTCACCGCGTTCGGCTCTGAGTTCCTCGCCCCGGCCAAGGCCTACACCCTCCGAGGCGTGCACGTCCAGGGCATCGGCCACCTCGACCCAGCCAAGGCAGGACGCCTGAGCGTGCAGATCCGCCATCTCGACCCCATCTACGGCTCGCTCCTCCCCGACCCTCTTGCCACGGCCGTCATCGATGCCGACCACATCACCTCGCAGCCCGTCGAGGGCACCGACCGCATGCTCTATTGCCTGCCGTTCCTCTTTGCCGACCCCGTCACCGTCGACGAGCAGATCTGGGTCATGGTCGAAGGTCTTGACAAGGCCTCCACATGGTTCGCACCGCTTCAGACAGCCCTGCCCGAAGCCGTCGAGGACGATTCGCACGCCGTGTTCGAAATCGAATACACCTCCGGACGCGACTCCCAGCGCGGCATCTACTACGCCTCCAACCTCGCCATCCCCGACGCATCGGGCAACAGCATCCCATGCGCCTACAACTTCCACGTCAACCTCGACATGGCCTACGGCGACTGCGACGACTGGGGGCACATCGACATCCAGCAGCCGCTGCCACAGATGCCGCCGCTCCAGTATGGCGACAACAGCATGGAAATGCTCGACATCACCGAGTGGGAAAACGGCACAGCCTATGTCGATGACATGTGCAACAGCGAGCAGAAGCCGCTGAGATGCGGATTCTACGACGAGAGCCGCGCCGACAGCCTCACCCTCTACGTCTGCATCGGCGAGCTCTATGAGGCCGAAGGACTGGCGTTCTACAGCGACAAGCTCTACGACACCTACTTCATCCGCATCCGCATGCCAAGGCAATGCCTCGGCGACACCATAGCCATTGACGGTCAGACGGTTCGCGCAGATTATTACAGCCTCCTGGGCAAGGGCGACCGCTGGAAGATGTTCGCCAGCACCGGCCGCCTGTGGGTCAGCGAGACAGCCCCTCACGTCTATGGCGTATGGCTTGAGGCGATGGACACCGAGCGCTATTGTGCCCTGGGCGCCCGCTACACGTTCACCGACGCATGGCGCTGGCAGGACTTCACCGCCGAACGCCCCCATCCCAACCAGTTCGAGCTCAAGAAGAGCGCCACTGTCAAGGCCCATCACGACATCCTCTCGTGCGTGGCCGACCGCACGGATGCCGGCATACCTGCGTTCTATTTCGCTGATCAGGAAGGACTTGTGTCCGTGTCGCAGGTCGAGGCGCTCGACCCTCTGCACTACGTCCGCATCCAGATGCCCGTCTCGCTCATGGACGGCCTCATCAAGGGCTTCTCCGGCTGGAGCAACGACGACATGACCGTCACCTACTGCGGCGTCAACTTCAACCACAGCGGCTGCCAGCACGATGAGACCTGCTACGGAGGCAACGTCCAGATGGTATCGATCGACGACTCCCAGCTCAACATCAACTCCACCGTCTATACGATGAGCCCTCAGAACAAGAACGACCAGTTCTACATGCACAACCTCTACCTGCACTACGAAGGCGCCTACATCGAGGACGACGGCACCGCCATCTCCCAGCTCCGCCACACGTCCGACCTCGCTCTCCCACCGACCGCCCGCGACCTCTATGGCCGCCCTGTCCGTCCGTCGTCGTCGCGCCCGTCTCTGCCCGTCATCGTCGGCGGCCGCAAGATTGCATGGTGACAAGCCCGTCACACATGCCTGCCCTATTTTTCAACTGTAGCGCTGTAGCGGTGTAGCAAAAATAGAATGCTGAAAATCCCTCCATCCCATTTCGGGACAGAGGGATTTCCTTCTTCCAGGTTGTAACTCCCATAATTTTCAGTTTGTTCCTTCCTTTTCCTACGGGTTTTTTACCTCCGTGTTTTCAGCCCTTTCCCGGCCCTCATTTTGTATTTACTCCCCTCCCTTGCGGAGGGGCTGGGGGGAGGGTCTTTACATACAGCTGACCGTTCCGAGAGCCGTGGCGAGTGCGGTGAGGATCGATGCGATGATGTTCACGATCCACTTGATAGTTTCCTTGCGTTTCTGTTCCATAAATGTCTTAGTTTTGTGGTTTTATGTTCTCCATCAAAGGAAATCAAAAGAAATCAATTTATTTTCGGCCCATCTTTGATTTTCTATGATTTCCTCTGATGGAGTTCTTTAGTGGCTAAGATGGGGCGTCACACCTTGATCGAGCCGCCGCTGCCAGGGATGGTGGTACCGTTGTCGAGCTCGTCGCTCACCTGGCCGTTGCCCGAGTTGTTGTCGCCGACAGTACCGCCAGATGCGTGCGTCGCAGGGCAAGGATGGCACAGGCGACTCGACACTGCGCACATGGACCAGCCGCGGCTACATCATACATGACGAGATCACCCAGTCGTTCCGCAAGACGGAGAGCTATCTGAAGAGGGCCGCGGGGTCGGCCGGATGATGATGACCGAAGTGGACAAACGATCCGGCCGGATGAAGATGACCGAAGAGGACAAACGATCCGGCCGGATGAGGATCAGCAACACATACGAGGGATACGTGACGCTCTGGCAGGAACTGGAACACACGAGGCAATGCTTTGAGCGTCAGTGCCGAAGGTTCTGTGTGAGGCGGGTGATGCAGGAGTGGCTGGGCAACAGAGCCACCGACGACCTCATCTGGGAGATATGCATGCGTGCCGAATGGAACGGCCAGGAGATTCACGGCTTTGACCTGCTGCCTCCTCCGGCAACCCACCCACGAATACACAGGGAGCTGCTCCGCGCACTGGTGATGGTGACGCACGGCATTGGCAAGCACAGCGTGAACCTCCGTGCTCTCGACAAGGCATACGATCAGGTGTTCCCCGGCAGCAACGCACTGAACGTTGACAGGAAACGCAGAAAAAACAATGACCGGAAAGTCAAATGTCAATGACCTTATAAAAGACAAAGAAGGGCGTCATCGCGACGACCTTCTTTCGTTAACCTTAAATCTAATACCATGAAAAACACGATGCAAAGATAGCGGGTTTTTCTGAATTAGACAAATATTTTTATCAAAAAAAGATTACATGTTTTATTATTTTAACATTTCAAGGGCGCAAAAACCGATATTTTTACATCTATTTACCAAAAGATAGGTGTGCTTTTACATTTATTAACATGCTTTTTTGTTATTTTTTTGCGGCCATGATGGAGTCGCTCCATGCCTTCAGGCGCGTGTATTCGCTCTTGGTCAGGCGCATGAACGAGCCATGCTGCGGGCCATGGACGCCCTGGATGTCCTGCGGATCGGAGAAATTGCGCATGTTGCGGTCGGCCTTGCAGATGCGATAGTGCTTGGGGCGTGAGCTGTATTCGATGTAGGCAATGCGCCAGTCGTCCTCGCCGATGAGCTGGAAGGCAGAGACGCCCTCGCACTTCCTGTCGCCCTCGAAGCTGACGAAATCGTCCTCGACCGGCTCGCCCCAAGGGCCTGTCAGCGAAGGACTTGTGGCGGTGAAGAGCCCCGGCTTGCCTCCCTCCTTCTTGATCATCATGTGATAGAGGCCGTCGGCAGGAAGGAAATTGATGTCGGCATCGATGGTGGCATACCCCCAGTCGAAGAGCACCTGCGGCTTGGTCATGCGGGTGAACGATGAGTCGGCATAGCTGTAGTACATACGGTCATAACCCTCCTCGGGACGGTTGAGCATGCTGTAATAGATGAAATAGCCGCCCTGACGTCCGTCCGGCCAACGGTAGGCGGCATCCCAGAAGATCTGAGGTGCCCACACGCGGCAGATGGTGCTCCAGTCGCGATAGACATCGGGCGAAGAGGCGGCATCGCAGAAGACGGAAGGACCCTGGCGGAAGTCGAACGTGGTGCTCTGCCAGTGGATGAGATCGTCGGAGGTGAGCAGGTCGATGCCGAAGTTCTCCCAGTCGCTGCTCTTGCCCAGGGCACGGGTCATGCTGTTGTTCATGTCGGTGGTGACCATCAGATAGCCCTGACCCTTGGCGCGTCGGGTGATGTAGGCATCGCGTGTGCCGCCCTCGATGCGGGCAAGCTCGTATGAACTGAAGATCGAGTCGCCACCGATAATGTCCTCATAATTAAGGCCGTCGCGGCTGATGGCGAATGCTGTCCACTGTCCGTAGTCGCTCATGTGGCAATAGAGATAGCCGTAGTCAGGGAGTTCGGCCGACGGGGTAGCCTCCTTGCAGGAGGTCAGCGAAAGGAATGCCGCAAAGGTCAGCGGCAGGAGGCGGATGGAGAATTTCATTTGAGGTTATTAGGGGTTAAGGGTTAACGGTTAAGGGTTAAAGGTTAAAGGTTAAAGGTTAAGGGTTATGAGGTTAAAGGGTTATGAGGCAGTTACTTGAGGAACGCGAAGAAGACGGCAAGGATGATGCAGAGGAACGACACGATGTGGTTCCAGTGGATCGCCTCACCCTTGAACACCATGCGCACGATGATGGTGAACACGATGAGCGAAACAGCTTCCTGGATGACCTTGAGCTGCATGAGGCTGTAAGGACCGCCGGTGTCGTGATGGCCGATGCGATTGGCTGGCACGGCTATCATGTATTCGAAAAACGCCATGCCCCACGAGATGAGGATGACGGCTATGAGGGGCCAGTCGCGAAACGAGGGATAAAGCTCGCGCAACTTGAAGTTGCCATACCAGGCAAAGGTCATGAAGACATTGGAGAGCACCAGAAGAAGGACGGTGCCAATGGCGCGGAGAAGCATGGGTGGTTGGGAGGTTAAAGGGTTAAGGGTTAAGGGTTAAGGGTTAAGGGGTTATGAGGTTATGAGGTTATTTGCCGAAGATGAGGCCTTCCATCGGATCCTTGAAGATGCGGGCGACGGTGAGGTCGTGAAGCTCTGCCACCTGACGGATGGTGTCCTGCAGATGGAACGCTGCGCTGCCCACAAACGACACGCTTTCGCCTGCCGACGGACGCAGACGCATCACGTTGCGACGGAAGAAGGTCTCGATGCCATCGAACGCAAGACGCTGGCAATAAGGCACATCGAGGTGCATGCCGATGAACATGGCAAACGAGGCGAGATAACGGTTGGGGAACTGCTGCTGATAGACGTGGCTGATGGCCGACTCGGCGGTGACCGCACCAAAATCCTGCTCGAACATCGTGCGAACACGCTGCGGCATCTGTTCCTTGAGATAATCGCTCAGCACCGCACGGCCGAACCATGCACCGCTGCCCTCGTCGCCAAGGATGTAGCCAAGGCTCGAAGCTGCCTGCATCTGACCGGTGGCGGCATCGAAACGCGCTGCAATGGCTCCCGTGCCAAGGATACAGGCAATGCCGCACTCGCTGCCATGATAGAGCGCACGGCAGGCACCGAGCAGGTCGCTGGCCACCTCGATGCGTGTGGCAGGAGTGAAGACGCGACGAAGGGCTTCCTCGACCATCGGGATGCGGTCGCCACTGCAACCCGAGCCGTAGAACTGCACAAGGTCGGGATAGGCATCGCCCGTCTGTCGCACCGCTTCGCGCGCTGCGGCAATGATGTCGTCGGCTGTGGCATAGAGCGGATTGAGGCCCTGTGTGTGAACGGGGCGGACGATGACGGGACGTTCTTTCCCCTCATCTGTGAGACACCATGTGGTCTTGGTCGATCCGCTATCGGCAATGAGGCGTGCCATTGGGAGGAAATAAGGGGTTAAAGGGTTAAGGGTTAAGGGGTTAAGGGTTAAGGGGTTAAGGGTTAAGGGGTTAAGGGTTAAGGGGTTG
>JAGHUA010000088.1 GCA_018065085.1 Candidatus Liminaster caballi | reverse complement strand
AGGATGCTTCTTACTATCTCGATGTTTGTTTCTACAATGGTACGATGACCATCTTGATCATCCTCCTGCTCGTAGTAGGAACATCATTGCCAAAGCTGTTTCCAAAGAAGCCGCAGTAAGGCAGTTGTGGAAACTATCAAGCTTACAAACCTTGAGGCAATCAGTGCTATCATCTAGACAGGTTCTTTGGGATAAAAGCCATCGCTCGTAATGTAGTTCGATGGCATTACCCCACGAGGTTTGTTTTTTCTGATTTAGGTTTAATAGATGGCACCTGTAACTATCAACATTGTTCGATAAGACCTTAGGATGTTCATTTTCCTATGGCTATAAATTTTGAGAAGTGAAATAAAATTACGATATTAGCACCGCACTGTACGATAGTGTGGTGCTGCGTGCTCTATATGAGTGCTAAAGGTATTTTTAAGAATTGTTGCCTTAACAATCTATGTTATTTTCTGAATACAAGCTACTATCATTCTAATCATAAAGAAGATAAGGGCATAAAGTATCTCATTCTTATTGTACACAAGAAAGAATAGCTGTACATATTCAAAACAATCTGACCATAAAGAAAGATGAACATTTTATTGTATAAATCAAACGTGAAAAAATAAAATCATAAATCTGTCTTCGGCTATAATAATGTTTCCAAATCTGGAAAGTCTAAGTAATAAAATTACATTATTACAAAGATTGAAATTAACTTTTCGATGACAATATTTCCAAATTGGAAAATTCTTATTATTTTTGCACCACAAATAATATATAATGTAATATGGAAAACAAATGTCTCGGAGCACTCATTAAAGAGGAACGTCAAAAAAGAAACATTACTCAGGCTGAGCTCGGTCGCAGAATCGGGCTTAAGGCTGCTCGTGTCTCAAAAATTGAGTCTGGTGCACCTATAACTCCAGAGGTTGCATCTTTCATCCTTGGCAAGATGGGCTCTGAGTTGCAGATTTCAGTAGTCGGAGCCGACCAATACGACGAGAAGCTTTCTGATTTCGTACTGATGTCAATTCTTAGCTTTGCGGACAGCAAGCAGATCTCCTACGAGGCGGCATTCAAGTATCTGACCATGTTCAAGGGCATCAGCTTCCTGACCGAACATCATGACATCGAGCAGACACTTGGCTTTGACGAGATTGTCTCTGATCTGTCAAGAGTATGCTCTAACCACGGAGGCGCTTTATGAGACTCTATCATGGCTGTAATCAGCAGATTCTGGAGATAGACCCGAAGAAAAGCAAAGACCACAAGGATTTTGGGCGAGGCTTTTACATGACTCAGGATTTCTCACGTGCTGTTGCTATGGCTCAACGTACCACCAACATCGAGGGAACAGGAAGCCCAGAGGTCACTCCTTACCTATTTAATCCAAGGCAATTACCAGCCGATGTCAAAATTAAAGAGTTCAAAGGAAGAACAGCCGAATGGGCTTTATTCATTCTTGAAAACCGAGACAAAACTCGAATTGAATCCTTTGTTCATGGCTTTGATATTGTGATTGGTCCAGTTGCAGACGCGGTTGTTGATTCTGTACTCCTTGCCTATCGCAAACGGTATGGTGACGATTTCCGTAATCCAGAGCATTTAAGAGAATTAGCACCACAACTGAAATTTCCTGGCACCGAATACATTCAGTATTGCTTCTGTACAAGTAAAGGTGTTGAACAACTAAAACTAGATTTATAATGGAAGAGAATATCAAGATCACTTCAATTCTTCAGGCATTGACCAAAGCGGTAGCAGAAACCTTCAAGCTTACTACCCTTGAAGCTATCAGTGCCGTGGCTACGTCCAAGACCGTAGCTCGTATTACTTCTAACCGTAAGGCAGAGTATTCCATCCCGAGAGAGATAGAATCCTTGCTTTCAGAACTTCGTATGAGTACACTTTAACGAAAGGGACATTTTTCTTTCCAGCAATCACATCATAGCTGGCCTCTCTGTCGCAGTAATCGTGGCAGAAAGCAAAGAGAAAGGTGGGTCTCTTGTTTTGTTTCCCCTACTCTTTACATCAAGGTGTAGGAAACTTTTAAAATAAAAACACATCCCTAATCATGAACAAAAATATCTTATTCTTAGCTGCAACTTCTGTGCTAACAACCATGTTGGCGTGCAGTGAAGAAAAACAAGAGCCTTTGCTCAAACCTCGTGTAGTAATACTTACAGACATCGGACGGCCGGACTTGGAACCTGATGACACAGAGTCGCTGGTTCATCTGCTATGTTATGCAGATATGCTTGAGATTGAAGGCATCATTACTTCAACTGGTTGGAACTGCGACCCCTATCCTACCGAAAGCGCTGCCTATCGAGACTCTGTAGTCAGCGCCTATGGCACAGACGTTTTGAATCTGATGAAAAGATCGGGACAAGATGCGTTTCTTCCCCTTGAGAAAGAGAATGGCAGACAGCATCTCGGATATTGGCCAAGCATGGAATACCTGCAAGGTCGTTGCGCTATGGGTAGCCAACGCGCAGGTATCGGAGTAATCGGAGCCGACAATGACACCCCAGGTAGCGAGCTTATCATCCGTCTGGCCGACGAAGCAGATGATCGTCCGCTGTGGGTGTGTGCATGGGGTGGTGCAAACACACTGGCACAAGCTATCTGGAAGGTACAGCAGACGCGTACTCCAGAACAGTTGAAGGCTTTCCTGCATAAAATCCGTCTTTACACCATTACCGATCAGGACATGGTATGGGCCATGCGCGAAAATCTTGCCTACAGTTCTCATCAATGGATGCGACGTGAATTTGCTGACGATCTGAAGCTGGTGTGGGATGAAGGGGCATGGCAGTTGCAATGTGAACTCGGTAAGGAATGCTGGCAGAAGATACAGCAGCACATCCAGGGTCATGCCACCATGGGCAAGCAATACCCCAATTATAAGTATGGTGTAGAGGGCGATACTCCATCATTTCTGAATGTCATTCCTAATGGCCTCCACAATCCAGAGGAACCTATGCAAGCGGGCTGGGGTGGCTACCACACTTGGGCTTTGACTAAAGACTCAACAACTTACGCATGGACGAGCTGGCAGGAACCTGTGAAAAGCCTTTCTGAGGAATACTATCGCCACTTCTATCTTAATAATCTCAATGACTTCATTGCTCGCATCGAATGGGCAGAGAAGGGCCAAGGAAACCTCAATCCTGTAGCCATCGTCAATGGAGAGAAAGGAACAGATGCCATCATCATCAAGGCGAAAGCTGGCCAGATAGTCAAGCTCGATGCATCAGAATCCTTTGACCCTGATGGCGACGAACTGAGTTTCAGTTGGTGGCAGCAAATAGGAATCGGAAATACAAAGATTGAGATAGCCAACGACAAATCATCTTCTATCGACGTGCAGATGCCAGACGCTTTCTATGATGATGAAATTCATATCATCTGCGAAATACATGACAACAGCGAATACTCTTTGCCTGCCTACCGAAGAATTATCATAAGAAATGAAAAGAATTGAATTCATGAAGAAAACTATTCTGACCTTATTGTTATTGCTTATTATTGGCAATAGTTTTGCGCAGGGCTTTAAGAATCCCGTGCTTCCTGGCTTTCACGCCGACCCATCGGTATGTCGCGCTGGAGAAGATTTCTATCTGGTCAATTCAACTTTCCAGTACTTCCCTGGAGTACCCGTATTTCATAGCAAAGACTTGATCCACTGGGAGCAGGTGGGCAACTGCTTAACACGTCCTTCTCAGCTCGATCTGTCTGGTTTGTACCGCCAGCAGAACCCAGAATTAGGATGGACGAATGGCGGTATCTATGCCACAACTATCCGCTATAACGAGCGCAATAAGCGTTTCTATATGGTTACAACAGTCTTTCCTTCACGTCGACATTTCTACGTCTGGACAGACGATCCTGCGGGCGAATGGTCAAAACCTATCGTGATTGACTTTGCCATCGGTTCGTGCGACCCTACCCTTTATTTTGAGGGTGACAAGACTTATTTTCTGTGGAAAGAAGGCGACATCAAGATTTGCGAGATTGACGTAGAGACAGGCAAACAACTCGGCGAAATCCATCATCTGGGCACAGGCCTTGGAGGTCGTTATCCAGAAGGACCACATATCTATAAGAAGGATGGCTGGTATTACATGATGCTTGCCGAAGGAGGTACAGAACATGGTCATCAAGTCAACATACTACGCAGTAAATCTCTCTTCGGACCTTACGAACCAAACCGTGCAAACCCTATCCTCTCACACTTCAATATGGAGATGCAAGGCTGCGAGGTACAAGGACTTGGTCATGCCGACCTCGTGCAAGCACCCGACTCTTCGTGGTGGATAATCTGTCTTGGATATCGAACAAGCGGATATTTGCTGCATGTGATGGGACGCGAGACGATGCTTGCTCCTGTGCGCTGGGATGAGAATGCTTGGCCGGTGGTCAATGGCAATGGCACATTGGCCGTGGATATGAAGTGCAAGACCTTGCCACAGGTGCCGATGGATACTGATCCAGAGCGTGAAGAGTTCAACTACGTGAAGCGCAATGTACCATCTGACAGCTACAGCTCCATTGGTTTGCCTTGGGGATGGATGAGTATCGGCAATCCTGATTTCGCATGCTATTCGCTCACCCAGCGCAAGGGATGGCTCCGTCTTCACCCAACTGCCACTCCGCTCGATGCTGCCACCTCTCCCACCTTTGTAGCACGCCGCCAGACGGAGAAGTCTTTTACTGCCACGACCCTACTTGACGCCTCTCAGCTTGCCGAAGGTTCACTGGCTGGTATCACGGCTTATGCAGCTCCGCTCAATCACTATGACGTTATTGTTGAGAATCGTGGTGGACAGCTTGTCGTTCGTCCGAATATCCGCCTTGGCGAACTCGCCCATTCAGAGAAGGAGATAACATTGAAAGACAAGAAGGCCTATCTGCGCATCAGTTCAGATGGTGCATATTACTACATGCAAGTTTCGGAGAATGGTAAAACCTTTGAGACACTCTGCAAGATGGATTTCCGCTACCTCTCAACCGAGGTCATCGGTGGCTTCACAGGCGTGATGCTCGGTGTCTTCGCACAAGGAACAGATAAGAAGAGGTATGCCGATTATGACTGGTTTGAGTATATAACGAAATAATCAAAAATAATGAAGCAGCCAAAAAGGCACTCATGACCTCGTCTTCATCATCAAGGGCGAGACACTGAGGGCGGATAAGTGGATGATGAAATAATAGCCACAAAATCACATTACTATGACATACAAATTGCACACAATGCTTGCACTTTGTGCATCGATGCTCATGATGCAGCACGTCAGTACCACCCATGCCCAACAGCGTGATTGGGAGAATCCTTATGTCTTTGGCATCAACAAGTTGCCTTATCATGCCACACTCCAGCTGCCGTCACGTGAGGCGGAGTGTGAGGAGATCGTTTCCCTCGATGGCCAATGGCAGTTCCATTGGTCGAAGGATCCAGATTCGCGCGTCATGGATTTCTGGCAAGCGGATTATTATGTATCGTCATGGGATAAGATCATGGTGCCAGGCAACTGGCAGATGCAGGGCTACGGCCGACCCATCTATACGAACATCCCCTATCCTTTCGAGCGTAACGAACCATCGGTGACCAGTGAGCCGCCACATGACTGGTATGCTTACGACCACCGTAATCCTGTAGGTCAGTATGTCACCGACTTCGACGTAACCACGGAGATGCTGGCACAGAACCTCATACTTCACTTCGGAGGTGTGAAATCGGCCATGTACGTCTGGATCAACGGCGAGAAGGTCGGGTATAGCCAGAACTCCATGTCGCCGGCAGAGTTCGATGTCACCTCGTTTGTGCATGAAGGCAGCAACAGGCTTGCTGTGGAAGTGTACAGATGGAGTGACGGCTCGTACCTGGAGGATCAGGACATGTGGCGACTCTCGGGCATCTTCCGACCGGTACAGCTGTGGGTGCGTCCATTGGTGCATATTGCCGACTATAAACTGATCTCTGCGCCGATGCTCTCGCGTCAGAGAGGCGAAGTGTGGCGTGGCAGTTTCGAGGCGTTGGTCAAAGTATGCAATACGGGCAAGAAAGCCGTGAAAGACGTGCCAGTAAGTGTGCAAGTGGGAGGCGTCAATGTCAAGCTCGATGAAACCATCCCGCAGATTGCCGCTGGCGACACCGTGGAGGTTGCGCTTCGTACCATCATCGACCGCATACACCCTTGGTCGGCTCACGATCCTTATCTCTATCCTGTCAGTATCGACGCTGCAGGTGAGCATTTTGACTATCATACGGGCTTCAAGGAGATACACACCGAGGGCGACGTACTCAAGATCAATGGCAAGAATGTGAAGCTGCGCGGTGTGAACCGTCATGACCACCATCCGCGTACCGGCCGCTTTGTCGATCGTGCCACCTACGAGAAGGACATCACGCTCATGAAGCAATGCAACATCAACTTCCTGCGCACCAGCCATTATCCTGACGATCCTTATCTCTACGAGCTTTGCGACCGTTATGGTCTCTTCGTAATGGACGAGGCCAATCAGGAGAGTCATGGTTACGACTATGCCAACGAGTACATGGGACATCAACCCGACTGGAAGGATGCGCATGTTGATCGTGCTGTGGCGCTGGTGGAGCGCGATAAGAACCATCCAAGCGTTATCCTATGGTCTTTGGGTAATGAAGGAGGTGTAGGTCCTAATATCCAGACGATGAAGGACACAATCGAACGCATTGACCCTACCCGCCTGCCATTCTACGATTGTGACCCTCAGTATTCTGCGCTTCATGATGTGGGTTATCCTTCGCCCCAGGCATTGGCCGATATGGGGCGTGGAGAGACACGTATGCCTATGATTGCCCGTGAGTATGCACATGCCATGGGTAACTCAATGGGACACTTCAAGCAGTACTGGGATGTGATCTATGCTGATTCGAGCATCTGTGGAGCGGCCATCTGGGATTGGGTGGATCAGGGCATAGCTATGCCAATTGATAATGGACAATTGATAATTGATAATGATGGCTCCCGAAACGTATTACTTGGCCGTCCTTACACCTCAGACCTTACGAAGCATGACGATGAGTTCTGGGCGTATGGCGGTGACTTCGGTGACCGACCTAATGACGATAACTTCTTGATCAACGGTATCGTAGGTCCTGACCGTGTGCCGAATCCGCATTTCTATGAGGTGCAGTATGTCTATCAGCCCATTCATTTCAGCTATGAGAATGGAGAGGTGAAGAAAGTGAGCATGGATCCGTTCGTAAGCGTTGACGACTTTGATTACAGGACGAGCAGCTACCGCTATCCTGCCACAGACAGCCTCATGATAGTACAGGCACTTTTGCGAGAGGACAAGCCATGGGGCAAAAAGGGAACGGTAGTAGCTCATGAGCAATTCGTCATCGAAGCAGCGCCTTACCCAACAGGGATTAAGGCATCAGGCCAATGTCCGAAAGTAAAGCAGTCAGCACAAGAGATTATAGTCACGACAAACAACGGTTCGGTTATATTCGATGCTCTCAATGGTGCATTGAAACAGATTCTGGCCGATGACGAAGCCATGCTGGCACACCCATTGGAGCCCTACTTCTGGAAGCCAGAGAACGACAACCAATGGAAGGCCGGATTCAAGGAGCGAACAGGTGTATGGCAACATTGCGGAGAGCAACGTGTGCTGAAGGACACCAGAATCTCGAAGGGCAAAGGCAAGTTGACGTTGACTTTTGTCTTCGACCTGCCCGTAGGTGCCAACTACACCCTTACCTATAATATAAATAATGAGGGAGACATTCAGGTCAATGCCAGCTATGTGCCATCGAGCGATGACATCCCACAGATTCCAAAGTTCGGCATGCGCATGGCAGTTACCAGCGCCGACAACCAGATTAGCTGGTATGGACGTGGTCCTGAGGAGAACTACAGCGACCGCAAGCTTTCGCAGCATCTTGGTTATTACATCAAGGACATCAAGCAGTTCGAGACAGAATACATCCGTCCGCAGGACAACGGTTATCGTTGCGATACTCGTCTCATCGAGCTCTCAACCACAGGTCATCAGCTCAGCATCAGCGGTCTCCAGCCTTTGTGCTTTAATGCACACGATTATGCTGATGATGAGTTGGACAAAGGGCATCGTCATCCGCAGGACATCGATCGTGACGGATCGATCCACCTCAATCTCGACCTCAATGTGCACGGCGTGGGTGGCATCAATACATGGGGTGGTCGCACATTGCCAGAATACACCAACCCGGGAACCGCCCCTTACGAATACGGATTCATAATAGAGGTAGAAGGGAAAAAGGAAAAGTAAAAAATACAATCATAAAATAAATAATATAACCTTATGAGACGCAAACCATTATACGCCATACTTGCAGCTACCCTACTTTCTGCCTGCACAGACAAGCCGCAGGTAGAACCTTTCGGCCCTCTGCCATCCGACGATCAACTGGCCTTGCAGGATATGGAGATGTACGCCTTCCTGCACTATTCGCTCAACACCTATACTGATCAGGAATGGGGATTCGGTGACGAGGATCCTGCGCTTTTCAATCCATCGAACCTTGACACCCGTCAATGGGTCAAGACCTGCAAGGCAGCGGGTATGAAGGGAATTATCTTCACGGCCAAGCATCATTGCGGCTTCTGCATGTGGCCATCCGCATATACTGACTATAGTGTCAAAACAGCTCCATGGAAGGACGGCAAAGGCGATGTGGTGGCCGAGCTTGCCGAAGCCTGTCGCGAAGAAGGCTTGAAGTTCGCCGTCTATCTCTCCCCTTGGGATCGCAATCACCCCGAATATGGCAACCCAGAATACGTCACCTACTTCCGCAACCAGCTGCGAGAACTCTTGACCAACTATGGTGACATCTATGAGGTTTGGTTCGATGGCGCCAACGGTGGCAACGGCTGGTATGGTGGTGCGAATGAGACACGCCAGATTGATCGTCTGACCTACTACGATTGGGGACCGACCTACGACATGATACGAGAACTGCAACCTCACTGTATCATCTGGAACGATGGTGCCGACCGCCGCGGCGACCTGCGCTGGGTAGGTACCGAAGCCGGCAATATCGGCCATCGCAACTGGAGCAAGATGAGCAGCACCAAAGATCCTGAGTGGGGCGACATGCATTGGGGTATGGAGGAAGGCGACGTGTGGTGTCCGGGCGAGACAAACACCTCCATCCGTCCAGGTTGGTTCTATCATACCTCAGAAGACGGACACGTCAAGTCGCTCTCCAAGCTCATGGACACCTATTACAAGTCAGTAGGTCGTAACTCCACCCTGCTCCTTAATTTCCCAATCATGCCAAACGGCTTGATATCTCCTATTGACAGTGCTCGTGGCGTAGCGTTCAATAAGATGGTGCATGAGGTATTCGATCATGACCTAGCAGAGGGCATAAAGCCGAAGGACGAAGCCGACTCCGTCTATACACTCACCTTCAAGGCTCCAACTACCTTCAACCGCTTTATGGCTTGTGAGGACATTGCATTAGGTCAGCGAGTCAAGAAGTTTTCACTCGATGCCCTGGTCGATGGCCAATGGCAGCCGTTGCAGGACGAACTCGCAGATTGGGACGACGGACTTGAGACCATTGGTCGCAAGCGTATCATCTGCTTCCCATCGGTCACAGCCACAGCGCTTCGTATGACCATTACCGAGTGTCTTGCCCAGCCAGTTATCAGCCGTTTGGGTGTGTTCCTGGCTCCGGAGATCACTCCAGACATCGCAGATGCTGGCGAAAAGAAATCGTCCGACTACTATGTCTTCTTTCCAGGATTTGCTGTCAATGGTGTCAAATCCATGTTCATTGACCTTGGTCAGACACAGACAATCAATCGTTTCAACTTCTTGCCTGACGAGACACATCGTGAGGGAATGCCACTCGAATACATCCTATGGAACTCTACCGACGGAGGCAACAACTGGACACAGCTGGCTCGTGGTGAATTCTCTAACATCGTCAACAACCCTATCTGGCAGAAGATCACCTTCGAAGCTCAGGAAGCCAAACTACTCCGTCTGGACGTGCCTCGTATCACAAGCGGAGAAAGCATCTATTATGACGACATAGAGGCAGTACTTGAATAGCGTCGCCAAGGCAAGCTGAACTGGAAGCAGACGAACGAGTGTCTCACTATCGAGAATGATGAAGCAGGCAATCAAGGAGGGTGATGTTTACACAATCGACGCTGATGCTTGCATCGACTGCGGCGCTTGTGAGGCTACCTGTCCTAACGAGGCTATCACTGAGGCTTAAATCCTCTTTGATTGTTGCAATCTTCTGATTGTCAACGCTAAAAAAACTAGGATTCATCCAAGCGTTATTCACCGAGAGGGCGTGTCAAAAGTCCATGATTAGACTTTTGCACGTCCTCTTCTTATGTCAAGCCACTATCTTTATTGAGAAGTATTCATCATGGCAGAAATCTCTG
>JAGHUA010000049.1 GCA_018065085.1 Candidatus Liminaster caballi | reverse complement strand
CGTCTATTATCTGTTCGCCCGACTTCTCGATGTTGTTGTTGCTAATGCAAAGATACTATTTTTCAAGCAAATCACAACAGAAATTGCAGGAGTGCCTTTATAGGTATGTTGTTGTTGCTAATGCAAAGATACTATTTTTCAAGCAAATCACAACCTCTGCACTTCCATACCTTCAGCGTGGTGGGTTGTTGTTGCTAATGCAAAGATACTATTTTTCAAGCAAATCACAACGTCTATTATCTGTTCGCCCGACTTCTCGATGTTGTTGTTGCTAATGCAAAGATACTATTTTTCAAGCAAATCACAACCTGCAGCTGAGAGCTTGGCGCGCTTCTCGGTTGTTGTTGCTAATGCAAAGATACTATTTTTCAAGCAAATCACAACCGTTGCCCGAAGTGCGGCGACAAGCGAATTGTTGTTGTTGCTAATGCAAAGATACTATTTTTCAAGCAAATCACAACGCGAATGTGTCTTGTAATCTCCCAGCACTTGTTGTTGTTGCTAATGCAAAGATACTATTTTTCAAGCAAATCACAACGAGTGAGCTCATCAGTCCCGTAGAAGAAATGTTGTTGTTGCTAATGCAAAGATACTATTTTTCAAGCAAATCACAACCGCATGGTGTAATGGCAGCACAACAGATTTGTTGTTGTTGCTAATGCAAAGATACTATTTTTCAAGCAAATCACAACTTAAGACTTATCATTGTTATTGTTTTGTTTGTTGTTGTTGCTAATGCAAAGATACTATTTTTCAAGCAAATCACAACGCGTGCCAACGTTCTTGCCATTGATCATGAGTTGTTGTTGCTAATGCAAAGATACTTTACATAAAAACTTTTGTATTACATGGTGCAAATGTAAGAATTTTTTTTAAAAAAGTACATAACAAATTAGGAAATTTTTAGTGAATGGCTCCAATTCCCCCAAATAATGATAAATTACCAAAGCAAAACCACTTCCCAAGACTTCGGAAGAGCAAAAAAACGGTTCTGAGGATTTCATAAGAGTTGGGAAGTCCTCAGAACAATGTTCCCGGCATTTCTGGAAACCTGGAAATCCTAAACAAGGTATCGGCGGCATTTCCGATGACAGATTGTCCCTGCCTTATACACTTCAAATCATTATTGATGCAACGGCTTTGCGGATGACTTCAAGCTTCTGAACAAAGGACTGATTATTCTTAGCTTGCATATAGTTGTATTTCATCTGCAGCTGTAGTAAAGTTGTGGCTGGAATATCTAATGCCGCCTCGAACATCATGGCTGTGTCTGTTGTTATTGGGCGACGCTCATTCAAGATGTCGTTCAAAACTTTATACGACATGCCCATACTTTCAGCCAGCACCTTTTGCTGCATGCCTCTTGCTTCAATCTCATCTTTCAACACTTCGCCGGGATGAGTTGGCGTATATCCAAATATCATAATAAGGGTTATTTATAATGATTTGACAATTCTTCTATAGTACACACTGTTATGACAGGTTCCTGACCGATTACTTCTATGCTTAATTCTAAGCGATATTGATCATTAACTCTAACAGAAAACAATCCTTCCTTATCGCCACGCAAAGCTTCGAAGCGCAAAGAATGAAATCGATAAAGATCCTCTTTCGTTGCATTCGCCTCCAATAAATCTACAGTCTTTCTATACTTTGAAACTATTTGTGGCTGGAAACGATGCTTCTTATCAGAACAAGTTCCTGTTTCATACAGTTCTTTCAAATATGCTTGTCTGAACTTAATTTCCATGTTTAATATAATTTTTTGCGAGGCAAAGATATTAAATATTTTTCGAATCCACAAATTTTGCGGATTATTTTTTCAATTTCTAGTTCGATATAAGAGAAAAAACATCGAATTGACCAAAGCAAAACCTCTTCCAAAGAGTTCGGAAGAGCAAAAAATCGGTTCTGAGGATTTCCAGAAAGCTGGAAGTCGCCAGAACAATGTTCTCTGCATTTCCTAAGAGTCGGGAAGTCGTCGGAACAATGTTCCGAGCATTTCTGGAAATCTGGAAGTCGCGAGAACAATGTTCCCGGCATTTCCTAAGAGTTAGGAAGTCCTCAGAACATTGTTCCGAGCATTTGCTAAGAGTTAGGAAGTCGTCAGAACATTGTTCCCAGCATTTCCAGAAACCTGGAAATCCAAAACAAACTTTCGGCAGCATTTCCGAAGAGCTGGGAAGTCCAAACGAAAGTTTCGGCAGCATTTCCGAAGTCTTGGGAAATCCAAACAAAAGTTTCGGCAGCGTTTTCTAAGACTCGGGAAATCCAAAACAATGTTTCTCCAGCACTTCCTAAGAGCTGGGAAGTCCAAATGAAAGTTTCTCCAGCACTTCCTAAGAGTTGGGAAGTCCAAATGAAAATTTCGGTAGCACTTCCTAAGAGTTGGGAAGTCCAAACGAAAGTTTTTCGACCTGTACGGATGAAAACAAAAAAATGAATTATCCACGAACTATTCATTAATTGTTTTAACCGTACAGCATGAAGATTTTTCGCTTTATTTTAAGAATTCTTTGATGCGCTCGAGCATTGCAAGACCGGTCTCGCGTCCCAGCTGAGTGATGGCCTTGAGTTTCTCGGGATTCTGTTCCACACGGCCAATGTCGAGCTTATGTGGGGGAGCGATGAGCAGAACCTTGCCGGCAGCAGCCTGTTGCTCAACGTATTCAAGCTGAGCATTATAGACATCATGACGGGTGCGCAGGCATTCAATCATGTTCGGGTACTTGCTGTAGGCCATCTTATAGAGCCAGAGCATCGGCATTGGTTTCTTGCGATAGCCCAATGGCTGGGTCAGAATCACCACGTTGCGCTCATAGCCCTGACTCTCGGCATAGCGAAGTGGCAGCGAGTCGCTCAGACCGCCATCCATCAGTTTGCGTCCGTCCAGCTCTACTGGCTTGGACACGATGGGCAATGATGCGCTTGCCCTGATCCACTCCAGACCCGTGTAATCGACTTTCTTCAGGTCGTGATAATACGGACGGCCTGTCTCGATGTCAGTGCAGACGATGTGGAACTTCATCGGGTCGGCAGCGTATGTGTCCCAGTCGAACACATCGATCTGAGTAGGCACCACATGATAGCAGAAGTCGCTGTTGATATATTCGCCCGTCTTAAGCCATGAACGCATGCTCATGTAGTTAGGGTTGCCGCACATCTGCACGTTGTAGCGCAGGGCACGGCCAATCTGGTGCGACTTGTAGTTCACGCCGAAACATGCTCCTGCGGATACGCCCACGGTGAATGGGAACTTAACTCCGTTTTCGAGAAGGACGTCGAGGATGCCCGATGTGAACAGTCCGCGCATGCCACCGCCTTCAAGTACCAATCCTGTGTTTGCCATACTTCATTCGTTTTATTTCAGCATCACTTTGTGACCGTCGATGATGACCATACCCTTAGGAGAGGCTGTTCGGATGCCGTATATATTATATATGTATTCGTTAGGTGACGATTCGTTGCTCTCACCGACAGACTCAATGCCACTCGGCTCTACTCCGTAGGTGAACGAGAAGGTGGTTCCGGCAGTCAGGGCTCCGGCTGAGTTATGGGCAAGTCCTGGGAGTATGCTTACGACATATTCGCCCTTTTTGCTGTCGCCTTTGATATAGGAGTCTGAACTGAGGAAGATGTCGATGATGGTCTTGCGTCCGGTGGCATCGGTCTTGAGTCCGCAGCTGTAGGTGTTGAGCGTCAGCTGGCGGTTCTTGGTGATGTTGGTGATGGTGACAAAATCGCCGTAGCCGCTGGCCTTGACTGACGATTGCAGTTCGTCGTCATACTGCACATAGATATGCGATACGATCTCCTCTGATTCCACCTCGATGTGAGCGTCGGGCAATGAGACTCCGCTCTGAGTGGTTATGGACAGGATGGGAATGTCGGGCAGCGGTTCGTCAAAGTCAAACCATGCCGTACCCTGACGGATGTAGATGGTGTATCGGCTGGCGCGATCCTTGGTGATGAACACCACCTTGCCGTTGCGTCCGGTCATGTCGGAAGGCAGCGGATCGGCATACATGGAGAGCTGCACGGCTCCGTATTCGGCCCACTGTGAGTCATCGAGCATGATCTCGCTGATCCAGTCAGGTTTCTCATCGACGGTGATGTCGCCCATGCCGAATGTGCATTCAACAGGGAACGAAGCCTCGCCCATGAAATAGTCGCCAGGCCAGTTCGGATCGTCCTGCTCATAATAGACCTGCACGAGGTCGCCGTTGCTGACCACCTCGCCGCGCTCGCTCTTGCCGTCCCACCAGCCCCATGTGCCGAGGTAATTGAAATAGGCGTCGAGGGCGATGCACGCATCTGACTCAGGTACGCGAACGTCACCATACGATGTGTGGGTAGGATAGAGGCCGTGTGTGTCGATGGCGCGAGGCAGCCAGGCGTCTATGCCAGCCTGAGAGAAGCCGCTGACGGTGACCTCGAAGGGCGACGATGTCACGGTGCCAAACACGTAGTCAAACGCACGTACGGCATAGACCTTGCAGCCGTTGCCTGTGCTTACGCATTCAAGGCTGGAGAGCTCCACATCGCATTCCATTTGGTCGGTAACCTTGGTGTGCTGTTCGTCCCACATGGTGAGACCGACCTTGAGCGTGCCTTGCATGTTGCAGCCATCGGCCACTACCAGCGGGAAGGTGACAGCCTTGATGACAAGTCCCTCGTGAGGATTGCCGAAGTTGACGGTCAGCGCATCATGACGGCCTGCACCAAGCATCGGATCGCGGTCGAACGTAACAGGGCAGTCCCATTGGTCATAGACGGCCAGAGGAAGAGTCTTGTGTCCGTTCCACACACCGCAGGCCGACAGGATACGTGTGGACTGCCATGTGCGCTGTGGCGCAAGGTCGCCCAGCTGATAGGACTGTCCGTCGATGGTGCGGACGATGAGGCCGGACACCTCGCCGATGCCAAGGAACTGCGACATGTCGAGCAGCGTGCCGTCGGCATTGAGCAGTTGGCTGATGTTCATGCCTTTCTCATTGACGCGGATGGCAGCAAGTTCGGCATTGACGGTCTGGAACTTAGCCTGGTATGCCTGTGTGACCATTGTCGGTTCGCTGACAACGGGCGAGAGGTCGGCTGGAAGTCCTACGAGATAGACACCGTCGGCAGGCAGGAAGTATGTGGCGGGAGCAGAGTCCTGTGCCCAGGCGCAGGTCAATGTCAGCGCACAGATCAGAGTGAGGAATATCTTGCGTATCATCGTATAGTCTTTTTGTTGTGAATAATATAGAGCGCGCGGCCCTGGCGGTCGGTGATGACACGTCGGCCTGCGAGGTCGTAGGCTTCGGCCTCGTCTGAGAGGGCTTCTGTGGCGGTGATGGCCGACGCATTGCCGATGACGAACTCCTGACCGAGACCGGAAACATGGTTGTCATCATCATAGACCACATCGACGGCAGCCGTGTGGAGACCTTCGGCAAGAGGTGCGGTGGTGAAGGTACAGCCGGTGAGTGGCATGGCGGTCTGCGAGAGTCCGTCGATCCTGACTGTATAGCCCTGCAATGGCAACGGAGCCGAGTCCTTCTGTCGGATGGACAGTCCCATCAGCCAGTTAGGGTATTCGCCATTGCTGACCAGTTCGCTCAGGTAGCCGAGACCCATGCCGTAGTCAAAGAGGTTGGAAAAACCGTTGCTCCAGTGTCCTGACGAATCGTATGCCAGAGGTGCATTACTGATGCTGAGGTCGTAGGCGCTGACCATGAGCATGTAGTTGAGACTCGAGTTGAGCGTGATAGGCTCATCGAGCGCGATGTAGTTGATCTCACCGGCTGTGATGCCGTCAGGCTCGACCGAGAAGAGTATTGTGCCGGCACCGTCAGCCAGCGATACCTCGTATGTGGCTGAGCCGTCGAGTGGGCAGAAGAACACATGCGTGATCTCGTATGCTCCGTTGTAAGGCAAAGTGAGTGTGGCAGGATAGACCGAGGCTGCCATATAGCCGGTAAAGCCCTGATAGACAGGCAGACCTGGCATCGGAGTGAGATCGCCCCAATGAATCAGTGTGCGGTCGTCGTCGATAGGAGCCTGCCAGCGGAGTGTGGCTGAATGGTCTTCGTTGGCAGTGATCTCGAAGTCGTCGATTGGCACAAGAGCCTCGGTGTTGTGCGCAAGGTCAAGGACAACGGATGCCGGCAGAGACTTGGCGCCGTCGCCATAGACGGCGGTGACATCTATCTGGTGTCTGCCCTCTGCGAGCTGGCGGAAACGGAACCTCGGCGATGAGACTGTGGCGGCAAGAGTGCCGTTGTCAGTCACCTCATAGCTGCTGACCAGATACTGGCTGAGATTGTCGGCACTGCAGATGCCAATGCCGAGCGGCAGGACGAGTTCGGTGACCGATGAGGAGTTCTGTGCGATTGACACCATGCTGTCAAACACACCCTCGATGCGGCAGAGGTCGGTGTAGCCCGAGCGTGCGCCCTCGTATGAGACTCCAAGCATATCGTCGGTGCCGATGGTCTCTATGTAGAGAGCCACGTAGAGGTCCTGGGTCGGGTCGATGTCCTGCGGCTGGTCGAGTGTGATGACATTGACCACGCCATAGTCGAGCGTCGAAGCATCGATAGCCTGAGTGTAGAAAGGAACAGGGTTATAGCCGTCATCAGCGGCTGTGCCGCCGGTGTAGAGACGGAGTTCATAGGATTTCTGCTGACCTGTAGGCAGGAACTGGAACGTGCGTATCTGCATGTCGGAATAAGAGGCAAGGTCAGAGGCCTGGATACGGATGCCCCACTCGGCATTATAGTGAGCCGAACCGAAGGCAAACCATTCGTTACGTTCGTCGAAATACTGAAGCTTAGGCAGCGAGACTACAGGAGCGTCCCATGTGGCATAGACATCGCTGAGACCGGCCTGTCGCAGAGTGAGATTGCGGGCAGGCAGATAGCGTTCGAGCATATAGAAGACCGTGCTTCCGTATGACTGATCGCTCTCCACGCCGTCATGATAGACGGCACTGACCGTGTAGGTATAGGTCTGTCCGCTCAGGATGTCATAGTCATACCAATAGGTGTCAGCCGAGGCATCGATGGTGGCTGTGACCACTCCGTTGCGACGCACGATGTATTGCTTAACGTCGTCAGACATGGTCAATGGAGATTCCCACGAGACCTTGATAATCTCAAGACCCTGCATCTGCTGTGCATGAACTGCTGTCGGGGCAAGATGTCGGATGGCAACGCCTGCCATCAGAGCTATGCCACGGGTGAAGGTCTGGTCCTCGCCTGGAGCCAGCGACACGCCATGGAAAAGGAGCAGACCGTGATTGCCGGTGACTGCACGCACGGATGTGACGCTGAGCTGGGAGGCAATGTCGAGTCCCTTTTCGTCGAGCATCCAGTCATAGATGCTGCGCCAGCGGCAGTCGGTGGTATAGACAAGTCCGAGACCCTTGTCTGGCGACAGGAGCGACTCGTCGTAGGTGCCGAAGATGGTGCCGTCGTCGGCGATGCAGCGCAGGCACTCTGGATTCTTCTCGTTGTGGAATCTGCTGGACATCGAAATGATGTCGGTATGTTCGCCGGTAGTGATATGCACGCGCATAGTCTCTCCGATGAGAGCCCACTCGCCATTGCCAGAGATGTGGGTGACGCTGAGGTCTGACATATCGGTTGGCAGAGTGAATATCGGACTGTATGTGTCATCGGCAGAGCGCTGCCAGATGATGGCATGTGTCTGTCCATCGATCGTGGCCGTTCCGCCTACGATTGTCATATCGGCGCTGATGGCTGTAACGGTTCCGGATGTGGCCGACAGTTCGGTGGCGATGCCTGTCTGCATGTCGAAGATGACAGGTCGGCCTTCATACGAACCGTAGAGACGGCTGTCGGCAGTAATGCCTTTGACCGAAAGACCGCGGGGCTGTTCGGTCCAGACACCGTCCTTGCATGTGCCCCACAGCAGGTCTTCCTCGTCGGTGTCGCTTCCGGCATCGGCTGTACGCATACGCCAGCCGTAGGCAGTGCCGTCGTCAGCGACATAGAGCAGCTGATTGACAAACAGCGTGGACTGGTACTGGAACTTATCGCTGCTGAGATCCCAGATAAAACCTTTCGAGGAATAGTCCGATCCTGTATGGCCGACGGCATAGCGTCCGTTTGCAGAGAGAGAGTTGACATAGACGGTCTCAAAGCCGGCTGGCGTGATGAGAGTCATGTCGCCAAGGTCATTGCCGTCGCCAGGGAAACCGCTGACAACGAGATTGACGGTGCGGCTGATACCCTCGTTGCTGTATGCCACGCATGAGAGCTTGCAGTTACGGGTCACTTCGAACGGTGTGGCATAGAGCATGGCCGTGTTCATGCGGTCGTTGTACCAGACCTTTATGGTTGCGCCCTCGGGACCGCTGATGCTGATGATATTGCCATCGCGATGGATGACTGGAGCCGCAATGGTGTCGGCCGGAGCTTCGGGCTGAAGTATGGTATAGCTGACAGAGGCGGTGTCTGTGCTGTAGGTATATTCCTCGTCCATGCCCCATGCCTCGACAGTGGATGTCTGGCTGATGGTGAATGGTCCGGTATAGGCCTTAGCACGCTGGCCGTTGACGCGGTAGAGCATGTAGAACGCACTTCCGTCAGTCGGATATTCGATGCTTACATCGACCTGTCCTGAATATTCGCCGGAGGCTGGAGTGAACTCAGGTGCGGTGAGGTCGTAGCTGACGGCATAGCGCAGCTGTATCTCCTGGTCATAGAGCGTGCCGTCGAGAATGAAGACATCCTTGGCGATGTGAAGTATGTACTGGCCAGGAGTGACAATCTTGTAGTCCTTATAGATATATGCTTTATACTGGTTGAGTCCATTGGCCCAAAGTCCGTTGTAGTCGTTCTGGGCAACGATCATGCCTCGCTGGTTGGTGACCCACACTACTGGCTGTCCATGGCGGCTGCCGCCTTCCTTGAAGTCGTTCAATGCCAGTTCGGACGAGGTGACGTTGTTCCATTCGAGCTTGGTCACATAGAAACTCTCTTTGCGAACACCTTCGGCTGGGGTAGGAGTGACGTATGGCGGAGTGGCGCGTACGACGTCGAAATGACGTGTTACGATGTCGGTGATGATACGACCGTCCTCGTTGACGCCAGCCACAGAGATGTCTGCTGAATAGTCGATGGTGAACGGACGGGTGTAGTCTGTGGCTTTGAGTTCTCCGCCGTTGAACCAATATCTGCCTCCTGCGCAGCCTTCAGGGAAGGTGCATGAGATGGTGACTTCATCGTCGAAGGTGCCGCCCTCTGGGGTTATGGTGGGCAGTATGTTGAGCGTCTGGCTCCATGCCGTGGTGCAGATGACCAGAAGAAGTATGAAAATGATTTTTTTCAATGGAAGAAAAGAAATAAGTGAACAATACCAAAGTAGGGCTGATCTCAAGATTAGCCGAAATAAATAAATCAGACCACCCGATTATGAGTGGGGTGGCCTGATAAACAGTTTTATGATAGATGTCTATTAGTTATCAGAGGTTTGGATTGACCTTGCTCCACTCGCTGATAGCTGGCACGATGTCGAGTTCAACGAGTTCGTCGCGCATCTTGCAGAGGTGAGCGTATGAGGCATCGAGAGAAGCGAGCTCCTCTGGAGTGCCGACTGGATCAACGTATGTGCAGCCACGCTCGTCGAGTGTGGTGTTCATAGCCATCATGATGTGGTTGTACTTGGCATCATTGCAGTATGTGCCGGCTGGCCAACGGAATGGCTCGCCACCCATCACGCTGCGGATCATCTCTACTGAGCAGTAGCTTGGGCTCTGGAATGAGCTGCGGCCACGGAGCTCGATGATCTTTGCACCGCCCTTGGTTACTGCAGTCTTCATCTCGTTCCACTCCTCAACTGGGAACTCTGGAGTGCCGATGATGTCTGAAAGTACGCGGTTGCCGATCTTTACCTGGCTGCCGAATACTGCCATCTGCTCGCCGTGACCACCGAATGTGCGGCAACCCTCGATTGAGCTCTGGAGAACACCGAACTTCTTAGCCAAAGCTGACTGGAGACGTGTAGAGTCGAGAGCAGCAAGTGTGGTAACCTGACTTGGCTTCAAACCAGAGTAGAGGAGAGTTACAAGACCTGTGAGGTCGGCTGGGTTGAAGATGATGACAACGTGCTTAACGTCTGGGCAATATGCCTTGATGTTCTCGCCAAGACCGCGAGCGATCTCGCAGTTGCCCTTGAGAAGATCTTCACGGGTCATGCCTGCCTTACGTGGAGCACCACCAGAAGAGATGATGTACTTAGCATCGGTGAAAGCCTCCTTAACGTCGGTTGTGAGGGTGATGTTGGCACCTTCAAAGCCGCAGTGGAACATTTCTTCTGCCACGCCCTCAAGACCTGGAGCATATACATCGTAAAGACAGATGTTTGGAGTAAGCTTCATGGTAAGAGCTGTCTGTACCATGTTTGAGCCGATCATGCCGGCTGCGCCTACGATGACGAGTTTGTCGTTTGTTAAATAAGCCATAGTATTAAATGTATTATATTGTTTATTAATTTATTCTGTACTTGCAGTTTTGCCTTGGGACTCTGGGTTATTTTGTCCAATCGGTTTTTTATCGCCACAAAGATAGCCAAAATATTGAATATATATACAAAAAAGAGCAAAATATTATGCGATTTTTGCTTAATATCTTGCTCTATTTGGCTATGTTGCAAATTGTGTGTGTCACTTATCGGCTATCACATTAATAATTACGCGCGAGTTGCCGGGGTCATTGCTAATGATAGTCAGGTGATGAGTGAGCTGTGCCACCTTGTTGGCCGACGGTATATATGTGACCTTGAGAGTGGTCGATGCGCCCGGCTTGATGGTTGTGGAACCTAACTGTGTGCGGAAAACTTCCGGCATATCGTTGCATACCTTACGCAGGGTCAGTTTGCTCTTGCCTGTGTTGCGGATTGTGATGGTCTTGGTGACTGGCTGTGTTGCGCCTGTACCAAAATCGATGGATGTCTCTTCGATCTCGATCTCGCCGGCGTTGTCGCGTTCCTTACGGTTCATCTCCGAGAAGTCTTCCCAGATGTCGGCAGTGATGGTGATCTGATTGTTCTTCATCTTAGCCTCCTTGCCCTTGACAAAAACCTCGAAAGTCTCGCGGTGCATGCCCCAGTCCTTTGCCTTGGCTGTGAGGAATGTGACCAGAACCTTGCCCTCCTGCTTAGGAAGGATGATCTCAGGTTCGCTTTCGAGATAGATGTTCTTCGACACGTTGCGGAATGTGAGCTGGATAGGCTCGTCGCCCTCGTTATAGAACTGAAGCGAGCGCGTACGGTTCACGCGGTTTGGATAGACATCGAAGAAGTTGAGCGTACGTCCTTTGCTGCGCAGTCCGGCTCCCATGGCATTGGCATAGGTGTCTTCGGGCGACACGGTGCTGACCACGTTGCCCATGATTGAGATGGTGGTGCGATGGTCGTTGTTGTCATAGACCTGGATGCTCTTCTGGAAAGGCCCAGGACGACCCTTGGCATGGTATGTGACCTTGATGACGCCTTTCTGACCCGGACGGATCGGCTGCTTGGGATATTCGGGTACGGTACAGCCGCAGCTTGATGCCGCACGGGTGATGAGCAACGGAGAGTCGCCTGTGTTTTCAAACTCGAACTCCGTGCTTGCATCTCCGTCTTTTTCGAGGATGGTGCCGAAGTCGTGGCTTGTCTTGGTGAACGACAACTTGCCGGCTGCCAGGCTAAGGGCAGCCGTAAGTGTCATTATAAGGATGAGTGTGAATCTTCTGTTGATCATAAGCTATTGATAATCTGCTCTACGGCTGCGTTAAGACCGTCTGCGTTCTTGCCGCCTGCCTGTGCGAAATGAGGCTGACCGCCACCGCCGCCCTGAATGAGCTTGGCTGCATCCTTTACCAGGGCAGAGGCATTGTAGCCGGCTTCCTTGGCATCGTCGCCGATTGCTACGGTAAGCATTGGCTTCTCCATGAATACTGTGCCGCCCACGAAGATGAGGTCTTTGTTCTCGGCACGGAGCTGGAATGCGATGTTCTTGGCTGACTCAGGATCCATCGGAGCATTGAGGACAACGAGGCGCATGCCGTTGTGCTGCTTTGCTTTCTGCATGAGCTGCTGCTTCATCTGCTGCACCTTCTCCTGCTTGAAGTCTTCGATCTGCTTCTTGAGGTTGGCATCGTCAGCAAGTGTCTTCTGTACGGCCTGGAGCAGGTTAGGAGCGTTGTTGAAGAGTGAACGGAGGTCGCGTACGAGATCCTGCATATTGTCAAGCATCTCCTCGACTGCTGTGCCTGTGATGGCCTCAATACGGCGTACGCCTGCAGCTACTGAAGTCTCCATGAGGATGCGGATCATGCCGATCTGACCTGTGTTAGGGATGTGGCAACCGCCGCAGAGCTCGACTGAAGGGCCGAACTTGACAACGCGTACCTCGTCGCCATACTTCTCACCAAAGAGAGCGATGGCGCCCATCTTCTTAGCCTCGTCGATAGGCATGTTGCGGTGTTCTTCAAGCTGGATGGCCTCGCGTACCATCTTGTTGGCGAGGTGCTCAACCTTGCGGAGTTCCTCGTCGGTTACCTTCTGGAAATGGCTGAAGTCGAAACGCAGGGACTCAGGTGTCACAAGCGAGCCCTTCTGCTCGACGTGTGTGCCGAGAACCTCGCGCAGACAGTAATCGAGGATGTGAGTGGCTGTGTGATTGCGTTCGAGAGCGATACGAGCCTCGACATCGATCTTGGCAGTCACTGGAGCAGTGATGTCCTGTGGGAGCTTGTCAACGATGTGTACGGCAAGGTTATTCTCGCGCTTGGTGTCAACGACCTTGATCTCCTCTCCGTCGAAGTTGAGTGTGCCACGGTCGCCTACCTGTCCGCCCATCTCGCCATAGAATGGAGTCTTCTCAAGTACGATCTGATACTGAGTCTTGTTCTTCTGCTTGATGCTGCGGTAGCGCAGTACCTGAGTCTCGGCCTCGAAGAAATCATAGCCGACGAACTCGGTTGTGCCGGCATGGAGCTCCACCCAGTCGCCATTCTCAACGGCAGCAGCGTTGCGAGCACGATCCTTCTGTGCCTGCATGTTGGCCTTGAAACCTTCCTCGTCGATGGTAAGTCCGTTCTCGCGGGCAATAAGCTCGGTGAGGTCGAGAGGGAAACCGTAGGTGTCGAACAGTGTGAATGCCTCCTTGCCATCGATGACGGTCTTGCCGGCAGCCTTGGTGTCGGCCATGATGCCGTCCATGCGCTTGATGCCGTTCTCAAGAGTGCGAAGGAATGAGTCTTCCTCCTCCTTGATCACACGTGCGATGAGCTCGTTCTGAGCGATGAGTTCTGGATAAGCCTCGCCCATGGTCTCGTTGAGGATAGGCAGGAGCTTGTAGAGGAATGCGTCCTTCTGGCCGAGATAGGTGTAGGCATAGCGGACAGCACGGCGCAGGATTCGGCGGATCACATAGCCTGCCTTGGCATTGGATGGCAGCTGACCATCGGCAATGGCAAATGCGATGGTGCGGATGTGGTCGGCGAGAACGCGCATGGCGATGTCGGTCTTCTCGTCAGTGCCGTAGGTCTTGCCTGAGAGGGCACCGATGACCTTGATGATTGGCTGGAATACGTCAGTGTCATAGTTCGAGGTCTTGCCCTGAAGAGTACGAACAAGGCGCTCAAAGCCCATGCCTGTGTCGATGACGTGGGCAGGAAGTTTCTCAAGACTGCCATCGGCCATGCGGTTGTACTGCATGAATACGATGTTCCAGATCTCGATGACCTGTGGGTGATCCTTGTTGACAAGGTCGCGGCCGCTGACTGCAGCCTTCTCCTCGTCTGAACGTGAGTCATAGTGAATCTCTGAGCAAGGGCCGCAAGGTCCTGTGTCGCCCATCTGCCAGAAGTTGTCGTGCTTGTTGCCGTTGAGGATGTGATCCTTTGGGAGGAAGCGCTCCCAGATGCCTGCAGCCTCGTTGTCGCGCTCCACGCCTTCTTCAGGTGAACCCTCGAAGACTGTGGCGTAAAGGTTCTTTGGATCGAGCTTGAGCACGTCAACAAGATACTCCCATGCCCAAGATATGGCCTCCTCCTTGAAGTAGTCGCCGAATGACCAGTTGCCGAGCATCTCGAACATTGTGTGGTGATAGGTGTCGTGACCTACTTCCTCAAGGTCGTTGTGCTTGCCGCTGGCGCGCAGACACTTCTGGCTGTCGGCTGCACGACTGAATTTCTTCTCGACATTGCCGAGGATGATGTCCTTAAACTGGTTCATGCCGGCATTGGTGAACATCAATGTCGGGTCGCCCTTCAAAACCATTGGGGCTGATGGGACGATGGTACATCCCTTAGAGGCAAAGAACTTAAGGAAGCTCTCGCGGATTTCTTTAGCTGTCAACATGAGAATATTTCGTTTTTTATTGTTTTTGTCAGTTTTTAGTCTGGCCTTAGACAGACGGTGGCTCGTGCTTATTAGCACATAATTCGCGTGCAAATTTATATAAATAATGTGTATGGTGGTATCTTTTAGGCAATTTTAGGCGAAAAAACTTCGATTTTTAGCCTTGTGAGTGCCTTTATGCATAGTTTGGCATACAAAAAAGACATGATTATTTGCAAGTTCAACATATTTGCATTACCTTTGCAGCGTGTTTTCTAATATTTAATATTTATTCTTATTATGGAAGAGCAGATTAAACCTTCACGTCCGGATTCTCACCTTATTTGGGCTATTCTCAGTTGCCTGTTTTGCTGTCTGCCGACAGGAATATATGCCATTATCCGAGCATCTCAGGTCGATGGCTGTTATGATCGCGGAGATTATGAAACGGCTCAGCGATATGCGTCAGAAGCTAAGCGATGGTCTATTATCGGCGCTGTGGTGAGCTTGGTAGGAGGCGTGATTTATATTATCTTCATCGTATTCCTTGGCTTGCTTGCAGGTACAGCCGGCATGTGATACGATGTATTTGAAGTGGATTATTCCAGTACTTGCCCTTTCACTGATTTTTACGTTCTATTATTTTGTAGATGTCAGTGAGGGCGGGATTGGCATTCCGTGTGTGTGGCATCAGCTTACTCACACGCAGTGTCCGTCATGTGGCATGCAGAGGTTCCTCAGCGCTTTGGTGCATGGGCGGTTTATTGAGGCAATCTCTTACAATTATTTCCTGATAGTAGCATTGCCCTACGCTGCCTTATGTGTCATCACCGTGTGGTATGATCCCCGTCACAGGTTTGAACCCTTACGTCGCGTACTATTTTCGGCCAATGTTTTACGGGCGTTTGTAGTAATCTTCTTCGGTTGGTGGATAGTCCGGAATATCTTGGGCATATAACAATTATATTATCTTGGACATAAAAAACTCTGAGCATTTTCTTGTTGGCAAGATTTGCTCAGAGTTTCTTTTTTATAACTAATAGCTAATGGATAATAGCTTTTGTTCTGCTTAGGCTGCCTTATTACTTGAATCTCCACTTCGAGTTGTCGGAATGGAAATCGTAAGGTGCAATGGTCGGAGTGCTGTCTCCTGCTGAATAGAGGACAAGTTTGGTGTTGACAGACTTCTGACCTGGAATCTGTTTCGGCATGATGCGGAATGTGCCGTCGGTGAGCTGTTCGATACGCCAGAGCTCGTTGTCGGCACCTGTGTAGTGAGGCACGGTAGTTACCTCCATGTCGGCAGTAGCGGCAAGGGCGCGGTCTGTGCCTTCGATCAGAATGCGGAAATAAGGCGCGCTGAGATAACCGCCAGCCTCCGGAACAGGTTCGATGGTCCACTGCTGATGAGGACGGAACATATAGTCACCGATGCGTGCAGCAATCTCGCCTTCAGGCCATGTCTTGATCACGTCAGAGAGTTTCTGCTCAGGCAGGGAAGTGACAGGGGCATCGGCAGGAACATTGAACCAGTGTGCGCGTTCCTGCGGCTGACGCACGAAGTCAACGCCAAGTTCCAGGGCATAGCCGCGACGCTCAGAGATGATGCTCAGATTGCCGCCCTTGAACTGAGGAGCAGCCTCGGGCCATCCGTTCTTCCAGAGTAGAGGATGGATGGTCAGCGTGCTGCGGCCGGACATGTCGTAGTCGGCTTCCCAATGGAATGAAGTAACCTCCACGCCCTCGTCGATGACTGTGCGGCCAAAATGACCGGCACCTGTGCGTCGGCGTTCGGCTGCCACAACCATTCGGCCGCCTCCGGCCAGCATGTCGCGGCCCATATTGTCGAGATAAGGACCTGTGACCTCACGTGAACGGCCTGCCACGATGTTATAGGTGGAGTTCACACCATCGCAGCAGGTGCCGTGTGTGCCGAGCAGATAGTACCATCCGTCGCGATACAGCAGATCGGAGGCCTCGCAGTCGATGGCGATGTCGAGAGGCTCATTGCCTGCGACGCGTTCGCCTGTGCGAGGGTCAAGCTCGATGAGTCGGATATTGCCGAAATATGTGCCGTAAGAAACCCACAAGCGGCCTGTGTTCGGGTCGAGCAGGATGCCCGGGTCAATGGCATCATTGTCCTCCATGCCGTCGGAAGCTGCCACCTGAACAGGGTCAGAGTAATTGAAGAGAGGCGACTCTGGGTCGAGAGTGTAGTTCCACATTGTGAGGATCACGCCGTTGTGTCCGCCTCCCAGACCGCCTCCTGTTGCACCATAGACCACAAGATAACGGTCGCCAATCTTGATCACATCAGGAGCTGCGCCGCCGCCGGGACGTACAGCGCCCGAATGCCAGTGCCAGCCGTCGTCGGAGATGAGTCCGCCGCCGCCGGTTCCGAAAGTGTACCATTTGCCGTCGCATTCAGCCAGCGTCGAGGGGTCGTGGATGTAGGGCTGACCTTCCTGTGCCCACGCTGTGGCAGCAAGTGAGCAAACCATGGCAACGAGTGCCAGTCTCTTTGAAATGAATGTCTTTGCCATAGTCTTATTTGCTCAGGATTTTATAGTTAGTAACAGGACTGCCGTTGGAATCTAACAGTCGTACACAGAAGTCGCTCATGCCAGGACCATTGATCACCGCACAGCGGATGGTGTGCTTGCCCTTCTTCAGGGTGAGGCGCTGTGACTGTCCGTCGTCCTGCACCATGCGGCGGTCGCCTGACAGCAGGAGGACTTCCTTGCCGTCGATCCACCACATAGAGGCGGAGTTCGAACCTGCTGAGAGACGTACGTTGTTGAGGGTCTCGTTACAGTCGATGACTGTCTCGGCAAAGAACAGAACGCCATAGACCTGTTTGTCGCGGCACGATGCAAAACGGAACAGCTTGACGTTCCATCGCTTGCTGTCCAACTGATGCCATTCGAGATTCCTGGTCTGCTCGGAATAGTCGGCATTGAATGCCTTGCGCAGATAAGTGTCAACGAAGACCGTGTTGGTGTTGTTTGGCTTGTCGATAGGATCGAGGATGTTCCAGCGGCGGATAAAGCCGTTCTGGTCAGGCAGTATTGACTTGCCCTGAGAAGGTTCGAAATAGTCAGAGAACAGAGGTTTGCGAGTCACGAACGTAATCCAGTCAACATCAACTGTGTCCTTGCCGTTGTTGACCATCTCGATGGTGAACAGGCCGTTCTTCTGCTGGGTGGTGGTTATCTGGAGTGTAGTCTCGGCCAACTGTTTGATCTGCTGACGGCGTCCCCACGAACTGGTGGTGCTCACCAGCGCCTGGAATTCGCCTTCAGGCAGGCTCACATTGCCATAGACCGACTTGCCGCCCTTAGGCAGACGCACCTTCCAGCCCTCAAAGCGATGGAGGGTGTCGGAGGTGTTGTTATATTCGATGAAAGCTCCGCCCGAGAGTGTGCCGCGATCCATCTGGATGTGCTTCAGTCCGTCAGTCACGCCAATGCCGCGGTTGGTAGGGATTACCTGCCGGATTGTGCCGTCTGGGTTGAAGAACAGCGAGTCGGCACGCATCGAACGGTTCTTGTCAAAGCCCGGCGAGTAGTCGTTGTGATGATAGAACAGATACCACTGGCCCTTGAACTCAATGATTGAGTGGTGGTTGGTCCAGCAGCCGGTAGGCGACTCGGCCATGATAAGGCCTTTGAACTCCCATGGACCCATCGGATTTCTCGACATGGCGTAGGCCAGAGTCTCGGTGCCGCTCATGCGCATACCGAGCTTCTGCAGTTCCGTGCTTTGAGCCACGGCGGCTGAGTCAGGTACCCAGGGATAGGTGAGATAGTACCAGCCGTCACGTTCGAAGGCAAACGGACCTTCCTTAAATCCAGCAGGCAGGCCGGCAGCAGCGTCGAGACCTGTCATGCGCATCTCGCGGTCGCCCATCTTGCGAACTTCAGAAGGAGTGTCGTCGGCCAGCTCCAGGAGATTGTCCTTGAGCTGAGCCTCACGCAGACCGCCGCCGCCCCAGAAGATATATGAGTGTCCGTCAGAAGCCTGGAGCACGCATGGGTCAATGCCGAAAATGCCTTCGATGCGCGATGGCTGAGGCTTGAACGGACCTGTAGGACTGTCGGCAATAGCCACGCCCACACCGAAGCCCTGACCCTCGGCTGGAGCATCGGGAAAATAGAAATAATAGCGTCCGTCCTTGCCCTGTATGCAGTCGGGAGCCCACATGGAGTATGCCTTAGGGTTGCCCCATGGCACCTGTTCCTGAGTGAGGATTACGCCATGGTCGGTCCAGTCGGTAAGGTTGTCTGACGAATAGACATGATAGTCGGCCATGCAGAACCAGTCCTTTCGGGCATAGTCGTCGGGCGCAGGGATATCGTGCGATGGATAGATATAGACGCGGTCGCCGAACACGCGTGCCGTAGGGTCGGCAGTGAAGTCGGTGTTGACCAGCGGATTCTGTGCTATAGCTATCATTGCCGGGCACAGCATAGCCATGCCCAGCAATAGTTTTTTGGTATTCATAGTTTATTGCAGCTTAGAAATAAGCATGATCTCTTTGTTTATTCAGCCTTGGAAATAAGCACGATCTCTTACAGCTTGATTGTAAGGAGCTGGAATGAATAAGGAGCGGCAACGAGCTTCATCTGCTGAGCGGCAGCTACGGTCTCCTGCTTTGGCGAAACAGGGTGGTTGTCGTAGTTGTTCTCGTCATCGAGCTTGCCGGTGAGTGTTGTCTTGACTGCCTCTGGCTGAACGGCCGTGAAGCGTGAGAGGTCGATGCTGACGGTCTGAGGCTTGGCTGTCATGTTGCCCACCTTGACATAGAGTTCCTTCTTATCGACATTGAGCACAACAGACTGGCCGAGCAGGTGGTTGCTGAATTCGTCCTCGCCATTGGCAAACTTCACGCAGTCGCCGTAGAAGTACTGGCCGGCTGACTGGCCGAACAACTGCTGAACGTAGTAGCTACAGGTGAAGAATGGACGCTCGTTGTCGAAGTAGATCATGTTAGGATTCCAGTTTGTGTTGTGCTTATAGGCAAAGAGTGGAGCATAAGAGGTCATGACCACCTTGTCGGCATTGCGCTCGACGTGAGTAAGGTAGATGGCCTCGGCAAGGGCATCGCCCCACTGGTTCATCTGGCCATGTCCGCGATCCTGCACAGAGTACTCGCCGAGATATACCTTGCAGTTCTTGTTGGCATAGAACTCGTTGTCATACTGACGTGAGTCGATGAACATCTGGCGTGAGTCATAGTAGTGCTCGTCGATGACAGGGAGGCCGATTTCCTCGGCCAGAACCCATGAGTTCTCGTAGTCAGGATTGCCGGCATGTGAACCAGGACCGGCTGTGCCCACGATGATGATCTCAGGGTGCTTCTCCATTACCTTATTATATATATACTTGAAGCGCTCGGCAAACTCAGGTGTGATCTTCTCCTCATTGCCGATGCCGAGGTACTTCATGTTGAATGGCTCTGGGTGACCGGCTGCTGCACGTATGGCGCCCCACTTGGTCGATGCATCGCCGTTAGCCCACTCGATGAGGTCGAGAGCATCGTCAACCCACTCGTCCATCTCAGACATTGGCACAACCTCCTGAGCCTGAGTCTTCATCATCCAACCGCCGTTCACGCCCTGGCAGCTCACGCCGCAAGGAAGGATTGGGAGTGGCTCCATGCCCATGTCCTCGCAGAGCTGGAAGTACTCGAAATAGCCGACCTCCATAGACTGGTTGTAGCCCCATGTGTTCTTCAGGGCCTTACGTGTCTCCTTAGGACCGACGGTAGTCTTCCAGCGGTAGGTGTCCCAGAAACCGTCGCCGCCGCCGTGGGCAACGCAGCCGCCAGGGAAGCGCATGAACTTAGGGTTGAGGCCCTCAAGAGCCTCGGCAAGGTCGCGACGGATGCCGTGGCCGTGGTATGTGTCCTGAGGTACGAGTGTAACCATATCGATGTCCATCTCGCCCTTTTCGAGCATCAGGATCTGGAGAACGGCATTCTTGCAGTCCTCGGCGGCAGTGAGCACAGAGGTGAACTTGGTCCATCCCTTCTCGCCGACGAAGAGCGAATCCTCGGCCAATACCTTCGGTGTGCGGCCCGGCTGAGCCAGCACTACGCGTACAGGCTTGCCCTCACCGCTTACGTTGCGCATGAAGATGCTGAAGTCATACTTCTCGCCAGCCTTGACGTTCATGCCGTTGTAGCCGTCGTTCTGCAGACCAACGCCTGTCCAGCCGTCGAAGTCATAGTAGTGGCCGATGCGCTCGGCAAAGATGCGCATGTATGTAGGGTTGTTAGGGTGGATAGGATCGGTATAGCCGAAGTTGATGTAGCCGGCCGAGTGGCCAGGGCGCTGGAAACGCCAGCATGTGCCAGGTCCCCATCCGTCACGCACCTGTGGGCTGTATTCGAACGAGCCGTTCTGCACGAGGTTGGCATTGAGACCGCCGTCGGCGGCAAAGCTGATATCCTCGAAGAAGATGCCGATAAGGCCGTCGCTGATGCGCTTTCCACCTTCAGGGGCGAGAGCATCATTCTCGTGGGCTGGGAAGAAGGCCTCGTTAATGTCAACAGGAGCCTTGACTGGCTCAGTGCCTGAGTTCTTGGCTCCATCCGGCTGGCATGAAGCAAGCATCAATGCGCTTGTGGCAGCGCTGAGTAGGAAAAGTTTTTTCATAATGTAGATTGTGGTGTATGGTTTTTTATGTTTCAAAAATCAGGTTTGTTCATTAGGGACGCATTACCTTGCGCACCGAGCCGTCGCTCATGTGCATGAGGAAGATGCCGTGCTGAGGGTTGCTGACGGTGTTGCCCGTGAGGGTTGTGTAGCGTACGGCATACTGACCGTCCCTGCCCGGCTGTGCGTTTGGCTGTGCGATGCCCACCATCTCCTCCGATGGGGCGATGATGAGGTAATCGACCATAAAGTCCTTTGAGCCTGTGCCGATGACACGGGCGAAGTGACGTCCTGCCTCAAGTGTGGCCTGGAATGTCATGGTTTCCCAAGCGTTGCTGGTCTTGCGCAGGGTGAGCGACTTGTTGGTCGAGCCTACCTGCACCTTGCATGCTGAGCTTGCATCGTCGGCGCGGTACTTGAGCGTGATGTCGTATGTGCCCGGATACTTCACGGTCACTGAGTCGGCCAGGGTGGCGCCTGTGGTTGTGCCCATCAGCACGAAGCCCATGCCCGAGTGGCCGCGCAGGTTGCGGTAGGTCGAGTTGTAGGCATCTGTGACTACGGTCTTGACGTTCTTATAGTCCATGTCCTCAGCCTCGATGATCAGTTCGCCGAGACGGTCCTCGGGCTGCTTTGGCAGGTCGGTGAGAGGAGCGTCGGCAAGACAGTCGGTGAGGCGGTCTTCGCCACTGCCGGCACAATGGATGGTCAGATCCAGAGGACCGTTGTGCGACACGCGTACGGTGTAGGTGCCTTCAGCCTCATCCCACTCGTCCCACACGTCGGCATGGGTGCTCACACGGTTCTTGTATGAGTAGGTAGGCTTGGTCAGTGCGCCCTTGATGGTGATCTGGTCGGTCTTGGCCGTTGTGGTGTCAGCGCGGTAGTTGTTCAGATAGAATGTGATATGGTCGTCATACTCCTTGGCGATGGCATGTCCGAAGCGTGGGAACTTGAGCGAGAGGCTCTCGCAGGTGTTGTACTTCAGCGGAATCTCAGCCTGCGATGAGGTGTTCCTGTTGAGATAGGTGTAGGGAGTGTAGCAGACGAGCTCGTTGTGATGGCGGGCCACGAACATGTCGCCGGTGCTGATCTCAGGGTACTTCTGCTTGAAGTCGCGTATTCTGGCGTTCTTGGTGCTCCATACGATGTTGGCGTCATACTGGGTGCGGGTCACCTTGGTCGGGATGGTCAGGGCGAGCGAGTCGCAGTGGGCGCGTGGCATGAGGATCGGGATGGTCTGGTAGCGGCCTGTGCTCTTATAGTATGTCAGGTTATTGTCCATGTAGCCGTTGTTGCGGTTCATAGGGTCGCTGACCCTGTAGAGGTCGTCGTAGAGGTCGTTAGGAGTGGCGTATGCCAGCTGGTTCTCGCCCACTGATCCGCTGCCGGTGGCGTTGTTGACCTTCGACTTGTCGCTGATCAGGGCGATCTTAGTGCGGGCGATGACCTCCTCGCGCGATGCGATGTGGATGGTGCCGTCGAGGACCTTGCGGAACATGTCGGCCCAGATATTGTCGAAGGTGCTGAATGTGGCCCAGTTGCGATGCTGATAGCCGTTCACAGTGGTGCGGCCGATCTCGTGGAAATCCTCTGTCCAGATCAGCTCAGGGCCGTCCCACACGCATGCACCGTTGAGGCACATCTGCTCCAGGACCGGGGCGATGCCCGTGGCTGCAGGATATTTCTTGCCGTGATTGTCGCCGAGTATAGCGCCGAGGGCACCGTTGTAGCCGCAGTTGTCATAGCGCACGCCATAGTTCTTGGCCAGGCCGCTGATGAATGGGGCGAGGGTCACAGACTCGTTGTTGTACCAGCATGCCGATGTGGTGTACTTATAGAGCCAGAGGATGGCCTCGGGGTAGTCCTTGCTGGCCTGCAGGAGATCGGCGTTGCGCTTGAGCATGCCCACCGGATTGAGAGCGTGCGACCACTGGTTGCCGCAGAACGACACGGTGAGGAAGCCTCCGTACTTATGGTGCATCGGGATGAGCGCAGCAAAGAGGGCAAGGCGGTCGAGCTGGGTCGATGAGCTCTTGTCGCCAGGTTCGTCGAAGCCCCAGAACTGCTCGGCATAGTTCCAGCCGAGGAAGTTGTCATAGTCGATGAAGAACTGCTCGAACGTAGGCAGGCAGGCCTCAAGGTCGCTGTCCTGGATGTGGGTGTGTCCGCCCGAGGCAGGCTGGCATGTGAACCACATGTTGTTCATGCAGCACACCGAGGCCCATGAGCGATAGGTCTGCAGGGCGCTCTGGGGCTTCTGATACATGTCGAGGTTCTTGTCGTAGGAGCATGACATGGAGAGGTTCATGATCACATACGGCTTGATGTCGTCGGGGATAAGGTCGATGATGGCCTGTGGGTCGGCATTGTTCCACACGTCGATGTGGATCAGCCATGCCGGGTGCTGAGGGTCGATGGGGCGGCGTGACTGGGCGCCGGCCTCCGTCATGCAAAGTCCTGCCAGCAACAGGCAGGTGAGTATTGTAAGAATCTTTTTCATAGTTGTTATTGGGTGGGGATTTTAATTGGGCTTATTAGCCTAATTAGCCTAATTGGCCTAATTGGCCTAATTGGTCTAATTGGTCTAATTAGCCTAATTGGTCTGATTGGCCTGATTTTTAAATGGTGGTCTCAACACACTTGAGGTCAGCCTCGTCGGAGCTTGTGCCGTAGAAGAGCTCGTAGTCGCCCGGCAGGGTGCGCATGGTGTTGGTCGATGGGTCGAAGGTCTCAAACTCCTCTGAGCCGAGGGTGATCTCCACGTTGCGCGTCTCGCCCGGGGCAAGGTCCACACGGGCATAGCCGCGGAGCGCGTACTTCGGGCCCTGGTCGTCGCCCACGCGGCGCAGATAGACCTGCACGACCTCTGTGCCCTGGCGCTTGCCGGTGTTCTCGACAGGGATGGTCAGGGTCTTGCCGCCGTCGGCAGCGTCGCTGATCTGGGCGATGCCGATGTTGAATCGCGTGTAGCTGAGGCCGAAGCCGAATGGGAAGAGAGGCTTCTCGGTCATGTAGCGGTAGGTGCGGCCCTTCATCGAGTAGTCCTTGAAGTCGGGGAGCTGGGCGAGGTTGCGATAGAACGTCACAGGGAGCTTGGCCGATGGGTTGACATCGCCGAACAGGACGTCGGCAAGGGCCTCGCCGCCGCGCTCGCCGGGATACCATGCCTGGACGATGGCGTCGCATGACTGCACCTCGGGCACGAGGGCAATGGCCGAGCCTGAGAAGTTGACGAAGATGACCTTCTTGCCCGCAGCGTGGAGCTTGCGGAGGAAGTTGCGCTGGACGGCCGGCAGTTCGATGTCCGTACGGTCGCCGCCCTTGAATCCTGGCAGCTCGATAGGCATTTCCTCGCCTTCGAGGCCAGCCGAGATACCGCCGGCGAAGATCACAGTCTCCACGTCCTTGAGCTGGGCGATGAGGGCGTTATAATCGACAGGCTTCTCAATGCCGATGTTCACCTTGATGTTGGCGCCGTAGGTCGGGATGTGGGCGAAGCGCACCTCAAGCTTGTATTCGCGGCCCTTGACGGCGTCGAAGAAGTTGCGTGTGTCGGTGGTGCGCCATGTGTGATGGTGAACGAGCGACTGGCCGTCGACCAGCACCTCGAAGTCGCTGATTGACTCGACGTTGAACAGCACGCGGCCCGACTGCTCAGGACGGAACACCGTCTCATAGACAGCCGAGAAGTCGGTGAGGTTGACGCCCGGAGCGAACTGGTGGTTGCCCCATGTCGTCTCGTTGACGGGCTGCGGGCACTGCTTGACGGCCACAGGCTCGCCCTCCCATGTGCGGTTGTTCCAGAATGTGCCGCGGAAGCCCTTCCGGCCGTCGATGCTGCACTGGTCGTAGTATGATGTGAGCACCTGGTCGCGCACCAGGTCGCAGCCCTTGAACGTGGTGATCCTGTCGTCGGCCACCTTCATCCTGATGCCGTCCAGAAGGGTCGATGTCTGGTTAGGCGTGCCGTTGTAGTTGCCCCACATCAGCACCTTGTCGTCGGCGTTAGGGCCGATCACGGCCACACGGCCCACGGTCTCCTTGTCGAGAGGCAGCACCTCGCCGCGGTTCTGCAGCAGCACGATGGTCTGATGGGCCATCCGTAGGGCCATGTCCTGATGCTTCTGACAGTTGCGCACCTCAGGGCCGAGGCTGGACCAGCTCACGATCGAAGGGTCGTCCATCTCGCCCAGCTCAAAGCGGCCTTCGAGGAGGCGCAGCAGGTGCTTATCGACGTCCTGCTCGGTGATGTAGCCCGAATCTACTGCCTGAGGGATGCTACGGTACATGTAGTTGTAGCCGCACTCCACGTCCGTGCCGGCCAGCGATGCGGTGGCGGCAGCGTGGGCAGGTGTGGGCGATGTCCTGTGGGTGTTCCAGAAGTCGGTCACGGCGCTGCAGTCGCTCACCACCATGTACTTGAAGCCCCAGTCGTCGCGCAGGATCTTCTGCAGCAGGCGGGTGTTGCCGCAGCATGGCTCGTCGTTCCATCGCTGGTAGGCGCACATCACCTCGCGCACGTCGCCCTTCTGCACGCAGGCCTTGAAGGCAGGCATGTAGGTCTCCCAGAGGTCGCGCGGATCGACGTCCTTCACGTTGTCAGTGTGGCGTGCCCACTCCGGGCCGCTGTGGATGGCATAGTGCTTGGCGCAGGCATAGAGCTTGCGGTATTTAGTGTCCGACGGGCCCTGCAGGCCTCTGACCACCTGCACGCCCATTCTCGATGTGAGATACGGATCCTCGCCGTAGGTCTCCTGGCCGCGTCCCCAGCGTGGGTCGCGGAAGATGTTGACGTTCGGCGTCCACACCGAGAGGCTGTGGAAGCGCTGGTCGGCGTGACCGTCGGCCATCCACTCGTTGTAGGCGGCGCGGCCCTCGTCGCTCACCTGGTCGAACACCTGGCCGACGAGCTCGTCGTTGAACGATGCTGCCATGCCGATAGGCTCGGGATAGACGGTGACGTTGCCCATGTTGGCAATGCCGTGCAGGGCCTCGCTCCACCAGTTGAAGTTCTTGATGCCGAGGCGCGGCACAGAGTCCGACACGTCGAGCATCAGGAGTGATTTCTCTTCGAGCGTCAGGCGGCTCACAAGGTCGCGGGCACGTTCGGCAGGCGAGAGCTCGGGGCGCTGGTAGGGCAGCCTCTGGTCGGTGCACGACTGGGTCATGGCTATCGGCATGGCGATGGCGATGGCGCAGCGGGCTGCCTTCGTGATGATGTTGGTTTTCATGTTTTGCGTGGGTATGTTTTTGTGTTGATATTATTATTTGCGACAGGTTATATATTTTCAGGCGCAAAGATACGCAATATTTATATACGCGCACATACAAAAATGAAACATTTGCTATAAATCTGGTAATATGGGCATCCTGGATGTTTCAAAAGGACAGACCATCCAAGCTGAGTGCTTCCTCAAAGCCTGGGAATACCGAAAATATTGTTCTGACGACTTCCATGTTTCTGGAAATGCTGGGAACAATGTTCTGACGACTTCCTAACTCTTAGCAAATGCTCGGAACAATGTTCTGAGGACTTCTAGGTTTCTGGAAATGCCGGGAACAATGTTCTGACGACTTCCAGGTTTCTGGAAATGCTGAAAATAATGTTCCGGGGACTTCTCAAGTCTTAGGAAATGCCGGGAACATTGTTCCGACGACTTCCTAACTCTTAGGAAATGCTCAGAACCAATTTTCTGGTCTTCCCAAGAATTAGGAAACGGTTTTTGCTTTCCCTTCGGTATTTACAGGACACAAAAAAAGGGAGGATCATCACGATCTGCCCTTTTTTTCATGCTATTATAAGCAAATTTAAAATGTGTTTCTCATTTTGCCTTTCAGCGGTACCGGATTCTTCGGTCAATTCGTTGTGTTATTTAAGGTATTGTGTTATGGTTATGTCTTTAAGGTGGTGCAAAGATAGGGGGTATTTCCCGACTGTCCAAATTTTTTTATATGTTCTACAACATAAAAATCGGTTGCACAGCGAAAAAACGGGCATTTTTATGACTTTTTTTGCCGTTTTCGACTAAAAAACGACTGTTTTTTGCGCTTGTTTCGCCGAAAAAAACTATCTTTGCCCCATCTTAATCAACTCAACACGACACAAAGATGAGCGTTTCAGCATTCCTCCAGAGCCGGCACGACACGGCATTCAGCTTCGAGGTCCTGCCTCCGGTCAAGGGCAAGAGCATCGAGCAGATATACCGCACCATCGACCGCCTCCGCGAGTTCAACCCTGCCTATATCAACATCACCACCCACCGTTCGGACACGGTCTATCATGAGACGGCGCCAGGCGTGTTCACGCGCCTTCAGGAATGCCATCGTCCGGGCACTGTGGCCATCGCTGCCGCCATCAAGGAGAAGTATGGCATACCCGTGGTGCCTCACCTGATCTGCAGCGGATACTCGCAGCAGGAGACCGAGTACGAGCTCATCGACCTTTCGTTCATCGGCATCACCGACCTCATCCTGCTGCGCGGCGACAAGGGCAGGGACGACTCGCGCTTCATGCCCAGGGAGGGCGGACACTCGCACGCCAGCGAGCTGTGTGAGCAGGTCATGCAGTTCAACGCCGGTAGGCTCATCGACGGCTCGCAGCACGAGATGCTGAGCGACGGCCGCCAGTTCACTTTCGGCGTGGCAGGCTATCCCGAGAAGCATGAGGAGGCCATGAACCTTGAGGCCGACATCGAGGCCCTGTGCCGCAAGGTGGAGAAGGGCGCGGGATACGTGGTCACCCAGATGTTCTTCGACAATGAGAAATACTTCTCGTTCGTCGATCGCTGTCGCAAGGCGGGCATCACCGTGCCTATCGTGCCGGGCATCAAGCCGCTGGGCACACTCAACCATCGCACACTCCTGCCGCGCACGTTCCACATCGACCTGCCTGAGCCTCTGGCGCGCGAGCTGGCCCGATGCTCCACCAACGAGCAGGTCAGGGCCGTGGGCATAGAATGGGGCATCGCCCAGTGTCGCGAGCTCCGTGCCGCCGGTGTGCCGAGCATCCATTTCTATTCGATGAACGCCTCACAGTCGGTCGAGGCTATCGCACGCGCTATATATTAAAAATGAGCCGAAACAACTGACCCCAATTATATAACACATTATATATTTTATACTATGGCAAAGACATTGAACGATCATGGCGAAATCCGCCTCGTGATTACTCCGACCTTGAACGATATCGAGGCCGACCGTGAGTACCTTATGGGCAAAGTTATTCCACATCTCATGCAGCAGGCTGCCGAACGCGATGTGGATGTGGTGGTGAAGTGGAACTCACCCTTCGGTGTGGACAGTCTGAAGCAGTATCAGATCAGCTTCGCTGTGGCTGAGAGCGCCCACCCCTATGTGTTCAACTACAATCCTGCTGACGACGCTCAGAAAGACCGTCATTTCGTGGATGGTGTGCCTACCTACGACTATCAGACCATCGAGGAGCTGGGCCGTCTCGTCGAGAAGGCTTTCGTGCGCATCCTCGACCGCCTGTTCCCTCACACCACCGTCACCGAGCTGATCAAGGCTCTGCGCAAGGTGGCTCGTATCTATCAGGAGTTCGGCCAGCTCGACAATTCGCTTGAGATGCACGAGCGCGCCCTGGCCCTGCTGCAGGAACACAGCGATGAGACCAACAGCGACGTCGTGGAGCAGCTCTACACCTGCGGCTGGCTCAACTACAAGCTTGGCAACTTCGACAAGTCGCTCAGCCTGCTCAACGAGGCTGTCAGCAAGGCCCGTGCCGTCTATGGCGAGTCAGACCCTCACGTCACCGACTTCATCGGCGTGATCCGTATGGTCGAGGCCAGCAAGGCACGAAAGTAAGAAATTCTGTAATGGAAATACTGAGCTGAAACGGCTGAAAGAATCAGTATTTGAACGAACTGCCGCCCACAAACTCTCGCATGATGGATGTGGGCGGTATCTCTTTGTCTGATACCGGCACGAAATAGTGGATGAACTTGAGCAGGCGGTGAGCCTCACTATACTCCGCACAGTTGCGCGGCACGGACGCCAGTATAGGCTCGGCATGCAGACGGAGCACGGCAAACTCGATGTTGAGCGCCGAGTTGAACATCACGTCGGCATTCTCCTGATATGGATAAATCCATTTCTCCTCGCCCTCGCAGACCGACGGCCACTGCGCAATGGTCTCGCGCGCTGAGAACGCTCCTTTGTTATAGTCGCGTATGATGCGGCGCAGGAGGCGGTTGTCGCGCGTGGGTATCCAGTTGTGGTCGTCGAGCGAGATGCTGGTCAGTGTCGAGATATAGACCTTATATTTATATTGGTCGGGAATCTGGGCTGTGAGCATCGGGTTCAGGGCGTGTATGCCCTCGATGAGCAGGATCTTGCCCTCGCCCAGCTGCAGGCGCTTGCCGTTGTACTCGCGCTTGCCCGTGGCAAAGTTATACTCCGGAATCTCGACCTTCCTGCCTTCGAGCAGGGCCTTCAGGTCGCGCTCCATTGTCTCGTTGTCCACCGCCTTGATGTTCTCAAAGTCATAGCGGCCGTCGGGGAACTTCGGCGTATCCACGCGGTTGACAAAGTAATCGTCGGTCGAGAACGACAGCGGACGCAGGCCGCACGCCATGAGCTGGATGCTGAGTCGTTTGCAGAATGTGGTCTTGCCCGAGCTCGACGGACCTGTGATCAGCACCAGTCGCACAGGGTTCTTCTCGTCGTGATAGCGCGCATTGATCTCCTCGGCAATCTGCACGATCTTCTTCTCCTGCAGTGCCTCGCTCACCTGTATGAGCTTGCTCGCCTCGCCACGGTTGCATGCCTGGTTGACGGCGCCTACGTTCTGCAGCCCCATGATGATGTTCCATCGCACGTTCTCGGCAAAGACTCCGAAGGTCTTGGGCTGATGCTCGAGGGCGGCGAGCTGCGACGGATTGTGGCGGTCGGGCACGCGCAGCAGCATGCCGTTGTGATACTTTTCTATGCCGAACACCTTCAGATAGCCTGCCGATGGCACAAGCGCGCCGTAGTAGTAATCGACCGTGTCGCCCAGCGTGTAGTAGTCAGAGTAGATGAGGTCAGAGGTCTCAAGCAGGCGCACCTTGTCGTTGTAGCCCCTCTCGCGGAAGATGCGCACGGTCTCGTCGGTCAGCGACTCATTGCGGCGGAAGGGCATGTCCTGATCGATGATCTCCTGCATACGCTGGCGGATGCGCGTCACGTCGGCCTGGCCGGCCGGCTGCCCGTCGGCTTTCTTGAAGTTGCAGAAATAGCCGCGCGAGATGGGGTGCTCCATATAAAGGCGGCTGTCAGGAAAGACATCCTGACAGGCCTTATAGAGCACGAAGCATAATGAACGGACATAGGCGCGCATTCCGGAACTGTCGCGCACATCCACAAACTCCACGTCGCGGTTCTGCCACACGCGGAACTTCAGTCCCTGCGATGCGTTGTTGACCTTGGCCGAGATCGGTGGATAGGGAAAGTCGAGTTCGGGAAAGGCCTGAAAGACCTCGAAGAGCGAAACACCTTCGTTGAACGCCTTGGTGACGCCATTATTCTTGCAGCGTATGTGAATCATGATTGGTGGTATGTTATCAATACGCAAAGAGTGGATAGTCGGCCATTGTGGCATTAACCTCTGAGCGAACCTTGGCGATTACAGCCTCGTTCTCAGGATCGTTGAGCACCTCCTCAATCCAGGCAGCAATCTTGACCATCAGATCCTCCTTGGCGCCGCGTGTGGTGATAGCAGGAGTGCCGAGGCGGATGCCCGAGGTCTGGAATGCCGAGCGTGAGTCGAACGGTACCATGTTCTTGTTGGCTGTGATGTCGGCAGCAACGAGAGCCTTCTCAGCCACCTTGCCGGTCAGCTCAGGGTACTTGGTGCGCAGATCGACAAGCATGGAGTGATTGTCTGTGCCGCCAGAGATGATCTTGAAGCCGCGCTTGGTCAGCTCGTCTGCCAGAACGGCAGCGTTCTTCTTGACCTGCATGGCATACTCCTTGAACTCGGGCTGCAGAATCTCGCCAAAGGCAACTGCCTTGGCAGCAATGACATGCTCAAGAGGACCGCCCTGTGTGCCAGGGAATACTGACGAGTCGAGACATGCCGACATCATCTTTACCTCGCCCTTAGGAGTGAGTGTGCCCTTAGGATTAGGGAAGTCAACACCCATCATGATGGCGCCGCCGCGAGGACCGCGCAGAGACTTGTGGGTGGTGGTGGTTACGATGTGCGCATACTTGACAGGATTCTCGAGCAGACCTGCAGCGATGAGACCAGCTGGGTGAGCCATATCGATCATGAGGATGGCGCCTACCTTGTCGGCAATCTGGCGCATACGTGCATAGTCCCACTCACGGCTGTAGGCCGAGCCGCCGCCGATGATCAGCTTTGGCTTGTTCTCAAGGGCGAGACGCTCCATCTCGTCATAGTCAACGCGGCCGGTAGCCTCGCTGAGATTGTAGGCAACAGGCTTGTAGAGCAGGCCGGAAGAGTTGACAGCCGAACCATGTGAGAGGTGACCGCCATGGGCAAGGTTGAGGCCCATGAATGTGTCGCCCGGGTTGAGCACGGCAGCAAGAACTGCCTCGTTAGCCTGAGCGCCTGAGTGTGGCTGAACGTTGGCCCAGCATGCACCGAAGATCTCCTTCAGACGGTCGATGGCAAGCTGCTCCACCTGATCGACAACCTGACAGCCGCCATAATAGCGCTTGCCAGGATAGCCCTCGGCATACTTGTTGGTGAGCACAGAACCCATGGCCTCAAGGACCTGGTCGCTCACGATGTTCTCAGACGCAATGAGTTCAATACCTTTCATCTGACGGGCACGCTCGTCAGCAATTAGCGCAAATACCTTTGAATCGCGTAGCATAGTTGTTATTTTATTGTTATGTTGTTATATTTCGTTTTTTCGTCTTTTGTCTTTCGTCCTTCGTCACTTCGTCACTTCACCGTTCGTTTGAGCGATGTGCTGATGAGGTCTTTCAGTTCGAGAGTCTGTTCCTGAGTGACGTTACGTTTCTCCGGACGGTAGAGGTTGGCATACTTGCAGCCGCCCACCTTGAACGAGATGTTGTCGATGTCGTCAATGTTGCCGGTGATGTCCAGGCCGAGGTGACCGCCCACGAGCGGACACTTGGTGATCGAGATATTATAGTTGAACGGCATGGCACCTGTGATGGTGTGTGTGCCGGCGATGATGGCCTCATACTTGTCCCAGCCGATGAGCATAGGGTAGAGGGTCATCTTGCGGCGAGCCACGGCAAGCTCGACTGACATTGTGTCGATCTTGTTGGTGGTGCAGTCCTTGAACAGGTACTTCTTGATGGTCTGGAACGTCTCGCTGTCGAGCACGGTGAGGTCTTTGCCCTCGATCGAGGCAACGGCCTTGAGCGATGACATCTTTGGCGAGTAGTCAGAGAAGAGCGACGTCTCGCCGGCGAGGTGGAACTCGGCCTTGCCCTGGAATGCCGAGAGCATAGGCACGATTGTGTCAATGTCAGGCACGAGACGTATCATCTCGGCAATGTCGATGTCGAGCAGGTGGAAGTTCCACGATGCAAAGAGGTTGTTGCGGCGAGGTGAACGATAGAGGGCTGTGAGCTGCATCCTGGCGGCCTTCGATGTGAAGCCCATCTCTTCGAGCACCAGCACGCCGTCGCGGCATGTGAGCTGTCCGCCCACGTTGTCGAACGTATTGCCATTGGTGGTCACGGCCTTCACGTTGGTATTGACCACGAAGTTGACGTCCTTTGGCACCATGAATGGGTCGTTGGCCACGGTGTCGGACTTCTGTTCGACTGTCGGCTCGGCTGATGCGCTGGCGGCTGCTGACGATGCGGTGGCTGAGCCTTCTTCCGCCGCCTCTTCCTCCACGCCAAATCCGCTGGCAAGGTCCATGAGCTGGTCGGCATCCACGCGCTGGCTCTTGAGGTTGAGCTGTCCTTCGAGCATGGCCTGCTCTTTCATCCAGCTGCTGATGTTGGTGATGACACCGTCAAGGCCGAGGTCGCTGTTGCCAAGGTTGAGCTGGCATCTGTTGAGCCTAGCCTGATTCTTATCGAACGAGGCATCGACAGAAGGCAGAAGCACGGGGTATGGAATGCCATCGACATCAAACTTGCCGTCGGCGAGGGTGAAGACCACTTCGGGCGACAGCTGGTCAAGGATTTCGGCCTGCTTCTCGTCATAGAGCGCCTTGAGGTCGAGGGCGAGTGCTCCGGTGCTGCCGTCGAGCGTGTTGCCCACATGGGCGCTGAGGCTTTCGAGCGAAGCCTTTGTGGCAATCTTTATGCAGTTCTTGACCGACTTGAGGTCAATGTCGGCCTCGCCGTTGGCGCCTGTGATCTTTACGCTGATGGTGTCGTCCATATCGACAGTGATGGCCGAGCCGCTGAACTTTGCGTTGAGGCGCGGATCCTTGCCGTCGATGATGTCGTCCATGATGAGGGCTGTCAGCTTGAGGTCTGGAATGGCGGCGTTGAGGTTGGTGCTGTCATCGTGCTGCTTGACAGTAAGGCCTTCTATGTTGCTGCGTATTTCGAACTGTCGGCCACGCGAGCCGGCCGGATAGCTGATGGCGAGGGTGACGTTGTCGAGGTCGGCCGCGAGCGCTGCGTCATCGGCATAGTCGAGGCTGTGTACGCCGGTCTTGATGCTTGTCTTCTGGAGCTTGAACTGATCGCCGCGCACCTCACATACGGCTGTGATGCGCGAGTCGTCGAGCTTGGCGTTGACGGTCATGCCCTTCAGAGCGTCAGCGTATGCTGCTGGGATCATGGCAAGAAGCTCGTTGAGCGATGTGGCCTTGACCAGTACATCCACATCGGCTTTGAGCACGGTTGTGTCGGTCATATCCACGTGCACGTTGCCCTGCACCGTCTGGCTGCCGAGCGTCGTGCTCATGTCGGTGACGGTAAAGTCGTTGAACTGAGCATTGGTTGAGGCCTTGAAGCGTGTGTCGAGGTCGAGGTGATCGACCATGGTTCCGTCAGGATCCATGGCGAACATGAGGTTCTTGATGGTGGTCTTGCCGTCGGTGGTCCAGCGCTCTGCCGTGCTTGTCACAGGCAGGTCGATCATCACGGCGTCGGTGGTGACATACATGAGGTTCTCATCGCCCATGGTCACCTGTGCAGAGTCCATGCTGGTGACACCTGTGAGAGTCGGACGCTCGTCCTGCCATGCCAGATCAATGCCGTCGAGGTTCATGTTCCAGACGTGGGCAGAGAGGGCAATATCGCCCGAAAGGAGATACTCCTGGTCGGCAATCCTGAGACGCGGAACCTTGACGCTGGCGTTCTTGCCGTCGTACATCAGACGTGCATCCCTGAGTTCGAGGTCAAGAATCTGTCCGAAGTTGAGCGAGTCGCTGTAGTAGATCTCGTCGGCCTTGAGGTCGATGTCTGCGCCACCGGTCAGTTCCTGAAGGCTGGCGTCGGTGTTGAGCGTCAGATGGGCATTGAGCAGGCGTGCATCCATCTGGCTGGTCATGTCGAGGAATGTGCCTGAGAGGCCCTCGACGGTGATGTTGTGGAGAGAAAGCTGGTCGAGGATGTCGGTCGAGGTGGTGTCTGCCACGGCAGTAGTATCGCTCTCGATGGCAAAGATGTCGAAGTTTGCCACTGAGTCGGCCGAGATGTAGAGGTTGGCCTGGGCATTGCGCAGAGTGAAGCCGGTCACGGTCACCTTCTCCTCACGCAGATAGTCCATAACATCAAGCTCGGCAAAGAGGGCCTTTACCGAAAGAACGGTATCGCTCGGGGCGTTGTCCATCGGATTTACGATCGACACATCGTTCAGCCTGAGCGATACCTTGGGGAAATTACCGAACAATGAGAGATCGACTGATCCGACCTCTGTCTGGCACGTTACGTAATCACCTGCGAACTGTCGCACGATGGATGTGAGGCGTTCCTGCGAGAACACCACATTGAACACCACCACGAAAGCGGCTACCAGAACACCAACCAGCGATCCAAGGCTGATGAGTGTGATTTTTAGAGGCTTGTTCATTGTCCGTATGATTATGTGTTATCGGTTCTGACCAACGCGTGTGAACTTCTGGGTTGTGCCCTTGCCGTTGTTGGTGGTCCAGGTCATTGCCTTGTCGGTGATGCTGTTGATGATGAACGGAGCATCAGGCTCTGGGTCGCTGTATGCGCCGGTTGACTCCATGAAGTATGTCACCATGAGGCCGTTGCTCTGGAGATACCACTCAAAGCGGTTGCCCTCGCCCTCATTGATGTCTTCGTCCTTGTCCCAGTTCTCGCCGTGGCTTGGCGACACCTTTGAGCCCTTGCCGTCAGCGTCAAAGCGCCAGAACTCGCGTGTGCCGTTGAGCTGCCATGTGCCTACAATCTGCTCTGCGGCAACCTTGATGTCATCTTCCTGCATGATCTCTTCATCGTCTCCTGCGCATGATGTCAGGCTGAACATTGTTGTGGCCATAATGAGGCAGGCCATCATTCGGAGTAATTTCTTCATAGTTTGTCTGTTTTTATTGGTTTTTGATTATGATTGTTTTGCTGTCAATTGGTTTAATCTGTGCCGCAGTGCTGCTGACAGGTTTTATCTGAGGCACGCTGTCGGGCATCTGTATGCGCAGCAGTGTGTCGGGCAGAATCTCAACCACCGTGCCGCGCCTGACCATCTTCTTCAAGGCTGCCACATCGGCATTGCGCAGTCGGATGCAGCCCTCAGAGGCTCGGAAACCCATTGACGACGGGTCATGTGTGCCGTGAATGCCGATGCCGTGACCGAAGCTCAGTCGCATGAACCATGGGCCGTATGCTCCACGGATGTAGCCGTGGCCGTCGAGGAAGTCGTGCCCCCAGTCGCGGCTGTCGCTGAAGCTGACGATGCTGAACGTGCCTTCCGGAGTGCGCATGTCACCGTCCTTGAGCTTGTGGCCATAGCCTCGGCCGCAGGAGATCGGGTAGATGGCAACGGTGTCGTGCCGGCAGCTGTCATTCCCAGCGTTGATGACGAACATGCACATGCGGTTCTTGTCGATGCATAGCCTGATTTCTCCATGCACCATGGCAGTCATCATTGCCCAAACCATTATCAATGCCATTGCCCGTGCCACTGTTCTGCCCTGCGGTTTTGCGTTTTTATTTTTGTTTTTATTATTTAAACTCGGGTGCAAATATAATGTTTTTTCGATAATCATCATCATTTTGGGGCAAAAAAGTGGCGTGCAGGCATTTTTTTTCGTCATTTATACACATTTATTAAAAAATAACAGTATCTTTGCGCCATGAATCTTACAGATTTGAAGCAATTTGCGGTTGGGGCAATGGGCTTTGACCGCCTTAATGTGATGCAGGAAAAAATGCTCGATGCTGCGGCTTCGGGTCAGAATGTCGTGCTGCTTTCGCCCACGGGCAGCGGCAAGACCGTGGCATTCCTGCTGGCGCTGCTGGCCTCGTCGGAGGTGCAGGCCGAAAGTGAAAAGACATTGTCGATGGTCATTGTGCCGTCGCGCGAGCTTGCCCAGCAGATTGGCGAGGTTGCCCGCAAGCTGGGCATGCGCACGGTGCTGTGCTACGGAGGACATGATCCGCGCATCGAATGTCAGCGCCTTGAGTCGCTCATGGGCAACAGGGGGCTGATTGTCGGCACAAGCGGCCGACTGAAGGACCACATGGAACGCGGCCGCATCGCCACACAGTGTGTGCGCTGCCTGGTGCTCGATGAGTATGACAAGATGCTCGAACTTGGCTTTGAGGAGGAGCTGAAATATATTGTGACAGGCCTGCGACAGGTCAGTCAGACATTGCTCACGTCGGCCACTCATGCTATGCCCATTGCACCATGGATCAACATGCGTCCGTATGCCCAGCTCGACTTTACAAGGCCTATCGAGAGCCTGAAGATGTATCAGGTCAAGTCGCCTGTGCCTGACAAGCTTGAGACGATGCTCGACCTGCTTACCGCCGTCATGACCGCCGATGCCGAGGGTCAGGCCATCGTGTTCAGCAACTATAGGGAGAGTGCCGAGCGCATCTCTCATTTCCTGTCCGACCACGGTGTGCCCAATGCCCTGTATCACGGCGGCATGGAGCAGGACATACGCGATAAGGCCCTGATCAGACTCCGTACGCAGAGCGTCAGGGTGCTGGTGTCAACCGATCTGGCCTCGCGCGGCCTTGACATACCCGAGGTGGCCCACATCGTGCATTATCATCTGCCTGCCGACGCTGAGACATTTACCCACCGCAACGGTCGCACAGCCCGCAATGGCTCGGACGGATGCGGTTATATGATCGTCGGTCCTGCGGAAGTGCTGCCCGAGTTTGCCGGCAGTCAGTTGCCATACTATAATATGAGCCGGAAGAATGCTGAGACGCGTATGCGCTCGTGCGATGTGTCATCTGTGTTTGCAGGGAGCTTCTCGCTCGTCTATGTCGGCCGTGGAAAAAAAGAAAAGATATCCAAGTCCGACGTCGTTGGCTTCTTTACAAAGATTGGAGGACTTACGTCGGCCGACATTGGCCGAATTGAGGTTATGGAGCACTGTTCGTATGTTGCGATCGACAGAAAAAAAGTTGCTGACGTGCTTCTGCGTGTCCGCAATCAGAAGATCAAGGGCGAGAAGACCATCTACAAAGAGGTGGAAGGTAACTGAGGAATTTGCTGTGAGTGTTAACGCAAATGAACGGATAACAAAGCGTTTTAATCGGATATTTTTGTGTTGCGAAGATGGAAATAAAGGATCTCGTTTTGCAGAAACCGCGCTTCAATGCTCTTGTCAAAAGATTGCGCAGGCTCTCGGAGGAGAGCAGAGACGATGACAGAACTCCAATAATACAGTTGCGAGGCCTGAAAGGCTCGGCAGCAGCCACTTTTCTGGCTCCGCTCAAGAATGCGTTGCCCGGAGTGTATCTGTTTGTGCTCGACGACGAGGAGGAAGCCGGCTATTTCTATCACGATCTCTGTCAGATAGCAGGCGACCAGTCAGTCTCGTTCTTCCCTTCAGGCTATAAGCGCAGCATAAAGTACGGACAGGCCGACTCGGCCAATGAGATCCTGCGCACAGAGACCGTCGGGGCATTGTCTCGCAGGGAGGACAAAGGCCTTGCCATTGTGACTTATCCTGAGGCGCTGTCCGAGAAGGTGGCGCGTGCCGAACAGGTCAATGACCACATCCTTCACCTGCATAAGGGCGAGCAGGTGGACAGCCAGTTCGTTGTCGAGCTGCTCCATACCTACGGATTCAACCGCGTTGACTATGTCTATGAGCCGGGTCAGTTTGCCGTGCGCGGATCTATCATCGACGTGTTCAGCTTCACCAGCGAGTATCCTTTCCGCATAGACTTTTTCGGCAATGACATCGATTCTCTGCGCAGCTTTGAGGTCGATACGCAGCTGAGCCGCGGCCAGCTGGAGGAAATCACCGTGGCGCCTTCGTTTGCCCAGCAGGAGGCCGCAGGCATCTCGTTTGCCGAGTTTCTTCCCGCTGGGACCATCGTCATCTGCAAGGATCTGCAATGGACGGTCGATCGTGTGGCGCAGATCTGCGGTCAGGAATTGTCCGAACAGCTCATCGTAAGCGAGGAGGGCGACCTTGGAGCGTTGCAGAAACTTGTCGATGCACAGGCTTTCGCCAGGGCTTGGAATACGTTCGGCAAGATTGTGACGAGCGACGGCAACCTCACACAACAGGGGAAAGTGAATGGCAATAATGTCAGTGTCATTGAGTTTCATACCACCGCACAGCCTGAGTGGCACAAGAACTTCGACCTTATCTCACAGGATCTCCTTCACTACAAGTCAGAGGGCTACACCCTCCATCTGCTCAGCGACTCGCCCAAGCAGCTCGACCGTATTGAGGCAATCTTCGAAGACCGTGGCGAGGACTTCCATTTCGTGCGCATACCGAAGGCCATACACAAGGGATTTATCGATGACGACACGCGCAACTGCTATTTTACCGACCATCAGATCTTCGACCGTTATCATCGCTACAGCCTTCGCTCAGAACGTGCCCGAAGCGGAAAGATTGCATTGAGCATCAAGGAACTGCGCGAGTTCATGCCTGGCGATTACATTGTGCATGTCGATCACGGCGTGGGTCAGTTTGGCGGACTTGTCCAGATGCCTGTCACCAATCCCGAAACTAAAGTCTCCTACATTCAGGAGATGGTGAAGCTTGTCTATAAGGATGGAGCCATGCTGTTTGTGTCAATCCATCAGCTCGACAAGCTCTCCAAGTATCGCGGACGTGATGCCGAACCTCCGTCATTGTCGAAGCTGGGCAGCGGATCGTGGGAGAAGATGCGCGACAGGACCAAGGAGAAGATGAAGGACATGGCGCGCGAGCTGATTCATCTCTATGCCGCACGCCGTGAGGAAAAGGGCTTCCGCTATTCGCCCGACTCGCAGATGCAGCACGAGCTTGAGGCTTCGTTCATGTATGAGGACACGCCCGATCAGCTCAAGGCTACGGTCGATGTGAAGCGTGACATGGAGAGCGAAAAGCCGATGGATCGCCTGGTGTGCGGTGACGTCGGATTCGGTAAGACCGAGGTTGCCATACGTGCCGCACTGAAAGCATGCAACGACTGCAAGCAGGTGGCAGTGCTGGTGCCTACCACGGTGCTCGCCTTTCAGCATTACAAGACTTTCTCTGAGCGCCTGAAGGATTTCCCCGTGCGTGTGGACTACCTGACACGTGCACGCTCGGCCAAAAAGATCACCGGGATTCTCAAGGATCTTGCCGACGGCCAGATTAATATTATAATAGGTACGCACAAGCTCATTGGCAAAAAGGTGAAGTTCCAGGACCTTGGACTTCTCATCATCGACGAGGAACAGAAATTCGGCGTCAGCACCAAGGAGGCCCTCAAACGCCTTCGTCTCAATGTCGATACTCTGACCATGACCGCTACGCCTATTCCGCGCACCTTGCAGTTCTCGCTCATGGGCGCTCGCGACCTCAGCGTCATCGCCACACCGCCTGCCAACCGTTATCCGATACAGACGGAGGTCCATCGCGATGAGGACGACATCCTGCGCGAGGCTGTCAACTTCGAACTCTCGCGCAACGGTCAGGTCTTTGTCATCCACAACAAGATCTCACATTTGCCCAACATCGTCGATCGCCTGAAGCGTCTTGTGCCGGATGCACGCATAGCCTTTGCCCACGGAAAGATGGATCCTGAGGAGGTGGAGCGCCTGATCCTTGACTTCTCTAACTATGAGTATGACGTCCTGGTGTGCACCACCATCATCGAGGCAGGCCTTGACATCCCGAATGCCAACACGATGATCGTGAGCCAGGCACAGAACTTCGGCCTGTCCGAGCTTCACCAGTTGCGCGGTCGTGTGGGACGTACCAACCGCAAGGCGTTCTGCTATCTGCTCACTCCGCCGTTCACCGCTCTCAGCCAGGATGCGCGTCGCCGTCTTCAGGCCATCGAGAATTTCTCGGGACTTGGCTCGGGCATCCATCTGGCCATGCAGGACCTTGACATTCGCGGCGCAGGCAATCTGCTGGGCGGCGAACAGTCGGGCTTCATCGCCGATCTTGGCTATGAGGCTTACCAGAAGATATTGCGCCAGGCGGTGAAGGAACTCAAGACCCAGGAGTTTGCCCAGCTTTATGCCGATGAGCGCGATCAGTCAGAGACCGTGACCGACGACTGCAACCTTGAGTCGGACCTTGATATCTGTTTCGGTGAGAAGTATGTGCCTGATTCGTCCGAGCGTATCGCCCTGTATCAGGAGCTTGACAATCTGACCACCGAGGCCGAGGTCGAGGCATACCGCACACGTCTCATTGACCGCTTCGGCAAGATACCGAAGGCGGGCGAGGAGCTGATACGTGTCGTGCATTTGCGCCAGCTCGGCAGGAAACTGGGCTTTGAGAAGATTGTGATCAAGCAGAATAAGATGCGCTGTCTGTTCGTGTCGGACAACACAAGCTATTTCGAAGGCGACATCTTCGGACATATTCTCGACGATTTCCTGGTAAAGTATTCCAGCCGTTGCCGACTTGAAGACAAGTCGGGCAAGAGATCATTGCTGGTCAATAATGTCGGCTCGATAAAAGAAGCAATCAGAATGCTTGAGAAGATGAGATAAATCAGATGCTTTAAGGTCTTGCCGGCGTGCCATCAGGCCTTGCCGGCGTTTTTTTTAAGGTCCTGCCGGCGTGTGGTTCAATAGGCGTTCTTGTCGCCCTTGACCAACTCCCAAACCGTGCGGAACAGGATGCGCAGGTCAAGGCCGAACGACCAGTTCTCTATATACCATATATCTTTCTTAATGCGGTCCTCCATCTGCCAAAGCTGTGAGGTCTCTCCGCGTGCGCCGTTGACCTGAGCCCATCCGGTGATGCCCGGTTTGATCCAGTGGCGCACCATGTATTTGTCAATAAGTGCCGAATATTCCACCGTGTGAAGGATCATGTGCGGACGTGGGCCTACTATCGACATCTCGCCCTTCAGCACATTGATGAACTGTGGCAGCTCGTCGAGTGAGGTGCGGCGCAGGAAATGTCCCCAGCAGGTGACTCGTTCGTCGTCCCTGGTGGCCTGCACCAGGTCGGCAATGCTGTTGACCCTCATGCTGCGGAATTTCAGGCAGTCAAATTCCTCGCCCAGCAGTCCGTTGCGTTTCTGCCTGAAGATCACAGGTCCGGGCATGGTCAGTTTGGTGACGATGGCCACGATCAGATATATCCACCAGAAACATGTGACGATGAAGATGGAGCTTACCACAATGTCGAACAGTCGTTTTGAGATGCGGTTGGCAGGTGCCAGAAGCGGCTCTTTGCGCAACTTCAGCACTGGCATATCGTCAATCATCTCGACCTCCATCGCACGGTGTACGTAGTTGCGCACGTTAGGCACCGAATAGAAGTGGATGAAATGCTGCTCGCAGTAATTGATGATCGACACAATCTCCTCGCCGCGCGAACTCGGCAGGTTACAGAAAATCATGTCCGGACGGTAAGTCTTGAGCCATGGGATTACTTGGTCAATGCCGCCCAGGAGAGTTGTGTTCTTCGGCAGGAACTCTGACTTGTGTTCGTCAAAATAGCCAATGAATCGGTAACCTGTGGCGAGGTTGCTGTGCATGCAGTCATAGAGGTAGGCAAGGTTGTGACCCGCACCGACAAACACCACCGACTTTGTGTTGCGTCCACGGCTGCGCAGGCTCATCAGCAGGAAACGGCTCATATACCGGCTGGCGAAGACGATCATCGTCAGCGATATGGTCAGGAGCACAAAGAACATGACCTGCGAACCGTAGTCACGGTCCACGATGATGTAGAGCTGATAGATGACAGCCATCAGCAGTGCGGTCAGGAACGACCTGTTGATCACCTGTTCGACGCGTGCCAGTCGGCGCTGGGCCACCGGATGGAACACAAGAATGGAGATCAGATAGCTGATGTTCCACAGAAACCAGTCATGGTTCACCTCGGGTATGAGGCTGAGTCTGGATGCACCGAAATAGAATGCATTCAGCATACAAGCGTCAATCAGGGCGATAACAACTGGTATCATTTTGGATTATTTACTTCTGTGGAATTTATCTTCGTGGGGATTTCCTTTCTTGGAATTTCCTTTCTTGGGATTTCCTTTCGCGCGGTTATTTCTGCGGATAGACCGAGCAGAACTGATTGGTCAGTCGGTCAACATAGCGGCGTGATTCCCACTTGGCCATCGGCAGATCGTGGAGCAGGCAGTTGCCGCAGGCGTCAGGAGTGGTGCCTGGCACTGTGCCCTCAAAATCGACCACAAACTGGAAGGCTCTGATCAGCAGCGGACGGATCTCCTCAGGAGCATAGTTGCCACGCATGATGAGATAGTTGCCTGTCAGACATCCCATCGGACCCCAGTAGATGATCCTGTCTTTCCATTCCTCATCGTTGCGCAGATAGGTGGCAACGAGATGCTCGATGGTGTGGATGGCGGCAGGAGCCAGCGCAGGTTCCTGGTTTGGGGCAATCATGCGGATGTCGTATGTTGTCACGGTCTCGCCACCCACGTTGTCCTGACGTGAGACGTAGATGCCCGGCTTGAGGCATGAGTGGTCGATGGTGAAGCTTGGAATCAGTTCCATTTTTTTGTTGTATGTTTTTTATTATTCTACAGTAACCGACTTGGCGAGGTTACGAGGCTGATCGACGTTCAGGCCGCGCGACACGGCGATGTGGTATGAGAGCAGCTGCAGAGGGATGACGCTGATCAGAGGAGTGAGGCATGAGAGTGTCTCAGGCACCTCGATGTACGAATCCACCATCTTCTTAACCTGCTCGTCGCCCTTGTTGATAATGGCCAGGATGTTGCCGTGGCGAGAGATGACCTCCTGCAGGTTGGAGATAACCTTCTGATAGCGGCGATGATGGTTGGTCAGGAACACTACAGGCATCTCGTTATCGATCAAGGCGATTGGACCGTGCTTCATTTCGGCAGCCGGATAGCCCTCGGCGTGGATATACGAGATCTCCTTCAGTTTCAGCGCGCCTTCCAGAGCCACAGGGTAGTTGTAGCCTCGGCCCAGATAGAGGAAGTTGCGGGCATAGGTGAACTGCTTTGACAGTCGCTCAATCTTGTCGTTCTGCTTCAGCACCTCCTCGATCTTCTCAGGGATGAGCAGCAGCTCCTTGATTGTCTCCTCATACTCTTCCTGCTCGACCGTACCCTTTGCCATGCCGAGTGCCAGAGAAAGCATGGTCAGGACCACAACCTGTCCGGTGAAGGCTTTGGTCGATGCCACACCGATCTCAGGACCTACGTGGATGTATGTGCCGGCATGAGACTCGCGGGCGATGCTCGAACCTACGCCGTTGACAATGCCATAGATCAGCGCACCCTGCTGCTTGGCCTGTTGGATGGCTGCCAGAGTGTCGGCAGTCTCGCCTGACTGCGAGATGGCAATCACCACGTCATCAGGTTCGATGACCGGGTCAGAATAGCGGAACTCCGAGGCGTATGCCACCTCCACAGGGATGCGGCAGAAATGCTCGATGAGCTGCTTGCCGATCAGACCTGCATGCCATGATGTGCCGCAGCTGACGATGACGATGCGGCGCGCACGCAACAGCTGACGGCGGTTCTGTGTCACAGCCGAGAGCACAACCTTGAGGTTATGATCGTCGCCCACGATACGGCCGCGCATGCAGTCCTTAAGCACGTTAGGCTGATCGAAGATCTCCTTGAGCATGAAGTGTGGGTATCCGTCGTGGTCGAGCATTGACAGATCCACGTTCACCTCCTTCACGTCGGCTTCGGTCTCGTCGCCCATAAGGTTGGTGACATACAGTTCCTTGCCACGCACCACGACAGCCACTTCCTCGTCATTGAGATAGACGATCTTCTTGGTATATTCGGCGATAGGGCTGGCGTCCGAAGCAATGAAGAACTCGCTGTCGTCCTCGCCGATACCGATGGCAAGCGGAGACGACTTGCGGGCGCATACCAGCTTCTCAGGTTCACTCTTGTCGATCACGGCAATGGCGTATGCACCGATGGCAAGCTTCAAAGCACTGCGTACGGCTTCTGCCAGGTCGCTCTGATGAAGCTGCTTCTGATATTCGATGAGCTGCACCAGCACCTCGGTGTCTGTGTCGCTCTTGAAAGTGAAGCCACGCTTCTGCAGCTGTTCGCGCAGCGATGCGTAGTTCTCGATGATGCCGTTGTGAACCAATGTCAGGCTGCCCGACTCAGAGAGGTGAGGGTGGGCGTTGCGCTCAGATGGCGCACCGTGTGTTGCCCAACGTGTATGGGCGATGCCGACAGTAGGCTCCTCGCCTGCAGGCTGAGGGCTCTTTTCATATACTGCCTCAAGGTCCGAAACCTTGCCTTTGGCCTTATAGATGGTGAGTTCCTTACCGAGCAGGGCGCATCCGGCTGAGTCGTAGCCACGATACTCCAGTCGGTGGAGTCCCTTTATCAAAATCGGATATGCTTCACGATGTCCGATGTATCCAACAATTCCGCACATAATTTGTTTTTTTTTGAGAGTTATTAATTCAGAAGACAGAATCGCGCAAACGCATGCCATTACGTCGCACGTATATTTATAAATATGCGGCAAAGTTTCGATTTTTTTGCCAAACTGCCAAATAAATGCCGGATTTTGTGCTACAAATCGAAAAAAAAGCATATAAACTTGGCAATTTTACCATGCAGAGTTACATTTTTTTTATCTTTATCATAAAAAGACAGCCATAATTTGGCAGTGTCATATCTTTGTCATATCTTTGCGCAGTCTATCATTCAAAATAATATTTACGATGCAAACAAAAAAAGCGGTATCCCTGGTGCTTGACGATGGTCATGTATTCAAGGGATATAGTTTCGGTTATGAGAAGGCCGTCAATGGTGAGGTTGTTTTCAATACAGCCATGATGGGTTATCCAGAGAGCCTTACCGATCCCAGTTATAGCGGTCAGATTTTGGTTACCACATTCCCTCTTGTCGGTAATTACGGAGTTCCGTCGATGTCTGTTGATGTCAACGGGCTTTCTTGTTTTTATGAGTCAGAGAAGATTCATGTCCGTGCGCTGGTTGTGAGCGACTACTCGCAGCAGTTCAGCCATTGGAATGCCGAGCGTTCACTTGCCGACTGGCTTAAGTCTGAGCAGGTGGTTGGCATCGAGGGTATCGACACTCGCGAGCTCACCAAGCTCCTTCGCGAGAAGGGTTCGATGAAGGGCAAGATTGTGTTCGATGGCGGTGAGGACATTCCGTTCGAGGATCCTAACCTCGTCAATCAGGTCGCAATTGTCTCAACGCGTGAGGTGAAGCGTTTCGGCAATGGTTCGAAGCGTGTCTGCCTGGTCGATATGGGTGTCAAGCAGAACATAATACGCTGTCTGTTGCGCCATGACGTAGAGATTACGATGGTGCCATGGGACTATGACTTCAATGCCGACGGAACCGCATACGACGGTCTTTTCATCAGCAATGGCCCTGGCGACCCGAACCTCTGCAGCAAGACGGTTGAGCATGTGCGCGAATTTATGAAGACCGGAAAACCTATCTATGGCATCTGCATGGGCAATCAGATTCTGAGCCTTGCAGCCGGTGCCAAGGTCACAAAGCTCAAGTACGGACACCGCGGACACAATCAGCCTGTTCAGCGCTATGAGAACGGCAAGCCTACCACACAGTGCTACATCACGTCTCAGAACCACGGTTTTGCCGTCGATAACAACACAATCCCTGCCGATTGGGAGCCGCTTTTCATCAACATGAATGATGGCTCGAACGAAGGTATCAGGCACAAGACCATGCCTTGGTTCTCGGCTCAGTTCCACCCGGAGGCATCGTCTGGCCCTACCGACACTGAGTTCATCTTCTCACAATTCACTTCACTCCTCTAAGACTGTCTGACTATGGTAAACGATAAGATTAAGAAAGTTCTGCTGTTGGGCTCTGGTGCCCTCAAAATCGGTGAGGCCGGCGAGTTCGACTATTCAGGCAGCCAGGCGCTCAAAGCCCTGCGTGAAGAGGGAATCGAGAGCATCCTCATTAACCCGAACATTGCCACCGTACAGACCTCTGAGGGTGTGGCCAACCGAGTTTATTTCCTGCCGGTAACCCCTTATTTTGTTGAGAAGGTTATTGCCAAAGAGCAGCCCGACGGAATCCTGCTGAGCTTCGGCGGACAGACGGCGCTCAACTGTGGCGTGGAACTCTACAAGAGCGGCGTGCTCGAAAAGTATAACGTTGAGGTGCTCGGTACTCCGGTTCAGGCCATCATCGACACAGAGGACCGCGAGCTCTTCGTTGAGAAGCTCGATGAGATCAACGTCAACACCATCAAGAGTCACGCCTGCAACACACTCGATGAGGCCAGGCAGGCAGCAGCCGATCTTGGCTATCCTGTCATCATCCGTGCTGCTTATGCCCTCGGCGGACTCGGTTCGGGATTCTGCGACGATGAGGAGCAGCTCATCGCCATCGGCAACAAGGCCCTCTCGTTCTCGCCTCAGATCCTTGTCGAGAAGTCGCTCAAGGGCTGGAAGGAAGTGGAGTATGAGGTGGTACGCGATAGGTACGACAATTGCATCACCGTCTGCAACATGGAGAACTTCGACCCTCTCGGCATCCATACCGGCGAGTCGATCGTAGTGGCTCCGTCGCAGACACTCAGCAACCGCGACTATCATAAGCTCCGCGAACTCTCCATCAAGATTATCCGTCACATCGGCATCGTCGGCGAGTGCAACGTGCAGTATGCCTACGATCCATACAGCGAGGACTATCGCGTCATCGAGGTCAATGCCCGTCTGTCGCGATCATCGGCTCTGGCATCAAAGGCCACGGGCTATCCGCTGGCATTCGTTGCCGCCAAGCTCGGCTTGGGCTACGGACTGTTCGAGCTCAAGAACTCAGTGACCAAGACCACCTCGGCGTTCTTCGAGCCGGCGCTCGACTATATTGTCTGCAAGATACCTCGCTGGGACCTTGGCAAGTTCCAGGGCGTTGACCGCGAGCTCGGTTCGAGCATGAAGTCGGTGGGCGAGGTTATGGCCATCGGCCGCACGTTCGAGGAGGCCATCCAGAAGGGTCTCCGTATGATCGGTCAGGGCATGCACGGATTCCTTGAGAACAAGGTGCTCCAGATTGCCGACATCGACAAGGCCCTGCGCGAACCTACCGACAAGCGCGTGTTCGTCATCTCAAAGGCAATGAAGGCCGGATATACGGTCGATCAGATTCATGACCTTACGAAGATCGACAAGTGGTTCCTCCAGAAGCTCTGGGGCATCGTCGAGATCGACAACGAGCTGCAGCAGTATGACTGTGTGGAGAATGTTCCAGCCGAACTCCTGCTCGAAGCCAAGAAGAAGGGATTCTCTGACTTCCAGATCGGACGTGCCCTGCTCAAGGGTAATATGGCCGAGGAGGCCGAGGACGAAATCCTCCGTGTGCGTGCCCAGCGTAAGAAGCTCGGCATCGTGCCTGTGGTGAAGCAGATCGACACCCTTGCCGGCGAGTTCCCGGCTCAGACCAACTACCTCTATCTGACTTACAACGGCATAGCACACGACATCGAATATACCGACCCTGTGGCCGACGACATTGCGTCGCAGGCCGTCATCGTGCTTGGTTCGGGCGCCTACCGCATCGGCTCGTCGGTCGAGTTCGACTGGTGTTCGGTCAATGCGCTCACCACAGCGCGCCAGCAGGGCTATCGTTCGGTCATGATCAACTACAACCCGGAGACCGTATCGACCGACTACGATATGTGCGACCGCCTCTACTTCGACGAGCTCACCTTCGAGCGTGTCATGGACATCATCGACCTTGAGCAGCCACACGGCGTGATCCTTTCCGTGGGCGGACAGATTCCTAACAACCTCGCCATGCGCCTCGACGAGCAGAAGGTGCCAATCCTCGGCACACAGGCCAAGTATATCGACAATGCCGAGGATCGCCAGAAGTTCTCTTCGATGTGCGACCGCATCGGAGTGGTTCAGCCGGCATGGAAGGAGCTGACCAACATGGACGATGTCAACGAGTTCATTGCCCAGGTGGGCTTCCCTGTCCTTGTCCGTCCGTCGTATGTGCTTTCGGGCGCGGCGATGAACGTATGCTCAAATCAGGACGAGCTGGTGCGCTTCCTTCAGATGGCAGCCAACGTCAGCCAGAAGCATCCTGTGGTAATCTCCCGCTTCATCGAGGGCGCCAAGGAGATCGAGATGGACGCAGTGGCTGATAAGGGCGAGATTGTGGCATACGCCATCTCTGAGCACGTAGAGTATGCCGGTGTCCACTCAGGTGACGCCACCATCCAGTTCCCACCCCAGAAGCTCTATGTCGAGACCGTGCGCCGCATCAAGAAGGTGGCCAAGAAGATTGCTGCCGAGCTGCATATCTCAGGTCCGTTCAACATCCAGTTCATGGCTCGCGACAACGACATCATGGTCATCGAGTGTAATCTACGTGCCTCACGTTCGTTCCCATTCGTCAGCAAGGTGCTCAAGCTCAACCTCATCGAGCTTGCATCGAAGATTATGATGGGTGTGCCTTACGAGCGTCCTACGAAGAACGAGTTTGACCTCGACTACGTAGGCATCAAGGCCTCGCAGTTCTCATTCTCGCGTCTGCAGAAGGCCGACCCGGTGCTCGGTGTCGATATGTCATCGACGGGCGAGGTGGGCTGTCTGGGCGACGATACCAACTGTGCCATCCTCAAGTCTCTGCTCTCCGTCGGTCTTCGCATTCCGGAGAAGGGCGTGCTCATCTCATCGGGCAATGCCAAGCAGAAGGCAGCGCTGCTCACTCCGTGCAAGCAGCTTATCGAGAAAGGCTATAAGCTCTATGCCACTGCCGGCACATACCGCTATCTGATGGAGAACTTCGTGCCTTGTCAGATTGTGTTCTGGCCAAGCGAGGAGGGTCAGCCGCAGGCTCTCGACCTTATACGCAACAAGAAGATCGACATGGTGGTCAACATCCCAAAGAACCTCACTTCGGGCGAGCTCACCAATGGCTACAAGATCCGTCGTGCAGCCATCGACTTCAACATTCCGCTCATCACCAACGACCGTCTGGCTGCTGCCTTCATCAATGCCTTCACCACCATGAGCATCGATGACATCGCCATCAAGGCCTGGGACGAATATAAATAACCTCCCAAGAGTTGGGAAGACTGAAAAATGTGTTCTGGGGATTTCCTAAGAGTTAGGAAGTCCCCAGAACATTATTTTTGGCATTTCCAGAAAGCTGGAAGTCGTCAGAACATTGTTCCCGGCATTTCCCAAGACCTGGGAAGTCCCCGGAACATTATTCTCAGCATTTCCAGAAAGCTGGAAGCCGTCAGAACATTGTTCCCAGCATTTCCTAAGACTTGGGAAATGCCCAGAACATTATTTTCAGCGTTTCCTAAAACCTGGGAAATACCCGGAACAATATTCCCGGCATTTCCAGAAAGCTGGAAGTGCAAACAGCTTTATTCCCGGTGTTTCTCAGCCGTTGCCAATTATTTCTTATTGATAGCCTCCTTGACGAACGACATGAAGAGAGGATGAGGATGGAGCACTGTGCTCTGGTATTCAGGATGGAACTGAGTGCCGACAAACCAGCGGAGCTCAGGAATCTCGACGATCTCGACAAGATCGCTCTCAGGGTTGCGGCCTACGCACTGCATGCCATGGCTCTCGTATTCGTCGATATACTTGTTGTTGAACTCATAGCGATGGCGATGACGTTCGCGAATGTTTTCGTTACCGTAGATCGAGGCCACACGGCTGTCCTTGCGCAGTGTGCATCCGTAGGCGCCGAGACGCATTGTGCCGCCCATGTTCGAGATGTTCTTCTGATCCTCCATGATGTCGATGACATTGTGGGGGGTCTTTTCGTCCATCTCGCGGCTGTTGGCATCAGTGTAGCCAAGCACGTTGCGGGCAAACTCGATGACCATCATCTGCATGCCGAGACAGATACCGAAGCAAGGGACATTATTCTCACGGGCATACCTTACGGCAAGGATCTTGCCCTCGATGCCGCGCTGACCGAAGCCCGGGCAGATCACCAGACCGTCCTGACCGGCAAGCTGTGAGGCGATGTTCGACTCATCAAGGAACTCTGAGTTGATGAACGTGATCTTGACCTTGTGGTGGTTATGGGTTGCAGCGTGTGACAGGCTTTCGTTGATCGACTTATAGGCATCCTGAAGGTCATATTTGCCAACGAGGCCGATGCGGACGATGTCGGTGGCGGTGTTGCGCAGCTCGATGAACTTACGCCATGGACCGAGTGCGGGAGTTTCGCCCACAGGGATGCCCATCTTGCGGAGGATGGCGGCATCAAGACCCTGACGCTGCATGTTGACCGGCACCTCATAGATGCTCGGCATGTCCTCGCTCTGGATGACGCACTCAAGATCGACGTTGCAGAAACCTGCCACCTTCATGCGCATGTGGTCGTCGAGGTGCTTCTCTGTGCGGAGGATGAGGATGTCGGGCTGTATGCCATAGCTGAGCATCTCCTTGACCGAGTGCTGTGTAGGCTTGGTCTTCAGCTCGTCGGCGGCTTTGAGATAAGGCACGTAGGTGAGGTGGATGCTGACAGCGTCATGACCCAGTTCCCACTTGAGCTGACGTATGGCCTCAAGGAAAGGTGCGCTCTCGATGTCGCCGATGGTGCCGCCGATCTCGGTGATGATGAAGTCATAGTCGCCGGTCTCGCCCAGATACTTGATGTTGCTCTTGATCTCGTCGGTGATGTGAGGTACGACCTGGATGGTCTTGCCCAGATAGTCGCCGCGACGTTCCTTGTCGATGACCGACTTGTAGATGCGGCCGGTGGTCATAGAGTTGGCACGTGTGGTCTGTATCTCGGTGAATCGCTCATAGTGGCCGAGGTCGAGGTCGGTCTCCATGCCATCGACGGTGACGTAGCACTCGCCGTGCTCGTAAGGATTGAGTGTGCCCGGGTCGATGTTGATGTATGGGTCGAATTTCTGGATTGTGATCTTGAAGCCACGGGCCTGAAGCAGTTTGCCGATGCTCGAGCTTATGATGCCTTTGCCAAGCGATGAAACCACACCGCCGGTGACGAATATGTATTTGGCCATGATTGTGAGATTGTGAGTTTATGTGTTTATGAGGTTATGGGCGATAGACTCAACCCAAAAGTTTATAGCCGCCCTTTGTGGGGTAGTGGCCGGTGAAATACCAGTCGCCCGGATGGTTCGGGATGGCATTGTGGAGGCCTTCGATGCTCTGGAAGACAATCTCGATAGGAGTGGTGACGCCTTCGGGTCGCAACAGTTCGACCATCTTGCGGTTGATGTCGGCTACGCTGAGGCCGTCATAGACCTGCGACGGGGGAACGTCGTCCATCTGCCTCTCGCGGCGCAGGGCCACGGTGGCCTGATAGGCAATGAAATCCTTCATGCGTGGCATGTCGATGCCGTAGAAGTCGGGATAGCGTATCTGTGGCGCCGACGAGACGATGACGAGCTTTTTGGGATGCAGGCGGTCGAGTATGCGGATGATGCTCTCGCGCAAGGTCGTTCCGCGCACGATGCTGTCATCGATCACGACCAGATTGTCAACGTACGGACGGAGGCTGTTGTAGGCTATGTCATAGACGTGGGCAGCGAGGTCGTTGCGCGAGCTGTCCTCGGTGATGAACGTGCGCAGCTTGATGTCTTTTGAGACCACCTTCTCGCTCCTGACCACCGGATACTGCTCATGCAGGGCCTCGATCATGCCCAGATAGGCTGTCTCGGCTGTGTTGGGAATATAGGAGAAGACGGTGTTGGCGACGTCGCCGTCGAGGGCACGCACGATGTCAGGGACAAGATTGCGACCCAGAGCCTTGCGTTCGCGATAGATGTCGGCATCGTTGCCTCGGCTGAAGTAGATGCGCTCGAAGGAGCATGGCAGGTATTCGGCCGGCTGGAGGATCTGCTGCAGATGCATTTCGCCGTCGGCATCGACGATGAGCGCCTGACCCGGCAGGAGTTCCCTGACATCTTCAAGGTCGAGGTTGAACGTGGTCTGCAGGACAGGACGCTCGCTTGCCACTGCCACAACCTCGTCGTCGATATAATAGAAGGCAGGACGTATGCCGTTCGGATCGCGCATCACAAACATCTCGACACCGCCCGTTGCGCCACAGATGACATATCCGCCATCGAAGCGCGACATGGTCTTGGACAGCACCTTGTTGATGCCGGTCTCGTTGTCAAGATGGTAGCTCAGCAGTTCGAGCAGCGTGTAGGTGTCGCTGTAGATACGCGGAGACATGCCCATATCGACCACATGTCGGAAGACCTCATCGACATTGGTCATGTTGAAGTTGCCGCACAGGCAAAGGGTCTTGTCCTTCCAGCTGCTGCGGCGCAGGAACGGATGGACGTAAGCCAATCCGCTTTTGCCGGTGGTGGAGTATCGGAGATGACCCATGTAGATCTGTCCGATGTAATCCTCGCCCGAGCGGTTTGCCACGTCAAAGATTTTTGTCACGGCATCCTTGCCTTCGGCCTTCTCGCGAAAGACGTAGTCGTTGCCAGGCTCGACGTTCTGCTTGATGCAGGCTATGCCGGCGCCTTCCTGACCGCGGTTATGCTGTTTCTCCATCATCAGATAGAGCTTGTTCAGTCCATAGCGGCCTGTGCCATATTTCTCAATATAATGCTCCGTCGGCTTGCGGAGTCGGACCATTGCTATTCCGCACATATCTTAATCGTTTTTATAAGCCTGCTCGTGTACGCCTGCCACGGCGCGTCCCGAAGGATCGTTCATGTTCTTCCATGCGGCATCCCACTCAAGGGCCTTGGCTGTGGAACAAGCCACGCTGGCCTCGTGAGGAACGGCGCGTGCTGCGCTCTCAGATGGGAAGTGCTCCTCGAAGATCGAACGGTAGTAGTATTCCTCCTTGCAGAGCGGTGTGTTGATTGGGAAACGCTCGGCGGCATGTGCCATCTGTTCGTCGCTCACGGCCTCGGAGGTGATCTTCTTCAGCGTGTCGATCCATGAGTAGCCCACACCGTCGGAGAACTGCTCTTTTTGACGCCATGCCACGCTGGCAGGAAGCATGTCCTGGAAGGCTTCGCGTACCACCTTTTTCTCCATCACGTCGCCCGGACACATCTTAACCTCCGGTCTCAGGCGCATTGCCACGTCAAGGAACTCCTTGTCGAGGAATGGCACACGGCCCTCCACGCCCCATGCCGACAGGCTCTTGTTGGCACGCAGACAGTCATACTGATGCAGCTTGCCAAGCTTGCGCACGGTCTCCTCGTGGAACTCCTTGGCATCTGGAGCCTTGTGGAAATAGAGATAACCGCCGAAGACCTCGTCAGCACCTTCGCCCGAGAGCACCATCTTGATGCCCATCGACTTGATGACACGTGCCAGTAGGTACATCGGGGTAGAAGCGCGTACGGTGGTCACATCGTATGTCTCAATATAGTAGATCACGTCGCGGATGGCATCGAGTCCCTCCTGAATCGTATAGTTGATCTCGTGGTGTACGGTGCCGATATAGTCAGCCACCTCCTTGGCCTTGGCAAGGTCAGGCGCGCCTTTCAGACCTACGGCAAAAGAATGGAGCTGTGGCCACCAGGCTCCGCGTTGCATGTCGTCCTCGACGCGCTTCTTGCTATACTTCATGGCAATGGCCGATGTCACCGAACTGTCAAGACCGCCCGAGAGCAATACGCCGTAAGGCACGTCGCTCATCAGCTGGCGCTTCACTGCATCCTCCAGAGCCACCTTCACCTTCATCGACGACTGATGTTCGTCGGCAGGTGCATCCTTTACGGCTGAATACTCCATCCATGGACGTGAATACCAGCGTTTCATCTTACCGCTGCGGCTCCAATAGAAATGACCTGGAAGGAATGGCTCATACTCGTCGCAGAAGCCCTCCAGCGCCTTCAGCTCGCTTGCCACATACACCTTGCCGTCGGCATCATGTCCGATGTAGAGAGGGATGACGCCGATAGGGTCACGGCCGATAAGGAACTCATCGCGTTCCTGGTCGTAGAGCGCAAAGGCGAAGATGCCGCTGACCTTCTCGAAGATGTCGGCAATGATGAGCTGCTCGTCCTCGGTGGTAGCCTCCCTGCCATTGCTCAGGCGTGAAGAAACCTCGTCATAGAGTGCAAGGAAGACCTCACAGTCAGAACCAGTCTTGAATCCGTAGCCTGAAAACTCGCCACGGATAGCCTTATGGTTGTAGATCTCGCCGTTGACAGCCAGGATGTGCTTGCCGTCGGGCGACACAAGAGGCTGACCGCCCGACAATGGATCGACGATGCTCAGACGCTCGTGAGCAAGGATGGCCGACCCGCCGCAATAGATGCCGCTCCAGTCCGGACCGCGATGACGCAGCTTCTGGCTCATCTTGAGAGCCTTGGTACGGAGTTCAGGAGTCTGCTCAGGTATGTTGAATATGCAAGTTATGCCACACATGTTGTGATTGTTTTTTTAAGCTTTGAGATTATCTTTTCAGGTATTTGTCAACAGCCTCGGCTGTCTTGCGGCCGGAAGCGATGGCACGCACCACGAGCGAAGCGCCTGATGCAGCATCGCCAGCCACAAAGACATTAGGACCGAACTCTGGCTGCTGTGGCTTGATGAAGCCCATGGCAAGGAATACGATGTCGGCCTCGATGATCTCCTTTTTGCCGTCGAGCTTCATAATCGGACGTCCGCCCTCTGGGTTCGGCTCCCAGATTACGCCTTCGACCTCCACTTCCTTCACACAGCCTTTCTTGTCGCCGATGAAGCGGTTGGTGTTGAGCAGCCAGCGGCGGTCGCAACCTTCCTCATGGCTTGATGTGGTCTTGAGGATGACCGGCCAGTTAGGCCATGGGGTAGAGTCGTTGTGGCCTACCGGTGGCTTTGGCATAATCTCGATCTGAGTGACGCTCAATGCGCCCTGACGGTGTGCTGTGCCGATGCAGTCAGAACCTGTGTCGCCACCACCTATGACAAGCACCTTCTTGCCCTTGCAGTTGACGGTCTCTTCCTTGCTGAACTCCATGCCGGCCAGCACGCGGTTCTGCTGAGAGAGCAGTTCGAGGGCAAGGTGGATGCCCTTGAGCTCACGACCCGGAGCCTTGAGGTCGCGTGCCTCAGGTGTGCCAGTCGAAACAACGTAGGCATCGAATCCATCAGGCAATGCAGTCACGTCGATAGGAGTGTTGTACTTGAAGATGACGCCCTCGGCCTCCATCACCTTGATGCGGCGGTCGATGACATGCTTGTCGAGCTTGAAATTAGGGATGCCGTAGCGGAGCAGACCGCCGGCAGCCTCGTTCTTGTCGAACACAGTCACCTCATAGCCCTTATAGTTGAGCTGGTTGGCAGCAGCCAGACCTGCAGGACCTGCACCGATCACGGCTACCTTCTTGCCGTTGCGCTCGGGATGCTCGATGGTCACATATCCCTCAAGGAAGGCTCGTTCGGCAATGGCACATTCGTTCTCGCGGTTGGTCACAGCCTCGCCTGCCGAGTGATAGAGCACGCATGCCTTCTCGCAGAGGGCAGGACAGATGCGGCCTGTGAACTCAGGGAAGTCGTTGGTCTTTTTCAGTATCTTGTATGCTGTCTCCCATTCGCCATGATAGAGTGCATCGTTCCACTCAGGGTCTTTGTTGCCCAGCGGACATGCCCAATGGCAGAATGGCACACCGCAATCCATGCAACGGCTGGCCTGTTCCTGACGGTCTTTTGTATTGAGTGTCTGTTCCACCTCACTGAAGTCCTGCACGCGTTCGTATATCGGACGGTAGCCGGCGTCCTTGCGAGGAACAGTTAAAAATGCTTTAGGATTTCCCATATAGACCCTCCCCCAACCCCTCAACAAGGAGGGGCGTGATTACTCTTTTCACTGATGGGAGATTATGAGTAATTTATTTATATTTAGTATTTATAATCTCATCTTTACTCCTGGATCGACTTGATCTTCTCCTGGAGCTTGCGTACCTGTTCTTCCTGAAGCACACGCTTGTATTCGATAGGAACAACCTGGATGAACTCGTCGATATAGTGATTCCAGTCGTCGAGCATACGGCGTGCAAGTTCTGAACCGGTGTAGAGATAGTGCTTGCGCACGAGCTCATGCAATTCCTTGCGGTAGGACGCTTCCTCCACGAGATTGATCTCCACCATGTCCATATTGCAGTAGTAGTCGAAGTCGTGGTTCTTGTCCCAAACGTATGCCACACCGCCAGACATACCAGCGGCGAAGTTGCGTCCGGTCTCGCCAAGCACAACCACACGTCCGCCAGTCATATACTCGCAGCAGTGATCGCCTGCGCCTTCCACAACGGCAATGGCTCCTGAGTTACGAACGGCAAAACGTTCGCCTACACGGCCGTTGACATAGAGTTCGCCTGTTGTGGCACCATACAGACCTGTGTTGCCTGCGATGATATTGTCCTCGGCCACAAACTCAGCGTTGGCACGCGATGGAGGCAGGATCGAGATGCGACCGCCTGACAGTCCCTTGCCGAAGTAGTCATTGGCTTCGCCCTCAAGACGGATGTTGACACCCTTGACGGCAAATGCGCCGAACGACTGACCTGCAGAACCCTTGAACTTGATGTTGATGGTTCCGTCTGGCAGACCTTCCTCACCGTACTTGCGGGCAATCTCGCCCGAAAGCATTGTGCAGGCTGCACGGTCGGTATTCTTGATGGCATAGTCGAGGCTGATCTCTTCGCCTGTCTCGATGCTCTTCTGTGCGGCACGGATGATTTCCTCGTCCTTGACGCCTTCCACCTTTGTGAAAGCTCCGCGATCCCAATAGAGGGCCTTGTCGGTAGGTACCTGAGTGAGCAGGCGGCTGAAATCGATAGTGCCCTGTTTGCTGTTGGCATCCTGAGGCTTGACGCTGATGAGGTCTGTGCGGCCGATGATGTCCTTGAACTTGCGTACACCGATCTCAGCGAGATATTCGCGTACGTGTTCGGCAAGGAAGGTGAAGAAGTTGACCACATATTCCGAGCGGCCAATGAAACGGGCACGCAGACGCTCGTCCTGAGTGGCCACGCCCACCGGACAGGTGTTGGTGTTACACTTGCGCATCATCACGCAGCCGAGCACGATGAGAGGCAGTGTGCCGAATGCAAACTCATCAGCACCGAGCATAGCCATGGCGATGACGTCGCGTGCGGTTTTGAGCTGGCCGTCGGTCTGCAGTCGTACCTGATTGCGGAGACCGTTGAGCACCAGGGTCTGCTGAGTCTCGGCAAGTCCGATTTCAGGCGAGATGCCTGCAAAACGCATTGAACTGGCTGGTGATGCACCTGTGCCGCCTTCTGCGCCTGATATAACAATGAGGTCGGCCTTGGCCTTTGCCACACCCGCAGCGATGGTTCCTACGCCACTCTCGGCAACGAGCTTCACGCTCACGGCTGCCGTTGGGTTGATGTTCTTGAGGTCGTAGATAAGCTGGGCAAGATCCTCGATCGAATAGATATCGTGATGAGGCGGAGGCGAGATGAGCGAGATGCCAGGGATGGCATTACGTGTCTTGGCGATGATCTTGTTGACCTTGAAACCAGGCAACTGTCCGCCCTCACCAGGCTTGGCGCCCTGGGCTACCTTGATCTGTATCTCCTCGGCATTGACCAGATATTCGGCGGTCACACCGAAACGGCCTGAGGCAATCTGTTTGGTCTTGCTGCTGAGCGATACGCCATCGACATCCGAGTGATAGCGTGCGTTGTCCTCGCCACCCTCGCCGGTGTTGCTTCGTGCTCCGAGCTTGTTCATGGCCAAAGCCAGGGCCTCGTGAGCCTCGATGCTCAATGCACCGAACGACATGGCACCTGTCACAAAGTGCTTCACGATGCTCTCGACAGACTCAACCTCGTCAAGCGGGATAGGCTGTGCAGCCTTCTTGAATCCAAAGAAGTCGCGGATAAAGATAGGCGACTCCTTGTCATCGACCATCTGCTCCCACTCCTTGAACTTCTTGTACGAGCCGAGGCGTGTGGCAATCTGAAGATTGGCGATGGTGTCAGGGTTCCAGGCATGCTTGATACCGTCCTTGCGATAAGAGAACTGTCCGTTGTTTGGCAGGAACTCGTTGACCTCGGCTGGCTTGAATGCCTCGTCATGCAGACGGATGGCATCGCGTGCAATGTCGCGCAGACCGATGCCGCCGATGGTCGAGATGCTGGTGCCGAAATAGCGGCGGAGCAGGTCTTCGCTCAGACCGATGCTCTCGAAAATCTTTGCACCGCGATATGAACGGATGGTCGAGATGCCCATCTTCGACATGATCTTCTTCAGACCCTTATCGACGGCCTGAATGTAGTTCTTCTCGGCAGTAGAATATTCCTCCTGAATCTTGTGTTTCTTCACAAGGTCATCGAGCACGGCAAAGGTCATGTATGGACAGATGGCAGAAGCACCGTAGCCCAGAAGGAGGGCAGCGTGCATCACCTCGCGAATCTCACCCGACTCGACGATAAGGGCTGTCTGTACGCGCTTCTGTACGCTGATCAGATAGTGGTGAACGGCACTCACTGCCAGGAGCGATGGAATGGCTGCGTGCTGAGGGTCGATGTCGCGGTCTGAGAGGATGATGTAGTTTACACCCTCGTCAACGCTCTGCTCTGCTTTGTGGCAGAGGTCGTCGATGGCCGAACGGAGTCCGCTTGCGCCCTTCTCGATCTCGAAGAGCATTGGCAGCTTCACGGTCTTGAATCCCTTATATCGGATGTTGCAGAGAATGTCGAGCTGAGTATTGGTCAATACAGGCTGAGGCAGGCGCACCATCTTGCAGTTGCTCTCGTCTGGGGTGAGGATGTTGGTGCCTACTGCGCCGATATACTCGGTGAGCGACATGACGAGTTCCTCGCGTATTGGGTCGATGGCAGGGTTGGTGACCTGGGCGAACTGCTGACGGAAGTAGTTGAAGAAAATCTGCGGACGGTCAGAGATCACAGCCAGTGGTGTGTCATTGCCCATGGCTGCAACAGGTTCCTGTCCGTTGACGGCCATCGGAACGACGGTCTTGTCGATGTCCTCCTGTCCGAAGCCGAAGCTGAGCAGCTTGCGCTCGAAGTTATCTACACTGTTCTCAACGTGACGGCCTGACTTGAGTTTCTCAAGCTGGATGCGGTTAGTGCTGAGCCATTGGCGGTATGGATGCTCACTTGCGAGCTTCTCCTTGATTTCTCCATCGTAATAGATCTTACCCTCCTGAGTGTCGATGAGCAGAATCTTGCCAGGCTGGAGGCGTCCCTTGCTGACCACATCGCCCGGCTCGAAGTCCATGACACCTACCTCTGAGGCCACAACCATCATGCCCTGCTTGGTGATGGTGTAGCGTGACGGACGGAGACCGTTACGGTCGAGCATACCGCCTGCATAGCGTCCGTCAGAGAACATCAGGGCAGCAGGGCCGTCCCATGGCTCCATAAGGATTGAGTGATATTCGTAGAAGGCCTTCAGGTCTTCTGAGATTGGATTCTTATCGTTGAATGATTCAGGCACGAGGATGGCCATGGCCTGTGGCAGCGACATGCCCGACATCACGAAGAACTCGAACACGTTGTCGAGGCTTGCCGAGTCGCTCATGTCGGCCTGGAGGATAGGACGGATCTCCTTAACGTCGCCCAATGCCGGACTTGAGAGCACTGACTCACGTGCCTGCATCCATCCGCGATTGCCTCGCACGGTGTTGATCTCACCGTTGTGACACAGATAGCGGAATGGCTGTGCCAGCTTCCACTTAGGGAAGGTGTTGGTCGAGAAGCGTGAGTGAACGAGTGCCAGACCCGATGTGAAGTAGTTGTTCGAAAGGTCTGGGAAATAGCGGCGCAGCTGGCCTGATGTCAGCATGCCCTTATAGATGATGTCCTTGCTCGAAAGTGAGCAGATATAGAAATCCTCGTCGCTGATGCGGTTCTCAATCTTCTTCCTTACCTTATATAATATACGCTCGAAGACAGGCACGTCATCCTCGCTGACACCTGTCACGAACACCTGCTTGATGACAGGCTCTGCGTCGCGCGCACCGGCACCCAGAACCTCCGGGTTGGTAGGCACTGTGCGGAGGTGCATAAGGCTGAGACCTACGCGCTCAATCTCCTCGATGATAATCTGCAGAATGTCCTGCTGGCGCTTCTCATCCTTAGGCAGGAACACAAGACCCGTACCGTAACGGCCCTTTTCAGGCACCGGAATACCTTGCAACAAAATAAACTCGTGTGGAATCTGGAGCAGGATGCCGGCACCGTCGCCGGTCTTGTCGCGAGTCTCTGCTCCGCGGTGCTCCATATTTTCGAGCACTCGCAATGCGTTATCTACCAGTTCGTGGCTCTTTCCGCCGTGAATGTTCACAACCATGCCCACGCCGCAGGCATCATGTTCATTCTCGGGATTGTAGAGTCCCATAATCTTTTGTGTAGCCATAACCAACTATATTTTTACCTCTTTTGGATGTATTTTTTGATTCTTTCATCTCTTACGGGGTGCAAAGTTATGACTTTTTGCCAACTATTCCAAATCTTTTTCGCGCTTTTCCTTATTTTTTTTAATTTTCTATAACTTTTATCTATTTTTAGATGTTATTCATAGCAATTTGCTACATATTTCTATCAATTTCTTTTCTTTATTCCATCTTACGGACATTTTTTCGCCCTTTCGGATGCATATTTTTGTGCTTGCCTTACCCTCGGCCTTCAGCGCCGGTAGGTATGCCACGGTGATGCGTGTCTTTTTGGTGGCACTGATGGTCATCGATGCGTCATCCTCCATTTGTGCCGTCACGTGGCTGCCCTTCACGCCCATGGTCAGAGGCTGTGCCAGGCTTGTGTTCTCCTCCAGTTCGATGCCGGCAAAGGCACGGCTGTCGGTTACGGTTGTCGGCACGTTCATCACAGGGGCATAGCCGCATGTCTGCAATCCCTCAAGTGAGGCTTTGCCTGTCCCCCTGAAGTTTGCTATCATCAGATAGTACTCGTTGTCAGTGTCGCTGACCATGACGCCGTTCCATCCGTCGGGTAATATGTCTGCCAGGCTTTTCGAATGCCTCCACACCTGTTCGGTCTTTTCGGCGTCGGTCATGCTGCAATAGATCAGGCGACGGCAGTTGGCTGTCTCACCTTTGGCAAGGGTGCGTGTGCTGTCGCTGAACATCGGGTAGAGTTTTGCAGTCATCACCGAGTTATTGTTCTCGCGATTGCCGAAAGCCATCTGCCTGCCGTTGTCAATGCCCACTATGCCCACCTCGTTGTCGATGTTCACCCACTGGGTGGCAAGGCGCACCATTTCCGAACCGTCGGCAGTGATGCTGTCTGTGTGCTGACGGTCACAATTACTATAATATAACGTGCGCGAGGTGTTGGTCATTTCGTCGGTCGATATGGCCAGCAGTCCGCCTTTCTCGCAGGTTATCACACAAGGCTCGATGGCCGTCACATGGTCGATGTAGATTACGGCATTGCCTGGGGTGGAGTATATGGCAAACCTGTTGTCCAATGAGCCGCCGTTGGTCACGAGCTCGCCGTTCATCACGTATGCGTTGCCTGCCATCTGGTATCTAGCATCCATAGCCGGACGAGCGTCCGTAGGCTTGTCCTTCACCTCGTGCCATCCCACGATGTTGCCTGTGTTATGTGCGCGGTAAGGCACGATGATCTTGTTCCTGTCGGCCGAATTGGCAGCAATATATCCGGTGTATGATCGCAATCCCTTGCTCCATGAGAAGGTTGTGAAACGGCTCTCGCTGCTAGCCCTCACGATGTCCTGGCATCGGATAAGGCGTGCCTCGCGGTGGCGCTGTTCGAAGTCGTTCCACGAGGTCGGAGCGAGGTCGTATGTCGGCCACAGTTCGTGCATCAGATAGGTCATCATCACTCGGTGAGCCTCCACGCCCATGCGTCGTGCACCGACGTCGGCGCGGAGCAGCCAACTGCCGTCCTTTGTTGTCTTTTGTCGGGCTTTGATATATTTGTAAGCCATGTTTTCGAGCATCAGGGCATTGGGGTCGCGCATCATACAGGCCATGGTCGAATAGGATGTAATCTGATCGTAGAGGAACAGGCTCCAGTCGTTGCCGTTGGGCATGGCCAGTTCGCCGTCGGCCAGCGCCAGCCAGCACATCACGCTGTCCATCACCTCGCGGTTGTGGTGCATCAGGGCTTGGGTCATCCATCGTTCCTCGTGGCTGCCCGTCTCTCGTTGGAACAGTCTCATGGCCAATGCAGCCTCACCCAGTTCCTGCATCACCACGTTCTGATAGGAGGTGTGGAAGAGGTTATGGTTCTGCAGTGTGTAGTCTTCATAGAGGTTCTGTCCGCGATACAGGTCTGCCACGGTCCTTTGATCGTAGTGTGGATCGATGATGGTATGGTTGTCTGCATCGCTCGGGTGCGAATATGAGTTGATTGCAAACTCACGAAGCCTCTCGAACCATCGTGGGGCAAGGCTGTCGTTGGGCATCAGGCCCAGGGCGGCAGCCAGCACATCGGCCTCCCATCCGTTCTCCTCGGCCTTGGTGTCGCCACGGTATCCTGTCGGGATGTTACGCTCCAGCTCGTAGTTACATTCGGCGCGGAGCAACTGACGTACGTATTCACGCTGCTGATCGTTGAGCCTGTCCCATTGGAAGAAGGCCGAGTAGGCCACAGACATTGCCCAGAGGCTTGATTCCCACACGGCATCCTTTGCCGATGTCGAACCCCAATATCTGCCGCCGGCACAAACCTTCAGTCTGTTGGCCTTATGCGTTGAATAGGCGAATACCAGCGATTTCATGGCCATTTGCTCCACCTCCTGCCAACTTATATTGGCTGGCAGAGCGATGCCCTGAGGCTTGCCGTATTTCACCAGGAATGCACAAATCATCGAGAGGTCGGCATTAGGTCTTACACCTCGTTCATCGCTGCCTCCCGAGTTTTCGCCTTTGAAGAATCCGCATGCCTCGCCCACTGAGTTCGTGGCCTGACACTCCTGCCAGTCGTCGGCCATATATTGCGAGAATGCGGCCAGCATCTGCAGCAGGTCTGCCTTCATCTCCTGTTCGCTGACAAATTCATTGGTGATCACTCCTTCGGTGGGCGATGTATAGCTCATGCGTTCCCTGCCCATGCAGACAGAAGATATTATGCTCAACGTTGTCAGAAGTATTGTGAAAAGCGCATATCTCATGGTGTATTTATTTCTTCGCCGCACGTTCAATCTCGCGTATCTTGCGCAGGTCGGCACATAGGTGGGAGACAGTCTTCTGATCGTTGGTGTCGAGGGTGATGTGACCTGTGAAGATACCGTTGCTGCATTTGAGCTGGATGTCGGTGATGTTGGCGGTGCACGACTCGCTGATGACACGCGTAATGGTGTTGAGCAGGCCGCGACCATCGACGCCCGACAGTTCGATGACCGTCGAGATCTCAACTGGTTTGAATGCCTCGTTGACCGGACGTTCCTTCTTCTTCTTCGGCTTTGAGAGGTGAAGCATTCCGAGGAGCTTCTGGGTCTTTGTCGTCTTGTTCTTCTTTGCCTCGGCCTCAAGGATCTTAGCCACCTCGTCAGGGTAGTGCTTGTTGAGGTAGCTGCGCACGGCCGAACGTGCCTTTGATGTGGTGACGAACGAAGCCCAGCTGACCTGGCATGTGTCTGTGTCGGCTGTGACGATCTCTACCTGCTGACCGGACTGCAGTTCGGTGTTGAGCGATACCAGATCGTGGTTGATGCGTGCTGCCTGTGCCCTCAGACCCACGTGGGTGTGGAGGGCGAAGGCGAAGTCAAGGGCAGTGGCGCCCTTTGGCAGTTCCATGAGATCGCCGGCAGGAGTGAAGACATAGATCTCTGTACTGAGGAGGTTGAGCTTGATTGTGTCGAGGAAGTCGAGGGCGTTCGGGTTCGGGTCGTCGAGGATGTTCTTGATGTCGCGCACCCATTTGTCCAGTTCGTTGTCCGCCTCGTTGGTCTGGCTGCCTCGCTTGTATTTCCAATGTACGGCCAGACCCTTCTCAGCCACCTCGTCCATACGTTCCGAACGGATCTGAATCTCAATCCAGTTGCCGTCAGGACCCATCACGGTCATGTGGAGGGCTTCGTAGCCGTTCGATTTCGGATGGCTGATCCAGTCGCGAATGCGGTCGGGGTGGAGCTTATATACCGATGTTATGGCTGTGTATATGCGCCAGCAGTCGGTCTTCTCGCTCTCCTCGGTCTGAGGCTGGAACACGATTCGGGCTGCAAAAAGGTCATATACCTCCTCAAACGGCACATGTTTCGTGCGCATCTTGTTCCAGATGGAATAGATGCTCTTCATTCGAGCCTTGAACGTATATTTGAGGCCGAGTCCGTCGAGCATTCCGATGATAGGGGCAGAGAAGGTCTTGAACAGGCGGTCGCGGCTCTCCTCGCTCTCCTTGAGTTTCTGCTTAAGGTCGAGGTATTCCTCCGGGTAGTCATATTTGAGGCTCAGATCCTCCAGTTCCGACTTGATGCCGAATAGTCCGAGACGATAGGCGAGGGGTGCGTAGAGATAGAGTGTCTCATTGGCGATGCGATGCTGCTTGAACGGACTCAGGGCCGACAGCGTGCGCATGTTGTGCAGGCGGTCGGCAATCTTGACCAGGATGACGCGCACGTCCTCGCACATTGTCAGGAGCAGGTTGCGGAAGTTCTCGGCCTGTTCCTCTGGGTTGCGTATGCCACGGTGGAGGCTGTCGGACGTCTCGTCGGTCACGAAGCGTACGTTGCCGCCCGAGATGCGTGTGAGGCCGCGTACGAGGTTGCCGATGCGTTTGCCGAACTCGTCCTCAATCTCTTCGAACGTAGTGCCTGTGTCCTTCACCACATCGTGGAGGAGGGCAGCGCTGATCGATGTGCTGCCCATGCCCATCTCGCCGGCCACGATGCGGGCTACGGCCAGTGAATGGCATATATATGGATGGCCCGAGAGACGGCGGGAGTTGCCGTGAGCACGGCGGGCGAAGTTGAATACCCGTGTGATAAGCTCCACCTTATCGCCCTTGCGTGTGTGGGCATAGTCATTGAGTAGCGCTTTGAACTCAGACTCGATGAACGCATTCTCCTCGGCCGAGACAGGCTGGATGAGAGTCTCTGCTGGCTGTGTGGTTTTCATGTGCTGAATGTGTATTGGAGTATGGTAGTTGTGACTGTGATAGTGGCAATGATTGGGGCTGTGTTACCTGACTTTGAGCTTCTGTCCGATGCGCAGGTTGTCGCTCTTGAGGTTGTTGAGCTTCTTGATCTTTGCCACGGTGGTGTGGTTGCGGCGGGCAATGGCTCCGAGCGTATCGCCCTTACGCACTGTATATCGTCCGCTGGCATCGGCTGTGCCGCCGCCTGCGCCTGTGCCACCGCCCTTGATGTAGGTGTTGCGCCGGCCCTTGACCGGCACCTCCTTCAGGTCGCCGTTATGCGGCAGCAGCGAGTCGGCCTTGAATGCAAAGATCGAATCCTGCAGCTCGATGAACGACATGGCCTTGTCGGCTGGCAGGGTGAGCGAGAAGGGCTTCTCGGGGCTGCCTGGCACGATGTCATAGACATACTGCGGATTGAGGCTCTCCAGATGTTCTCTCGACATTCCCAGCACCTGGCTTATCTGGTCGAAATGCACCATGGTGTTAAGCATGAGCGTGTCGCAGACAGGAGGCAGTTCGCCGATGCGTCCGCAGAGGTTATGCTCGCAGTGGTAGGTCATGATGTAGGTGGCGGCGATGAACAGCGGCACGTAGCTGCGCGTCTCGCGAGGCAGGAAGTTATATACCTCCCAGAATGTGCGGCGTCCGCCCGAACGGGCAATAGCCTTGCGTACGTTGCCCGGACCGCAGTTATATGCGGCAATGGCGAGCGACCAGTCGCCGAACATGTTATAGAGCTGCTGAAGGTATCGGCAGGCTGCATCTGTGCTCTTATAGAGGTCATATCGTTCGTCGAGGAACGAGTTGATCTCCAGACCCTGAAGCACACCGCTCGAAGGGATAAACTGCCAGAGTCCGGCGGCACGTGCACGGCTGTAGGCATTCTGGCGCAGACCGCTCTCGATGCAGGCGAGGAACTTCAGCTCTGAGGGCATTCCATAGCGCTGCAGGGCGTCCTCAAACACGGGGAAGTAATGGTTATAGCCCACACCCACCATGCGTTCCACAGCTTCACGGCGGCGATGCACGTAGAGGTCGAGGCACTGGCGCACAGGCTGGTTGAACGGCATCTCGATCTTCGTTGGCAGGGCTCGCAGACGCATTATGTAAACCGAATCAGGCACCTCCGGCACGTCCTTGTCCGACACGCAGTTCTCGTCGTAGTGGAGGAAATATCGTTCGATCAGGCTGAAGTATCCGAGCGAGTCCTCGGGCGCATCCTCAAGAAACTCTTCAGGCAGCACCATGGCGGTGTCCTTGACGTTGAGCATGGCTTGGAGGGCGGTCGAGTCGATCTGGGCTTGCGATGAAAGAGGATATGCGAGCAGACTGGCAGACAGGATCAGAAGGCTTATAATTTGTTTCATAATGGATGTTTTGCAGTACGGATTTCAGCAGTTTTTTCTTGTGTGAGTGGTCAGAAGTCGATGGTATAGCCGAGCATCAGCGTCGGATGGTTATTGGCATCGAGGTTGGTCGAGACATCGAAATGATAGAGCGAGGCGTCCACATACGCATCGACCATTGCCACCAGATAGATGCCTATCATGCCCACAAGGCAGTAGTCGCGGTTCATGCGATAGAAGTTGCGCTTGCGCTTGAAGGCCTTCTCCAGGAAGTCGCGTCGTTCCTTCACCGGATAGTTGGGCGGCAGGAAGTCCATATAGCTCGCAGCCGGCGAGTTGAGCACGAGGTCGCGGTATGAGTTGGCGTATGTGCGATAGTATTTCTGGTTCCAGCGGTAGCCGTAGATCAGTCCGAGATATCCGCCGTAGATGATCGGCAGCTTCCAGTATTTGCGGTTGTAGATCTGACCGCCTCCCGGGAAGAGGGCGGCATACCACACGGCTTTTGCGGGCGATGGGTTGTAGTTGGCGAAATACGGGTCGGCGTCAGGCGTCCACAGCGAGTCGGCCAGTGCGCTCTGCCGGGCGTCGAACTCCATCATGAGCGAGTCGATGTTGACCACGGCTGCCGTCGCTCCCTTGCCGGGTTTGTCATATTGAGGCAGCACATCGTCAGCAATGTCCTGTGTGGCAAGCGTATCGCGAGCGTCCTGCAAGGCAAGCGTATCGGCCGTCTGGGCCTTTGCCACGCAGAACGTCACGCCTGTCATCATCAGCAGGCAGAGTCGGATGAGTGTCAGCAGTCTATTGTTCAATTTTGTCAAGCAGAGAAAGGATGGTCTGGAATTCCTTGTCGTTGGTGAATGAGATAGAGATCTTGCCGCGCCCCTTGTCGTTGCAGGTCATCTTGACCTTTGCGCCGAACATTTCCGAGAGGTGTGAGGCCATGTTGTCGAGATATTCATTGGCGGCGTTGGCAGGTTTCTTGCCTGTTGCCGGCTTGCCCTGCTGCAGTTCGCTGAAGTCGAGGATGCGTCCCTCCTGGAAGTCGCGCACCAGCTGTTCCACGCGGCGCACGCTCAGGTCCTGATCGCACACCAGGTGATAGAGCTTGACTTGCTGCTCAGGGTCTTCTATCGACAGGATCGAACGGGCGTGGCCCATGCTGAGCTTCTTCTCCTTGAGGGCAATCTGCACCTCGGCAGGGAGTTTCAGCAGGCGCATGAAGTTGGCCACTGACGAACGGCTCTTGCCCACACGCTGCGAGAGTTCGTCCTGGGTCAGTCCGCCCTTGGCCTGGAGTTGCTGGTAGGCCAGAGCCACCTCTATGGCGTTGAGATCCTCACGCTGGATGTTCTCGATGAGGGCCATCTCCATGACGTCGGCGTCCGAAGCCTTGCGGATGTAGGCTGGGATGGTGGTCAGACCGGCCATCTGGGACGCACGGAAGCGTCTCTCACCGGCAATGATGAGATACGTGCCGTCATCCTCCTGGCGCAGGGTGACAGGCTGTATGATGCCGATGCTGCTGATCGAGTCGGCCAGTTCCTGCAGGGCCTGTTCGTCAAATTCCTTACGTGGCTGAGACGGATTGGCATGGATCAGGTCGATGTCAATCTCGCTGATCGATGAAGGTGCGTTATCCGGGTTGGCGAGCATGTCATCGACTGGGATGAGAGCGTCGAGGCCGCGGCCAAGGCCCATAGGTTTTTTATTGCTCATTTGCTGTGTGTTAGTTATTGTCGCTGTCGTGATGCTTGGCGAGGAGTTCGCGAGCCAGCATCATATAGTTCTGGCTGCCCTTCGAGTCGGGACTGTAGAGCAGAGCCGGCAGACCGTAGCTCGGAGCCTCGCTGAGACGGATGTTGCGCTGGATGACGGTGTCGAACACCAGCTTCTGGAAGTGTCTTTTCACCTCCTCGTAGATTTGGTTGGCGAGGCGCAGACGGGCGTCGTACATCGTGAGCAGGAAACCCTCGATCTGGAGCTTAGGGTTGAGCTTGGTCTTGATGATCTTGATGGTGTTGAGCAGTTTCGAGATTCCTTCGAGGGCGAAGTATTCGGCCTGCACGGGGATGATGACCGAGTCGGCTGCCGTCAGGCAGTTCACCGTGATGAGTCCGAGCGAAGGCGAACAGTCAATGATGATATAGTCATAGAGGTTACGCACCACCTTGAGCTGCTTGCGCAGCATGAGCTCTCTGTTCTCGATGTTGAGCAGCTCCAGTTCGGCGCCTACCAGGTCGATGCGCGAAGTGATGATGTCGAGGTGTTCGACACACGTTGGCAGGATGGCTTCAGTGGCAGTGGCTTTACCAATCAGGCAGTCATAGACGGAAGTGTCAACAGCCTTGATGTCGATGCCGAGGCCGCTCGATGAGTTGGCCTGAGGGTCAGCGTCGATGAGCAGGATCTTCTTGCCGAGGGTGGCGAGCGAAGCTGCGAGGTTGATGGCTGTGGTGGTCTTACCCACGCCGCCTTTCTGGTTTGCTATAGAAATGACAAGTCCCATCAGATAATCGGTTTTATGATTTTTTACGTTGCAAAGATACAAAGTCTTTTCCGACCCTGCAAGTATTTAAGGTAAATTAAGCTTTTTTTGTTGATAACTCCGCTGTTTGTTGATAACTTTTTGTCCGCAGCGCATAAAAACACACAAAAATTTGGTCAATTGAAAAAAACGCAGTATCTTCGCGCCGCTTTAAATTAGTAAGGAATAAAGGGCCAGAGATAAATCCGGATTATGGAAACAAAAGACCATTTCACCAGTCAGGCAGCAGCCAATATGAGCCAGGCCAACGGCTCGATGTCGTTCTTTCCCGAGCCAACGGGCTACGGACAGATAGCCGACGATGCAGCTCATCGTCCCACCATTCTCATCACCAACGACGACGGATATCAGGCTCCGGGCATCAATCATCTGATTGAGTCACTGCGTGGTCTGGCCCGCATCGTGGTCTGTGCGCCCGACAGTCCGCGTTCGGGCTTCAGTGCCAGCTTCACCTGCACCCGTCCCGTGACCCTCCGTCGCGTCAGCCAGGACGCTGACGTCACCGTCTATGCCTGCAGCGGCACTCCTGTCGATTGCGTCAAGCTTGCCCTTCACCGATTCTTCAGCCGTAAGGAGCCCGATCTGATTGTGTCGGGTGTCAATCATGGCGGCAATGACTCCATCTGCATCATGTATAGCGGCACGATGGGAGCCGTGCTCGAAGGCTGCGTGGTGCGCATCCCTGCCATCGGCTTCTCCCTTCTCGACCATCGTCAGTCGGCCGACTTCACAGCCGCCCGTCCATATCTGCGCAGCATCACCAAGGCCGTCCTCGACCGCTGCCTTGCCGGCCGTTGGCCCGAGGCCGTCGGCCTCAACATCAACATCCCTGCCTCAGACCATATCAATGGCGTGCGCGTCTGCCGTCAGGCCGAGGGCTACTGGTGGAAGGAGTTCCATTTCATCGAGGGCGATGAGAACGAAGGCGAGGCCGTCTTCCAGGTCACAGGCGAGTATGCCAACCGCGAGGCCTCTGCCACCGACACCGACCGCTATTGGCTTGAGCATGACTGTATCTCCGTCGTTCCTGTCGGCGTCGATTACACCCATCATCCCAGCCTCGGCACATTTCCCGAGCTCAATGTCTGACCTCTTAAACCGGCATCCACAGTGAAGTATTTCCTCATAGCAGGTGAGGCCAGTGGCGACCTCCATGCCTCGCGACTCATGCAGGCACTTGCCCTCCACGATGGGGCGGCGCAGTTCCGCTTCTACGGCGGCGATCAGATGCGATCGGCTGGCGGCACCCTCTTGCGCCATTACCGCGACCTTGCCTATATGGGTTTCTATCAGGTCGTCACTCATCTCCCGTCCATCCTGGGTGGCATGCGTCAGTGTCGGCGCGACATTCTCTCCTTCTCGCCCGATGTGCTCATCCTGGTCGATTATCCGGGCTTCAACCTCGGCATTGCCAAGTGGGCGCGCCGTCATCTTCCCGGCTGCCGTATCGTCTATTACATCTCGCCAAAGATCTGGGCGTGGAAGAGCTATCGCATCAAGGCCATACGCCGCGATGTCGATCTCATGCTCTCCATCCTTCCCTTCGAGGTCGAGTGGTATGCCTCTCGCCACTATTCGGTCGAGTATGTGGGCAATCCCACTGTCGATGAGCTGCATGACCTGTGCTGTCAGCCGTCCGAGGGTCACGATCCGTTCATCCTGCTCGTGCCGGGATCGCGTCGTGCCGAGGTGGCCGACAACCTCCGGGTCATGCTCGATGCCACACGCGGCATGTCGTGGCAGCGTGCTGACGGCACCTCCGTCCCCTATCCGCGCATCATTGCCGGCGCTCCCGGGCTCGACTCTTCGTTCTATGCCGATGTCCTCGACCGTATTGGCGACACTCAGGACGTCCAGGTGCGTTTCCATCAGACCCATCAGCTCATGCTCAATGCCCATGTCGCTGCCGTCACCTCCGGCACAGCCACACTCGAAGCCGCCTATCTGCGTTGCCCACAGGTGGTGTGCTATAATTTCAAGGGCGGACACCTCTTCTACAACATCATGAAGCTCGCCCTGCGCAGCATACGCTACGTCTCGCTCGTCAACCTCCTCCTTTATGGCATCACGGGCGACCGCACCTTGCCCGACGAACGCCATGCCGCCGTCACCGAGCTCCTTGGGCCCTATCTCACTGCCGCGACATTGCGCGATGAGCTGCAGAAGCTCCTTCCCACCGACTCGCCCCATCGTCAGGCGATGCTCCTCCACTACGAGCGCATGGCGTCCGTCCTCGGCCAGCCCGGTGCTCCCGATCGTGCAGCCCGTGCCATCCTCCGTTTGAAAACCCAGCGATGAAGGAGCTAACTCCTTTAACTTCTTTAACTTCTTTAACTTCTATTAAATAAAAATTATTAACCCCAAATAACTCCAAAAAAACTATGATCGACAAGATTCTCGCCATTTCAGGCAAGTCAGGACTCTACCGATTGGTAGCCCGTGGCAACAATATGCTCATCTGCGAAAACCTCACTGACAAGCGACGCACACCAGCCCATCAGCGCGACAAGGTGCTGGCACTCGCCGACATCGCCATGTACACCGTCGATGGTGAGGTGCCGCTCAACACCGTTTTCGCCAAGGCCAAGGCTCTCACAGGCGGCACCATTGCGCCCGTAACCCTTCAGGACAGCGCCGATGCTCAGCGTGCCTGGTTCGCCGAGGTTATGCCTGAGTATGATGCCGACCGTGTCCGTGGCGGCGACATCAAGAAGTTCATCCAGTGGTACAACATCCTCATCGAGACCGGCAACGACGACTTCTCCGAGCCTGCCCAGGAAGAGGCCAAGGCTGAGGAATAACCCTTAACCTTTAACCCTTAACCATTAACCATAAACCATAAACCATTAACCATTAACCCTCAACCCTTAACCCTTCATAACTTCCTCCTCCCAACCTCATGAAGAAGACATTGCTCCTTTCCCTGCTTGCCGTGGCCTCTCTTCAGGTCATGGCTCAGTCGGCCATCACGCCCGAAGTGCTCCGGCAGCTCCAGCAGTCACAGCAGGCTGCTCCTTCCGACAAGGCCATACGCAACGCCCTCGCCCGCACCTCCATCTCCGTGTTGGCAAGCGATGCCGGTGCCCTGCAGATGGGCGACACCCATTTCACCTATCGTGTGCCTAACAAGGGCATCACCGACCAGCAGTCCAGCGGCCGTTGCTGGCTATTCACGGGCATGAATGTCTTGCGCAGCAAGGCCATCAACCGTTTCAGCCTCCAGTCGCTCGAACTCTCGCAGTGCTATCTCTTCTTCTTCGATCAGCTTGAGAAGGCCAACCTCTTCCTGCAGGGAGTCATCGACACCCGCAAGCAGCCCATGGACGATCGCATGGTCGATTGGCTGTTCCAGAACCCGCTCAGCGATGGCGGCACGTTCTGCGGTGTCGCTGACCTCGTGCAGAAATACGGTGTCGTGCCAAAGGAGGTAATGCCCGAGACCTATTCGTCCAACAACACACGCGACATCGACATGCTCCTCAAGTGGAAGCTGCGCGAGATGGGCCTCGAACTCCGCGACATGGGCAACGGCACCAAGACACGCATTGCCGACCGTGCCATCAACGAGCGTCTTGAGCATCGCAAGGTCGAGATGCTTGCCGAGATCTATCGCATCCTGACCCTCGCCTACGGTGTGCCTCCCACAGAGTTCACCTACACCATGCGCGACAGCCGCGACCGCGTCATCTCCACCGAGCAATACACCCCACAGTCGTTCTATCAGAAATACTGGGACGGCGAGGATCTCTACGACAACTACATCATGGTCATGAACGATCCCCTGCGCCCTTACTACAAGACCTATCAGATCGACTACGACCGCCACACCTACGACGGTCACGACTGGGTCTATCTCAATCTCCCTGCCGACGAGATCAAGCCGATGGCTGTCGAGTCCATCAAAGACTCCACTGCCATGTATTTCTCGTGCGATGTGGCAAAGTACCTCGATCGCAAGCAGGGTACCCTCGATCTCCGCAACTTCGACTATGAGTCGCTCCTTGGCACACAGTTCACCATGGACAAGCGTCAGCGAGTCCTCACCCATGCCTCCGGATCGAGCCATGCCATGACCATGGTTGCCGTCGATGTCGATACCACCCAGACCGCTCTGACCGTACGCAAGTGGATGGTCGAGAACTCCTGGGGCGCATCCTCGGGCTATCAGGGTCATCTCATCATGACCGACGAGTGGTTCGACAACTATATGTTCCGCCTCGTTGTCAACAGAAAGTACGTCTCTCAGCGCTATCTCGACATGCTCTCTCAGAAGCCTGAGCTCCTCCCAGCCTGGGATCCTATGTTCATGCCCGAAGAATAACCTATGATTCAGTTGAAATACAATCCGCCTGCCGGGTTCCTCGACTCACAGACGCTATCCGGCTACACCGTTTCGTCTGAGATGAAGCAGGTGTGGGCAGTCGAGCTCGATCTTCTTCAGGAGCTCATGCGCGTGTGCAATAAATATAATCTGCGTATCTGGGCGGATGGAGGCACTCTCATCGGAGCCATGCGCCATCAGGGATTCATCCCGTGGGACGACGACATCGACCTCGCCATGCCGCGCAAGGACTATGACCGTCTCTGCGAGGTGGCAGCCACCGAGTTCCGCCATCCCTATTTCTTCCAGAACATCGCCACCGATCCCCACTACACCCATCGTCACGCCCAGCTGCGCAACAGTCTCACCGCCGTCTGGTCGGCCAATGCCCAGCGTCCGTCCGAGCGTTTCAACCAGGGCATCTTCATCGACATCTTCATCATCGATGGCATGCCCTACGATCCCCGCGCCCTCGCCAAGCATGTGCGCCGCATCCGTCAGGCCCAGCTCCGTCTCAAGATCGCCCGCAAGATTGCCGGTCGTCTTCCCGAACCTCTCTATCGCTTCTGCCGCAACCACACCCATTGCCTCAGCGACAGCTATCAGTTCTCGCGCCTTGAGTCCTTGCTCCGTTCCGTCGATGCCGACACCACACCGCTGCTCTGCATCATGAGCCTGCGCCTCTCTCACCGTTTCCAGGACGCCCGCTGCTATCAGTCCACGCGACTCGTGCCGTTCGAGTACGTCCAGATTCCCGTCATGGAGGCCTACGATGAGGTGCTCACCACCCATTACGGCGACTGGCGCACACCGGCCAAGGCTCCGTCTGTCCACGGCTCTCAGCATTTCGATGTCAGCCGTTCATATCTCGATATTTAGTATAACCAAAAGCAATGATACAACTCCGTCACACACCTCCGGCCAGTTTCTTCGAGCCTGAGGTCCGCCTCGGCAACGTCGAGGTCACAGCCCGCACCAAGCAGCTCTGGGCAGTCCAGATCGACATGATGCAGGAACTCGTCGATGTCTGCAACCGTCTCGGCATCCGCATCTATGCCGATGGAGGCACGATGCTCGGCGCCGTGCGTCATCAGGGCTTCATCCCTTGGGACGATGACATCGACATGACCCTTCTCCGTGCCGACTACGACCGTCTCATGAAGGAAGGACCTGCCCTCCTCGGCGAGGAATACTTCCTCCAGGACATCAGCAGCGACCCATATTACCGCAACCGCCATGCCCGTCTGCGCAACAGCCGCACCGCCTGCTGGCCCATCAAGCAGCGCAAGCACCGCGAACGTTGCAACCGTGGCATCTTCATCGACATCTTCCCTGCCGACTCTATGCCTAACAATCCGCGTGAGTTCCAGAAGTTCTTTACCGAACTCCGCCGCCGCAAGGCTGCCTATTGCCACGCCCGAAGCATTGGCTCCCGTCTGCCTCGTTCCTGGTATGTCTATCTGCGCGAACACGTGCCTTTCCTCAGCGATAAGCATCAGTTCCAGCGCTATGAGCAGCTGCTCCGTTCCGTCGATGCCCAGAGCAGTGCGCTGACCTGTGAGGTCTGTTTCCGCCACTATGCGCCGTTCTTCCCTACCGTCCTTTTCGGCGAACCCCAGATTGTGCCTTTCGAATATACTCAGATCCCTATCATGCAGGGCGCTCATGAGGCTCTCCGCCTCCAGTATGGCGATGACTATATGACTCCGCGTAAGCTCCCGTCGTTCCACAGCGACTTCGACTTCGATGTCGATCACGGATTCCTCGAAGTGCTCGGAGAGTGAGAGGGAATATCCATTTATTTATTATTAACGCAACTATTTATCAAATGAGACGTGCGCTGATTATATCTGTTTTCATCTGTCTTTATATGTGTTTCATGTCGCCGGTAGGGGCGCAGGTCGTTGCACAGGGCGATGTGATTTGGCATTATATTGTTCCAGGTATTGAGGACGAGCAGAAACCTGCTGGTGGCTTTGCAAGTGCAGATGAGTGCAGAATTGAGACTGATGCTGACAGCATTGAATATAGCTATACAGGGACTATTCAGAAGTTAACTAAATATCCACAATCTAATTACATTTCGTTTGAAGCTGGTAGTTCCTTTGTGATAAATGCAATTCCTGTACACAATGCTACATCATTAATTGTATCTTATTCAAAAACTGGTTCACGTACTCTTTACGTAACTTATAGTAAAGATGGCGAACATTATTATGATCTTCCTAACAATACAACTATTTCGGGTTTGTCAGATGGTGCTCAAATAATTCTAAAATTCCGGGCTGCATCAGGAAACACGAAAGATGTTGTGGAACTCAATTCCATTTCAGTTACAGCTACGCAAATCAATCCGACATACGTCAGGGATGTTACTGCTGGCTCTCTTGGAACGGTATGCCTTCCTGCTGCAGTAAATGACGTTTCCACTTCAGGAGCAACGTTCTATAGCATCTTGGGAAAGACTAAAGACAATAATGGGGAACCTACGAGCGTAGTGTTTGGAGAAGTAAATTGTCTGGAGGCAGGCCGTCCTTATCTGTTTATGGCAAATGGAAATCAGATCAGTTTGACTATGTCTGGAACTGGTGCTCCCACAGCATCGAAGGATAACGGTTTCAAAGGAACTTTCTGGCGTTATCCGTTCAGCAGTGATTCTTCTTATTCGGATGATGTTAATGATGGATATTACATCATTAACTCGAGAAACGAGCTTCAACGTGCTTCGGAGAAAAGCGGTGTGGATGCTAACAGGGCTTTCATAGTGATGGGAGAAGTTCCAGATTATGATCCATTACATGCACCTTCTTCCAGGTTGCTTTTTGTGACCGAGGATGGATATGATACGTCTATTTTAGCCCCGATTATCAATACAGACTCACAGACTGTAGGATTCAATATCGGTGGACAACGTGCTTCAGGAAACTCACGTGGTCTTGTTATTGAGAATGGAATGATAAAGTTTATCAGATAACGCTTAGATCGATGAAGAAATATATAACACCATTCTGCAGAGTAGTCGAAGTGGAACCAACCAATATTATGGTGCCTTCATCATACCAGAATAAGGCTGTGGGAGTCAATAAGGATAAGACAGATGAATGGGGGCATGCCCCCGACTATCGTTCCAACCTCTGGGAGTCTGATTAGCCACCCATCTTTCTCATCCAGGCATTGCCACGGAGACGGAAGAGGAAGATGGCGCCACGGAAGCAGAGTTCGACGGCCATGGCTGTCCATACGCCGACAAGGCCGAGACCCAGAACCTGAGTGCAGACGATGGCAAGAGAGATGCGGACCACCCAGATGGAAGCGAGATTCATGGTGCAAGGGATGAGAGTGTCGCCGGCACCGACAAAGACACCATACGCCACGATGGCAGCAGCATAGCCGGGCTCGGCAAAAGCCTCGATGCGGAGAATACGGGCTGTGAGCTCCTGGACTGAGACATCGGGCGTCATGAACGACATCACGTAGGGCGCACCGACATACATCACAAGACCCATAAGACTCATCACTCCAATGCCCATTGCCACCGTGATATGGGCAAAGCTGCGGGCAAGCGGCTGACGCTGAGCTCCAAGACTCTGTCCGACAAGGGTGGTGGCTGCATCGGCTATGCCATGACCTGGCATATAACACAGACTCTCGACTATGATGCCGAAGGCATTGGCTGCAATCGCCACCGTGCCAAGTGGTGCTATGATGACCGTGGACGCTATCTGCGCGCCACACATCACGAAATGCTCAACGCCCATAGGCCACGCAATGCGGAACCACTTCCTGACCGTGCGTCCCTGCGGACGGAACGTGCCCGAGTCGTGTAACAGACTGAGCTCGCGCGAACGTGTGAGCAGATACCACGCCATGATGAGCGACACCGAACAGTAGGCCGACGCCGTGCCTATGGCTGCGCCCATCACGCCCATGCCAAGTCGGAAGATGAAGACGTAGTTGAACACCACATCGAGCGCACAAGCCACCACATTGAGGATGCTCGGCACCTTGATGTTGCCCGAACAGCGTAACATGCCTGCCGACAGTGCCATGAGCATCATGAACGGAAGCATGGAGGCAAACACGGCAAAATAGAGCGACGCATCGTGCCGGATGTCGGCAGCTCCGCCAAGCCAGCGGGGAAGCGATGGCGCTATGGAGAGGCCCACCGCTGCAAGCACAACGCTGAACGTGAGCGCAAAGAGCAGCGACTGACGCAGGATCTGACGAGCCTCGGCAAACCGGTTGGCGCCAATCTGATGTGCCACCTGGACATAGAAGCCGGCTCCCACGGAATGACACAGTCCGCCAAAGAGCCACGTGGTGGTGCTGACGATGCCTATGGCTGCCGACGCCCGGGCTCCAAGACTGCCTACCATCGACGCATCGATATACTGCATGACGATGGTGGAGAGCTGGGACAGCATCGCCGGCACGCTCAATGAGGCCGCCAGCCTTATCTGTTCGCCTCGGGTCATCGACGCTCCGCTGCGTATCTTTTCGAGTCTGTCCATCGCTTACCTGCCTATGTATGCCGCCAGGCGTGAGAGCGCCTCGGTGAGCGTCTGACGCGGACATGCAAGGTTGATGCGTACAAAGCCTTCGCCATCCCTGCCATAGATCGACCCGGCACACAGCCACACCCGTGCATCGATCATCAGACGGCGGCAGAACTCCCCGACCTGGCTGACTCCATGACGCTGCATCGCCTCACGCACATCGACCCACATGAGATACGTGCCCTTCATCTCGGCTATGCTGACCGACGGACACTGTCGGCGCAGATACTCGCAGGCATAGTCGTAGTTGGCATAGATATAGGCGCGGAGCGAATCGAGCCACTCTGAGCCTTCGTTATAGGCTGCCATGACCGCCTCGACGCCGAACGGATTGACATCGCACGTCTCGTTGAGGTTGACGGCGCGGTCGATGCGGCGGCGCAGATCGTCGTCAGGACAGATGATATTGGCATTCTGAAGGCCGGCAATATTGAACGACTTGCTGGGCGAGGTGCACACGCAGTAACGCAGCGGACGGGGGAAGGCATAGGCCGAGGAGAGACGCTGGACGACGCGCCCCATGGGATTGTACATGACGCCGGGAGCGGTGAGTTCGTTGTGGATCTCGTCGCTGATGAGGGTGATGCCATGACGATAGCAGAGGCGTGCCACACGTTCGAGCTCGTCCTCGCTCCAGACTCTGCCCACCGGGTTGTGGGGATTGCAGAAGAGCAGGACGGTGCTTTTCTCATGGCTCAGGGCGCGGGAGAGCGCATCCCAGTCGATGGTATAGGTGATGGAGCCATCGGCATAGTCGGGAATGAGCGCCACCTCAAGCGCCTGACAGCCTGCATTGCGCACGAGGTTGTAGAAACAGTTATAGACAGGGGTGAGAAGGACCACGTTGTCGCCCGTCTGACACACGGCCTTGAGGATGGCAGCTATGGCGGGCACGACGCCTATGGTGTAGAGGATGTCGGTGCGGTCGATGTCCCAGCCGTGACGCGTGGAGAACCAGCGCACAATGGACTCATAATAGGCATCAGGCACGAGAGTGTAGCCATAGCAGCCGTGGGCCGCGCGACGCATGACGGCATCCTGGACACACGGCGCCGTGGGGAAATCCATGTCGGCCACCCAGAGCGGCAGTATGTCGGGCTGCGGACACTCGTCCCACTTCACGCTGTTGGTGGAGCGACGGTCACAGACCCGGTCGAAATCGAAGGGTTGAGGCTGTGCGGTCATGGCTGGGTCTGGATTACGGCGTCTGCCGGCTGTCGCTGATTCCCGTCGATGATTATCTCGCCCACATGGCCATCGACGGTGATGCGGCCTGATGTGGGGTTCTTGATGCTGGTGACGTCGCCCCGGATGGTGGCCTGGACGGTGCTGTATTCGAACAGGAGATTGGCATCAGGTCCGAAGGTGCAGTCCTCAAGTACAAGTCCATCGACATAGCAGAGCAGCTGTTCGCCCGTCAGATGGCAGCGCACGAGTCGGATGTTGCGGCCATACCACGCAAGGTACTCGCCATTGAGCTCTGAGTCATAGACGGTGACGTTCTCGGCCTCCCAGAAGGCATCCTTGGAATTGATCACGGCGTCATGGATCTCGACATTGCGGGCATACTGGAACGAGTAGTTGCCGTCCTGCCGGTAGTGGTCGATGCGTATGTCATGACAGTGCATGAACAGATAGTCGGCCCGCGCAATCCCGACGTTACGGAGCGTGATGTCGCTGCAGTCCCAGAAGGTCTCAAGGGCATTGGGGAATCGGCAGTCGGCAACATCGATGCCCTTCATGCGTCGGAACATCTTCGGTGCATCGACCTGACAGTTGCGCATACGGCAACGCTCGCTGTACCAGAGGCTGCTGCGCGCACTCTCGGCAAAATAACAGTTCTCGACGTCGAAGCCACGGCACTCCCAGAAGACATATTTGCCTTCGAAACGGCAGTCGCGTGCCTCGATGTTGCGGCTCTCTTTGATGGACGACTCGCCTACATGGATGGTGACATCCTCAAGGCGAAGGTCATGAGCTGCATAAAGCGGTCGCTCCCCGCCATATTCTGCGTGTGTGATCAGTTGCATGTCTGTTTGTGATGTTTTGTATATAAGGCTTCCGATGATGGGGAATGATGGCCTCAGAGGCGGACACGGATCTTGTGCCATGAGGTGAAGCACTCGTCGGCCTCATGTCCGTCGGTGGTGAACGACTTCGAAGGGCTGTTGATACAATGGACGTCGATGACGGCACGGTTGTCCTGCGGCTGGAGGAAATAGGCGTAGGCTGAACCAGTGTCCGAACCGTAGTCATCGCTCAGGAGGGTGACGATGTGAGGCGTGGGCATGTAGTCATAGACCTCGGGCGTATAGACCAGCGGACGGGTGTAGGAGACGCCATAGACATTGGCCGTGGGAAGGAAGACATAGCCCTGGGCAGGTGCGTCATAGACCGTGGCAACGCCTACAGCCTTGCCAGACTCGGGTACGCGCGGCTCCCAGCTGACATCTATGCGCGACGCAATATGATAGAGGATGACCGGAGCCTTGTCCGAACCGAACACGATGTTGCCAGTGGCAGAGGGAACGGCTGTGACATAATAGCGGCCTGCGCTGGTGAGATTGCACGGCGTGGAATAGATGTCGCGCAACGAGAGGTCATTGCCCGAGGCGTCTTTGCGTCCGTCGGTGATCATGTGACAGATCATGTCCTCGGTGAGGCTGTTGGGGTCGATGGCACGTCCGCCTGTCGAAAGCAGAAGCGGCTGGAGCGAGGCAACGAGATAGGCACGGGCTACGGTAGGGGTGAATCCGAATCCCTCGGGCAGCGTGAAACTGACCTTGGTGCTGAACCTGTTGCCGCTGACCATCGACCAGGAGATGCTGTTGTCTTCGCCCGTGGCTGAGGTATGATAAACCTTGGTCATCACCCTCTGCCGGCCTTCGCCCTCGAACACCATGAAGGCATAGAGATAGTCGGGCGCCTGATTGGTGTCGGATATGCGTGTGTCGATAAAATCGCCCTTGTTGCCTGCCAGACAGAACTCGACGGTGATGGGCTGATGCTGGTCGAGGACGGCATCGAGCGCGCTGTCGGAGCAGGAGGAGAGGGTAATGAGAGATGAGAAAAGAGCAATGAGGAATGTGGAAAGAGCAATGAGGAAAGAGCGATGGGCAAAGAGGGTATGGAGGGGAATGCGGTATCTCATATTGCTGGAGTCTATGGGGTTGATATTACGGACGGATGGCTTCGACACGGGTGATGGTGATGCCTGTGTCTCGACGGATCTTGGCGCCGTTGTAATAGGCAAAGAAATAGAGGATCTCGGCTGTGATCGGGATGTCGAAATAGCCGACGGTAGCCTGAAGGTCGATCTGACCGTAGTTGCCAATGCCGTTGAGAGGATTGTCGTTGATGCCCGACTGGATGAGCAGCGGCGAGTTGTACCACGGATTGCGGTCGGTATCGTCGTAATGGATGCGCAGTATGTCGCCTTCGCGCAGGGAATAAAGCGGACGCTTACACAGGCGGTTGAAATAGAAGTAATCACTGTAGGAGGTGCGGAACCGACCCTCGAAAAGCGGTTTGCTGTAATCGACAGGATCGGGAAGCTCGTCGCTTGAGGCGATGCGGATGCTGATGCGGTCGATCGACTGCTTGCCATTGCCCTCGCCCGTGATGGTGATTCCTCGGCCATCGACAGAAGCGGGATTGTTGCGTATCTTTTCGAGCATCTCGGCTGTGAGCTCGAACTCGATGCGGGTGACGCTTTCGAAATAGGGGTTCATGTCGGACTTGTCGTCCTGTGTGTCGTTGAAATCACGTCCGCTGACTCGTCCCTCGGTGGCAAGGCTGACGGTCTGGCCATCGTGTGGCGTATAGACTGAGTTGAGACCAGGCAATGGATGCCAGTTGTAGTGCGAGCCACTGCCGTCGTTGAACTGAAGATAGGCTGAGGCCTGACCGTGAAGACGGAAATCGACACTCATCACTGCACCGGGACGGACGTTCTCAAACAGATATTCGGGCACGAAGCCGATGCTGTAGCGGTCCCACAGCAGCATGAGTGAGAAACTGTCCCAGATGAGCAGATCCGGATCCGGATCATCGATGATGTACTCGTCCTCGAACTCGGCAAGAGTCATGATGGAATACGGCTCAGGGGTGGTATCCTCGCTGGTCACAACAAGCGGCTCGGTTATGTAGTAACTGCCTTCGTTGAAGCTGCGCCTGTTCATGGCAACGTGGTAGTAGTTGCCGCCACTGTCGATGAGCATCAGCAAGAAGTCATAGACAGCCTTGCTGTCGGGCACAGGAATGCTGACGTAGAACGATGAACCCCATGATTTGCCTCCGGCTGAGAGTTCGCTTTTCGGGTCGATCTCGGTAAATGCAATGGAGGTGGCGTTGTCCTTGGGTGTGATGGTGATATAGTCGATATAGTTCTCGATGGCAGTGACCTGTCCGGTGTAGAGATCGAGCGAAGCCTGGCTGCGGATATTGCCATTGTCGTCGATGAGCATGATCGTCTGGAGTGTGGTGCCTATGGAGGTAAGATAGTCGCTGAACGAGATGAGTGAGTTGTCATTGTTCTTGTGGACGAGCGAGAAGCGGAGGATGGACATCTTCTCGTCGAGCAGGACGCTCTCGTCGTAGTTATGGCCGGGATGAATGTCTGGGTGATTGCACCTGTCGCCAATCATGTCGTGAGGCGTGATCCATGCCGACTGGTCGTCGCCATTGATGACGCCGGAGGTGAGTCCCCAGGCATACTGGAAGTGCTCCTGAAGTGTCTTGAGATCGCCCGTCTGTCGGTCAAAGTCCAGGACCACGGAACTGCTGTTGGGCGCAAGGCTGCTGAACGCTTCGAACGGATAGACAAGGGCAAAGAGCTGTTCGTTGGCGCGTGCGTTGTTGACGGTGTTGCCTGCGGTCATGCTGCCTGTGCCGGCAAACATCGCCCAGCTGGCAAAATTGTTATCCATAACATCGGAGGCACTGATTGGCTCCATGACTTCGAGCTTTACGGGTTTGTCAGATGTGATGCAGTTGCTGAACACGGCAAGCTTATCGTCTTTATTCCAGCAGATGTCGAGGCCGAAGGCCTGACGGTCGGTGATCTTGGTGCGCGTGGCGCCTGCGTCACCGTTGCCGGGCGCAGTGGCATTGAGCGTGAACGTGAAGGAACGCTCCACATCGGCATAGTCGGATGGGATAGCCTTCAGTACGTCCTGATCATCGACGCCGCAGGCTGTGAGCATGGGCGTGGCGGCTATGGCGAGGGTTATGATGTCGGTGAGTTTCATTGTCAATATATGTTTGTGACGCCGGCTGGGGCGTCTGAGATGTCTTCTATGATGTCGTTTATCTTATCGTCTGTGATGTCGGAATATGCCGTTTGGGGAATCATCGCAGGATCGCTCCAGCAACGGACGGATGTGGTGCAGTAGCGGTGTCCTCCAACCAACGGACGATCGAGCCTCACGATGCCGTAATAATGGCGCTCGCGGCCGGCATAGCTGCATCTGACGATGATCTTTATCAGACTTCCGGCAGTGTCGTCGAACGCCGGGAGGGAGACGAAGAACGATGTGCCCCACGATGTGCCGCCCCACGAGATTGTCTCGGTGCGCTGTACCTCGAACGTCTGCTTGCCAATCATGTTGAGTCCGTCAGCCTGACGCAGCGTGATGGTGCCGGTGCGCTGGTCTATGCGATGAAGTGTGCTATCGAGCATATTGACAATCACGCGGTCGGCAACGGGTCCATGCAGGCCGTGGTTGGTGATCTGGATGTCGGTGATGGAACAGCCTCCGCCAAAGGCAACGGCCTTCTGCTGAAGCATATCGGCAAGAGACATGGTGCCGTCCTCGCTGATTAGATTGACGCGCAACGTGGCCTGGAGCGGGCTGAGCACGATGCCGTCTGACGGGCCGTGTGCCTGGCCGTGGATGTTCTCCGAGTCGCATGTCAGCAGGAAGCGCGACATGGCGTAGGTGGCGTTGGCCTGGATTGTATTGAAGGTGCCGTCCTGCACGGAGTAATCGAGCATGAGTTCTGTGCTGTCGGCTGGGGCATATCGGGCGTAAGAGTAGGGAAGGAATGCGATGGCATCGGCATGGTCGCCATTGCCAAAGATGGCAGGATGGCGTGTCTCGTAGCCAAACTCCTGGCGGTCGGTGGGAGTGAGGTGGGCTGCCAGACTGCGTTGCCCCTGATCGTCGGTCAGAACGGGCGAGAACAGGGCAAGGTCTGAACCGTTGCTGCCGTCGGTGACGCTCACGGTGAACTGTATCTCGCGCACGGTGTTTTCATATCGCGGCATCACATCATCAATGCTTCCGAAATGGCATGACGGGAAGAGCAACATCATGGATGCTGCAAGCGTCAGGAATGAAACGATATTGATATGAAAAAACCTTACCTTCATAACACACGGTTTGAAATCTTTTCTGTGTAATTAAGCGTGGCAAAGATAAGGATTTTTCTTTAAAAAGAAATGTCAAAAAATTATAAACGTTTCATAAATGCCCGTTTTTTGCCTTTCGGTCGCATCTATGAAACGTTTTTGATATTTGAAGTGAACAAAAATCAGAGTTCGGCAACGGCTTTCTCGATGGCCTCGCCACGGAGATCGCGGGCAAGGATGGTGCCGTCTGGAGCAATGAGCATGATGTGTGGAATGCCGTCGATGCCGTATGGTTCTGTGGCCTGCTCAGAGAAGATGATCGGCCATGAGATTGGGAGCTCGGTCATAGCCTTGCGTGTGTCAGCGAGCTTGTCCCAAACGGCAATGCCTACGACGTTGATCTTGCCGGCATATTTATTGGCAACATTGGCAATATTTGGAATCTCCTGGCGGCACGGACCGCACCACGATGCCCAGAAATCGACAAGCACAGGCTTGCCCTGCTTGACAATATCGCTGAGCTTGATGTCAAGGCCGTCGGCTGGCGACTCGACGTCGATAGCTACAGTCACGCCCTCGATGTCGATATACTGGGAGCCTGGAGCCGTCTGCTGCTGCACGAGCTTGGAGGCAAGCATCTTCTGGTTGTGTGGGTCGTTCTTGATCTGGTCGCAGGCCTTGTCAAGAGCCTCCTTGAGTTCGTCGTACGAGAGATAGTAACGGATGATCTGGTTGAACACCATGATGCCGAAACTGTCGGCTGGGTGTGAGGCATAGAACTTCTGTGAGAGGTCGAGACAGAGGCTGTCAGCATCGTCGGGCAATGCCTGGATGGCTGCAACAAAGGCATCGAACTCCTGCTGTGCCTCCTCTGGGCTCTGCTGGGCGTTCTGCTTCTTTGTGCACGATACCATGGCAACGAGAGCCATGGCAAGAATAATGAGCTTTTTCATATTGTGAATTTTGTTATTGGCGTTTTCTTTCGATTGATTGAAATTCGAAAAAAACGATTCGGTTTTTCGATCGAAAAAACAAAAAGGACTATGCCGAAACATAGCCCTTTATTGTGTTTGATGCTTGTCGAGCTTGAATTACTCAGCAACAACGTTAACAACGATCTCAGCAGAAACCTCACGGTGGAGCTTAGCAACAACAGTGTGCTGGCCGAGAACCTTGATGTTGTCAGTAGCAATGGTCTTGCGCTCTACAGTTACACCCTTAGCTTCGAGAGCCTCAGCGATCTGGATGTTGGTAACTGAACCGTAAACCTTGCCTTCCTCAGAAGCCTTAACGGTGATGGTGAGCTCGCCAGCAGCCTCGATAGCAGCCTTGAGAGCCTCAGCGTCAGCCTTGATCTTAGCCATCTTCTGTGCCTGCTGCTTCTGCTTCTCAGCGAGCTGCTTGAGAGCTGACTCAGTGGCGAGGACAGCCTTCTTTGTTGGGATGAGGAAATTGCGGCCGTAGCCGTTCTTTACTTCTACAACGTCGTCCTTATAACCAAGGTTCTGGACGTCTTCAATCAGAATAATCTTCATAATAGGTGTCTGAATTTTACTTGGTTAATAATTACTTGAGCATATCGCAAACGTATGGGAGGAGAGCGATCTGGCGTGCACGCTTAACAGCGGTAGCCACACGGCGCTGGAACTTCAATGAAGTACCGGTGATGCGACGTGGAAGAATCTTGCCCTGCTCGTTGAGGAACTTCTTGAGGAACTCTGGATCCTTGTAGTCGATGTACTTGATACCGCTCTTCTTGAAACGGCAATACTTCTTCTTCTTTACTTCAACTGCCACTGGTGCCAGATAGCGGATTTCTGATACTTCTGCCATGATTATGCCTCCTGTGCTTTAGCGTTCTTCAGTGAGCGGCGCTTTGCGGCGTACTCAGCTGCATACTTGTCGTTCTTTACGGTCATGAAGCGGATGACACGGTCTGTACGACGGAAATAAGTCTCGAGTTTGTTTACGACGGTACCTTCGCCGTCGAACTCCACCAGGAAGTAGAAGCCGGAAGATTTCTTCTCGATAGGGTAAGCAAGCTTCTTCATACCCCAAGCCTCCTCGTTAACGATGGTTGCACCATTGTTAGTGAGCTCAGCCTTAACAGCATCTACCGTTTCCTTTACCTGTGCATCAGATAAAACGGGAGTCAAAATGAAAACGGTTTCGTAGTTGTTCATAACTAACTGTTAAATGATTAATTTGTTATATTTTTGCCTTAGCCCGACGGTATCTCTACCTTTCTCGCGCGAAAAGCGGTGCAAAGATGATATTTTTTTTCGAATTGAACAAACATTTTTGCATTTATCGTATGTTTTAAAGCAGTTTTTGCGCTTTTTTGTTATTTCTGTTGTCCATTTTTGACAAAAATGTGTATCTTTGCGCCACAAGTCGATGGCATGGCGGGTCATGGGCATCGGTCTTGCTTACGGTCAGATGCAATATCTGTACTCGCACATGCAGCAGTACTCGTGGTCGAAGTCGCTCAAGGAACATTTACCTCGTGGCCTCACGATGCTCCATTCTATGTGATCCTCAATCTTGCTTGGGGTGGCGACTGGGGTGGCAGTCAGGGTGTCAATGAGAAGGCATTGCCATTGTCGATGTATGTAGATTACGTTCGCGTTTGGCAGAAATAATAGACTCTCCCTAACCCTCCCCAAAAAGGGAGGGAACCAATAAGACTAAATATTTTATAATAATGAGAAAAACATTAACAATCATAGCATCTGCTCTGGCCCTGACCGCTTCGGCTCAGACTCCGGTCTATCTTGACCTCAGCAAGCCGATTGAAGAAAGAGTGGAGGATGCACTCAGCCGCATGACATTGCGCGAGAAGGTGGGCATCGTTCATGCCCAGTCCAAGTTCTCGAGCCCGGGTGTTGCCCGCTTGGGCATTCCTGAGGTTTGGTGTACTGACGGCCCTCATGGCATCCGTCCTGATGTGCTTTGGGACGAATGGGATCAGGCTGGTTGTACCAATGACTCTTGTGTGGCATTCCCAGCGCTTTCCGGTCTGGCTGCCACATGGAGCACCGAGATGGCTTACCTCTATGGCGTGAGCATCGGTGAGGAGGCACGCTATCGCAATAAGACCGTGCTTCTTGGCCCCGGCTGTAACATTTTGCGTAATCCTCTCAACGGTCGTTCGTTCGAATATCTCGGTGAAGATCCGTATCTCTCGGGTCAGATGGTCACCCAGTATATTCTCGGCGTGCAGGCTCAAGGCGTAGCAGCCTGTGTCAAGCACTATGCGCTCAATAGCAATGAGCTAAACCGTTACACCACCAATGCCATTGCCGACGAGCGCACTCTGCGCGAGATCTACCTGCCGGCATTCGAGGCTGCGGTCAAGGAGGGTAAGTCATGGAGCATCATGGGCGGATACAACCTGTTCCGCGGTCAGCATGCCTGCCACAACGACTATCTGATGAACAAGATTCTCAAGGACGAGTGGGGCTTCGACGGCGTAGTTATCTCCGACTGGGGTGGAACACAGAGCACAGAAGAGGCAATCTTCAATTCGCTTGACCTTGAGTATGGCACCTGGACCGATGGCCTTAAGATGGGCCTTACCAATGCCTACGATAATTACTATCTTGCCAATCCTTATCTCAAGCTTATTGAGGAAGGAAAGGTCGGTACTAAGGAACTGGATGACAAATGCCGTCGCGTGCTTCGCATGATCATGCGCACATCGATGAATCCTTTCCGTCCGTTCGGTGCTCTCAACAGCGAGGCTCACGTTGCTGCTGCCCGCAGGATCGGTGAAGAATCGATCGTTCTCCTCAAGAATGCGGCTGTAGGTCCGAAGAACAATCAGAAAACGGTTCTTCCTATCGACCTTGGCACAGTGAAGAATGTGCTTGTCGTTGGCGAGAATGCCATCAAGATGATGACCGTGGGCGGCGGTTCTTCCTCGCTCAAGGTTCAGCATGAGATATCTCCGTTGCAGGGCATTCAGACTCGTCTGGCTGGTACAGGCGTGAAGGTTGCCTACGAGCGCGGTTATGTCGGCGATACCGGTGGCGAGTATAATGGCGTTAAGACAGGTCAGGATCTTTCTGATTCGCGTTCAGCAAGCCAGCTTATAGCCGATGCTGTGGCAAAGGCCAAGGAGGCTGATGTGGTTATTTTCATCGGCGGTCTCAACAAGGCCGACCATCAGGATGCCGAGGGCTTTGACCGCGAACAGTATGGTCTGCCATACGGTCAGGATGCAGTCATCGAGGCGCTTGCTGAGGCAAATCCGCGTCTTGTTGTGGTCAACATCTCGGGCAATGCCGTTGCAATGCCATGGGTGAACAAGGTTTCTGCCATCGTTCAGGACTGGTATCTCGGTTCGGAGGCTGGCAATTCTCTCGCAAGCGTACTTGTGGGCGATGTCAATCCTTCGGGTCATTTGCCTATGACATGGTATGCCTCGCTCGACCAGTGTTCAGTCTTTGCTCAGCATGATGCCAAAGGTCGCCGTCTCAAGAAGCAGGCAGCTGCCTCGGCTCAGACCATCGACGAACTCAAGGCTGTCAATCCGGCTCAGTATCCTGGCATCAAGGTCGAGGGTAAGGATCAGTGGGACATCACATACGAGGAAGGTCTTTTCGTGGGCTATCGCTACATCGATCAGCAGAACCTCAAGCCACTCTTCCCATTCGGCTTCGGTCTGAGCTACACCACGTTCGACATCGAAGATGCTTCATTTACCGTCGATGGCAATGGAATGCCGGTGGTTACAGCCAGTGTGAAGAATACAGGCAATGTGGCAGGTGCTCAGGTCGTTCAGCTGTATGTGCGTGATGTCAAGTCGTCGGTCGTTCGTCCGGTCAAGGAACTCAAGGGCTTCAGCAAGGTATTCCTTAATCCTGGCGAGAGTCGCAAGGTCGAGATCAGCCTGACCGAGCGTGACCTCTCATACTATGACGAGGCTTCGCGCAGCTGGGTGGCTGAGGCCGGACATTTCCACCTCCTTGTCGGTTTCTCATCACAGGACATCCGCAAGAGTCTTGATTTCGAAAAGAAGTGAATTGTGTGATATAACGCCATCTGTGCGGCAATAAAACCGCGCAAATGGCGTTATTCTTTAAATTATTACATCATATACCTATAATAAATATTATGAAGAAACTGTTTTTTGCTGCGGTTGCAGCTGCCCTGACATTGGCTTCGTGCCAGAAGCAGGATGCAAAGGTCAGTCCGGCCATACCGTACGACCAGGATATCGAGAATCGCGTAGAGGCCACCCTCTCCAAGATGACACTCGAAGAGAAAGTCGGACAGATGACACAGCTTGTGCTCGATCTTGCTGCCCACTGTGAGGCCGATCCCGACGGCGCTTATGGCAATAGGTTCGTGGTCGATGAGGAGAAGCTCACAGCTCTCATCCGTGACCATAAGATCGGTTCGTTCCTCAATCAGATCTCTGCCCAGTCGCCTACTCCCGAACAGTGGGAAACGGTCATGGAACCACTGCAGCGCATCAGCATGCAGGAACTCGGCATCCCTTGCCTCTTCGGTCTTGACCAGAACCACGGTACCACCTATACTGCCGGCGGTACGCTCTTCCCTCAGAACATCAATATGGGTGCTGCGCTCAATCGTCAGATGGTGCGCGAGGCAGCCGAGATCTGTGCCTATGAGACCCGTGCGGGCAGTGTCACCTGGACTTTCAACCCAACCATCGACCTCAGCCGCAACTCTTGCTGGCCACGTGTATGGGAGAACTTCGGTGAGGATTGTTATGTCAATGCCGAGCTCGGACGTGAGGCCACTGTGGGCTTCCAGGGCGAGGATCCAAACCATATCGACCAGAACCACATCGCTGCCTGTCTGAAGCATTACATGGGCTATGGCGTGCCTGTGTCGGGCAAGGATCGTACACCATCGAGCATCGCACCTGCCGAACTGCGCGAGAAGCATTTTGCTCCGTTCTATGAGGCAATCCGCAATGGCCACGCGCTCAGCATCATGGTCAACTCTGGTTCGAACAACGGTGTGCCGTTCCATGCCAACCACGAGCTCCTCACCGTGTGGCTCAAGGAAGGACTTAACTGGGACGGTATGATCGTCACCGACTGGGCCGACATCAATAACCTCTACACACGCGATCATGTGGCTGCCGACAAGAAGCAGGCTATCGCCATGGCAATCAATGCTGGCATCGATATGGCTATGGAACCATACAACACTGATTTCTGCGACCTTCTCGTCGAACTGGTCAAGGAGGGTACTGTGCCACAGTCTCGCATCGACGATGCCACACGCCGTGTGCTGCGTCTGAAGTATCGTCTCGGTCTGTTCGATAACCCTGTGCAGCATGCTGCCGACTATCCTGAGTTCGCGTCAGCCCGTGCAGCAGAGCTTTCAAAGCAGGGTGCAGTCGAGTCTGAGATCCTCCTCAAGAACAATGGCATCCTGCCACTCGCCAAGGGCAAGAAGATCCTTCTCACAGGTCCTAATGCCAACTCCATGCGCGTGCTTCATGGCGGCTGGAGCTATACATGGCAGGGTTCGAACACCGATAAGTACGATGAGCAGTATAACACCATCTACGAGGCAATGTGCCAGAAGTATGGAGCAAAGAACGTCATCCTGGAGGAAGGCGTGTCATACAACATGAGTGGCAAGTACTATGAGGAACTGCCAGCTCAGATCGACCGTGCCGTACGTGCAGCATCGCAGGCTGATATCATCGTGGCATGCATCGGTGAGAACAGCTATGCCGAGACTCCGGGCAACCTCACAGACCTTGCCCTTTCGTCACAGCAGCGTGACCTTGTCAAGGCATTGGCCAAGACAGGTAAGCCTGTGGTTATGGTGCTCAGCGAAGGCCGTCCGCGTCTCATTGCCGACATCGAGCCATTGGCATCTGCCATTGTCGATATCCTCGTGCCTGGCAACTACGGCGGCGATGCCCTTGCCGACCTTCTTGCCGGCGATGCCAACTTCTCAGGCCGTCTGCCTTACACCTATCCAAAGGAGCCTCATTCGCTCATCACCTACGATTACAAGCCTTGTCAGGAGACCGCCACAATGGAGGGTGCCTATGACTATAATGCCGTTGTCGATGTGCAGTGGCCTTTCGGTTATGGTTTGAGCTATACCAAGTTCGCCTACAGCAACATCACAGCCGACAAGCAGCATTTCACCAGCAAGGATGTCCTGACATTCACCATCGATGTAGAGAACGTCGGCAAGGTGGCTGGCAAGGAGTCTGTGATGCTCTTCAGCAGCGACCTCGTTGCCACGTGCACACCTGACGTGCGTCGTCTGCGCCAGTTCGAGAAGATCGAACTCCATCCTGGCGAGAAGCAGACTGTCACTCTTTCGATTCCTGCCACCGACCTAGCCTTCTGCGACTATTATGGCGAGTGGTTGCTCGAAGCAGGTGACTTCCGCATCCAGATTGGCGATCAGGTAGTCAACGTCACATGTGACGAGACTGTCTATCTGAAACGCTGATTTACTGATATAGACAAAATATGAGGGTGTGTCAAAAGGTATAAAGCCTTAGACACACCCTCAAATGCTAATTTAAATTAAAAGTCCGGACTTTCACAAGCTCGGACTTTTTTATATCCGCAA